>CAVQRZ010000024.1:0-14876 GCA_963715335.1 uncultured delta proteobacterium
TGTCAGTTGCTTGGTGAATAAGACACTTTTAGTCCATTGTCTCGGATGTTATTCCAGCAACAAGTCATAAATTGCCTAAGGACTTCTGAGACACAAAATTTCAATGGAATCTCCCCATTGCTCATCTTCGTCCGTACTGGGAAACCGTGTTGGACTCGAACATCATGCAACCCTCTATCCCTCCCCTAAAAGGCACAATTCAATCCGTGGAAATTCCCCGCGATCTTCGTGTAGACATCGCTTCACTGCGTCAACAAGCGACACAACTTTGATGCCGAGATAAATTCCTTCGGCTTCTGAAAGCTTTTCGCAGCCAGCCTTGGTAAGAGAATGCGCACTACGCGTTTCACCAATGAACCGCTTGAGATGGGCACCTGATAACTGGATCAACCCTTGCACGAACCTGCCGCACATCGTCGTTTTCTGCCCGGCAGCCAGCCACACCGTCTCAAAGGCTTCGTGGGCCTCCCACCAGTAACCGTGATTAAACAGGTCGATCCCATACAGATAGGGTTCGCAGTCGCGCCAGTCTTCAGGTGCAAAGTGTGGCAGGTAGTCTTCTGCATCGTTGTAGGAGTGTCCGGCAGGGTCGGTGCGTGGATGGGGAAGCTGTGCTCCGTTCTGGAAAGGCAGATAGCGATAGGGTGGAAAAGAGCGCCGAGTGTAGCGAGGCAGGTCGGGTTTGAGTTTAGGGGCCATGATGGATGCTCTTCTGAATTGAACTTTCGTTCATAGTTCCATTACTTCTGCATTGCTTGCTTTTCTGCTCGGACGATTCCGGGAGCGGATTGTTTATTTCCAATAAAGTTTAAAGGCCGGCGAGTTGCAACCCGCCAGAGGCCACCGTACTGATGGCTCAATGAGTCGCTTTATCACCCCAGATATACCTCAAACGCTGGTCACGACCACAGTTCCACCGGTACGCATTGTAGCGAATCGGGTTGTTCTTGTAATAATCCTGATGATAACTTTCGCTGCCCTTGATCGGGTAGAAGGTTGAGACGTCCAGGATAGGTGTGACCACGGTCTGGTCGGGGAACATCGCGACAACCTGTGCCTTTGTTTCCTCAGCTATTTTCCGTTCTGCGGCATTGGCGACAAAAATGGCCGCCAGGTAGCTGTGCCCTTTATCACAGAATTGCCCGCGATCATCAAAGGGGTCGATGTTAACCCAGTAATATTCGAGCAACTGTCGGTAGCTCACCTGGTTCGGATCATAGGTGATTTCGACCGCTTCGTAGTGCCCTTCATGATTGCCGTTGTAGGTCGGGTCTGGCAACGTGCCACCGGTAAATCCGGACACCACGTCCGCGACGCCAACCACTTTTTCAAAATCAGACTCCATGCACCAGAAGCATCCCCCCGCCAGGATCGTTTTATCAGCCAAGGCGTTGGCGGCAAAAATCAGCAGGATGGTGAAGAGGAAAAGAATTCGTTTGGATCTCATAAGACCTCCCGTCGTGCAGAGATAGGTTGGAAAATTTTCAATTTGTTTCGGATTAAGTATAGCAGAGCTGTCCAAGGAGTGATTAAAGGATGTGTAAAGATCCGGTAAAGTTTGCAGAACCGGTTTTCCGCACTAAAGTCCTGCGCCAGGTTTGGCTTTATCGTTGAATTTTCTCAAGCTATCACCTATATATAACTTGTAACGTCATTATTTGCCGTGGGGGTGAAGCGCTGGAGATTGTTTGGGAGGCAGGGGCTATTCAGGCAAAAATCAATAAACATTAAAGCGTTGGACCTGTCCCGAGCTTTCACTCAAGCAATTCTTTGCTAGACTGTAGACAACCAAGTCCCCGACGGGAGGGAATATGCTCGAGAGCGTGAAACAGATTCTTGATCGGAAAGGGCATGGGGTCTTGTGCATCACGCCGGACGCCAGTATTTATGAAGCTCTGAAGATGATGGCAGACAGCAATGTCGGAGCCCTTGTTGTTATGCAAGGCGGGAACCCGGTTGGCATGTTCAGCGAACGAGATTATGCTCGCGAGTTGGAGTTTTGCAGCAATTCCTGCCTGACGATCAAGGTGCGTGATGTCATGTCAAAGGACATTTATTTTGTCAAGCCGGAAACCCTGGTCGACGAAGCCATGGCAATCGTCACCGAGACCCGTTGCCGTCACCTGCCGGTCATGGATGGCGATGAGATGGTTGGCATGGTGTCGATCGGCGACCTGGTCAAGGCCTCGATTGATAAAAAGGATTTCGTCATCAGGCAACTGGAAAAATATATCAAGGGTGAACACTGACCAGCCAGCAATCAAGGCCGTACATAGAATGTTCCTGGCCCTTCCAGGGTTCGGGTGTACCATGATGAGACAACCTCAAAAATCAATAACGACAAGGCTGTTGGCGGAAATCCCGACCGATACAGTCCGTTCCTAGCCAAGAGGAAGCTTCAAGCAATGGGTAGTTCTCTGACAAGCAGACGGTGGTGTGACCATGATCAAGATTAAGAAAGGTCTTGATCTGCCGATTGGCGGCGCACCGGCTATGCACATTGAAGACGGCCCGCCGATTTCACTGGTGGCTTTGGTCGGCAGTGACTACCAGGATATGAAGCCGACCCTGCTGGTCGAGGAAGGGGACCGGGTGGCGCTGGGCCAGCCCGTCTTCAGTGACAAGAAAAATTCCGAGGTCGTCTATTGCGCGCCGGCGGCTGGCGAGGTGGTTGCCATCAACCGTGGCGAGCGGCGGATCTTCCGGTCCCTGGTGATAGAGGTCTCCGGCGATGACGAAAGAACCTTTCCGGCGGTCTCTGCTGATCAGCTTGAACGACTTGACGACAATGAAGTTGAGCAGCGGCTGATCACTGCCGGTTTGTGGCCTGCATTCCGGACCCGGCCGTACAGCAAGGTCCCGCTGCCGGGCACACGGCCGACGGCGCTGTTTGTCACCGCGATCGATACCAACCCGTTGGCCGCGGACCCGCAGGTCGTAATCGCGGCAAAGGCCACTGAATTCGAGGCCGGCCTGAAAATCGTTCGCCACCTGACGACCGGCAAGACCTATCTGTGCAAAGCACCTAAGGCGCGGATTTCTGCGCCGGAGGAGGTCACCGTCAGTGAATTTGCCGGCTGCCATCCTGCCGGCCTGGTGGGTACCCACATCCATTTTCTCGAACATGTCAACCAGCAGCGCATGGTCTGGCATATCGGCTACCAGGACGTTCTCGCCATCGGCCACCTTTTCCTGGCCGGCAGACTCCTCAGTGAAAGGGTCATTTCCCTCGCAGGCCCGGCTGTCGCCCGTCCGAGATTGATTCGCACTCGCCTGGGCGCCTGTCTCTCCGAGCTGGTGGCCGGGCAACTGCAGTCTGCACAGCCCCGGGTCATTTCCGGATCGGTCCTGACAGGGTATACCGCCAAAGATTCCCGCGATTTCCTCGGCCGCTACCACAACCAGGTCTCGGTCCTTGAAGAGGGCGGCCAGCGCGAATTCCTGGGCTGGTGCATGCCGGGTTTTGACAGGTTTTCGGTCAAGAAGCTGTTTGCTTCAGCGTTGTTGCCGCGGCGCGAACTGCCGATGACGACCAGTACCCACGGCAGCCTGCGGGCCATGGTGCCGACCGGTGCTTTCGAGAAGGTTATGCCTCTCAATGTCAAGGCCACCTGGCTGCTTCGTACGCTGCTGACGCTCGACACCGACCTGGCCCAGGAACTCGGCTGCCTGGAGCTCGACGAGGAGGACCTGGCTTTGTGCAGCTTTGTCTGCTCCGGGAAAATGGACTATGGCTACCATCTCCGGCAGGCTCTGCTGAAGATCGAGAAGGAGGGATAATGAAAGCGCTTCGCAACCTCCTTGACAAACTGCATCCCCACTTTACCCATGGCGGCAAGTTCGAGAAATTCTACCCGCTCTACGAAGCCATCGACACCTTTACCTACACCCCTGGTGAAGTGACCGGCGGTGCTCCGCATGTCAGGGATGCGATGGACCTGAAGCGGGTGATGATTACCGTGGTGCTGGCCTTGGTACCATGTTTCTTCATGGCGATGTGGAACACCGGCTACCAGGCCAACAGCGTCATGCAGTTAAACGGCGGCAGCGTCGAGGGCTGGCGTGGTGTTCTGCTTGGTCTGCTCGGTTACAGCGGCAACCCGAACAGCATGGTCGACAACCTGCTGCTTGGCGCAGCCTGGTTCGTACCGATCTATCTGGTCACCAACATCGTTGGCGGACTGTGGGAGGCGCTCTTCTGCATTATCCGCCGTCACGAGCTCAACGAAGGCTTTCTTGTGACCGGTTCGCTCTTTCCGCTGATCTGCCCGCCGACCTTGCCGCTCTGGCAGGTGGCCTTGGGGATCAGCTTCGGGGTTGTTATCGGCAAGGAGATCTTCGGCGGGACCGGCAAAAACTTTCTCAACCCGGCGCTCACCGGGCGGGCCTTCCTGTTCTTCGCCTACCCGGCACAGATTACCGGCGACAAGGTCTGGACCGCCGTGGATGGGATCAGCCGGGCGACGCCGCTCAGTCATGCTGCCGAAGGTGGCATGCAGGCGGTCATGAGTGTGACCAGCTGGTTCGATGCCTTTTTCGGCCTGATCCCCGGATCGATGGGAGAAACCTCGACTCTGGCCTGCCTGTTCGGTGCTGCAGTCCTGATTCTTTCAGGTATCGGCTCGTGGCGAATCATGCTGTCCGGGCTTGGTAGCGTGGTGCTCCTCTCCTTGATGTTCAATTTGATCGGCAGCAGTACCAACCCGATGTTCGGGATTGGCCCGCACTGGCACCTGGTGCTGGGCGGATTGGCCTTTGGCCTGGTTTTCATGGCCACCGACCCGGTGTCCGGAGCCATGACCGAGGAAGGTCAATGGGTCTACGGTTTCCTGATCGGTATGATGTGCATCCTGATTCGCGTCGTCAACCCGGCCTTTCCGGAAGGAATGATGCTCGCCATCCTGTTCGGCAACGTCTTTGCGCCGTTGATCGATCAGATGGTGCTCAAGGTCCATGTCAAGAGGAGGCTGAGGCATGTCCAGGGATAGTACCGGAAAAATCATGACCGTTGCTTTCCTTCTCTGCGTGGTCTGTTCCATCCTGGTCTCCGCGGCAGCCGTGGGGTTGAGTGAGCGACAGGAACGCAACAAGGCTGAAGAAAAGAAGAAGAATATCCTGCAGGCGGCAGGGCTCTACGATCCCGGCAGCTCGCTTGATGAGCAGTTCAGCAACATCCAGCCTCGCATCGTTGATCTGCAGACGGGTGAATTTACCTCGAAGTTTGATGTCTCAACCTTTGACAGCCGTGCGCTCGCCCGGGAACCTGAAACCCGGTTCCTCATTCCGGAGGGGCAGGACCTGGCCGGCATCAAGGCACACTCCCGTTACCAGGACATCTACCTGGTTATGGATGGTGACACGATGCTGCAGGTTATCCTGCCGGTTTATGGCAAGGGGCTGTGGTCGACGATGTACGGCTTTATCTCCCTCGATGCCGACCTGACCACGGTCGTCGGCTTCGCCTTTTACGAACACGGTGAAACTCCCGGCCTTGGTGGAGAGATCGACAACCCAAATTGGAAGAAGCAGTGGTCAGGCAAGCGCATCTACGACGAAGCCGGCAACACCAGCATCGAAGTCCTGAAAGGCATGGTTGACAGGGAGTCGGAACAGGCTGTCTACCAGGTCGATGGTCTGTCCGGGGCGACCCTGACCGCCCGAGGCGTTGGCGACCTGCTCAAATACTGGATGGGAAATAATGGTTACAGGACGTTTCTTGCCAAACTGGAAGAAGAAGGGGTGAAGCAATGAGCCGTGCCAAAGATGTTTTCCTCGATCCTCTGTTTAACAAAAATCCGATCGGGCTGCAAATCCTCGGCATCTGTTCCGCCCTGGCGGTGACCTCCAAGCTGGAGACCGTGATTGTCATGTCGCTTGCGGTCACCTTCGTTATCGCCGGCTCCAACGTCTCGGTCAGTCTGATCCGCAAGCAGATTCCGAGCAGCATCCGCATCATTGCCCAGATTACGATTATTGCCACCCTGGTCATCATCGTTGACCAGTTTCTCAAGGCCTACGCGTTCGGTATCAGCAAGCAGCTGTCAGTGTTCGTCGGTCTGATTATCACCAACTGCATCGTCCTTGGTCGTGCTGAGGGCTTCGCCATGAAGAACCCCCCCGGACTCAGTTTCCTCGACGGGGTCGGCAACGGCCTTGGTTACAGTATCGTGTTGATTGTAGTTGCTTTCTGCCGGGAGCTGCTCGGTGCCGGTAAGTTGTTGGGTTTCAGCATACTGCCAATTACCAGTGAAGGGGGTTGGTACCTCCCCAACGGCCTGATGCTGCTGCCGCCGAGCGCATTTTTCATCATTGGTTTGTTGATCTGGGCACTGCGCACCTGGAAAACCGACCAGGTCGAGGAGGAGAACTAGATGCTCGAGCACTATCTCAGTCTCCTGATCAAGTCGATCTTCATTGAGAACATGGCCCTCGCCTTTTTCCTCGGCATGTGCACCTTCCTGGCCGTATCGAAGAAGGTTGATACCTCTTTCGGTCTTGGTGTTGCCGTGATCGTGGTCCAGACGATTACAGTCCCGGCCAACAACCTGATCTTTCAGTTTCTCCTCAAGCCCGGAGCGCTCTCCTGGCTCGGTGTCTCCGACACCGACCTGACCTTTATCGGCCTGATCTGCTATATCGGCGTGATCGCCGCGATTGTTCAGGTTCTCGAGATGGTGCTCGACCGCTACGTCCCGGCGCTTTACAATTCCCTCGGCATCTTCCTGCCATTGATCACGGTGAATTGTGCCATTCTGGGCGGTTCGTTATTCATGGTTGAGCGGAACTACAACTTTGCCGAGAGCGTCGTCTTCGGCTTCGGCAGCGGCGCCGGCTGGGCCCTGGCGATTGTCGCTTTGGCTGGCATCCGTGAAAAATTGAAATATGCCGATGTTCCGGAAGGCCTGCGTGGCCTGGGCATCACCTTCATGATTACAGGGCTTATGGCCATGGCATTCATGGCGTTTTCCGGTATCCAGCTGTAAGGGTAGGGATGATGATCGAGATTGGCTTGGGCGTACTGATATTTACCTGCATTGTCATGCTCCTGGTGATTTTTATCCTGATCACCAGGTCATGGCTGATCCCTGCCGGAAAGATCCTGCTCAAGATCAACCGTGACGAGAGCAAGAGCCTGTCCGTAGACCCGGGCGACAAGCTCCTCAACATTCTCGGCAACCACGAAATCTTCATCCCCTCGGCATGCGGCGGTGGCGGCACCTGCGCTCAGTGCCGTGTCAAGATCAAATCGGGTGGCGGTGACATCCTGCCGACCGAAACCGCCCATATCACCAAGCGGGAAGCCAAAGAGGGCTACCGGCTCTCCTGTCAGGTCAATGTCAAGCAGGACATGGACCTGGAGCTGCCGGCCGAAATTTTCTCCATCAGGAAATGGGAGTGCCGGGTCCGTTCCAACGAGAGCTGCTCGACCTTTATCAAGGAGCTGGTTCTTGAACTGCCGGAAGGAGAAGACCTGGACTTCCGGGCTGGAGGTTATATCCAGATCGATGCCCCGCCGCATGTTGCCGAGTATAAGACGATGGAGATCGCGTCCGACTACAGGGAGGATTGGGACAAATTCAACCTTTGGCAGTACCGGTCCGAAGTCAATGAGCCGGTCATGCGGGCTTATTCGATGGCTAACTATCCGGATGAAAAAGGGATCATCATGCTTAATGTACGCGTTTGCCCGCCACCGGCGGCGGTTCCTGACGCGCCTCCGGGGCAGATGTCATCCTTCATCTTCAATCTGAAGCCGGGCGACACCGTCATGGTTTCCGGCCCCTACGGCGAATTCTATGCCAAAGAGACCGATGCCGAGATGGTATTCATTGGTGGTGGTGCCGGCATGGCGCCGATGCGCTCACATATCTTTGACCAGCTCAAACGGCTCGGTTCGAAACGAAAAGTTTCTTTCTGGTACGGCGCCCGCAGCCTGCGAGAAGCATTCTACGTCGATGAATTTAACGACCTTGCGGAGCAGTTTGACAACTTTACCTGGCGCCTGGTGCTGTCCGACCCTCTGCCTGAAGACAACTGGACCGGTCCCAAGGGGTTCGTTCACCAGTACCTTTACGACAACTACCTTGCCGCCCATCCGGCACCGGAAGACTGTGAGTTTTACATGTGTGGCCCGCCGATGATGAACAAGGCGGCCACTGAGATGCTCTACAACCTGGGCGTTGAATATGAAAACATTTTGTTCGATGATTTCGGTATCTAACAGGAGTTGATCATGCGTTTTGAACAGACGAGGACAATCCTGCAGCACCTGGCCCCGGATTATCATCGCAAGGTCAGCGACTACTACCAGGAAATGGCAGACGGCGACGTTTCGCCGCGGGTCCGCCTGATGCTCGACTATTTGATCGATCACGAACTGCACAGGGCCCTGGCACTGGGAGAATTCTGTCAGGATGCCTCGCACCGGGTTCTCGACCACTGGTTCAAGGGGGTGGAGATAACCTTCCCCGTTGCGCGCCAGGACATTCTTGGCGAGGACGCCAGGACGGACCTTGATCAGCTGGTCAAGTCAGCGGTCGGCTACAAAAGCAATCTGATCAGCTATTTTGCCCACCTGCTCGAGCATAGTACCGACAGGGAACTGACTAATCTCATAGCGACATTGAAAAACCAGGAAGAGAAGGCGATGAAGCGAATGATTCGCCACTCACAGGGGCTGGCCGATCTTTAACAACGAGTCAGCATAAAAACCCAGATGGTCCGTTTTCGTGGACTACGAAAAGCTGGATTCATGAAAATTTACCTGATTGCTTTAATTTTTTTCCTGCTCGCATTTGCCGGGTTGGCCGCCGGCCTGCTGCTCAAGCGTAAAGGCCTGCGTGGCAGTTGTCGCCCTGGCCCGGATGCAGGTCATGACTGCCAATGTCACCCGGACAAGGCCGCCGGGAAAAAGTGTTGAGATCCCACCGCCCGTAGAACCAGGGACACTCAAAATAGATTGTCGCCGAATTGTGATAATGCCTGTTTAATCCCAGCCACATTACCATGTCGAACCTGGTGATCTTCCGTTCCAAGGCTTTTCGATGACTGAGGTTTTGCTGCTCCAACCGCCAGCGCTCAAGCCCGCAGAACCTCCGCTTGCTTTGGCGATTCTGCTGGCACATCTGCGCGCCCAGGGATTGAGCGTCAGAGCGATTGACGCCAACCTGGCTGCCTACCTCTACCTGCTCGATGGCGAACGTTTGGCGGATCAGGCCGGCGATGTGGTTGAGACCAATCTGCGCCGCGCCCTGCGTCATCGCTCCTCCTCGTTGTCGCTGCTGCGCTCGGCTGCGGCAACTAAAAATTTTGCAAGGTACAACACCGCTGTCCACTATCTCAACCGGTTGCTGGCGCTGTGGAACCGCGGCGATGACAATGAGCGTCTGACCCTAGGCGATTACCAGAATGCAAGCCTTTCCCCGTTCAATCCGGGAGATCTTGAACAGGTCGCCAGCGGTACCGCAGACACCCTCTTTGCTGCTTATTTCCGCGCAGAGTTGCTGTCGCAGGTTGTCGCGGAACAGCCGCGCATCATCGCCATCTCGATCAATTTTCTGCACCAGGTCCTGCCGGCCTTTGAACTGGCCGGGTTGCTGCGCCGCGCCTTGCCTGACGCTCTGCTGGTTGCCGGAGGCGGTTTGGTCACTTCCTGGCAAGAACCGCTGCGGCGTCTCGACCTGCGCATGTCACCCTTTGATCGGTTGGTCTTCGGCCCCGGTGAAGCGATGCTGACCGCCCTGGCCAAAGGTGAGGCGGAAGAGAGTTACACCCTGGCCGACGCCACGACCATCAGTTTTGTTCCCGACTTCAGCTTTGCCAGGCTAGACGACTACTTTTCTCCGCAGCCGGTGCTGCCATTAAGCACCTCGCGCGGTTGCTACTGGCAGCGCTGTCTGTTTTGCCCCGAGGCTGCTGCGCCGGTCCATCCCTACACCGCCGCCCGCCCCGCCGACCTGCCGATGATGATGCACCAGATGGCAGACAGCTATGGCGTTCGCCATATCCAGCTCACCGATAATGCCGTTCCGGTGAATATGCTCAAGGCCATGGCTGAGCATGCCGAGACTTTGGCGGATCTCAACTGGTTTGGCTTTGTCCGTTTTGAGCCGATACTCGAGGATGCCGAGTTTGTTGCCCGCCTGGCACAAAGCGGGTGCCGCATGCTGCAGCTTGGGCTGGAGAGTGGTTCGCAGAGTGTGCTGGACCGGCTTGGGAAAGGGGTGTCTCTCGACGCTGTCGCTAAAATTCTGACCAACCTCGCGGCCGCAGGGATCGCCACTTTTGTCTACATCATGCTCGGAACTCCCGGTGAAACCGAGGCTGACGCCGAACAGACACTGGTTTTTCTCGAATTGCATGCGGCCGAAATCGGTTTCTTAAATCTTGCCATCATGAATTTGCCGCGCGCGTCTGGATTGCTCGAAAATCCACAAGAGTACGGTATTGTCGCGACGGAGCCGATCGAAGCCGACAGCCCTCTTGGACTCTATCAGAAATTTCATTCAGACGGCGATTGGAACCGGGCTGCCGCACGTCGCTTTCTCGAACAGCGCCTGCTAGGCTCAGCGGCGATCCGCGGGATCGTCAATCGCACGCCACCGCTCTTTACGTCGAATCACGCGTTTTTCTTCAGTTGCTCAGGGCGCTGATTCGCCCGCCGTGGCGACATCTTCAATAAACTTCTCCATGTCGCTTGCCAGCGGTGCGCTCAAGGTGCTGAGAGTTTTCCGGATGGGATGGAAAAACTGCAGGCGATGACTGTGCAGCGCCTGCCGCCGCAGGGATGCCTGTGCGGGGGGGTGGTGAAGCCAGTCGAGATAGTCTCCGTCATTCATGGTGTAGAGGGCGTCACCGGCAATCGGATGGCCTATGGCCGCCAGATGGACACGCAGTTGGTGGGTCCGACCGGTTGCGGGCGATAACTCGAGCAGGGTCAATTCATCTGTGAGCGAACGGATGGTCTCGTAGTGGGTTACGGCTGCTTTCCCCTGGCTGCTGTCGATACCGTAACGGGGGACGAGGGCGCCTTTAACCGGGCCGATCGGTAAGTCGATGGTGCCCCTGGCGGGGGAAGGGCGTCCTGCTACCACGGCCAGGTAGTTTTTGACTACCAATCCTTTTTTGAACTGCTCCATCAGGCTGCTAAGCACTCCCTTGTCACGCGCCAGCAACACCAGGCCCGAGGTGTTTGCATCAAGCCGATTGACCAGGTTGACCTCCGGGTAGGCCGGCTCGTGAAGGTGGCGCAGGTGGTACGTCAGGTTGGATTTGACGAATTTGCCACGACTATGAACCCGCAGCCCGGCGGGCTTGTTGATCCCGATCAACCACGCATCTTCGTAAACGATGGTATAGTCCAGGTTGCTGGCAGGAGCTTCGAATTCAGGCATGTCGCAGCGGATGATGTCCCCTTTGGTCACCGTCGTTGCTGCATCGCACCGGGCGCCATGGCAGGAAATGCGCCCTTCCCGGATCAGCTGGCACCAGGCTGCTTCGGGCAAATAGGTAAAGCGGGTCGCCAGGTACACGGCAAGGTTCATCCCGCTGCAAGGTGCAGGGACTTTTGAAGAGACAATCATGGTGAACCTTGTAGCGCAAGCAAAGGCATCTAATGCGCGATATCTTTTTTGTCGGATACTTTTATCAGACAGTCGAAATTGACCAGCAAAACGTCATGTCACAATTTCAGGGACGCCATTGTACTAGAGAGACCGTTAAGTTTTTCTCCGCCCCAGCCCAAAAAACCCCATCTTTAAATTTACTTTGAGCTCAATCGCCCAGGTTGTCTGTACTCGCGCCCCCAGAGCGGAGGTGTTTTCGTGCTGCCACGATGGCTTCATGGGTCCCGGTAAACGCAAGGACGTCCCCGGTCCGCAGGATTTCCTGGGCTGACGGCGCAACGACGGGTCCGTCACTACGGGTAATGGCCAGGACCGAGGCGCCGGTCATTGCTCTCAGGTTAAGTTCGGCCAGGGTCTTGCCGATTGCAGACGAAGTGGAGTCAAGGCTTATTACGGTGAGTGCGCCGAGCCCGGGCAGCAATTGTTCAACCTGTCTTAAGTCTTTTGGGGCTAAAGATTCGCCACGGCTGCGAGACTGTTTCGCCAGTGCGGCGACGATCACTTGACTGCCAGCACGAACGTGGCCCTCCAGATTGGTCGCACTGCGCCAGAAGGCGATGCCAAGAACAGCGATTATCACCAGCAGCAGGGCGCTCGCCTCCCCCGCCGGGAGGAAAGGGCGAGTAAGTACCAGCAACGGGGCCCCGACTATGACAACTATGGCGATTTCAAGCGTGATTTCGAGTAGCCGACGTGGGGCATCAGCGAGATCGACGCGATTCGCGTCGCTGGCCGGCATAACCATCTCGGCCAAAGTCGCACCGAGCTTGCGGCCGAGTCGCACGACACCGAAGAAGAATGGCGCAAGCAATGTGATCGCCACAAGGATCAACAGAGGCCAAGCGACCAGTGAAGGTAACCCGACGTGTTCTTTTGCCAGAGTAATCAGTTGGTCGCTGAACGTAGTAAGGCCGGTTAAAATCAGCGCGAAGAGGGCCGCATCAATCAAAAGAAATACCAGCAGCCTGCGGAGGTTGGCGACTGTTCCCTGGGACCGTGGCGTAGTGCGCAACTTCTCGATCCAGCTGCCATAGAGCACGCTGAAGGTTTGCAATGGTCCGGGTAGCGTGCGGTCGACCCAGCTGGCCACTGGGCCTGAGGCACGGATCAGCCACGGAGTGGTCAGGGTGGTCAGCGCCGAAACCACGATCGCCACCGGATAAAGGAAGCTTCCGGTGGCATCGAGAGTCAGCCCCAATCCTGCGATAATGAATGAGAATTCGCCTATCTGCGCCAAACTCATTCCCGACTGGATTGATGTGCGAAGCCGGCTCCCGGTTAAAAAGGATCCGACTGAGACGCCAACAACCTTGCCTACTACCACGACCAGGGTCAGCAACAGGATTGCCTGCCAGAACTGCATAACCTGTCCCGGATCTATGAGCATCCCTACCGAAACGAAGAAAACTGCGGCAAAGATGTCGCGCACCGGCTCGACGAGTTTCTCGACTTTTTTCTCTTCCCCGGATTCAGCAATGAGAGAGCCGGCAATAAAAGCGCCAAGGGCCACAGAGTAGCCGAAAGCCTGGGCGAGTAATGCAAAAGCAAAACAGATGCCGACGCTGGAGATAATAATCGTTTCAGGACGGTTGAGTTGGATAATCAGTCGCATCGCCCTTGGGATTATGAGCAGTCCGATAGAAATCATGGCGACCAAAAAGCCGGCCAGTTTGACAACCATGATCGACATTGGCCACGCTGTCAGGCCGCTGCCGGAGGCGATGGCAGTCAATGTCGCAAGTAACAGGATGGCGATCAAGTCCTCGACGATCAACACACCCACCACCTTCTCGCGCAAGCGGCCGGTAACATTCTGCTCCTGGAAGGCCTTGGCAACGATGGTGGTACTGGAAATGGCGAGGACTGCTCCCGTAAACAAGCTCTCAACGGTCGTCCAGCCGAACAGTTGGGCGACATTGAACCCTATCCACATCATTAAGCTGGTTTCGATCAAGGCGGTCAGCGTTGCGGTGGGGCCAACCGATGCCAGCTTGCGCAGACTGAATTCAAGGCCGAGGGAGAACATGACCAGAATTACGCCGATTTCGGAGAGAGTGTGCACAATGCTGCTGTCAGCGACCAGCGGAAACGGCACATGTGGTCCGATAATGAGCCCGGCCAGAATGTAGCCGAGGATGACCGGTTGGCGCAGTCGCTGGAAGACGACGGTAGTGACCGCCGCAATGCACAGTACCACTGCCAGGGCACTCAGGAATTGGTGGGTGTCGTGCATGGTTCCCCTAGCATAAGCCTCTTAAGTGACAAAAAATATGTCCTCAATTCTATGGTGAAAGTATAAACTGGCAAACAAAAAACCGCGACATCGAAAGGGTCAGGATTTCCCCGCACGATATCACCCCGCTATTTAATTCTCAAACTTATGGCCACCTGGCGGTGCATCAGGTGGCCGGTTTCTTGCGGGGCAGCGGATATGTAGACAGATTTTTTTATAATCGGACTTTTCGATTTAAGCCTGAAACATTTTAACTGCGGTTTCGACGTCCTCTTGCTTACCAAGCAGGGTAACCCCATCTTCTGCCTGAAGCACGGTACTGCCGTCGGGTATGATCATTTCTTCTCCCCGCATGACATTAACAATCAGAGCCTCTTTGGGTAACTTTATCTCCTTTAGTTTCTTGTCAACAAAAGGTGAGGTGTCCTTGATGGTGACTTTTTGCATGGTCCCTCCACCGGCCTCCAGGTCTTCAGCGAGATCATGTGCAAAGGTCTCTTCTTCTCTGCCAATGTTATGCAGGGAAGCAAGCTGATCTTTTTCCGAATCGATGTCAGCCAGTTTTTTGTCATAGGAAGCGAGATTGTCAAAGTTGGCTTGTGCTGCTTTTTTCAAATCACCAAGCCGATTCTCTTTCTGCAGGTTGTGCAGCAGAGCTCCTAGTTCAAGGTGCTCATCTTCAATTTTTTTCAGAATATTGCGCCTTTCCCAGGTTAGCTGGGTGAGCTTTGAAGTGTATGTAGCTGTCTCAGCGGTTTTTTCGGCACCACTTTTGATGAATTCCCCGGTTTTTGAAGAAACATCGTGAATTCCATCGCGAATTTTTTCCCACAGTGTCATTAGTTGTCTCCTTATGTTGGTTATCTAAGTCAAAATTTTCATCTATCGGGATGAACTTCACATTTATTACCAATACATACGATATTAAATTATACACAATTTTCTTTGGATATTTGGAATCTAGGGTTGAAAACAGAATTTGCAAACGTGTGAGTCACATTAAAAATTGAGTGCCTGGC
>CAVQRZ010000025.1:0-196935 GCA_963715335.1 uncultured delta proteobacterium
AACCTGCCGAAATTCAAGGCGGAATTATCAAAGCTTGAAGAACAGCTCAAAGCCGCATTGACTCAACTTCCTAATCAAAAAGAGATTCCCAGCCTGTTGACAAACCTCGCCACAATCGCAAGGGACAACGGTCTGGATGTGGTCTCGTTCAGCCCGAAAGCCGAAGTTTCAAAAGGGTTCTATGCCGAAGTCCCGGGCTCGGTGGATTTGCTCGGCACCTATCATCAGATTGCTGAATTTGCCCAGGCGGTCAGCAAGCTTTCACGAATTGTCAATCTCTCAGATCTTGACTTGAGTGGACCGACAGTTGAAGGTGGCGTGGCAGTTCTCAAAATCAAGTGTAAGGTGACCACTTTCCGGTTTGTGGATAATAAAGGGTGATATTCATGGTGCGTAACTTTATATACCTGGTCATAGGGCTTTCGCTTTGCGCGTGCCTTCTCGCCTGTATGGAGGAGGAAACCTCATCACCTCGTACGCAAACGGCAACTGTCTCATCAAAACCCCCTGCAAAGCCAGTGGTGGTGCCATCAAATGAAGTCGCAGTGGTGGAAGAGGAAAAGGAAGCGGAGTTCGTCTATATCAGTGAGGGCAGGCGTGACCCTTTCGTTCCTCTCTCAAAGCTCAGGGACTCGCTCGTGAGCGTTGTTGATGAAGAGCCTCAAACGCCGTTGCAAAGCTATGATGTTGCACAATTCAAGCTGGTCGGCGTGATCGTCGGTAAAGGTGCGCCAAAGGCCATGGTGGTTGCCCCGGATGGGAAATCCTACGTGCTCGCAAAGGGTGTGAAAATCGGCAAAAACAACGGAGTCATTATCGGTATCACAAGCGAAGCGGTCTCCGTTCGGGAAAAATATTACGATTTTTCAGGAAATGTGATTGAAAATATTCAGGAAATTATAGTTCCCAGGCGGGAAGGAGTATAACCATGCGCGGGGTGAAGATTATGTCGAATCAACTGAGGGCTTGCTGGCCCAACCGTCTTGCTAAGCATCTCTTGTGCGGTTCCATGGCGATCTTATTGGCCTATGGGATTGCATGGGGGGCGGACGTGAATAAACTGACGTCCGTTTCTCTCGACCCGGATGCGAAAGAGGCGACGATCCTGATAGAAACCGCCAACCCGGTTGGTTACAGGTATACGGTTTATGATTCGTTTGAGCCGACCCGTGTTGTTATCGATTTTCCTGGCATGGAATTGTCCGGGGTTAAAGAAACGCTCAGTGTTGTACAGGGACCTGTCCAGGAAGTTCGCGTTGCCGGTTTTGAGTTGTCATCCGGCCAGTTGACGAGAGTTGAGATTCTGCTTGCCGAAAGCACTGAGTACCAGGTCAGCCTCGATGGTCAGAAGTTCCGCGTCGCCTTTACTTCGGTCGCAACGCCACCCACCGTGGCGAAAGCCGCGATGGCAGAAACCGCGCCAGAAAAGGCCGTTGCCCCTGCAGTTGCAGCGACTGATTCATCCGCCGATGCAAAGTTACTACTTAAAGTTGATTTTTCCCCGAGCCGGGCAGTCTTTGAGACGAACGGCAAAGTAGGCAATTTCAAATATTTCGTCCTGAAAAACCCGGCCCGGCTGGTCGTCGATTTTTATGGCCTGAAACCCGCCTTCAAAGAGCGCCTGTTCCCAGCTGGCAATGGTTTTAAGCAGATCCGACTCGGCACATACAGTGACAAGACCCGTCTGGTCTTTGATGCCAGCGGCACAGACCTCCCACAGCATAACGTCACAGGTCGCGATACTGATGTCCTGGTTACCTGGGGTGGAATGGCGGCAGACGTTGCAAAAGAGAAGCCAGCCATGCCTGCCTCTGCATCCGTTGCCGATCCTGCAGCAGAATCCGTCGTGCCGGAAACTCCGCAAGCAACTGCACAGAATTCGCCTGCTGTGGCAAGCGGAAAACCGGTCGAAGAAAGTCTGTCAATGCCGACGACTGGCCCTGCTGTGGTTGAGGCGATTGATTTCAGTAATGAGGATGGCCGCAGCCTGATTGCAGTGACGCTTTCAAATCCTGCTAAAATCACCGGTCCCGTAGCAGAGGGTAACCTGGTCCGGTTTGAAATTGTTGATTCATCGATCAGCCGTGCATTGCGCAGAAAAATTGACGCATCAGCCTTCCCCAGTGCCGTGACCTCCGTGACGCCGTACACGGTGACGGAGGGTGATCACCAGAATGTGCGTATTGCCGTCAACCTGAAAGGGCAGGTCTCCTACGCCCTTGAAGAGGATGGCTCCATCATCCGACTCGTGATTGACGATGGTGCATATGCCGAACCGGTCCCGCCCGCAGTCAGCACGGTTGAGGTCACGACACCGAAACGCTCTGAACCGGCGGAAGAGACGCTAGCGAGTACAGCCAGCGCTAAAGGCTATGCCTCCACATCAAGTCCTGTGACTGCTGCTGAAATGTCCGCTGAGGCTGCCCGCTATACCGGTGAAAAGATCAGCCTGGTTTTCGATGACGCAAATGTCCGTAGCATCCTGCAGTTGATTGGCGATGTGAGTGGGCTCAATATCCTGGCCAGCAGCGACGTAAAGGGAACCATAACCCTGCGCCTGATCGATGTACCGTGGGACCAGGCTCTCGACCTGGTCCTGGAGACGGCCGACCTGGGTAAAATTCAGCAGGGGAATATCCTGCGCATAATGCCCCAGGAAAAAATCAGGGATATGGAACAGAGCGCAATGAAGGACCAGATGATTGCAATCGAAGAGGGTGTCCTCGTAACCAAGACCTACTCGGTCAATTACGCCTCTGTAGATGACATGAAAAAATACCTGTCCGATATCAAGTCTGACCGGGGGTCCATCGTTGCCGACTCCAGGAACAAGCAGCTTATCGTCCGCGATGCCGCTGCGGTTCTGGAACAGATGGAAGAGATGATCGTCCAGATCGACAAACCGGAACGACAGGTCATGATCGAGGCCCGCATTGTTGAGGCGAACACCAACTTCTCGCGCAACCTTGGCATCAAATGGAATTTTGATTACGAGCAAGATGGCACGCGCCACTCAAGTAATGGCCTGAATGACGCTGCATTGGGGATTGGCGGTTCTTTCATCCTGCCCGTAACGAATCCGGCAGTCGCCGGTGCTTCGTCGATGTTCTCTTTCGGCGCCCTTGATGATCAGCTTGATATCGATCTGCGCCTGGCTGCACTGGAGAATTCCGGTGAAGGCCGGATCGTCTCAACCCCGAAAATTACCACACTGAATGGTCAGCAGGCGACGATCTCGCAGGGAACAAAGATTCCATTCTCGTCGGTCAGCGACCAGGGCACTGATGTCCAGTTTGAAAATGCTGAATTGAAGCTCTCTGTCACGCCTGAGATCAATCCCGATGGCAGTATCCTGCTTGACATTGATACCTCGAACAGTTCTGTCGGCTCAGTTGTGCCTACGGCAACGGGCGATGCAGTCTCTATTGATGAGAAAAAAGCCCAAACCAAGGTTCTGGTCCGCAATGGCCAGACGACGGTTATCGGTGGGATCTTTATTGAACAGGAACAGAATTCTCAGTCGGGCGTGCCGATTCTCATGGATATCCCAATCTTTGGGCACCTGTTCAAGTCGACCAGCAAAACCAAGGATCGTCGTGAGTTACTGATCTTTATCACGCCGCGGATAGTGGAATCTTGAGTATTCAATTTAAATAACAGCTGGAAAAGGACAGGTATCCCCTGTCCTTTTCTGTATCAAGAGCAACAGGCATATGGACCTTGAGAGACGTCAAAATATATTTCTGACTGGATTCATGGGGGCAGGAAAATCAACCGTTGGTCATGCCCTCGCGCAATTGATAGGTTGTCCTTTCCGTGATTTGGACAGTATGATTGTCGAAAAGGAAAAACGCTCCATATCAGAGATCTTTGCAACCGATGGAGAAGTTTATTTCCGTAATTGTGAAACCGATATTTTGAAAAGCTTGAATGAACAAAATAGTGCCATATATGCAACAGGCGGTGGTATTGTGACCCGTGAAGAGAACCGGGCACTGATGAGACATAAGGGCAGGATTATTTACTTGAAAACCGGTTGGGCCGTTTTGCAGGAGCGACTGAAGAACAGCGTTGACCGGCCACTGGTTGATACCGCGGGATGCTGGAGCGAGCTTGACCAGTTATTGCAACGTCGACAGCCGTTCTACCTCGACGCTGACTTTATTGTCGATACAGATGGAAGCAACCCCATTCAAGTCGCACAGAAGATCGCGTCAATATTGAAACAGGAATTAAAAGAATGAACAAGATTATCGTCGGCCTTGCCGAGCGTAGCTATCCGATCTGGATCGGGAAAGACATCTACGCCGACCTTGGTGTCGCGCTGGATGAAGTCAAATTTCCAAAGAAGGTCGCCGTTGTCACGAATCCGACAGTTGGTGATCTATACTGTAACCAGATTGTTAACGAGCTTGTGCAGTCCGGGCGCCAGGTTGATGTCATCCGTCTCCCCGATGGCGAAGAATATAAGACGATAGCCACCCTCGAAGAGATTTTCGATGTACTGATCGACAGGCACTTCGATCGATATTGTGGTCTGGTCGCGCTGGGCGGCGGTGTTATCGGTGATATTACAGGGTTTGCTGCAGCAGCTTATTTGCGTGGTATCCCGTTTGTACAAATTCCGACAACTCTTCTTGCACAGGTGGATAGCTCCGTGGGAGGGAAAACCGGAGTCAACCACCCCCGGGGAAAAAACCTGATCGGTGCTTTTTATCAGCCGCGCCTTGTACACATTGACGTCAAGGTTTTGCATACCCTGTCGCAGAGAGACTATGCATCAGGACTGGCCGAAGTCGTCAAGTACGGCATTATTCGGGACCGGGGGTTTTTCGAGTGGATGGAAAAACATCGACAACCGCTTGCCGAGAGATCGGCTGATGCTCTGATTCACGCGGTAATGATGTCTTGCCAAATCAAGGCGAATGTTGTAGAAAATGACGAAAAAGAGCAGGGATTACGGGCGCTCCTCAACCTGGGCCACACCTTTGGCCACGCTGTGGAGACCCTTGCCGGTTATGGCGTAGTCAAACATGGCGAAGCCGTTTCCATCGGCATGGTGATGGCTGCTCGGATCTCGCATAGGCTCGATCTCTGTACGATTGAAGAGGTTGACCGAATCATCGATTTGCTGACTTACTTTGGGCTACCGGTAACGCCGCCCGATTTTCCCATTGCCGATTATCTTGCGGTCATGCAGCGGGATAAAAAGGTCAAAGATGGAATGGTCAGAGTTGTATTGAACCACGGGATTGGCTCGGCTGATCTGCACCAGGTCGACGGCCTGGACAAGTATTTAAAAGACCTTTTAACCTGAACCCGGAAGTGAACGATGACAACGGCGAACACAGGAGGAAGTCTGATCGGCAAGATCGGCAGTTATTTGCAGATCGTCGCTAAAGACCCCGGCTCTACCGCGTTTGTTCCTCTGGCCGAAGCTTACCGCCAGGTGGGGTTGCTCGATGATGCCCTGGAAGCGACCAGGCTGGGGACGAAGAGGCTGCCACATTTCAGCCCAGGATTTTCTGCAATGGGACGCATCCTTGGTCAGATGGGGCGAATTGATGAGGCGATGAGCGCCTATGCCCGGGCGTTAAGCATCGACCGTCAGAGCCAGGCGGCCCTGGTCGGTTTGGCCCGTCTACACCTGATTCGAGGTGAGCGTGACCAGGCGCGTAAAATTCTTGCCCAGGCGAAAGAAGCCCACCCCGGTGATGATAAAATCTCTGACATGCTGATTGCGCTTGACCTGCCCAGGCCCTGGGATCAGATCAAGCAGATTCCGCAGGTTAAGTCGGACGTCTCGACAGAAACCGTTGCTGCTGAGACAGGAGAACCGATTCCAACCGCCACTCTGGCAGAGATTTATGTCAAGCAGGGCCTGATTGACAAGGCGATCAAGATATATAACGACATACTGATAAAAGATCAGGGGAACAGTACTGCCCGCGAAAGAATTGTGCAGCTGAAAAGAGGGCCCGGCATTGAAACGCAAGCGGGGACAGGTCCGGAAACAGAAGTTGCCGCCGAAGCAAAAAGTCGGGCACCGCTGGCAGTCATGCAACGTTGGTTGTCTGTGATCAAACAGGGGAGAGCAAATGTTTAATGAAATCCTGCAAAAGATAGTTGTTGAAACGGGTGGTGGCATTGGTGCTGTCCTGATGGGCTATGATGGTATCGCCATTGATCAGTTCTTTTCTCCCGATGAAGATGTCGATGTGCAGATGGTTGTTGTCGAATACTCCAACGTTCTTAAAGAAATACGCAAGACGGCCGAGATCCTGAGCCTTGGCGACATGGAGGAGATTTCGATTCGTACGGATCGTTTTATTATCGTGGTCCGCATACTCACCAGCGAGTATTTCGTGGCGATGATCATTCACCAGGATGGTAATTTTGGCAAGGGCCGTTATCTGATGGCCCGAGAAAGTAGCAACCTGCTTGAGGCTCTGGGCTGAAATGAAACATGTTCTTGTATTGCACGGGCCCAACCTGAATCTTCTCGGCCAACGAGAGCCGGACGTGTACGGGCACCAGACGCTTGCCGATATTGACGCCGAACTTTCCCGGCTTGCGGAAGAACTCGGTCTTGCGATAGATACTTTCCAGTCGAATCATGAAGGATATCTGATCGACCGCATCCATGCTGCTGCAAACCAAGGCTTTTCCGGAATCATTATCAATCCCGGAGGCTTGACTCATACCAGCGTGGCTCTGCGCGATGCTATCTCTTCGATCGATCTGCCCGTTATTGAGGCCCATTTATCAAATATTCATGCACGGGAAGCGTTTCGCCATCAATCGTATGTTGCGGGCGTCGTGATTGGTCAGGTCTCCGGTTTCGGGGCTGTCAGCTACCAGTTGGCGCTGCGCGGCCTCGCTGCCCATCTTGTTTAACCATCTCCCGCGATCATGAATTATTCCCTCCGCAGGCAGAAAGCCGTCGATCTTCTGACACGGCTGGAGCTGGATGCGCTGGTACTCTGCCAACCGGAAAATATCCGGTACCTGTGCGGGTTCACTGGCACCGACGGTGCGTTAATCGTCTCGCCGGAACAGCTTGTTTTTCTGACCGATTCGCGTTATACCACTCAAGCCCGCACTGAAGTTGTCGCGGACAAAATTACAGAGTACAGAGTCAAGTCCGACGGTATCATTGCCGCACTCTCTACTCACGCCGTCAGGCGGGTTGGCTCTGAAGCCGGACTTACCGTCGAGGCTTTCAATGAGCTTCGGGACAAAGGTGGAGATGGCTGGCAGTGGCAACATTTGAAAGACGAGATTCAAAGCCTGAGGCTGCACAAGACGGAAGACGAAGTACGTTTGATTTCTGCAGCTGCCGAGCTCAACCGTGCCGGTTTTGAAGAGATCATGCCCATGCTCAGGCCCGGCGTCAGAGAATCAGAGATTTCCCTGGCCCTGGAGTTTGCCATGCGCAGACGCGGCGCCGAAGAAAAGGCTTTTGATATCATCGTTGCTTCCGGGGAGCGCGGTGCAATGCCCCATGGTGTTGCCACAGACAGGTCGCTTGTTGAAGGGGAGCTGGTCACAATTGACTTCGGTTGCCGTTGCTCTGGATATCATTCGGACGAAACGGTCACCCTGGCTTTTGGTTGCGTTTCTGATGAATTGCGCAAAATATATGATACTGTACTGGAGGCGCATGACCGCGCTCTTGCAGCTGTCGTTCCGGGGATCGCTCTGTCAGAACTGGACCGGGTAGCAAGAGACCATATCGGTGCCCGTGGCTACTCAGAATTTTTTGGCCACGGTCTGGGCCACGGAGTCGGCCTGGAAATTCATGAAGCCCCGGTTGTCTCGCCCCGCAGTAAAGCAGTTGCAGAAGCAGGAATGGTATTTACTGTCGAACCTGGTGTCTATGTGCCGGGAATTGGCGGCGTGAGGATAGAAGACATGGTTTTGGTGACCACAGAGGGGCACCAGGTCCTGACAAAAATCCCCAAGATGTTTCGGAACATTCTGTTAAGATAACTACTGACTTCGTTTATTAACACCGGGCTGTGTGCGCAGAACCGGCGACAAGGGAGGAACATGTATGGATATCAAGGAACTGAAGACGTTGGTCAAAATGATCACCGACACCGATATCACTGAATTTGAAATGGAGAATGCCGAAGAGAAGATTGTCATAAAGCGTGGCCCGGAAAAGGAATACGTACAGTTTGCCGCGGCAGCCCCTGCTGTTGCCGCTGCGCCAGTGGCTTCGCCTGCCGCAACTGCTGTGGCAGCAGCAGCGGCTGTGTCTGCCGCAACTGCGGCAGCGGATGACAAGTACGAGACGATCATCTCTCCTATTGTTGGCAGCTTTTATCGTAAACCAAGCCCGGAAGCGGACAATTTCGTTGAGGTCGGCACAGTGGTCGAGGCTGGTCAGACCGTGTGCCTGGTCGAGGCCATGAAGCTCTTCAACGAGATCGAGGCCGAGTTCAAGTGCAAGATTGTCGAAGTTATTAAAGAAGATGCCGCCCCGGTGGAATTCGGTGAGCCGCTCTTCAAGGTGGAACGACTCTAGTGTCCTGACCCAGAAAGATCCAGAACCCCAGGCACTAAGGAGATATCCATGTTTCGTAAAATTCTGATTGCCAATCGCGGCGAAATTGCCTTGCGCATCATACGGGCCTGCAAGGAGATGGGCATCCTGACGGTTGCCGTGCATTCCGACGCTGACGCCGATGCCCTGCACACCAAGATTGCAGACGAAAGCATCTGTATCGGAAGCGCTCCGAGCAGCAAAAGCTACCTCAACATGAAGGCGATCATCAGCGCTGCCGAGGTCACAGACGCCGAGGCGATTCATCCCGGGTACGGATTCCTTGCCGAGAATGCCGAGTTTGCCGAAATCTGCAAGAATTGCGGGCTGACCTTCATTGGCCCGACCCCGGAAAACATCCGCCTGATGGGCGACAAGATTGCCGGTCGGCAATCCGTTACCAAGGTCGGTGTGCCGATTCTGCCGGGGACCAAGGACAATGTGCCGACCGTCGAGGAAGCGCAGCGTATCGCGGAAGAGATCGGTTATCCGGTCATCATCAAGGCAACCGCCGGTGGCGGCGGAAAAGGGATGAAGGTCGTTCATTCACCGGCATCCCTGCCGAACCAGTACGCCATGGCCCGCGCTGAGGCCAAGGCCTCTTTTGACAACTCCGACGTCTACATCGAGAAATTCTGCGAAAACCCGCGTCACGTCGAAGTGCAATTGATTGGCGACAGCCACGGCAATGTAATCCACCTCGGGGAGCGCGACTGTTCGATACAGCGCCGTCATCAGAAACTCATTGAAGAGGCTCCCTGTCCGGCAATCACTGCCAAACAGCGCAAGGACCTCTGCGCATGTGCCGTCGAAGCAGCCAAATCGATCGGTTACACGAGCGCCGGCACCATGGAGTTTCTGCTGGACAAGCAGGGTAATTTCTATTTCATGGAAATGAACACCCGTGTGCAGGTTGAGCATCCCGTGACCGAAATGATCACCGGTGTTGATATTATTCAGGAGCAGATCCGGGTGGCTTACGGCTTGCCCCTGCGCTATCAGCAGAAAGATATAAAGATCAGAGGGCACGCGATTGAGTGTCGCATCAATGCTGAAGATCCTGTCAAATTCAGCCCATGCCCGGGCAAAATAGAAGGGTACCATCCGCCCGGGGGCCTGGGTGTACGGATTGACAGTGCAGTTTATGACCAGTACACGGTTTTACCGTATTATGACTCGATGATCGCCAAGCTGATCGTTCATGCGGATACGCGCGAAGAAGCGATCAAACGTATGGCCCGCTCACTCGATGAGTTTATTATCGGCGGAATCAAGACGACGATTGAGTTCCACCAGCGGATTATGAACAACAAAGAATTTATCGAGGGCGATATTGATACCGGTTTCCTCGAAAGATTGAAGCTTTAACGAAAAGGCCAGGATTCCCTGGCCTTTGTGTTTTAAGACGTACCACCTAGATGCTCAACTGGCGCTTGATAAATTCCGGCTTTCAAACCGGTGCCATGAACATGGCCCTGGACGAAGCCCTTCTGCATGCGGTTGCCAGGGGCAGCTCTTTGCCGGTACTGCGCTTCTACCGTTGGCGGCCGGCGACAGTGACTCTTGGTTACGCCCAGTCCGTCACTGCGGATATTGACTTGGAGGCCTGTCGCCATGCCGGTCTCGATGTTGTCCGCAGATCGACCGGTGGCAGGGCTGTGCTGCATGATAACGAGGTTACCTACTCGATAATCGCCCCATCCGTCTCTGGTCTGTTCGGGAATACCGTTCTCGATAGCTATCGTGTTATTTCAGAAGTTCTGCAGAAAGCCCTGCATCAACTCGGTTTGCCGGCAAAGCTGGTTCCGGGCCGGTCGCGCGGCGGACAACCAAACGCCACCAAGGCGGTCTGTTTCTCTGCACCGTCCCAGTACGAGCTGGTGATTGGTGGTCGCAAGGTGGCCGGGAGCGCTCAGAAGCGTCATGGCCAGGCTTTTCTCCAGCATGGTTCTATCCCTCTCGAAATGAATCTGGAGCTTCTCGGGAAAGTTTTGAAGACCGACGAAAACGCAGAGACGGCAGGCTCCCTCGACAAGGTGGGCTGGTTGAACATGTGGGCCAGGCGGCCGCTGTCGATCGCAGAGGTTGAAGCGTGTATCGCCGGGGAATTCTCGAAAGTCATGGGCTCCACGCTGAGGGATTCTGAATTGACAGACATTGAAGCTGGCGAAGCGGAAAAACTTTGTCATGAAAAGTATGCCAATCCTGACTGGAACATGATGCGCTGATTGAACTGTTTTGCCAGTGTGTTTGAACATTGAACAGAGTCTGACTCCCATGCTAGTATGCCTGATCTTAGGGGATTCAAATGGAGGCGGATATGAAACGCGGAGCAAGTCTAGTCCTGATGCTGGTCGTCGCAATTCTCTGTATGGGGATGGGAGGGTTGGGCGGTCAGCCGGAAGGGACTATCCCTGAAACGGATGTCAACATTCAGGCAGAGGTCAAGGACCGGGACGGCGTTGTCACCACTCTCGAGAAGTTTTCCATGGCCGGTAAAACCTCACTCGACGCCTGGCGGGGGCAGGGCAAGCTGACGATACCATTCAACAATATCGATAGGGTCATTTTTGGTGACAACAAGGGTGACGCCGTCATGGTTGACGTCAAACTCAAAACCGGCGAGACCATGATGCTCAGAGTTCGCTCGCGTACTCAGTTTTACGGCTCTACGGGCTTTGGCGCTTTCCAGATCAAGTCAAAAGATCTTGCCCTGATCAATTTCCCGTGATGCAAAACAATTCAGCGAACAGCTTGATGCGGGGGGTGCTCTCCGCATTTTCCGTGTTCTTCCTTCTGCGCAGCCTCATATCATGACCTTACGCATTGGACGCATTGCCTACCTGAATGTAGCGCCCTACTTCCATTATCTTGCTGGAGCAGGGGTTCTCCGGCGAAATCGTAGCCGGAGTCCCCTCTGAATTGAACAGGATGCTGGCCGAGGGCGCGATAGATGCCTGCCCTTCATCCTCATACGAGTATGGGCTGCGTGCTGACGACTATCTCTTGTTGCCCGGGCATTCGATCAGCAGCATCGGCCCCGTCCATAGCGTTTTGCTTTTCACGCCGGGGACTCTCAGCGAGTTGCCCGGGCAGGAAATTGCCATAACCGGAGAGTCCGCGACCTCGATCAACCTTTTGCAGGTCCTGCTCAAGGAATTCTGCAAAACCGATGATGTGTCCTACAAGGTTCCGGGGCGGGAGGTGGAGGCTTGCCTGCAGGAGGGCCAAAGTGCCCTGTTGATCGGCGATCGAGCCCTGGCTGCAGCACAGAATTGCCCCCGGGGTTTCAAGATCACCGATCTTGGTGCTCTGTGGTACCATTTTACCGGGCTGCCATTCGTTTTTGCGCTGTGGATATTGCGCAGGGAAGCGGTCGAAAATGCTCCTGTTGAGGTGAGTGCTCTGGCGGCACAACTCCAGGCATCGCGTGGCTACGCCTTCAAGCATTTAGCGGATATGGCTGCCCAGCTTGCCAGCCGCACAGGGTTTTCCGCCGAGCGTCTTGAAGAGTACTGGCGCGGCATGTCCTACGATTTGACTGACGGCCATGTGGAGGGGTTGCGCTTGTACTTCGCGCTCTGTTACAAACACGGCCTGCTGGAAAGAGAACCCGATTTTCACTTTTTTGCGGCAAGGTAATCGCTGATTATTTGTGCGTGGTCGAAGCAGAGTGGGGCGGGCAGGTCATCGACCGGGAAGAGCCGGACATTCTTTGCATCATCGCCGGCTATCGGGGAGCCCGTGGCCTCAGCGGAAAAAACCATCGATATGTTGTGCTGCCTGGGATCGCGGTCCGGTTTCGAATAGGCCCGGAACTGCTGCAAGTTGCTGACCTTGAGGCCGGTTTCCTCCAGGGCCTCGCGCATGGCGGCGTCTTCCAGCGATTCACCATAGTCGACAAAGCCGCCCGGCAGTGCCCAACCGCGGGGTGGGTTCCGACGCTCTATCAGGACGATGTCACCACCGATCTGGATAATAATATCGACAGTCGGAAAGGGGTTGCGGTAGCGAGGCGTTGCTTTGCCGCAATGCGGGCAGGTCGCGTAGGTCTGCATGGAAAATCCTCCGGTTGACACTTTGTTCCGAATTGCATTAATAATAGCCGAACTTTAATCATTTTGCCCGGGTGGCGGAACTGGTAGACGCAAGGGACTTAAAATCCCTCGGGAGCAATCCTGTACGAGTTCGATTCTCGTCCCGGGTACCATAGCGGCGGGGGTTCAAGAGGTCTTTTATCTTGAGCCCCCGCTTTTTTACCTTTATTGTTGAATCCCTGTCCACATTCTCAAAAAATTGGTCATGACTAAAGGATTTTTTTGCCGTCTGCCTGCTCTGCTGTTATCCTATGCCATGAATGTCTGCTGCTGACTGGAAATGCGCGTTCATGGGCAATGTCGCCGATGCATGTTACGGGTTCCCGGGTGAGAATAACAGTCAAGCTTTACGCTGTATTGCAGATTGGGCGGTTCAGGGAGAAAGCGCTGGATTTCCCGGTCGGTGCAAAAGTCATCGATGTCGTCAACGGCCTGGAACTGCCGTCCGAGCATGTCGACATCCTGCTTGTAAACGGCCGTCATGTTGACAGGGAAGCCCTGCTGCAGGATGGAGATATTTTATCTCTGTTGCCGATGGTTGAAGGTGGTTGAACGGCTTTTAAGGCCCTGGAACTGAACAGGAGAGAGTATCGTGCGTTTCTTGACAGACAATCCTGCGTCAGAGCCGAGTTCGGTTCTCTACACGCGCTGTACGGTGGATCTGGAAAGCGGCGTTCTGCAAATGGAAGACGTCCCCTGCCGAAACCTGGAAGACGTCCTCGGCGGGTTCGGTAGGTCCTTCCAGATGCTTGCTGAACGGCAGATTCAGAACGCGTATGTTGATGAGAATCCCCTGATTATCAATGTCGGCTTATTGACCGGCAGCCACGCCATGACCGGCATGCGCACCTATTTTTCAGGCTACAGCCCGATCAAGGAATCAAAACAAGGCCTGCCGGCGGCGATGTGGTCTGCGGGGAGCGGCAAGTTCGGCGCCAAGCTGAGATGGACCGGACTCGATGAACTGGTGATAGAACATCGCTCGGCCCTGCCGATCTATATCGTCATCCGCGAAACCGGAAATGGCCCGGAGGTAACGCTGAAGCCGGCCGACCACCTGCTTGGCCTGACCACCCACGAAAAGATCATGGCGCTGCAGGGGCAATACGGTGATGCCCATTTTGCCGCGATCGGCCCTGCGGGTGAAAACTGGCAGAACGTTTATGCCGGGGCGGTGGCGCTGAGTACGGAAAACCAGCTTAAATCGAAACAGGATAAAGTCCGTTTTGCCGGACGGGGCGGGATGGGCAGCCTGATGGGTTACAAGAATGTGCTCGCCCTGGTCGCACAGAGCAGCGACAAACTCGGCAGCACCCCGGAACCGGTCAAAAAAGCCAACATCAATGTCATCAAGGGCGGCGGCTCGGCCCGTCTGCAGCCGATCAAGCGTGGCGGCGGGGGCGGCACATGGGCCGCTTACGACGTCCTTCAGGCGTTTCACGCCGTACCCGTCAACAACTTCCGCCCGCAGGGCAATGATCTGCCGGAGCGATTGTTCAGGACCCGGGTCGAGCAGGACTATGAGATCAAGTCCGAGGCCTGCTTTCGTTGCGGCATCACCTGTCACAACAATATCCATGAGCGCAACGCTGATGGCAGCGCCGGGAAGTTCCTCGCCAAGTTCGATTACGAGCCGCTTAACCTGCTCGGGACCAACCTCGGCCTGCACGACGCCGCACAGGCGGCCGCCCTGATTCATCTTTGCGACAATTACGGCATGGACGCGATTACCACCGGGGTAACGGTTTCCTATGTTCTCTCCTATAATCAAAGACATCCCGCAAAACCTCTGCTCAACGGCGCCACTTTCGGCGACTTCGACAAGATCCACGACCTGGTCAAACGGGCGGGCCTGGGTCAGCTCGCCGAGATCGGCCATGGTGTAAAACGGCTCTCGGAGAGTACGGGTGAAACCGATTACGCCTATCATGTCAAGGGTTTGGAGCTGCCTGCCTACCAACCGGAAACCAACCCCGGCTACGCCTGGGCGATTGCCGGGGGACACATGTCGATGGGGACTTACGGTATGCTGGCCCGTGAAGGCAAGACCGACCTCGATTCCTGGGTCGCCGCCATCACCCGTGACAAATTGCAGATCGTTGGCTTCGACATGATCGGTCTCTGCAAGTTTTTCGATATCGTCAACGGCATCGGCACCGACATGGTGGTTGATTGCCTTGATGCGGAACATGGCCTCAAGGTGACGAAGGAAGAGTTGCGGGATGCGGTAAAAAGAGCTTTTCTGCGTGGCCTGGCCCTTGAACTGCGGCAAGGTTACGGCAAGGAAGAGTATCGCCTGCCGGCGGAAGTGACGGCGAACCCGAACCGGAAGATTACCCTGCCTGAGTTGACCACTCCGGAATTCCTGGTGGAACTGGAGAAGCGGGTCTGGGAAGTCTTCGATCGTGAACTGCAGGAACTGATATAAGCCGGCCATCTGTAGATGAGCTTAATCCGCGGTTGTGAGGTGTCGACTTGGGCCTGAAGGGCATGCAAATTATATCGTCAGAATTTCGTGCCTCCGGCGACCGGGGCTTTGCCGCCGTAGACCCTGCGACCGGAGCTCGCCTCGAGCCGCGATTCAGAGAGGCTACCCCTGATGACATCGACGATGCGGCAAATGCTGCTGCGGACTCCTTCGATCGGTACCGCACCCTGCCAATGGAGCAGCGTGCGGCATTCCTGGAGGACATCGGCAAACAGTTGAATGCCTGTGCCCCGGAGCTGATTGCCCGGGCCCACGCTGAGACAGCGCTCCCCGTAGCGAGGCTTGAAGGGGAACTGGCCAGAACCATCAACCAGCTGAACCTCTTTGCCCGGATGGTTTTACATGGCTCATTTGTTGAAGCCCGGATTGACAGTGCGATCCCGGCGCGGACCCCTGTACCCAAACCTGATATCCGCACCATGCTCGTCCCGCTTGGCCCGGTTGCAGTGTTCGGTGCCAGCAATTTCCCGCTGGCATTCTCCGTTGCCGGGGGCGATACGGCCTCCGCGCTGGCGGCAGGCTGTCCGGTTGTGGTCAAAGGGCATCCCGCGCACCCGGGGACCTGCGAACTTGCGGGTCAGGCCGTCGCCAACGCGGTCAGGAAGAACCGGATCCCTCCCGGTGTTTTCTCCATGCTGCACGCCGAGGGTTTCGATATGGGTGCTGCAATTATAACTCATCCGATGATCAGGGCTGTTGCCTTTACCGGATCGCTGTCCGGTGGTAGAGCGCTTTTTGATCTTGGCTGCTCCCGGCCTGAGCCGATCCCGGTCTTTGCCGAAATGGGCAGCACCAACCCGGTCTTCGTACTGCCCGGGGTGTTGATTGACCGTGGGGCGTCGCTGGCAGAGGGGTTGGTCGAATCGATGGCTCTGGGCGTCGGCCAGTTCTGCACCTCCCCGGGCCTGATCGTGGTGATCAGGTGCGACGCTCTGGATCGATTCCTGGACAGTCTCGAAAGCTATGTCGAAGCAAGGCCGCCAGAGATCATGCTCCACAAAACGATTAAGAAGAACTTCCTGAATGGGCTGAACGGCTTGCAGAAGATTGACGGCGTCTCGCGTCTTAATAGCGCGCGACCCCTCCCGGCAGGCTGCAAGGTCTCCCCAGCCTTGCTGCGAACCGATGCACAGACTCTGTTCGACAACCCGGAAATTGCCATGGAGGTTTTCGGCCCTGTCGCAATGGTTGTAGTTTGTGATTCTGGAGACGAGCTGTTCGCCGTGGCGGAGAACCTGACCGGGCAATTGACAGCCAGCGTGCATGGAACGGGAGAAGACTTGCACAGCTTCCGCAAGCTCTTCGGCATCCTCGAACGCAAGGCCGGTCGGCTGCTTGTCAACGGCTTTCCAACCGGGGTCGAGGTTTGTCCGGCAATGCATCACGGCGGTCCTTACCCTGCGACAACTGACAGCAGAAGTACTTCGGTTGGTACCGCTGCGGTCAGAAGATTTCTGCGCCCGGTCGCTTACCAGGGCTTTCCGCAATCGCTTCTGCCTGATCCCTTACGAGACCTGAACAGCGGGAAAATCTGGCGCATGGTCGATGGCGACATGAGTTGCGATGACCTGTGAACTCCCTGGCAGATAATATGTTTTGCACCGTGTAACCATCTTTGACACTCCGATCCGGCACGGATTCAAGGGTGACTCAGGAGTCAGATAATGGGTGTAACTGTCATAATTCCGGCGCGCTATGCGTCTACCCGATTCCCCGGCAAGCCGCTGGCCGACCTATGCGGCAAGCCGATGATCCAGTGGGTCTGCGAGCGTTCTTCCCTCTGCGCGGCCGTCGATCGGGTGATTGTCGCCACCGATGATCAACGAATTGCCGATGCCGTAAGGGCTTTCGGTGGTGAGGTTGTGATGACACGCGCCGATCACGCCACCGGTACCGATCGCCTCGCCGAGGTTGCCGAAAGTCTTGACGATGAACTGATTGTCAATGTCCAGGGCGACGAACCTCTGATCGATCCGGCAATGATAGAGGCGGCCGTTGCACCCCTGTTGGCTGACAGCACCATTCCCATGGGCACGCTTGGAACGCCGCTGACCTCGCTGGCAGAGTTCCGCAACCCGAATGTTGTCAAGGTCGTCACCGATCGGGCAGGCTTTGCCCTGTATTTCTCCCGCGCGCCGATCCCTTATCACCGGGCTTTCGCGGAGAATCTGGAGCAACGCTGGTCTGAACTGGCTACGGCCAAACATGTTGGCCTGTATGTTTACCGGCGCAGCTTTTTGCTGGATTATCCTAACCTGTCAGCGACGCCACTCGAGGGACAGGAATGCCTGGAGCAGTTGCGTGCCCTTGAGCATGGCTACCGTATCCGGGTGGCGACAACCGACCTGGTCGGCCAAGGGGTCGACACGCCAGAGGACCTGGAACGTGTCCGGGCTCTGCTGAGCCTCTGACGATGGCATGAGCGTCCGGTAATAAGGGGTTTTCATTTATGCTCCGGGAGTGTAAAATCCGGAGCTTGAATTGTTTTTGCAGCTTATCGAATCAATCGGTCAGGAGAATCTATGAAGACCAAGTTCATTTTCGTCACTGGGGGAGTCGTTTCCTCGCTGGGCAAGGGGTTGGCCGCCGCCTCCATCGGCGCCCTTATGGAAGCACGTGGGCTTCGCGTATCAATGCAGAAGCTCGACCCCTATATCAACGTTGACCCGGGGACGATGAGCCCGTTTCAGCATGGTGAAGTCTTTGTGACTGACGATGGCGCTGAAACCGATCTGGACCTCGGTCATTACGAACGCTATACCACGGCAAACCTGAGCAAAAAATCGAACTTCACCACCGGACAGATCTATGACTCGGTTATCCGCAAGGAACGGCGCGGGGACTACCTGGGCGGTACGGTTCAGGTTATCCCCCACATCACCAACGAGATCAAAAGCAAGATCCTGGCAAATGCAAAAGACGTCGACATGGCGATCGTGGAAATCGGCGGAACGGTCGGCGATATCGAATCCCTGCCTTTTCTCGAAGCCATTCGCCAGTTTCGTTCTGACCTAGGCCCTGAAAATGTCATCTATATCCATCTGACACTGGTGCCGTACATTCCAACGGCGGGCGAACTGAAAACCAAACCGACCCAGCACAGTGTCAAGGAGTTGCGCGAAATCGGTATCCAGCCTGAGATTCTTCTGTGTCGTTGTGATCGGGAGTTGCCGCGTGACATGAAAGGCAAGATCGCACTGTTCTGCAATGTCCGCGAAGAGGCGGTCATCACGGCCCGTGACGTTGAGACGATCTATGAAGTCCCGCTGGCTTTCCACGAACAGGGGCTCGATGAGAGAATCGTCGATTATCTGAACATCTGGACCAAGAGCCCGGACCTGAGCGCCTGGGAAAGGATCGTCAAGCGGGTCAAGGAACCGGCTGGAGAGACAACGATTGCCATCGTCGGGAAATATGTCGAATTGACCGAAAGTTACAAGTCGCTCGCAGAGGCGTTGACGCATGGCGGGATTGGCAATGATTGCCGCGTGCATTTGAAATATGTTGATTCCGAAGCGCTTGAACGTCATGGCATCGGTACCACGTTCAATGACGTGGACGGCATCCTGGTCCCTGGAGGATTTGGTGAACGGGGCAGCGAGGGGAAGATTGCCGCCATCCGCCATGCCCGGGAAAACAAGGTGCCATTCTTCGGAATTTGTCTCGGTATGCAGATGGCTGTTGTCGAGTTTGCCCGGTCGGTATGCGCGATAGAGGAAGCCTATTCCAGTGAATTCAAGGAAGATGCCAAAAACCCCGTGATTCACATTATGGAAAAACAGAAGACGGTGAAGGGCAAGGGCGGCACCATGCGTTTGGGGGCCTACCCCTGTTCGCTCAAGGATAAAACCCTGGCACGCCGGATTTACGGCCAGAAGGACATTGGCGAGCGACATCGACACCGCTTCGAATTCAATAATGCCTATCGGCAGCAGCTGGAAAAATGCGGGTTGATCCTTTCCGGGGTGTATTCAGAGGAGAACCTGGTAGAAATTGTCGAGATCGCCGATCATCCATGGTTCCTGGGCTGCCAGTTCCACCCGGAGTTCAAATCCCGGCCGATGACCCCTCATCCGCTTTTTGAGTCTTTTGTCGGTGCCTGTTTCAAGGCTCATCGGCAACAGGAAGGCTCCTGATGAAAAGTCTCACTGTCGGCCCGGTCTCATTCGGTGGAGAAAACCCTCTGGTGCTGATCGCAGGTCCATGCGTTTTGGAAAGTCAGGAGCATGCCCTGATCCTCGCTGAGGCCTTGCAGAAGATTGCCGCTCGGGTCGGTGTTGGCCTGGTGTTCAAGGCTTCCTATGACAAAGCCAACCGTACTTCGGTGACATCTTACCGTGGCCCAGGTCTGGACAAGGGCTTGCGGATACTGCAAACCGTCAAGGAGAAGACCGGCCTGCCGATTCTGTCCGACATTCATGATGTCTCCCAGGTTCGTCCTGCCGCGGAAGTCCTTGATATTCTCCAGATCCCGGCCTTCCTCTCGCGGCAGACTGACCTGCTGGTCGCTGCCGGTGAAACGGACAGAGTCGTCAATATCAAGAAAGGACAATTCCAGGCGCCCTGGGATATTGAAAATGCCATCGGCAAAGTCCTTTCGACGGGGAATGATCGGATTCTTCTGACCGAACGCGGGTCGAGTTTCGGTTACAATAACCTGGTGAGCGATATGCGCTCGCTGGTCATTATGCGCCAGACCGGTTACCCGGTTGTTTTTGACGCCACGCATTCTGTGCAGTTGCCGGGTGGTGCCGGTCCTACCTCGTCCGGACAACGCGAATTTGTCGCGCCCCTGTCCCGTGCGGCAGTGGCAACCGGCGTGGATGCCCTGTTCTGGGAGGTCCACGAAAATCCCGCAAAGGCCCTCTGTGACGGGCCGAACAGCCTGCCGCTCGATTCAGTCGAAGCACTTCTCGGGCAGATGCTCGCTCTTGACCAGATCGTCAGGTGAACATGAACAATACTAGTGAAATTCTGGACTCCGCCCGCAAAGTAATCAGAATCGAGGCCGAAGCCGTGGAAGCTTTGGCGGCCCGCCTTGATGAACGCTTCGCCAAAGCTGTGTTGATGATCATGGAGTGCTCCGGCCGGGTTGTCGTGACCGGTATGGGCAAGTCCGGCCTGATCTGTCAGAAAATGGCTGCGACCATGGCTTCAACCGGGACCCCGGCTATTTTTCTGCACCCAGCCGAAGGTGTGCATGGCGACCTTGGTATGCTGATGAGGGGAGATGTCGTGATTGCCGTCTCCAACTCGGGTGAGACGGAGGAGATCACGCGTATTCTGCCGATCATCAAACGCATGGGATTGCCTTTGATTGCGATGGCCGGGAGCCAGGGCAGCACCCTTGGCAAAGCCGGCGATGTTTTCCTGGATATCTCCATCAAGGAAGAGGCGTGTCCGCTACAACTGGCCCCGACGGCGAGCACTACGGTCACTCTGGCCATGGGCGATGCGCTGGCTGTTGCTCTGCTCTTGCAGAGGGGCTTCCGTGAAGAGGATTTCGCCCTCTATCATCCCGGCGGCGCCCTGGGTAAACGCCTGCTGTTGCGGGTTGAAGACCTGATGCATATCGGTGGCGATATCCCGACGGTCAAGATGAATACGCCGCTCAAGGATGCCCTCTACGAAATCTCCAGCAAGAAGTTGGGCATTACCGGTATTGTCGATGAACATGGGACGCTGCTCGGCGTTTTTACTGACGGTGATTTGCGACGTACGATCGAACAGGGGATCGAAGTGCTGAATAAACCGATCTGTGAAATTATGGGCGGCAAACCGAAACGGATTTTACGGACCAACCTGGCAGCGAAAGCGTTGCAGCGCATGGAGGAGTACAAGATTACGTCGCTGTTTGTTTTCGAAACGGAAGAAGACCAGGTCCCGGTCGGGATTATCCATCTGCATGATTTGCTCAAGGCCGGGGTGATCTGATGACCGACGGCCTGGACAGAATCAAGCTGCTGTTGCTGGATGTCGATGGCGTCATGACCGATGGCCGCATTATTTACGTTAACGGCGGTGGTGAAGCCAAGGCTTTTGATGTCAAGGACGGTCACGGTCTGAAACTGATCCAACGTGCCGGAATTCAGGTCGGGATTATCACCGGTCGCCAATCAGATGTTGTCACACGTCGGGCTGCAGAGTTGGGCATCGAACTGGTCTACCAGGGGGTCAAGGACAAGCGGCTACCATTCAGGGAGATTCTTGAAAAACTTGGGCTGGAGCCTTTAGAGGTTGCTTATCTCGGCGATGATTTGGTTGACCTGCCGGTTATGCGACAGGTCGGCTTTTCAGCAACTGTGGCCGATGCGGTTGACGATATCAAGCCCTATGTTGACTTCGTCACCAGCAGGCCCGGGGGGCGGGGAGCAGTAAGGGAAATCTGTGATCTCCTGCTCAAGGAATCCGGTCGCTGGGCGTCCGTTACCAACCGTTATTTCGAAGATTGACCCCCATACAATTCTCATGCCAACTCCCCATATTCAGCTTTACAGCTCTCGAGACCGAGTGCTATACTGAGCCACATCAATGAGCTACTTCAGACCCCGTAATCTCCTCCTCGTCCTGGCCCTGGCCCTGGCGGTGGTCCTGCTTGCAGTGATTGCAATGCGGTATCGCCCGGAGAATAATCTGCGGACGATTGTCAAGGCCTTACCCGAGGGGATTGATGTCTCACTGCAGGATATAGACTATACTCATATCGAGGACGGTCGGGCTCGCTGGCGACTCGTGGCCCGGCAGGTTGAACGCCAGGCTAAATCAAGCACCCTGGTCGTCAGCGGCCCCCAGATGAGTTTTTATGACGAGCAGGGTGAAGTCCGGGGCTCTCTGCAGGCGCTCAGCGGGGAGGTTAGCGAGGACTACCGGAAGGTTCTGTTGAACGATGAGGTTATCCTGAAAAACAGTTCGGGGTACACCTTGTTCGCTGATCGCCTCACCTATGATCACGATACGCAAACTGTGACTACAGACTCAGCGGTGCGACTCGAATCGAAAGGTTTGCGTCTGAAAGGGCGGGGGTTGGTTTTTCACATTCAGACTAAACTGCTCCAGTTGAATGAGCAGGTTGAAGGTGTTTTTGAACCCGGATCAACGGCGAGGATAGATTGATGACGAAACTGATACTGAGCCTCTTTTTTGCTGTTGTGTTTCTCCTGCCGGTCTCGATTCCTGCAGCGCCTGCCGTTTCTTCGCAGGATCGCGGTCCAATTCACGTCACCTCCGATCGACTTGAGGCGGATGATGAAGCGCGAACCGTGATTTTCTCAGGCAACGCCGTCGCGACTCAGGATGATGTGACGATTCACGGAGATCGCCTGACCATTAAGTACACCGGAGAAAAGCGCGAGATCGTGCAAATGATTGCCGATGGGCACGTTCGTATTGTTCAGCAGGGAAAGCTCGCTACCGGGGATAAGGCGGTTTTTTACAAACAGGAAGAACGTGTTGTGATGACTGGATCACCAAAAGTCACTGAAGGTGAAAGCTTTGTCGAAGGGCAGGAGATTACGCTGTACCTTAATGAAAAGCGCAGCGTCGTTTCCGGAGGTGCCGGAGGCAGAGTGAACGCTGTCTTTACCCCGAAGTCGGAGGGGAAGAAGTGACCCACACGCTGAGTGCCCGCAACCTGACAAAAACTTATAAGCAACGCAAAGTGGTTTCCGGGGTTGACCTTGAAATCCACTCTGGTGAAGTCGTCGGCCTGCTTGGTCCAAACGGGGCTGGGAAAACCACTTCGTTTTACATGGTAGTGGGACTGGTTCGACCTGATCAGGGCAATGTGTGTCTGGATGAAGACGACCTGACCAGCCTGCCGATGTACCAGCGAGCCAGGATGGGGATCTCGTACCTGCCGCAGGAAGCCTCGGTCTTCAGGAGGTTAACCGTTGAGCAGAATCTGCTGGCAATTCTCGAAACAGTGGAGAAATCGAAAGCGGTTCAACAGCAGCGTAAAGATCAATTGCTGGAAGATTTTCGCTTGACGCATGTTGCGAAATCATTCGGCTATGCTTTGTCCGGTGGTGAAAGACGTCGGATCGAGATTGCCAGGGCACTGGTCCTTGATCCAAAATTCATTCTTTTGGATGAACCCTTTGCCGGAATAGACCCGCTTGCGGTTCTGGATATCCAGGAGATCATCGGCAGCCTGAAGGAGCGACAGATCGGCGTACTGATCTCCGACCATAACGTTCGCGAAACCCTGGGTGTATGTGATCGGGCCTACATCCTTAACGAGGGCTGTATCCTGGAGCATGGTGCACCCGGTATGATAGCAGACAGCCCAAAAGCGAGAGCGATTTACCTGGGAGAGAAATTTCGTCTTTAGTGTCCGGGTTGCGGCCGCTCTCAGGCCGGACTTGACTTGCACAGGCATTTATTCGTTACGATGGTGATATGGCTTTAGAAATCAGACAACAGCTCAAACTCAGTCAGCAGCTCGTCATGACACCGCAGCTGCAGCAGGCGATCAAGCTGCTGCAACTGTCTCGCATGGAGCTGATGGATGTTGTAAGAACGGAGCTTGAGGAGAATCCCGTCCTGGAGGAGGGGCAGGAGGTCCCTGAGGAAAAGGCCCCGTCGGAAGAGGAACTAACCGCAGAGACTTTCGATGAGCCTGCTCCGGAAGCCCTCAAGGAGGTAGAGGGTGACCGGGATGGCATGTCGGATATCGATTGGAAGACTTATCTGGAGAGTTACAGCCTGGGTGGAACCACGGCCAACAGTTACGAGGACGATGAAGATCGTCCTTCCTATGAAAACCTCCTGACCAGAAAACCGTCACTGACAGATCACCTCATGTGGCAGCTTGGCCTTTCCCGACTGGAAAACCGGGAGAGGGAGATTGCCGCGGAAATCATTGGCAACATCGATGATGATGGCTACCTGCAGGTTTCGATAGAAGAACTGTCCGTACAGACCGGCTGTGATCCTGCCCAGGCCGAAAAAGTTCTCGCGGCAATTCAGGATTTTGACCCCTCCGGCGTTGCCAGCCGCAACCTCCAGGAATGCCTCCTCAAACAGGTTGAACAGCTGGGCATGACGGCGGACGTTGTCGGTATTATCCTGCGTGATCACATCAATGATCTGGAAACCCGCCGTTACCAGGTCATCGCAAGAGCCCTACAGATTCCGCTTGATGATGTCTTCAGCGCAGCCAAGTTTATCAGCAGCCTTGATCCCCGCCCTGGCAGCCAGTTTGACCAGGAGGATGTGCATTACATAACCCCTGATATTTTCGTCCACAAGATCAGTGATGAATATGTCGTGGTATTGAACGATGAGGGCTTGCCCAATCTGAGGATCAACTCGTTTTACCGCAGTGCCCTGTCTGGTGATGATCAGCTTGACGAAAAAGCCGGCGAATATATCCAGGAGAAGCTGCGTGGTGCGCTCTGGCTGATCAAGAGTATTCACCAGAGACAACGGACGATCTACCGGGTGACCAAGAGCATCGTCAAGTTCCAGCGGGATTTCTTCGACCGGGGCGTTGAGCATCTCAAGCCGTTGGTGCTGCGTGATGTCGCCGAGGATATCGAAATGCACGAATCGACCGTCAGCCGCGTGACGACCAACAAGTATGTCCAGACGCCGCAAGGCCTGTTCGAGTTGAAATACTTCTTTAACAGTGGCATCAACACGACGGGTGGCGATTCGGTTGCCTCTGAAAGCGTCAAGAGCAAGATCAAGGAGATCATTACGGCCGAGGATATGCGCAAACCTTTTTCAGACCAGAAGATTGTTGAAATACTCCGTGGCCAGGGGATTGATATTGCCCGGCGCACCGTGACCAAATATCGCGAGATGCTGGGAGTCGGCTCATCAACACAAAGGAAACGCTTGTTTTGATCTTGCCATGGTTTTCTCCGCGCCAGCGGGTATAATTGAGACAGTCGATCTTTTTCATAACCATCAACCAGGAGGTGTGGAAACTATGCGCGTTAATGTGACCTTTCGACATATGGAAACTAGTGAGCCGGTCCGCAATTATGTTGAAGAGAAACTGCCAAAGGTCAAAAAATATATTGATGAACCCGTTGAAGCCCAGGTGGTTTTATCGGTCGAAAAGAAGATCCGCCACAAGGCTGAAGTGACACTGACTGCCAAAGGGATTACTATAAAAGCCACCGAAGAGACTGCGGACATGTATGCCGCGATTGACGGAGTGCTGGACAAACTCGAACGTCAGCTCAAGCGTTACAAGGACAAGATCAAAAAGCACAAACCCCTCAGTGGCCGTGAGCGCCGGGTGAATGAGACGGTTTACACTGCAGAGAGTATCGATGAAGGGCTTGCCGAACCAAGTATCATCAAGACCGACAGCTTCCATGTGAAGCCGATGTCGGTTGACGAGGCCGTAATGCAGATGGACCTGCTGGAAAAAGAGTTCTTGGTCTTCACTGATTCGTCTTCCGAAGAGATTAATGTTGTATATCGACGTAAAGACGGTAATTATGGCTTGATTGTTCCGCAGGCCTGAGGCTATCTTCTACGGCAGACGTTGTTACGACGTCTGCCGTGGTTGTCAATTTTGAAGGGTGTGGGTTATTAGCAAGATGAAAATTTCGGAGTTGCTTGATCCTGCTGCAATCGTCGCAGAGTTGCATGGATCGGGAAAGAAAGAAGTCCTCGCGGAGCTCACTGATGCTCTGTTGAAAACCGATCCGAGCCTGTCCCGAGACGATGTGCTGAGGGTCCTGATGGAACGTGAACGCCTCGGTTCAACAGGGATCGGTGATGGCGTGGCGATTCCGCACGGTAAGCTGAAAGACATTGAGCATCTCCTGATATCGTTCGGCCTGAGTCGCCATGGTGTCGATTTTGACTCCATGGACGGCAAGCCTGCGCACCTCTTTTTCCTCCTGGTTGCCCCGGAAGAGTCTGTTGGCGTGCATTTGAAGACCCTTGCCAGAATTTCCAAGCTGCTGAAAAGCACGGCGGTGCGTGAACGCCTGCAGTCAGCAGTCGATAGCACAGAAATCCACCGGATCATCGCCGAAGAAGAAGAGCACCTGTAACGGTTGAATCTATGCCCAGTCTGAGTATTTCAGAGCTGCTGTCCGAGACGGAAGCCGGGCTTGATCTGGAGCTGTTGGCCGGTGAGCGCGGCTTGAGCCGTGTTGTGCAGGTGCCGAGGATACAAAAGCCTGGACTGGCCCTGGCGGGTTACACCAAGAATCTGCATCCCGACCGTATCCAGGTCCTCGGTGATACGGAACTCAGTTATCTTGCCGAATTGCTTCAACGGGATCCGGCGAAAGCAGATGAAAATATCAAGAATCTATGCTCTCTTGGTATCTGCTGTTTCATTATCACCAAGAGTCTAATCCCCCCCGAAAATCTGTTGTGTGAAGTGGGAAATTACGACATCCCTCTGCTGCGCACCCATCACCAGAGTTCCACCTTGATATCGCTGTTGACCCAGTATCTGGAAGAGCGCCTGCTTGCCCAGACCAATGTCCACGGCGTGCTTGTCGATATACTGGGAGTGGGGGTCCTGATACTTGGTAAAAGCGGGGTCGGCAAAAGTGAATGCGCTCTCGACCTGATCATTCGGGGACATCGTCTGGTTGCCGATGATATCATCAATGTGCGCTTGAAATTACCGGCGGTCCTGTTTGGCCAGGGCAATGATCTCCTGCATTATCACATGGAAATCCGCGGCCTGGGAATTATCAATATCAAGCACCTGTTTGGTGTCGCTGCGATCCGTGAGCGCAAGAAAATCGATCTGGTTATCGAACTCGTCGAATGGCAGGATGGCCATGAGTACGATCGGCTCGGGCTGGAGGAAAAGAGCCATGAATTGCTGGGGGTGAAGTTGCCTCTGCAAACCATACCAGTCCGCCAGGGGCGAAACATCACGACCATTGTCGAAGTGGCGGCCCGTAACCAGTTACTCAAGGAAATGGGATATCACAGTGCTGTGGAGTTCGAGGAAAGGCTGGAACAGCGCATGGCTGAAACGGCCCGAATTCATGCCCGGTCAATTATCGGGGACAATCTGGAATGAAGCGACAGCTGGTTGTTATCACCGGCTTGTCCGGGTCCGGCAAAAGTACCGGGGCCCGTGCCCTGGAAGATGCCGGATTCTTTGTAATTGATAACCTCCCCCTGGTCATGTTACCTGATTTTCTTTCCTTGACCGGCCATGGTTACGAAAGGGTCGCCACAGTAGTTGACGCCAGGAGTTCAGATTTCCTGGGGGACTGTCACGACGTATTAGGGCGGATTAAGGAGCAGGGCCTTGCTGTTGAAGTCTTCTTCTTTGAGGCCTCGGACCACGATCTGGTCAAACGTTTTTCCGAGACACGCCGTCGTCACCCACTGGCCCAGAAGGAAGGGACCCTTGCCGCAATCGAAAAAGAGCGGCAAGTCATGTCGGGACTCCGCAAGCTGGCTACCGTCATTCTGGACTCTTCCGGCCTGACGGTACATCAACTGCGCCAACAGGTTCTTGGAGCGGTCCTTGGCGTGGAAGAGCAACATGGTCAGATGCAACTGCAGGTTCAGTCCTTCGGCTTCAAAAAAGGTTTGCCCGTGGGGGCGGACCTGGTTTTTGATGTCCGCTTTCTGGACAATCCTCATTTTGTCGAGGGGCTACGACCTAAAACAGGACTCGATCCCGATGTCAGTAGTTTTGTCCTGAATCAGCCTGACTACCAGTCCTTTCTGGTTAAACTGAAGGCGCTGCTTTTTTTTCTCGTCCCACGCTACCGAGACGAGGGAAAAACCACCCTGACAATTGGCATCGGTTGTACCGGTGGCCGTCACCGGAGCGTTGCCATAGCAGAGGACCTTGCACCTTATCTGAAGGGCACCGGGTGTGTCGTGCAGGTTAATCACCGAGATGTTGACGGGGTATAGATTATGATCGGTTTGGTTGTTGCGACACACGGAAACCTTGGCTCGGAACTGCTGATGTCCGCGCAGATGATTATAGGACCGGTGGTGAATGCCAAAGCAGTCAGCATCACCCATGACAGTTCGATGGAAACGATTCGGGATGCAATTGCAGAGGCGGTTGCCGAGGTTGGTAAAGATGACCACGGCGTGATTATCGTCACGGATATGTTCGGAGGTACGCCGGCGAATGTAAGTATGACATTCCTGGAACCACAAAGTGTCGAGGTCATGACGGGGATCAACCTGCCAATGATCCTGAAGTTTTTCAACAGCCAGGAAAACCTTGGTTTACACGAACTGGCCGCAATACTCAAATCGTATGGACAACAGAGCATTGCCCTGGCAAGTGAGTACCTGCAGCGTTAGGAGGGCCTGTTCATGAGTATTGTACTGACGCGCATAGACAGTCGACTGGTTCATGGGCAGGTTCTCGAAGCCTGGGTCCCGTATGTGAATGCAGACTGTATCGTGGTTGCCAATAACGATGTCGCAGGGGCGTCCTTTCAGCGCATGGTTATGCAGGCGTCCGTGCCCAGTTCGATCAAGCTGATCATCGGCTCTCTTGAGGAAACGGCTTCAATCCTCAGATCCGCTGATCTGCTCAACAAACGTGTGCTGTTGCTCTTTGCCAATTCTGATGATGCCTTGAAGGTCAGGAAGCTCGGTGTCGAATATCCTAAGCTGAATCTTGGCAATATGCATTCCAGTGCCGGAAAAGATCGCTACACCTGTACGATCGCTCTTGATCAACAGGATATCGAGGTGCTGCAGCAGGTTGAAGATCAGGGCGTCACGATAGTCTCTCAATGTGTCCCTGCCGATCGTGAGCAGAGCTGGCACAAGCTGATCAGGGTCGGGGGCCGATAAATGATCGCTGTCGACTATCTCCTGGCCGGAATGGTCTCCATGTTGACAGGGTTGGACCGGGTCGCGCTTGTCCAGTTCATGATCTCCCGCCCGCTGGTCGCCGGACCTTTAACCGGATGGGTTTTTGGCCAGCCATTGGTCGGCCTGGAGGTAGGCATGCTGCTCGAGTTGCTCTGGCTTGGCCGTCTGCCCGTGGGGGCGGCGATCCCGCCTGACGATACCCAGGTTGCGGTGGGTGCAACGGTCCTGGCAGCACATACCGGGCATTTTTTCGGGCTGGACGGCATGCCCCTGGTGCTCCTGTCGGTACTGATCGCTATCCCTCTGGGTAAATTCGGGCAGTTTTTCGACAAGTTGGCCCGTCATCTCAATGATCGCCTCGCCGTCGCCGGGTACAATGCACTGATGTGCGGCAATACGGCGAAGATGGAACGCTGCCACCTGTTCGGTTTGCTCAGCTTTGGCCTGGCGAGCCTGGCGACCGCGCTGGTTATCGTACTGATCGGCACTTGCGTGCTCTTTTTAGTCGCCCCTTCCCTGATCGGGGCCATCCAGAAAGCCGGCCTGAGCCTGCAATACAGCCTGATCCTGGTCGGGGCCGCGGCGTTGCTCGGGACGACCAACGTTAATCGCAACATTTTCCTGTTCTGCACGGCCTTTATAGGGACGCTCCTGGTTCTTTGGTTGGGATGAAGATTATGCATAGACCACGTCTGAACTGGCTGATATTTTTGCAAATGTACTTGCGATCGTTCCTGCTGCAGGCGAGCTGGAACTTTGAAAAATTGCAAAACCTCGGTTTCTACTACATGATCTTGCCGGGGCTGCGCAAGATCTATGGTGATGACGATCCCGGAAGATGTTCGTCGACGACATACGGACTACTTCAATACCCACCCGTATTTTGCCCCCCTGGTTGCCGGAACCACGTTGCGCCTGGAGGCAGGGAGCAGCGTTGGCGAGGAATCCTCCGTCGATGCTGGAACCTATAAAAATATGGTTATGGCGCCTTTTGCCGCAATGGGTGATGCACTCTTTTGGGGTGGAGCACGCCCATTGGCCGCCTTGATCGGTCTGTTGATTGCGAGTCAGGGCTCGCTCTGGGCGCCGGTGGTTTTTCTGCTGATCTTTAACCTCCCCCACCTGTTTTTTCGGGGCGCTGGCCTGGTCCTCGGGTATGTGCATGAACTACGTGCAATCGAAACTGTCCAGAAATGTCGCCTGCCGGACCTGGCGATCCGGCTTAAGGAGTCAACGACAATCCTCATTGGTGTCCTCTGTGCCTATCTCTCCTTCAAAGGTTGTGAGCATCAGGACCTTTCTGTAGCCTGGGGGTTTGTTGTCTTGCCGATCGTGCTGATTTTTGCCTGGTTGGCCCATAAAAGGGTGACCAGCCTGTTTCTTGTATTGTTGACGACGTCCAGCCTTTTGCTGCTGGCGCTACTGTTCTGAATAGAGGGTGTGAAATGACGACGGAGAATGCTGAATTCAGGATTGTCAACCGTTTGGGTCTGCACGCCCGTGCCGCGGCACAACTTGTCCAGACGGCCAACCGGTTTCTGTCAGACGTGATGATCGAAAAAGACGGCAATGAAGTTAACGGCAAAAGTATCATGGGGTTGCTGATGCTGGCCGCTCCACAGGGATCAACCATAAATGTATCAGTGTCCGGAGAGGACGCTGAAGAGGCGATGAAAACTATCGGGACTCTGATCAATGACGGCTTCGGTGAAAATTGACATAGCAGAAGATACGATTCTCGTCGGTATCGCGGCCGCGCCCGGGATTGCCATATCCCGCAGTTATCTGGTCAACCGGGGCCGGATGGCCGTTATCGAACGCCGTATCTCCCCTGAAGAAGTTGAGCCCGAAACCTCGGCTTTCAGGCAAGCCGTAGAACAGTCCAAGGCACAGTTGATTGAAGTCAGGGAAGAGGCTGATGACAAGGAACTTGCCGAGCACCTTTATATCATCGACACCCATTTACTGATCCTGCAAGACGAAATGCTGATCGGTGAGACCCTCAAACTGATCAAAGGTGAATTGATTAACGCAGAGGGTGCCCTGAACCGTGTGCTGCGGAAAATCCGCCGGGTCTTTGACAAGATCAGCGACGAATATCTGCGTGAACGACATTCGGACATCGACTCGATCGGCGACCGCCTGATGCGCAATCTTCTCGGCGAAACCCGCGAGTCTCTGGCGGACATCGATGAACAGGTGATAGTCGTTGCGCACGACCTCTCTCCAGCTGATACGGTACAGATTGACAAGAGCAAGGTGGTCGGCTTTGTCACTGATATAGGCGGGCGGACTTCGCACACGGCGATTTTGGCCCGTTCAATCGGAATTCCGGCCGTGCTCGGCTTGGAAACGGTGACATCCCTGGTCCCTAATGGCGTGCCGATGATCATCGATGGCAACACGGGGACCGTGATCCTGAGGCCATCACAGGAAACCTTTCGTGATTACCTGCAAAAGAAGCAGGCATACAATTATCAGGAAACCGAACTTCTTAAATTCAAGGGGCTCCCAGCAGAAACCCTGGACGGGTTCACTCTGGCCCTGCGCAGTAATATCGATTTTGTCGAAGAGATCGCTGCGGCGAGGGAGTACGGTGCACAGGGCATCGGCTTGTTTCGCACCGAGTTCCTGTTTATGTCCGGAGAGGGTCCGCCGTCGGAAGACGAACAGGTTGCGGTCTATCGCTCGGCGCTTGAACAGATGGCTCCTTACCCGGTCACTATCAGGACACTGGATGTCGGTGGTGACAAATTTGTCCCGGAATTCAACCTCGCAGATGAAGTCAATCCGGCCATGGGGCTGCGTGCTGTTCGTTTCTCTCTGAAAGAAGTCAACCTTTTCAGGGTACAATTGAGGGCGATCCTCAGAGCCGCGGTGTCCGGACCGGTCCGCATTATGTTCCCGATGATTTCCGGTGTCGCCGAAGTCCGTGCCTGCAAGCAGTTTGTCGAGCGGGAACGGCAGGACCTTCGCTCTGCTGGCATCCCCTTTGGTGATCAGGTTGAGATCGGCATCATGGTGGAGACTCCTGCGGCGGTGCTGATCGCTGATCTGCTGGCGAAGGAAGTCGACTTCTTCTCAGTCGGTACCAATGATCTGATTCAATACTGCCTGGCAATCGATCGCGGCAATGAACACGTTGCCTATCTTTACGAACCTATGCACCCTGCTGTTCTCCAGGCGTTGCTGCTTGTCTGCAAGGCGGCAAAGTCTGCAGGAATCGAGGTAGGGATGTGTGGTGAGATGGCCGGCGAGGATATGTATTCTCTGGTATTGATTGCACTTGGCTTTAACGAGCTGTCTATGAATGCCTCAAGTATCTCGAGGGTAAAACGGATCATGCGCCAGGTCAAGTATTCAGAAGTTCAGGAGATTCTCAAGAGCCTTCTGGGCCTTGCAACGGCTGATGATGTTGTCTCTGTTCTCGAAAAGGAGATGCGTCAGCGTTATCCGCAGGTGTTTGCCGAAAGACAATTCTAGAAAGGGTCGAAAATCTTTCTTTGGTTCTTGATTTCCTTTGCCAGACGCCAGAAAGCTTGACAGTGACACCGTAAAAGATTAATGTTCCGCTTCCGCAAAGACATTACTTAGGAGTAAAAACCATGGCAATGACAGATTTCCTGTTTACTTCCGAATCCGTTTCCGAGGGTCACCCCGACAAGGTTGCAGACCAGATTTCAGACGCGATCCTCGATGCGATAATCGCCCAGGACCCAGCGGCCAGGGTCGCTTGTGAAACTCTCGTTACCACAGGCATGGCGATGATTGCCGGTGAAATTACCACCAGTGCCTATGTCGATATGCCGAATATCGTCCGTCAAACCATAAAGGAGATTGGCTACGACGATTCATCAATGGGTTTTGACTATGAGACCTGTGCGGTACTGACCACAATTGATCGACAGTCTCCGGATATCTCTCAGGGTGTGACGGAAGGCCAGGGCATGTTTGCCGAGCAGGGTGCCGGTGACCAGGGGCTGATGTTCGGTTACGCCTGCAATGAGACGCCTGAACTGATGCCCATGCCGATTACTTTTGCCCACAAGCTGACCAAAAGGCTGGCTGAAGTGCGCAAGAGCGGGCTGCTTAATTTCCTGCGCCCTGACAGCAAATCGCAGGTCTCGATCCAGTACATCAATGACAAACCGATCCGGGTTGACACAGTGGTCGTTTCCTCTCAACATGCACCGGATGTGACTTACGAAAACCTTAAGGAAGCAATTATCGAAGAGGTTGTGCGCAAGGTTATTCCGCAAGACCTGCTCGATGAAAAAACCAAGTATTTCATCAACCCGACGGGCCGGTTTGTAATTGGCGGGCCGATGGGTGACTGCGGTCTGACCGGACGGAAAATCATCGTTGACACCTATGGCGGCCAGGGCTCACATGGTGGTGGCGCCTTCTCCGGGAAAGACCCGTCAAAGGTCGACCGTAGCGCCTCTTACATGGCCCGCTACGTTGCCAAGAACATCGTTGCCGCAGGCCTTGCCGACAAATGTGAAGTTCAACTTGCCTATGCAATCGGTGTCGCAGAGCCGGTTTCGGTCATGATCAATACCTTTGGCACCGGCAAGATCCCGTCCAACGACATTGCCCGGGTTGCTCAGGAAGAGTTTGATATGCGCCCGCGTGCCATTATTAAAACTCTCGACTTGCTGCGTCCGATCTACCTCAAGACGGCTGCTTATGGCCACTTTGGTCGTGAACTGCCCGAGTTTACCTGGGAACGTACCGATCGTGTTGAATCGTTGAAGAAAAGGGCTGGAATCTGAGATTTTGGCACATGTAACGAATTTGCGGGCGGATCGTGATAACGGTCCGCCCGTCTGCGTTCGAAGCGTATAGGCTGATGAAACCGGAGCTTTCGATTATTGTCCCGACCCTGAACGAGGCAGAGGCCTTGCCTCTGTTGTTAGCCGATCTGGCTGGTCAAAAAAACGTCAAGACTGAAATAATTGTTGTCGACGGCGGCTCGGTGGACTCGACAATCGAGGTTGCAAAGAGATTTTTCTTGGAGCATGGCCTTTCAGGAACATCCCTGGTCAGCCCAAGAGGTCGCGGCCGTCAATTGAATGCCGGTGCCGGAACCGCCAGGTCTGACTGGCTGCTATTCCTCCATGCAGACAGCCGATTGCATGACCATCTCCAACTGCAACGGGCGCTGGAATCCATGCGGGACTATCAGGGCCGAACCGGAACTGCCGCCGTAGGCCGGTTCGCTCTGCGCTTTCAACGTGATTCAGGTGGCAATGAATTTGGTTTGTTCTATTATGAAACCAAGGCGCGGTTAGGCCGGGCGGGTTGCGTTCATGGTGACCAGGGAATGCTGATCCGGAATTCCTTTTTCGACCAAGTGGGTCCTTTTCGCGAAGACCTGCCGGTTATGGAAGACACCACCTTGGCGGAACAGATTCGCAATCAGGGGGAGTGGCTCCTTCTGCCAGGAGAGATCGTCACTTCTGCTCGTCGTTTTGAAACCGAAGGATGGCGTGCCCGACAAACGCTGAATGCCTTGATGATGAATTTTCTGGCGATCGGTTGGTTGGATTTTTTTTACAAGGCCCCGAAAATTTATCAACAACAGGACCAGGCCAGACCGTTGCAACTGGCACCTTTCTATCGTTTGATTGATGAACTTCTGTCCAAGATGACAGCTCGTCAGAAATGGTTATTGTGGATGGCTACCGGAGCTTATGTGCGCGGTCAGGCCTGGCAAATAGGCCTGGCCATGGATTGTCGAAAGGCCTATCTCGGCAACCACGTTCACCCGCAAAAACCAGGCTGTTGGCTGAACTGGTTCGATCGGTGGTTTGAACCACTGACGAATCATCGTCTTGGTGATTTTGTTGCTGCGGTGCTGGTCCGGCTATGGTTTGCCGTTCAGCTTCGCCGCCGTATCTAGCAAGCTCTGGCAGGTGCAACCATGAGTACGAGTATTAACGAACAAGTGCAGGACATCCCGTTTCTGAAAACCCTGGGCGTTGCAGTCAAGGAAATTGCAGAACAACACGCAGAGATGACCGTAACGATAGATGACCGCCACTTGAATTACATGGGCACGGTTCATGGCGGACTGATTTCAACCCTGATCGATACGGTCTGTTTCTTCCCCATGCCACTTATCCCTTCGGGCCTCAAACTGACGACTGTCGATCTTAATGTCAGTTACGTCAGATCCGCTCGGAAAGGTGATACCCTGGTCGCCCGCTCCGAACTCCTGCACCTGGGTTGTCGTACCGCACGGCTGTCGGTCAAGGTTACCGATCAAAAGCAAAGCCTTGTCGCGTACGGAACTGCGACCCTGATGGTCCTGTCCTGATTCACTGCGTAATTTTCTCTTGTTTTTATTCGGGAGATGTAATATCAACTATAATTGATATTTAAAATGTCTTAGGTTGATATATGCTTGAAGTCCTGAAAATCCTGGCTGATACAACCCGACTGAGGCTCCTGCGGATACTCCGCCAGGGTGATTTTACGGTGCAGGAGCTTATGCAGGCTCTGCACATGGGCCAGTCCAGGATTTCACGGCATTTGATCCTCATGAACGAAGTTGGCCTGCTTAAGGTTGAAAAGCAGGGAACCTGGCGCTACTATCGCCTGGCGCCGGAAAACCGGTTTTTTCAAAAGATCTGGCCGATTATCGAAGAGCACCTCGCTGAACTTGGAATGCGGGAACAGGATGCGGGTGGTCTGCTCTCGATCATGATGGAGCGACGCAAACGCAGCCAGGAATTCTTTGACCGCCATGCCCGTGACTGGGACGTCATGCATACGGAGTTGCTCAAGCTTCCCGATTATCAGTCAGATCTGCTGGCACTGCTGCCGGAGGGAGGCCTGACCGTTGAAATCGGTGTCGGGTCAGGTACGCTGCTCCCTTTTCTGATCGACAGGGCTGATCGTGTTATCGGCCTGGACCAGTCACCGTCCATGGTCACACTGGCCAGAGAGACGGTGCAACATCATCGCCTCGCGGCAAGCGTCGACGTCCGCCTGGCAGAGATGAATCACCTGCCGATGGCTGACGGTTCGGTGCGGACCTTTGTGATGAATCAGGTTCTGCATCACGCCGAGCAACCGGGTGATGTCCTCAGAGAGGTGGGACGTGCTCTCGCCAGGGACGGGCTGCTGGTGATTGCCGATCTGACACGCCATGAATACGACTGGGTCCGGGAGCGGCTGGCAGACCAGTGGCTCGGCTTCAAACGCGTGGAACTTGAGGACTGGCTGGCCGAGGCCGATATGCAGATACGCACTTACCAGGAATTCGGTGGCTCCGGATCTCACCAGGGAGTCATGCTGTTGACAGCAACGTTTAACGATAACAATTGATAAACATTATATTGAGGAGAAACAGAAATGACTGAAAATCGCGATTTTAAGGTAGAAGACCTTTCCCTGGCTGTCTTGGGACGGAAGGAAATTAATCTGGCTGAAGTAGAAATGCCGGGTTTGATGGCGTTGCGTGAAGAATACCGGAACAAAAAGCCACTCGCCGGAGCAAGGATTACCGGCTCGCTGCACATGACGATCCAGACTGCCGTTCTGATTGAGACGCTGATCGATCTTGGCGCCGAGGTGCGCTGGGCTTCATGCAATATCTTCTCAACCCAGGACCAGGCCGCGGCAGCAGTCGCTGTCGGCAGGGAGGGTACTCCTGATAATCCGCGAGGGATTCCGGTCTTTGCCTGGAAAGGTGAGACCCTCGAGGAATACTGGTGGTGTACTGAAAAGGCGCTGAACTGGCCAAATGGACAACTGCCCAACATGATTCTTGACGACGGCGGTGATGCGACCATGATGGTCCTGAACGGTGCCGAATGGCAGGCGCAGGGTGTTCCGGAGTTGCAGGCCGACGATGCCGAAGACTGGGTGGAGATGGTCAAGATTCTGCAACAATCGATCGATAGCAAATCGATTGACTGGCAGGCCGTTTGCAACTCCATAAAAGGTGTGACAGAAGAGACGACGACCGGCGTCCACCGTCTTTACCATCTGCAGAAAGTTGGCAAACTGCCATTCCCGGCAATGAATGTTAACGACTCGGTCACCAAGAGCAAGTTCGACAATGTTTATGGTTGTCGACACAGTTTGGTTGACGGCATCATGCGGGCGACCGACGTCATGCTTTCCGGCAAGGTTGCGGTTGTCTGCGGCTACGGTGATGTTGGCAAAGGCTGCTGCCAGTCGTTGCGCGGCCAGGGTGCGCGGGTCATTGTTACGGAGATCGATCCAATCTGCGCCCTGCAGGCCCTGATGGAAGGCTATGAGGTCAAGACCCTGGAAGATGTCGTGACAGACGCAGATATTTTCGTGACTACGACTGGCAACAAGGATGTGATTCGCGTCGAGCATATGTCCCGGATGAAACACAATGCGATAGTTGGCAACATCGGCCACTTCGACAACGAGATCGAGATGGCGGCGCTGGCGAAGGTTGCCGGGATTGAGAAAATCAATATCAAAAACCCCCGCGAACACGGTAACCAGGTTGACCAGTGGGTGTTCCAGGACGGCCACGCGGTGATTGTCCTCGCTGAAGGCCGCTTGCTCAACCTCGGTTGTGCAACCGGGCATCCTTCGTTCGTTATGTCCAACAGCTTTACCAACCAGGTTATGGCGCAGATCGAGCTCTTCACGAAAACCGGTGATTACGCTAAAGAGGTCTACGTCCTGCCGAAAAGCCTCGATGAAAAGGTTGCCAGGCTACATCTCGGCAAACTCGGTGCGAAATTGACGACTCTCAGCAAGGAGCAGGCCGACTACCTTGGCATCCCGGTTGAGGGCCCGTACAAATCTGATTCGTATCGTTACTGAGGTTTTTGTTGTTTGATTGCGTGATGGGGGACGGGCTGCGGAGCCCGTCCCTTTTTTAGGTTGACGGGTTAATCCTGAGCTTTCAGAAACAGCCAGGTGGCGGTCAGGACCATCAGGATATTGGCGGACCATGCCGCCACGACCGGAGAGAGTATCGCTGACCCACCCATGGCGGCGAAAATTGCATAGAGGACGAAGTAGACAATAAAAACAACCATGCTGACGACGATCCCGAGTGCAAAACTGGGCTGGCGCCCGCGCTGCAGGGCGAACGGCATGCCGAGCAGTACCATGATCAGTGGAATGAAGGCTTTCGACAATCGCAGATGTGACTCGAGTTGGTAAGTCTTCGGATCGTGCCCATCCGCTTTCAATGTTTCGATGAGTCGGTACAGTTCGATCTGGGTCATTTCCTCAGGGTTGTTCCAGAGTTGGGTCACTTCAGACGGTTCTTTCCCCAGGTCAAGCAGCGACTCCTCCTTTTCTTCGTAGCCTTGAATGGTTTTATTCTCCGGTGAGAACTGCCAGAGTTTTACCCCTTTGCAGGACCATGTGCCGTTTCCCCTATAATGTCCCGAAACGGCCTGCAGCCGTTCGACGGGTTTAAATCGATTGTTAAAGGTGATGATCGTAATACCAAAGAGAACTCCTCGCTGGGGGAAGGAGCGGTTGATGTGCACGATCCTGTCACCGTTCTTGAAGAAAAGGTCCTTTGATTCGTTTGCAGCCTCTCCGGATTTGTTAGTGATCTGCACATTCCTGATATACTCGGTCTCCTGAATTCCCAGGGGCGTCAGCCAGAGGTTACAGAGCAGGAGAAGTCCACAGAGGAGAAACCCGGTCAGGAACATTGAACGACTGATCCTGGAAATACTGATTCCTCCGCCGAGCAGGGCCGTCAACTGGTTGGTGCGCGAAAGATCACCAATGGTCGCGAAAGCAGCGAGGAGAACCGCCATCGGCAGTGTGTTGGAGATCATCAGCGGCAGGTTGTAGAGAGGGTAGCGAAAATAGTGGACGAGAGCGGCCTGGTTCTCGATGAAATCATCAACTTTCTCAATGAACTCGATGACCGCATACAATGATACAAGCGCCAGCAGGATAAACACCAGGTTCTTCAGAAACAGGGTCGTTATGTAACGATCAAGCGTGGTCATTGTTCTTGTGTATACAATTTCTGAGATATGCCATCGTTTGCTCAACTTGTGAGACGAATAAACTGGGTTGTTCGTGAGCGCTGCGGTACAGGCAGTAAAGTCCGGACAAGCCTAACAGCAAGTGGGGGAGCCAGAAGGTCAGCCACGGAGCGATGCCCGCATCGGCAGTAAAAGTTTGTGCCAGTGAAAGCATCAGGTAGTAACAAAGATATATGATTAGTCCGACAACGAAACCGCCACTGCGACCCGATCGGTGGGTCTGGATACTGAAGGGCAGCCCGAACAGGGCGAAAATCAATGGGGCCATCGGCGAGGCCATCCGGGTGTGTATTTCCGCTGTTACTGCGCCGAGTTTACGCTCATTGCCGGCGCCGTTTTCCCTGTGGAGCTGTCGCCAGAGTTGAGCGGTTGACATCTCCTTGGGTCGTTTCCTCTGGCCTGCTTTCCCGGCAGTCTCCTCGCCGTTGCCGGTCAGGTTGGGTTGTACGTCGTAGTTGCGGAAGTTGATGAGCTGGTAAGTCGAATCATCGACGGTCTTCTGACGATGGATCGTCCCGTCCTGCAGTCGGAACATGATCGTTTCCTCTTGTTCATCTGCAACGATATCTCCGTGTTCGGCAAATATCAGCATTGTCGCGTCAGGGTTTTTCTCGACAATGAAAAGGCCAGTCATCTGGCCGGTGCGGGCGTCGAGATCGTTCGCATAGAGGACCATGTTGTTGAACTGCTTCATGAATACTTGCGGCTGAAATCCGATCGTGGCTTTCTGCATGGTGATGGCGAAAACCTGCTCACGGAAAGCCTGATAACCCCATGGCTTCAGCCACAGACCCGCCACTGCTGTGAGCAGGGAGAAAACCACTGCCAGGGCAAGGATCGGGCGAGCCATCTGTGCGAGCCCTATGCCGGCCGCCTTCATGGCAATCGTTTCACTGTCAGCAGACATGCGACTGAGCCCGATCATGATGCCCATCAGAAAAGACAGCGGCAGTGTGATGTTGAGAAAGGCCGGTAGCATGGTTCCGAACAGCAACAGGATGTCAGTGATCGAGACTCCCTTGTTGACGACCAGGTCCACGAGCTTCATCAGCCTGCCCATGAGCAGCACCATGGTAAAAATCAGCAGACAGAGCAGGGTTGGCGAGAGGATCTCGCTGATGATGTATTTTTGTATTCTTGTGCCCGCCATAATGCCGCATAGTAGTACAGTCAACATCAGAATGTAAACGCTATTGATGGTTAAAAACCCCTTGCGTTCGGGATGCTCTCATGTTATACGAATGTGCTGTCCAATACACACGCCTTCTGACCCGGACCGGGTGCCTGACATGGGGTCAGGTCGGTTGCAGGGGTTGATGAAGGCGGCGGCCAAACCAAATTGAAGGGAAGTTTAAACATGGCACAGATCACTATGAAGCAATTGTTGGAGGCCGGTGTCCATTTCGGCCACCAGACCCGTCGTTGGAACCCCAAGATGAAGCCTTACATCTTCGGTGCCCGTAACGGCATTTACATTATCGACCTGCAGAAGACGGTCCGCTATTTCCGGACTGCTTACAGTTTCATTCGCGACGTTTCCCAGCGAGGCGAGAAAGTCCTTTTCGTCGGCACCAAGAAGCAGGCTCAGGATTCCATTGTTGAAGAGGCTGTCCGTGCTGGTCAGTACTATGTCAACAATCGCTGGCTGGGTGGCATGCTGACGAATTTCTCGACTATCAAACGGAGCATTGACCGTCTGAAAAAAATCGAGGCGATGTCTGAAGACGGAACCTTCGATCTGCTGCTCAAGAAAGAGGTCCTGCAACTGGAACGGGAAAAGACCAAGCTGGAAAAAAGTCTCGGCGGGATCAAGAACATGACCCGTCTGCCTGCGGCGGTTTTTATCGTTGACCCGAACAAGGAAGACATTGCCGTCAAGGAAGCCCGCAAGCTCGGCATCCCGGTTGTCGCCGTGGTTGATACCAACTGTGATCCCGATGGGATTGAATACATCATCCCCGGCAATGACGATGCGATTCGTGCCATCCGCCTGTTTGCTTCGAAAATGGCAGAGGCGTGCCTCGAAGGTGCCGCTGCCCGTCAAGAAAATCTGCGCAACGACGCAGAAGGTGCTGACTTGGAAGAACCGGCTGTTGAAGTGGCCACAGAGTCTGCTGTTATTGAAAAGACCGCAGCCGTTGCGGCGAAGGTGACCGAAGCGGCAACAGAAAAGGTCGTCGCTGCAGAAGCGGCTGAAGTGACCAAAGCAGAGGATACAACGGCAGAAGCGTAACCGGCCGATACGTATAAATACAAAAAGGCGGTCTGCATTGCAGCCGCCTTTTTATCAGACAACTCAATATTTGCCAAGATAGCAGGATAGAGGAGGTTTTAAGGTGGCTACAATTACAGCAAAAATGGTAGGTGACCTGCGTGCCAAAACCGGTGCCGGGATGATGGATTGCAAGAAAGCCCTTACTGAGTCCGGTGGCGACATGGAGCAGGCGATTGACCTGCTGCGTAAAAAGGGCCTTTCCGCAGCGGCCAAAAAATCCGGTCGCGTGGCGGCTGAAGGCATGATCGCCGCGGTCGGAAACGGTCAGAGTGGAGCCCTTGTTGAAGTTAATTCAGAGACCGACTTTGTCGCCAAAAATGAAGCCTTCCAGAAATTTACCGCTGGTGTGGTCGAGGTGGTCCTGAAGCAAAAACCGGTCGACGTCGAAGCTCTGAAAGAAATGGCTTTCCCCGGTACCGGACGCAACGTCGGCGAAGAACTGACTCATCAGATTGCGACGATCGGTGAGAACATGAACATCCGTCGGTTCGCATGTCTCGAAAGCGGCTCTGGTATTACGGCATCCTATATTCACGGTGCCGGCAAGATCGGTGTGCTGGTACAGCTTGATACTGACAAGGCCGATAATCCGAAGATTGAAGAGGCCGCTAAAATGCTGGCCATGCATGTTGCTGCGGCAAGCCCGCAGTACCTGAACCGCAACGAAGTTCCCGCCGATGTTCTCGAGCGTGAAAAAGACATCATGCGTGCCAAGGCCCTCGAGAGTGGTAAACCGGAAAACATCATTGAAAAAATTCTCGAAGGCCAGATCAACAAGTTCTTCGGGGAAACCTGTCTTCTGGAACAGGTCTACGTGATTGATACTGACCAGAAGGTTGGTAAAGTGGTAGAGGCTTTGGCCAAGGAAGTCGGTGGCAAGGTAACCCTCAGCGCATACGTCCGATTCCAACTCGGTGAGGGTATTGAGAAGAAAGAGGATGATTTCGCGGCTGAAGTCGCTTCGATGACCAAGTAATATACAGGCCAGCACCGGAGAACTCATGGCACGTCAACCCTGTTACAAGCGTATACTGCTCAAACTCAGTGGAGAAGCTCTGGCCGGCAAGCTGGGCTATGGTATTGACCCTGACATCATCAGGGAGATCGCCATGGAAATTCGCGGAGTCGTTGATCTTGGTATCCAGGTTGCCATCGTCATCGGTGGCGGCAACATTTTTCGTGGAGTTGCCGCATCCTCGATGGGGATGGACCGTGCCAGCGCTGACTACATGGGGATGCTGGCCACGGTTATGAACAGTCTTGCGTTGCAGGACGCCCTGGAAAAGGCGGGGGTGATCACCAGGGTCCAGTCCGCGATCGAAATGCAGGAGATAGCGGAGCCTTATATCCGCCGCAGGGCTGTGCGCCATCTTGAAAAGGGGCGCGTGGTTATTTTTGGTGCAGGCACGGGGAATCCGTTTTTTACAACTGACACTGCGGCCAGTCTGCGCGCCATCGAAATCGGTGCTGAAATTATTCTCAAAGCAACCAAAGTCGATGGAGTTTACGACTCCGATCCGGCGAAAAACAAGGATGCGGTCAAATATGAACAGTTGACGTATCTGGATGTTCTCAAGCAGGGTCTACGAGTGATGGACTCTACGGCTACCTCTCTTTGTATGGACAACGACCTGCCGATCCTCGTGTTCAATCTGACGACAAGCGGCAATATTGAACGAGTTGTTTGTGGCGACCGGATCGGAACCATTGTCAAAGGAGAATGATACTATGATCACTGATGTCAAATCCAATGCTAGTGCCGGTATGACCAAGGCCCTGGAGTCTTTCAAACGTGACTTGAGCAAGGTTCGGACCGGGCGCGCCTCACTCTCTCTGCTTGATGACGTCAAGGTTGATTACTACGGCATCCCGACGCCACTCAACCAGGTCGGATCCCTGGCGGTTCCCGAACCTCGTCTGATTACAATTCAGCCGTGGGAGAAGAACCTGATCGGTGAAATCGAAAAAGCCATTCTCAAGGCCGATCTCGGCTTGAATCCCAATTCAGACGGGCAAGTCATCCGGCTGGCTTTCCCGCCGCTGACCGAAGAACGTCGTAAAGATATGGTCAAAATGGTCAAACGCATGGGTGAAGATGCCAAGGTCGGGATTCGCAATGTCCGCCGCGAGGCCAACGATACCTTGAAGAAACATGAGAAGGACAAGAATATCACCGAAGACGAGCTCAAGCGCGGCGAGAAGGAAATCCAGGACGTGACGGATGAATTCGTTTCCCGTGTGGACAAGGTGATTGAAGAAAAAGAAAAAGACCTCATGGAGATTTAATCTCTCCGGATGACGGCCATGAGACTTTTCTATGAAAATAACTTATGAGGGCATCGCTTGCGGGACTTGCGTGGGGTTCTGCCCGGTCGGTGCTGTTCCTTACGCAGTAACATTAGAAGGTGCGGATTGTCGGGCCTGTGTTGACATCTGTTCGATAGCTGCCATCGTCGATTGAATCAAGGGGCGCCTGACGGGCGCCCTTCCTATTGGCAGACTGTCTCCGGTTGCCCGATTCATTGCCACTGTGATATTTTACTGACTCCTGTTTCATCAACCGGGGCAGCGTTGTTTATGCAGATTCCCAGACATCTTGCGATTATTATGGACGGTAACGGCCGTTGGGCGGAACAACGTCGCCTGCCGCGCATCCTGGGGCACCGGAAAGGTGTTGAAACTGTCCAGAAAGTTGTTGACGAATGCCTCGAACTGGGGATCGGTTATCTGACCCTGTATGCCTTCAGTTCGGAGAACTGGGGACGTCCCCGGGACGAAGTCGATGCCTTGATGGGATTGCTCGGCAACTTCCTGAAAAAGGAATTGAGCCAGCTCCAGAAACGAGGTGTCAGGCTGGTGGCAATCGGCGAGCTCGACCGTTTGCCGGAGGGAACAGTTAAAATCCTCAAGGACATTATCGGTAAGACCGAGCATAATACGAACATGGTCCTGAACCTGGCACTTTCCTATGGCTCACGTAACGAATTGACAAGAGTCATGCAGCAGCTTGGCAGGGATATAGCCGAGGGGATCCTGTTGCCTGACAACCTCTCCGAGCAGGATATTGAAGCCTGTCTCGATACTCGAGATATCCCCAGCCCGGATCTGCTGATTCGGACAAGCGGTGAGATGAGAGTCAGTAATTTCCTGCTCTGGCAAATTGCCTATACGGAGCTTTACTTCACTGAGACGCTCTGGCCGGACTTCTCTCACGACGAGTTAATCAAGGCTCTGCAGGCTTACAGCAACCGCCAGCGGCGCTTCGGGCTGACCGGCGCTCAATTGAATGGTGCGGCAGAAAGAGACGGGGAGGGGCGTTATTAAACAGCGGATCATTACTGCAATTATCGCATTGCCGATTCTTCTCCTCTGCGTTTTTTACAGCGGTCAGGGGCTATTTTCAGGACTTCTGTTTGTCGTCAGCGCACTGGCTTTGCATGAATTCTACCGGATGGCGCTGCCGGCAGAGCGCCGTCTTGAAAGCTCATTGTCCATTGTTGCCGGGGTCCTCTGCAGCCTCGGAATAGTTTATGCCGCCAGTCCTTCGGCCCTCTTATTCAGTATCGTTGTGCCTATTCTTCTTCTGACCCTGGTTTATCTTTTCCGTTTCCGGGATATCCAGACGGTCAGTCGCGATCTTTCAGTCAGCCTGCTCGGTATCCTGTATGTCCCGGTGTTGCTTGCCCACGCTGTCCTTCTGCGTGCTCTCCCTGATGGCCGCAACTGGATCTTCCTGGTTTTGTTTGTGGTCATGGCAAGTGACAGCATGGCCTATTTTATCGGTATGAAGTTCGGCAGACACCGTCTTTACGAAGCCGTAAGCCCGAAGAAAACGGTCGAAGGCTCGGTCGCAGGATTAACCGGCGGGGTGCTGGGTGCGGTGGCTTGCAAATACTGGTTTTTCGCCGGGCTGAATGGGTTCGACGTCATGCTTCTCGGCATCGGTGTCGGCGCCTTCAGCCAACTGGGAGATTTGGTCGAATCATTGTTGAAACGCAGTTTCGGGGTTAAAGACTCTGGTTCACTGATTCCCGGTCACGGCGGGCTCCTCGACCGGCTCGACAGCCTGTTGTTCGCTTTTCCGCTGACCTACTATTATGCCGTATGGGTGTTTGCATGAAACGGTTGGCCATCCTCGGCTCGACCGGCTCAATCGGCGTGAGCACACTCGAAATCGTTGCTGAATATCCGGACCGCTTTCAAGTTGTTGCCCTGACAGCCGGCCGCAACCTGGCTCTACTCGAAGAGCAGATTGCCCGTTTTTCTCCTGTCCTAGTTGCCGTCCCTGACCGGGAAAATGCCAGACTTCTTGAAGAGAGAATCGGTGCCGGTGGCCCTGAAGTTCTTTATGGTACGGAAGGCCTGATCTATTGCGCAGCTGAATCTCCTGCCGAGATGGTCGTCTCGGCTATTGTCGGCGCAGCCGGGCTCGAACCAACCCTTGCTGCCATTGAAGCAGGCCGGGACATTGCCCTGGCCAACAAAGAGACCCTGGTGGTCGCCGGTGAACTGGTGATGGCGACTGTCGCCAGGTCCGGCTGCAAACTTTACCCTGTTGACAGTGAACACTCGGCTATCTATCAGTCGCTCGCAGGGCATCGCAAGGATGATGTGCGTCGCCTGATTCTGACGGCGTCCGGCGGACCTTTTCGCAACTGGTCGATTGAGGACCTGTGCGGGGTGAGGCCGAAAGATGCCCTGGCTCACCCCAATTGGACCATGGGGCGGAAGATCACCATCGATTCCGCAACCATGATGAACAAGGGTCTCGAAGTGATTGAAGCCCATTGGCTGTTCGACCTCTCCATCGACAAGATCGCGGTGCACATCCACCCTGAGAGTATCGTTCATTCCATGGTCGAGTACATTGACGGGGCAGTCATGGCACAACTCGGTATCCCTGATATGAAAACACCAATCGCCTACGCTCTCAGCTATCCGGAAAGGTTGGCCCTTGATCTGCCGCACCTGGACCTTTGCCGGCTCGGAAAACTACATTTTGCTGCGCCTGACCGGACGTGTTTCCCATGTCTCGACCTGGCCTATGAGGCTATCCGTAGAGGCGGCACAACCCCCGCCGTGCTGAACGCTGCAAACGAGATTGCCGTGGAAGCTTTTCTACAGGAAAAGGTCGGGTTCCTCGATATACCGCGGATAATATCGCTGGCGATGGATGGACACTCCTGTACTGCTGTGGCCGGGTTGGCGGAAATTCTGGCTGCAGATGCGTGGGCACGTCAGAGGGCTGAATCTATTGTTGATGACATTCAAGGAGTTTCCTACGCATGATAACTATCGCTGCCGGCATCGTACTGCTGGGCATTCTGGTCTTTGTCCATGAACTCGGTCATTTCGCTGTCGCGAAATTCTGTGGCGTCAAGGTTCTGAAATTCTCGCTTGGGTTCGGCCCGCGCCTCGTTTCCAGGCAGTGGGGCGAGACCGAATACATGGTTTGCGCAATACCGCTCGGCGGCTACGTGCAGATGCTTGGAGAGGGCGGTGGGGACCAGGGTGAGGATGCAGAGATCCCTCCAGATGAAGAGCACCGCTCTTTTTCCAAACAAAGCCTTTCCCGGCGAATGGCGATTGTCGCCGCCGGACCGATCATGAATTTGGTCCTGCCGTTTCTGGTTCTGCCCCTTGCGTACCTGGTCGGGATCAATTTACCCGCTTACCTCGACGAGCCCCCATGTGTCGGCTATGTGATCCCTGGCTCTGAGGCCCAAGAGGCCGGTTTCCGCAGAGGGGACTGCATCGTTGAAATCAGCGGCCACAAAGTAAGGACCTGGACTGACACCGGACCGGCGCTGGTGAATGGTGCCGGCGAGCCGATCGTTTTCATATTTGATCGTGCTGGCCAGATTGCCGAATTGACCATTGCGCCCGAGCACGGCGCACTGGAAGGTTTGCAGTCGATTGGTCTGTTGCCCGACCAGGGTGCTGTAATCGGCACTCTTGCCCCCGGTATGCCTGCGGTCAAGGCGGGCCTCGAAGCGGGGGACAGAATCCTCTCCATCGGCGAGCGTGAGATAATCTCGTGGTACGAGCTCAAAGATGCTATCCAGGAGGTCGGCGGCCGACCGGTCACGGTGATTGTTGAACGTAACCAGGAACGGCATTCGTTCCAAATCGTCCCAGAACAGGCTGACGATAATAAAAGTTACCTGATCGGCATTGCCCCGAATCAGGATACCGTGTTCAAACGCTTCTCTCTCGGAGAGTCGATCAAAGCCGGCGCCGGGCGCAGTATGGACCTGATCGAGCTGACGCTGGTCTTTATTCAGAAACTGTTTGCCGGCCACGTTTCGACCAGTAATATCGGTGGACCGATCACTGTGGTACAGATTGCCGGGCAGGCCGCGCAGACGGACCTCTCAAGTATCCTGAGCGTGCTGGCTTTTCTGAGTATCCAGCTCGGAATTCTCAACCTCCTGCCGATTCCAATTTTGGATGGTGGCCATCTCTTTTTCTATTCGTTTGAACTGGTTTTCCGGCGGCCACTCTCATTGCGCGCCAGGGAATGGGCGCAACAGCTCGGCCTGATTATGTTGATCATGCTAATGGTGCTGGCCTTCTACAACGATATCGTGCGCATGATCGGGAATTGACGTGTCTCCAACCTTGTTGACCATTCAGACCGCATCCCCGGCAGGCAGTATTGCACTGACTGCCGGGGAGCGTCTGCTGGCGGAACTCAACCTGGATGTGCGTAAAACCCCGACCGAATGGCTGCTGCAGTCGATCGGGGACCTGCTGGACAAAACGGATGTCAAAAAAGCCGATCTGGATGCCATTGCCGTGGTGCGGGGCCCGGGTTCTTTTACCGGCCTGCGGGTTGGTTTGGCTACGGCCAAGGGACTGTCTCTGGCTTTGGGTTGTCCGCTGCTTGGCATCTCCTCTCTGCAGTGTCTCGCCATGCAGCTGCCATTTTCCGCCCTACCGGTCTGCGTCATGCTGGATGCGCGCAAACAGGAAGTGTACTCGGCCAGTTACCGATGGGAAGGAGGATATCCTCATCCGATCACGGCAGAAAGAGTCGCCGGACCTGAACTGTTGTTGAACGAGGTCAACAGTGAGACGCTGTTCGCGGGTAACGGCGCCCAGCTGTACAGAACTTTGATCGTCAGGAAACTCGGTGACCGGGCGCACTTCGCACCAGCATTTATCAACTTGCCACGCGCTGCCGGGGCGGCCGCTCTGGCCCTGTGCGAGTGGCAAGCAGGACGGACATTTACGGCGGATCAACTGATGCCAAATTACCTTCGGCCTTCTGAAGCCGAACTTAATTTACTTAACAGGAAAAAATCAGGGAATTCAGGTTGACAACTCTGCTCCCCGTTCGCTATTTTTTAGTTACCGTTCGTATTACTATCCTTACAAACTCAGGAGGTGCTCATGGCAGAGAATGACATGGATTTGGTTCAACGCTTGAGTGAAGAAAACCCAAGATTCAGAAAGCTGCACGAACAACACTTGCTTTTCGAAAAACAGCTTCAGGAGCTGGATGATCGAAACTACCTGACCCCCGAGGAAGATCTCGAACGGAAAAAAATACAGAAACTAAAGCTGGCCGGTAAAGATGAAATGGAAGACATCCTTCGCGATTATCGTCAGTAGCAACTTATAACATTACAGATTCAACAGGGGCCATCTTCGGCCCCTGTTTTCTTTTCTGTAACGAATTCCCGCGACATTTGAGAAACCCAGGGTTTTTTCGCTTTTGCACTTTACCTTGCGGATTCACGCGGGTATAAAGATCGGATATCTTGATCAATAGAACATAGTTATTGTCCAGGAGGAGAAATGACCCAGAAACGTAGCAGCGCCATCACCCAGGGATTTGAACGCACACCGCACCGGGCCTTATTGAAGGGAACCGGGGTTCCGCAGGCAGAGATGGGAAAGCCTTTTATCGGGATTGCCTCATCTTTTACTGATTTGATCCCGGGACATACCGGCATGCGCGATCTTGAGCGTTTTATCGAAAAAGGGGTTCACACAGGAGGCGGATATTCCTTCATCTTCGGGATCCCCGGTGTCTGCGATGGTATCGCCATGGGTCATCGCGGCATGCATTATTCCCTGCCTACCCGCGAACTGATTGCTGATATGGTCGAGTCGGTCGCAGAAGCTCACCGCCTGGATGGGCTGGTTCTGCTGACCAACTGCGATAAGATAACTCCGGGAATGCTGATGGCTGCTGCCCGTCTTGATATCCCCTGCATCGTGGTCACTGCCGGACCGATGATGACCGGTGCCGGCCGCGAGGGGCGAAAGTTCTCCTTCGTCACGGACACCTTTGAGGCCATGGCCCAATACAAGGCAGGAGTTATCGACGAGCAGGAACTGATGATGTGTGAAGACAAGGCCTGTCCGACTGCAGGCTCCTGCCAGGGGCTCTTTACAGCCAATACCATGGCCATCCTGACGGAAACTCTCGGTATGAGCCTGGTCCGTTGTGGAACCTCCCTGGCAGTATCTTCCATGAAACGCCGGATCGCCTTTGCCAGCGGTGAACGCATCGTAGGCCTGGTCCGCGATCAGATTACTCCGCGACAGATCATGACCCGAGCTGCATTTGAAAACGCCATCCGGGTCGATCTGGCTCTTGGCGGTTCGAGCAATACCGTACTGCACCTGTTGTCGATAGCACACGAAGCCGGTGTTGACCTGCCGCTCGAGGACTTCGACCGCCTCGGTCGTGAGACCCCTCAACTGGCTTCAATGAACCCCGGCGGCAAGCATTTTATGGAAGACCTTGACGCGGCCGGTGGTGTTCCCGGTGTCCTTTATCAGTTACGTGACCGCATCAACGATAATCCGACCCTGACCGGCCCTACTATAAAAGAGATTGTGGCCAGTGTTGCGTCTGTTGATGATGAAGTTATCCGGCCAGTCGACAATCCCGTTCGAGCCGAGGGTGGCCTGGCTGTCCTGTTCGGTAACCTGGCACCGCTTGGTTCTGTTGTAAAGCAGTCGGGGGTCTCCGAACAGATGATGAATTTTGAAGGCACGGCCCGTTGTTTTGAATCTGAGGAGGCTGCCATGGCAGCCTTGATGGGCGGCCAGGTTGTTGCAGGCGATGTCGTCGTGATTCGCTACGAGGGACCCAAAGGTGGTCCTGGTATGAGGGAGATGCTTGCCCCGACAGCGACCCTGATGGGGCTCGGCCTGGGTGATAGCGTCGCGCTCATCACCGATGGCCGTTTCTCCGGCGGCACCCGTGGCCCATGCATCGGGCATATCTCTCCAGAAGCTGCGGAGGGCGGTCCGATTGCTCTGGTTGCAGATGGTGACAGAATCCGCCTTGACATCCCGAATCGCAAGCTGGACCTGCTGGTTGATGATGCTGAACTTGCAAAGCGTAAATCAACCTGGCAGGCCCCGGCGGCGAAGATCAAGACCGGCTGGCTTGCCCGTTACGCCAAGGTTGTTACTTCGGCCAACACCGGCGCCGTCTGCAAGTAACAGAAATATTCAAATCCGGTTCGTTTCTGGCGAGCCGTTTCGAGGAGGATTAAGTGAAACTGACCGGTTCAAAAATACTGTTGGAATGCCTTCTCCAGGAAGGGGTCGATACGATCTTCGGTTATCCAGGCGGCACAGTCATCAATATTTACGATGACTTGATGGATTCTCCGATCAATCACATTTTGACCCGCCATGAGCAGGCTGCAGTTCATGCCGCTGATGGTTATGCCCGGGCGACCGGCAAGGTGGGTGTCGCGATTGCCACCAGCGGCCCTGGGGCGACCAACACCATTACCGGGATTGCGACAGCCTACATGGATTCTATCCCTTTAGTTGTTATCACCGGCCAGGTGCCGACACCGTTGATCGGTAATGATGCTTTCCAGGAAGCGGACGTTATAGGCTTGACCCGCCCGATTACCAAGCACAATTACCTGGTCAGAGATGTCAAGGACCTGGCGGTGACGGTTAAGAAAGCCTTCTATATTGCCCGCACCGGTCGTCCCGGTCCCGTCGTGATCGATTTGCCGAAAGATGTACAGATAGCAGCAACAAAGTTCGAATATCCCGACTCCGTCGAGCTGCGTGGTTACAAGCCGACCTATAGCGGCAACATGCGCATGGTCGAAAAGGCTGCAAAAATGATCCTGTCGGCGAAGAAGCCGGTTCTCTATGTCGGTGGTGGCGCCTCTTTGACTGACGCCCATGGTGAACTGCTGGAACTCGCTGAAATGCTTCAGGCTCCGGTTACAACCACGCTGATGGGAATGGCCAGCTTTCCGACAAAACACAATTTATCCCTTGGTATGCTCGGCATGCACGGGACCTACTATGCCAACATGGCTGTAACCAACTCCGACCTGCTGATTGCCCTCGGCGCGCGTTTTGACGATCGGGTCACCGGTAAGATTGCAACGTTTGCCCCGCATGCCAAGATTATTCATGTCGACGTCGATCCGACCTCAATCAAGAAAAATGTGCGCGTCGACCTGCCAATCGTTGGGGATTTGCGCGACGTGCTGAAAAAGCTCAACAAAAAAATCGTCGAACACAAAGACGAGTTCGAATCGATGCATAACGCACTGAAGCCATGGCATGATGAGATTTCCGGCTGGCGGAAAGATCAGCCGATGACTTACAAAAGCTCCAAAACCGAGATCAAGCCTCAGTTTGTTATCGAAAAGCTGCGCGAGTTGTCCAACGATGATGCCATCGTCACCACTGAAGTCGGTCAACACCAGATGTGGGCGGCCCAGTTTTTTGAGTTCACTCAGCCGCGGACTTTTCTTACCTCTGGTGGTTTGGGGACAATGGGGTATGGCCTGCCCGCTGCCCTCGGTGCCCAGGCCGCTTTCCCAAAACGCCAGGTGATCGACATCTCCGGTGATGGCTCATTTCAGATGAACTCACAGGAGATGGCAACCCTGGTCCAGTACCGTCTGCCGGTCAAGATTGTCATCCTTAACAATAACTTCCTCGGTATGGTGCGGCAGTGGCAGCAGCTTTTTTTCGATAAACGCTACAGCCAGACCTGCATGGAACTGCCCATCGATTTCGTCAAGCTGGCTGAGGCCTATGGGGCAACCGGTCTGCGGGCAACCAAACCGGACGAGGTTGAAGATGTGATCAGGAAGGCCTTCGAAACACCTGGTCCAGTTATCATGGAGTTCAAGATCTCTCGCGAAGAGAATGTTATGCCCATGGTTCCCGCCGGTGCCGGGATCAATGAAATGTTGCTGAGGACCGCTTGACCGTAGATAGCAACTGCAGAGCTGTTGATCGGATTGACGAATTACAACGTGCAGCGATGTATCGATGCCGTAGAGTCGATCAACTATCCTTATCGAGGAGTTTTTAATGCGACATACAATTTCTGTGCTGGTGGAGAATGAATTCGGCGTGCTTTCCAGAATCGCCGGACTTTTCTCCGGCCGTGGTTTCAATATTGAAAGCTTGTCGGTTGCACCTACGCTTGACCCGACCATCTCCCGGATGACGATTGTCACGAGTGGCGACGACAGGATTCTCGAACAGATCAACAAGCAGTTGAACAAGCTGATTGATACGATCAAGATCATTGATTTTACCGGTGAAGATTTCATCGAGCGCGAAATGGCGTTGATAAAAGTGACCGCGGATGAAAATTCCAGAGCCGAAATTTTGCGGATTGCCGATATCTTCCGCGGCAAAATCGTAGATGTCACGCCGAAATGCTACACGGTGGAAGTCACAGGTTCGCCAGTCAAGGTCAACGCCATAATCGATCTGCTACGGCCCATGGGAATCAAGGAACTGGTACGTTCAGGGCCGATTGTCCTTGGTCGCGGGCCCAAGGGGTGGCGGAATAGTTAGCGCGTAACCTTGAGAAAAGTATGCAGCTGGCCATGTCAGGACAAATCTCTGGTGTGGCCTTCTCTGTTATGATATATATTCCTTTTTATATGCATAACACCGAATTTAATCGAAGGAGATAATACATGAAAATCTATTACGACAAGGACGCTGACCTCTCGCTTATCCAGGGGAAGAAGGTCACCATCGTCGGTTACGGCTCCCAGGGCCATGCTCACGCCAACAACCTCAAGGACTCCGGCGTTGATGTAACGGTTGCACTGCGCGACCGTTCTGCATCGGCGATCAAAGCTAAAAACTCCGGTCTCCCGGTAAAGCCTGTTGCTGAGGCGGTCGCTGCTGCCGACGTTGTCATGATCCTGACTCCCGATGAGTTCCAATCCCGACTCTACAAGGAAGAGGTAGAGCCGAACCTGAAGCAGGGTGCCACTCTGGCGTTTGCCCACGGTTTTGCCATTCACTACAATCAGATCGTGCCGCGTGAAGACCTCGACGTCATCATGATTGCGCCCAAGGCTCCCGGTCACACGGTTCGTACCGAGTTTGTCAAGGGAGGTGGAATCCCCGACCTGATCGCTATCTTCCAGGATGCTTCAGGGACAGCCAAAAATGTTGCCCTCTCTTATGCCAGTGCCATCGGCGGTGGCCGGACCGGTATCATTGAGACGACATTCAAGGACGAGACCGAAACCGACCTGTTCGGAGAGCAGGCCGTGCTCTGCGGCGGTGCCGTGGAACTGGTCAAAGCCGGTTTCGAGACTCTCACCGACGCAGGTTATGCTCCGGAGATGGCTTATTTCGAATGCCTGCATGAGCTCAAGCTGATCGTCGACCTGATGTACGAAGGCGGCATCGCCAACATGAACTACTCCATCTCCAACAACGCTGAATACGGCGAGTACGTCACCGGGCCGAAAGTGATCAATGATGAGAGTCGCAAGGCGATGAAAGAATGCCTGGACAATATCCAGAACGGCGAGTATGCAAAGCGATTCATCCTCGAGGGGATGTCCAACTACCCTGAGATGACGGCGCGGCGTCGTTTGAATGCGGCGCATCCGATCGAGCAGGTCGGCGAGAATTTACGCAGCATGATGCCCTGGATTCAGAAGATTGTTGACAAGAGCAAGAACTGATCAAAACAACAACGGCGGGGGTCAACGCTCCCGCCGTAACCTTTTCAGAGGTCCGGTTCCTATATGAAAAACCAGCATCAGCCTGTCGCAGTGGAAGGGTATCCGTTCATCGGGTTGTTTGCCTTCATCGCCTTGTTCTTCGCAGTTGTTGATTGGAATTGCATGGCGACCATGTCTTTTGGCCTGACCCTGTTTGCGATCTACTTCTTTCGCAATCCCGAACGCATTCCACCTGATGATGTCAAAGCGATTGTCGCGCCTGCTGACGGCAAGGTCATCTTCGTGGGCAAGGTCCCAGAGAACCGTTATTTTGGCGGCGAGGAGGTGACCAAGGTCAGTATCTTCATGAACGTCTTTAACGTTCATGTCAACCGCGTCCCATTTGACTGCACGGTGCTTGATCAGTTTTACAACAAGGGCCGGTTCCTGAATGCTTCTCTGGACAAGGCCAGCCTTGAGAATGAACAGTCCGGCATGTTGCTCGAAACAGAATCCGGCATCAAAGTTCTCTGCGTGCAGATTGCCGGTCTTGTCGCAAGGCGGATCGTTTCTTATCCGGAGAATGGAGATCAATTGAAAAGGGGTCAGCGCTATGGCCTGATTCGTTTTGGATCAAGGGTCGATCTGTATTTCCCTGATGGTGTAGAAGTGCTGGCAAGAATTGGCGACAAGACTGTCGCCGGTGAATCGGAGTTGGGATTCCTGCCGTGAGTCATGTCGGGGGTTCATATGACCGTCGTGAAAGCCTAAAACGGGGAGTCTACCTCCTGCCGAATCTGGTAACGACTGGAGGTCTGTTCGCAGGTTTCTACGGCATTGTTGCGACGATGAAGGGGGATTACCAACTCGCCGCCTGGTTTATCCTGATCTCTGCGGTCTTTGACGCGCTGGACGGCAAGGTGGCACGGCTGACCGGAACGACAAGCCGTTTCGGTGTGGAATACGATTCTCTCGTCGACCTTGTTTCATTCGGGGTTGCGCCAGGTCTGCTCATGTATTCCTGGGCTCTGCAATCGTTTGGCAAATTAGGCTGGCTTGCTGCATTTCTTTACGTCGTCTGCGGTGCGCTTCGCCTGGCGCGTTTCAATATTCAGGTCAACACGGTTGAATCCCGCCGGTTTGTCGGTCTGCCGATTCCGGCCGCTGCCGGGATGGTCGCCTCGTGTGTTTTGCTTTTCTATTATTTGGGTGGTTCGGGAACGATTAAAAAAGTTTCTGTCGTCCTGTTGATTTACGTCCTGGCATACCTGATGGTCAGCAACCACAGTTATCATTCCTTCAAGGACCCTGAACTGGTCAAGCGCCAGCCTTTCAGTTTCCTGGTGCTGGCAATCATATTTATTATCGTGATTGTCGCAGAGCCGGAAATTATGCTCTTCAGCATCGCCTCGTTTTATGCGGCGTCGGGACCGCTTGGCGCCGTTATCAAATACTTCAAAGGCAAAACTCCGGAAGATAAGAGCCCTGCGGCAGGTGCCGTTCCAGACCCGGAGAATGGCGACTTCGATGAAAAAAATCATCAGATATCTTGACATTATGACAGGATTGCTGTCTTATTGAGTGTAGTTTGTAGAGGCGTTGAAGAGGAATAGTAGGGTCTGATGCTGTCACAGAGAGCCGGTGGTGCTGCGAACCGGTACAGATAATGACCTGAACTGGCCTTGGAGCTGCAGATGTCAAAGGGTACGGCTTGCAGGTGACCCGAGTAATTTCTGCCGTGAGCCTGCGTTAAAGGTCAATTAAGGATTTCGCTGCGACGAGATCAAACAGGGTGGTACCGCGAAGCCTAGCTCTCGCCCCTGACCGGGGTGGGAGTTTTTTATTTGTGCGGCAAAAACTTTTGAAAGGGGGTGGTTCTTTGGAATCCGACCTGAGTGACCTGGACCTGTTGTTGATGTACCCGTACTTAAAAAAATGTGGAATCAAAGAACCGAGCCTGAAAGAATTCGAGTCTAAATGGCAGAGGAGGCCATAATGAGCAAGATGAAGACAATTAAAATTTTTGATACGACTTTGCGCGATGGCGAACAATCCCCTGGCGCGAGCATGAACATTGAGGAAAAATTGCGGATCGCCAGCCAGTTGGAAAAGCTCAATGTCGATGTGATCGAGGCAGGGTTCCCGATTGCCTCTGACGGCGATTTTGAGGCAGTCAAGAAAATTGCCCAGACGATCAAGGGCCCGGAAATTGCCGGCCTATGCCGTGCCAATTTCAAAGACATCGATCGTGCCTGGGATGCTCTCAAGTATGCCGGCAGTCGGGGCCGTATCCATACGTTTATCGCAACCTCCGACATTCACATGGAGCGCAAGCTGCAGATGTCGCCGGCCAAGGTCAAGGAAACGGCGATCAAGGCTGTTAAGCATGCAGCGGCTTATACCCCCAACGTTGAGTTTTCTTGTGAGGATGCGGTACGTACCCGCCTCGATTTTCTGGCGGAAATGGTCGAGGCGGTGATCGATGCCGGGGCGACAACGGTCAATATCCCGGATACGGTCGGCTACGCGATTCCTTTCGAGTTCTTTAACATCATCAAGTACCTGAAAGAGAATGTGCCGAATATCGACAAGGCCGTCCTGTCTGTGCATTGCCATAACGATCTCGGCCTTGCCGTGGCAAATTCTCTGGCGGCCATCCAGGCGGGTGCGGGGCAGGTCGAATGCACGATAAACGGCATCGGCGAGCGGGCCGGAAACTGCTCCCTTGAAGAGGTCGTCATGGCCTTGCGCACGCGCCGCGACATCATGCCTTATGACAACAACATCAAAACCGAACACATCTATGCGGCCAGTCGCCTGCTCTCGACCGTCACCGGCATCGTCGTGCAGCCCAACAAGGCCATTGTCGGTGCCAATGCCTTTGCCCATGAGGCCGGGATCCATCAGCATGGTGTGTTGATGGACAAGGAAACCTACGAGATCATGACGCCCGAGTCGATCGGCCTTAATGCCAACAAACTGGTGCTCGGCAAGCATTCTGGTCGCCACGCTTTTGTTGCCAGGCTCCATGAACTTGGTTACGACCTGCCCAAGGAAGATGTCGAAAAAGCTTTTGTGCGCTTCAAGTCGCTGGCAGACAGGAAGAAGGAAATTTTTGACGAGGATCTTGATGCGATTGTCGCCGACGAAATCATCCGGGTTCCTGAAACCGTCAAATTGCTGCAGATGAGCGTTTCCTCCGGGTCCTTTGCCGCGCCGACTGCTACGGTCGAGCTTGAAGTAAGGGGTAAGGTGAAAAAGACCGCCGTGATGGGTGACGGGCCAGTTGATGCTACTTTTAAAGCAATCAAAAAACTTACCAGGATGGAGCCGTATCTTGTCAACTTCTCAGTCGGTTCAATTACCGGCGGCACCGATGCCCTGGGTGAATGTACTGTGCGACTTGGGTATGAGGGGCATGAAGTTCTGGGCCAGGGTGCACACTCTGATATCATCGTTGCCAGCGCCAAGGCTTACATCAATGCACTCAACAAGGCCCTGGATGTCACACAGCGCACCAGGGTGGAAATCTAAATAGTTCAACATTTCGCCGGCAGGGCTTCCCTGCCGGCGATTTTTTAGTTAATATGCACGGATTATTTTCCGTGCGTACTTTTTGTTACGAGGAGTCACTATGGGACAGACGACAGCAGAAAAAATATTCGCCGCACATTTGCGCGATGAACCTTTCCAGGGGACCAAAGTCCTTGATCTCGACCGGGTCCTCTGCCACGAGATTACCACGCCGGTTGCTATCGCCGATCTTGAATGGCGGGGCAAGGACCGGGTTTTTGATTCGTCCAAGATCAAGGCCGTCATTGATCACGTAACTCCGGCCAAGGACAGCAAGACGGCTCTTCAGGCCAAAATCCTGCGCGACTGGGCTCGTCGACATGAGATCAAAGACTTCTTTGATGTCGGGCGCAATGGCGTCTGTCATGCGCTCTTTCCGGAAAAAGGCTTTATCCGCCCTGGCTTCACCGCCATTATGGGAGATTCGCACACCTGCACGCATGGCGCGTTCGGGGCTTTCGCCGCCGGTGTCGGTACCACCGATCTTGAAGTCGGCATTCTGAAAGGCGTCTGCGCCTTCCGTGAACCGAAAACGATCCGGGTTAATTTGACTGGAAAGCTTGCTGGCGGCGTTTATGCCAAGGATGTAATCCTCTTCGTAATAGGTCAACTTGGTGTCAACGGTGCCACGGACCGGGTCATCGAATTCCATGGGCCGGTTGTTGAGGCAATGAGTATGGATGCGCGTATGACCCTGTGCAACATGGCGATCGAGGCCGGTGGGACCTGCGGCATCTGCCAGCCTGACATGGTTACGGTGGAATACCTCTGGCCTTTCATTGAGGGCGAATATGCGAACAAGGCGGAAGCCCTCGCGGAATTTCAGAAATGGGTTGCCGACAGTGATGCTGATTATGACAGGGTCCTGGATTTTGAGGTTTCCGCGCTCGAACCACAGGTGACTTATGGTTTCAAGCCCGACTGTGTCAAGTCTGCCAAGGAAATGACGGGGGAAAAAGTCGACCAGGTTTATATCGGGACCTGTACCAACGGCCGGATCGAAGACCTTCGCCAGGCGGCGGAAATTCTGAGAGGGCGGACGGTCGCTGATTCGGTGCGCGGCATTGTTTCACCAGCCACACCGAAGATTTTCCAGCAGGCCCTGGCCGAGGGGCTCATTCAGATTTTTATGGATTCAGGTTTCTGTGTCACCAACCCGACCTGCGGTGCCTGTCTCGGCATGAGCAATGGGGTCCTGGCGGAAGGCGAAGTCTGTGCTGCGACCAGCAACCGAAACTTCAATGGCCGGATGGGCAAGGGCGGGATGGTCCACCTGATGAGCCCGGCGACCGCTGCCGCCACTGCAATCACCGGTGTTATCACCGATGCGAGAGACCTTTAATTTTGCTGATCGCTTTACTTCAAGGAGCCTGAACAATGAAGAAGACATTCGGTGGCCCGACGATTTTTCTCGATCGAGCCGATATCAATACCGACGAGATCATTCCAGCCAAGTACCTCACCGAAGTGACCAAAGAAGCTCTCAAGCCCTACTGTCTGGAGGATCTCAAGCTGGAAGGCTTCGACCCTAAAGGCGAGAAGCTCGCCAAGTCCAGAGTCGTTGTCACCAGGGAAAACTTCGGTTGTGGTTCCTCCCGCGAACACGCTCCATGGGTCTTCGAGGTAAACGGGATTCATACCGTCATTGCAGAGAGCTATGCCCGCATTTTTCGCCAGAACATGTTCAACTGCGGTATGCTGGCCATCGAACTGCCGAAAGAGCAGGTTGACAAGCTATTTGCCCTCGAACAGGGCAATGGTGAAGTGGATATTGCAATCAACCTTGCCGAGCAAAAGATTGTTGCACGCGGCAATGGTCGCGAAGAAAAGTGCAGCTTCGAGATCAGCCCATTCGACAAGGCCTTGGTTGAAGCCGGCGGCTGGGTTGAGTATGCTGACGCGCGTTACTGATGCACAGGAACATTATTTGGTACGAATTTTGTATGTACACATACAGAGATTTTACTGTTTTTTTAAGACTCTGATTTTATTAGGATTTCATTGATTCGGGTGAGGGCTCTTCTGATTTGCGCTGTTACAGGGGGGAGGTAAAAAATGACAAAATTTGTCACTACAGCGCAATACATAGTTGGAGGTCGTACCCCCTCTTCCGTGTTATGTCGTTAGTTTAATGGATTAGGAATTTTAAGAACTGACTCTCTTTAAGGCTATAACTAAAAGATAAGCGAGAGAAGAATTATGAAGACAATTAGTCGGGACAGCGCAAGTGTCAATCGGGTCTTGTCCAGCAGGAATGGATAGAACTTGGCAAGCGCCCAAAGCTTTGACCGGCGAGGCTGGTTTTACCATGATTGAATTGCTTATGGTATGCGCTATCCTTGGCATATTAGTTTCTCTTACTATCCCGCAATATACTAAAATTCAGGGACAAGAATCAAAGTTACCACGGCGGTTTCCGAAATTCGCGGCATAGAAAAGAGTGTCTTTGCCCACATTGCTGACAATCAGGATTACCCTAACTCCTTGAATGATCTAAACTTGGCAATCTTGGCGGGACCCCTGGGACCAACCTTACCAGTACCTGAAGAGAACAAACAATCCTGGGGCAATGAGACAGGGCCCGTTTTTAGATGATTTAAATTCGGACTTTGATGTCTACAGTCTTGGCCCGGATGGTTTGACCACCCAGGTTATTACTGATGCGGAGGGCTTGGATGATATCGTCCGGACCTCCGACGGTGGGTGGGTTGGAACAGGCGCAGATTTTTAATGTTGGTGTGGTCACAATTCTTTTTGAATCCATGACAGGTCTTTTAGCCATTTTTGAGGTGGTCAATAAATGAAGTGCTCATGTCCTAAGTGTGATGCGATAATCGAGACGAGTCATCTCGATGTCTCTGCGAGCGGTAGCTCTCAGCGCTGTACGGAATGCGACGATAAATTCTGGGCGATAAGAGGAAAAATTTTCGCTGAGAGCCTATAAGAAGCAAGGTCGGATTTATTGTTTCGATTGTGGCCAGGAACTGGGCATCGAAAACCTCTGCCTGGGCTGTGGAAGTCATTGCCCAGATTACTGCATCGTGCAGGCGTCCAAACCTGTTCCCCGTAAACAAAAAAGAGCCGGTTTCGACTTTAGCTTTGCACGCAGGCCAAAGGTTTCAAAACCAAAAGCTTCTGTTGATCGTAAACCTTCGTCAGCCGTTGTGTCGAGGAAGCCTTCCGAAGAGAAAGCTGGTTCTCGTTGGATGATCTATGCCGGCATCACAGCTCTGGCTCTCATCCTGATTGGTGCCACGGTTAATCTTTATATGACTCACAACGCGGAAAAACAATATTCCAAGACCATTGATCAGCTGCACTGTACGGGGTGAAATCTGGCACGGATACGTGTCTGAAAGTGATGGATGAACTGACCTCCCAATGGGAGAAGGAAACTGGAACAGGGGCCGGGATTGTTCCCAAGATGAGTCAGAAAGATCGAGACAGGCTGGAACAAGTCAAGGGCCGGGTAGACCAGATCTGTTGAAGGCTTGGGCGAGACACCGGAGAAATTTGCCGAAGCGAAAGCGAATCTTGGCAAACTGCACGCGGTCTATGCGAGAATATATTCCACTGTCCATTTCCTCGCCCGCGTCTCTGGATGAGTTCAAAACGGCGAGAATTAAACTTGAAGCCGATTTTTTCAAATCAGCTGATGAACTCAAAAGAGTCCATGCCGAAAATCATGCAAGATGAATTGGAAGTTGCAATCAACAAATACAAGAATCTGGAGTTTATGGTCAAAAGCAAGTGATGCGCCGTTAACTTCCACATTCTCTGCTGTGAACGTCAAGTCATGCAAGTGAGTTCCCGTGATTCGCTGATGGCATTTAAAAGAAGAGGCGCACGCCAAGCGCGCCTCTTCATTTTTGTGCAGCCTGCGGAATAACCACAGGCTGTATTATGTTTGTACATTAAAAGACCTATATTTTTGTAGAGTGACGGGACGTATCAGACAAAAATAAGGTTAGAATATTTTTAATAGCAATAAAACAAACATTGTTTTATTTTAAATGGCGGGGGGTTATCTGTAGAGGGTCTGATGATTACTGCTGTAAAGCATGTTTACACCTGGCTGGAAAAAACCTTTTTCAATACGCTGACCCGTAAAGTTGGTCGGCAACTTCCTGTTTCTCGCCTTGATTTTTTCTGCATCTCTGTTTATTACCAACGAATACCATGAGACTGTTTCTCGCATGGTTGCCGCAGGCGGTGATACGACGCTGATTGAAGCCATCAAAGAAGTCTCGCGCATTTCAACGCGACATATGCTGATCCTGCATATATTCGGCGCTCTTGTCTTTTTGTGCCTGATTTTTTTTCTTCGCCATTTGATTGTTCGCCCGGTGCGGATGCTTTTCGAAATATTTGAAGATATGGGATGGGCCAAGGGCGACCTTTCGGTTGTCGTGGAAGCGGTATCCCATGACGAATTCCGTCAGCTGACCGAAAATTACAATACCTTCCTGGCGATGCTGCGCAAGGTTTTTCTCACCCTGCGTCAACAGGGCGTCAACATAGCTGTTAATTCGGCAATTGTCGCAAGCAAGGTGTCAATCTCCTCTCGCCATGCACAAATGCAGAGTGACCTGAGCGACGAAATTTTCACAGGAACACGCGAATCGTTGCTTGCGTTAAACGAGGCCGCCAATAACGCAAGTGCCTTGTTTGAATCAACATGTAACAACCTGGGGAAGGCCAAAAACAATATCAGGGAACTGAACCAGGTGAATAGTGACATTGGCGATATGAGTACCAAGGTTGCCAGCTATGCCGAAAGTCTGCGGGATATGGACTCGCGATCACAGGACATCAAGAACCTTGTCGATCTGATCAAGATGATTTCGCATCGAACAAGTCTTCTCTCACTGAATGCATCGATCGAAGCGGCACGAGCCGGGGACGCAGGTAAGGGGTTCGCTGTTGTTGCCCAGGAAATCCGCAAGCTGGCTGAACAGGTCAAAGATGCCAATGACAGAATCTCAGACCGTATCGCCGGCATCCTTGAAAATATCCAGGCCTCATCGCAAGCGGCAGACAGCCTGCATGAGACGACGATTGTAAGCAGAGACGCCCTGCAATCGACCTGTACGCATTTCGGCGCAATGGTCAGTGATTTTGAGTCGAACACGAGTCAGATCGAGGTCGGTGACAACTGCTATCAAACAGGTAACGATGGCCAGCCAGATGGTTTACGAAAAGATGTCGACCATCTCCGAACTCAACCAAGATGTGGCGAATATGATGATTGATTCGGCCAAGTCCTCAGAACACCTCAAAACAGAGACTGAGGAAATGCAGGAGTTGGTGGCACGGTTTAAAACCGGAGAGGGATACCTTGAGCATCTGATCAGTAGCACGTCGGATTTCAGAGACCGGATTCAGGATCGTTTTGAAGCTTTACTGAAAGAACGTATAGATATATTCGATCGTCGCTATCAACCGATACCGGGAACCGATCCGGTCAAGTACAAGACCGACTATGATGACACGTTTGAAAAAGAGCTGCAGCCTTGGTATGACAAAATGGTCGCCGACCTGAAAGGTACGATTTATTGCCTCTGCGTTGATGTCAACGGTTATGCCGGGACTCACAACAGTCGTTTCTCCCAGCCGCTGAGCGGGGATTACGACACCGACTTGATCAACAGCCGCGACAAGAGGATTTTCGACGACCCGACCGGTAAACGCAGTGCCCAGAATACCAACCCTTTCCTGCTGCAGACTTATGCACGCGATACAGGTGAGGTCTTGAGTGATCTGTCTCTGCCGATCTTCGTCAAAGAGCGACACTGGGGCGCTGTCCGACTTGGATTTAACCCGGTTATTCTATTGGAGCAGGATCAGGTAGGCTGATTCTTAACTTCTGTCGGCTTTGATCTGATGGCCCTAAAGATGCAAATGTGATTGTGATGGCCGGATAATTGAAAGTCCGGCCTGTGCATCGGAGCGAGGGTGAATAAGTGCCGTATGGGTCAACAGACTATCCGATCGTTCCATATCCTTGACTTTTACATGGGCGAATGTTAAAAGCGCGAGGCTTTTACAAATTATAATCATTCTGGAGGATAGCATGGAACAGACATTCGCAATCATAAAGCCCGATGCCTTTGCTGCCGGAAATGCCGGCAAGATTCTGGCACGCGTTTACGCTGAAGGCTTCAAGGTGGTCGGCATCAAGAAACTTTACATGAGCAAGGTTGAGGCGGAAGGCTTCTACTACGTGCACAGGGCGCGCCCTTTCTTCGCTGAACTGACCGATTTCATGAGCAGCGGCCCTTGCGTTGTCATGGTTCTTGAAGCCGATGGTGCCATCAAAAAGTGGCGGGACCTGATGGGAGCAACCAACCCGGCTGAAGCCGGGGACAAGACTCTGCGCAAGGAGTTCGGTTCCAGTATCGGTGAGAATGCCACGCACGGATCAGACGCCCTCGAAACGGCGGCTTTTGAGATCCCTTACTTTTTCTCTGGTCTGGAGCTCCTTTAAAGGTATTCATTGAGGAAAAACTTGAGTCACCAGAGGCCCTTCGGTACAATCCGAAGGGCCTTTTCTCGCTCAAGACCGCTTTACAGCCAGCAGGCTTTTAAGAGAAGAACCAAATGACGATACCTGCAAAAGTTGATCTGAAAAATCTAAGCCCTGCTGCACTTGTAGAATTTCTTGCGGGTTTGGGAAAAGAGAACTTTCGTGCCGTGCAGTTGATGCGCTGGGTTTACCAACGCGGGGTGTCTGAATTTACCGAGATGACCGATCTGTCCAAATCGTTTCGTGACGAACTGGTTCAGAGGGCCTACGTTTCAAAGTTTACTCCGGATGCAGTAGAGGTCAGTTCTGACGGTACCCGCAAGTTTCTTTTTCGTCTAGACGACGGGAAGAGTATCGAAACAGTGCTCATCCCGATGGAGGGGGGGCGCAACACCCTCTGTATCTCAACCCAGGTTGGCTGTGCCATGCAGTGTTCTTTTTGTCTGACCGGAACCTTCGGCCTGGAGCGCAATCTGACCGCTGCCGAAATCGTCAACCAGGTCTGTGCCGTGCACCAGCAACACTCCGTAGATAATATTGTCCTGATGGGGATGGGGGAGCCACTGCATAACCTGGACAATGTCGTCGACGCCCTGCAGATTCTGTACGCCCCGACCGGTTTTGATTATGGGCCGCGCAAGGTAACCCTGTCGACCTCGGGGCTGGTGCCGGAGATGAATGAACTCGGTCAGCGTATCAAGGTAAACCTGGCGGTTTCCCTTAACGCAACCACTGATGAAGTGCGCAATGAACTGATGCCTGTCAACCGTCGGTACCCCTTGCGGGAGCTGATGGCGGCCTGTCGAAAATTCCCTTTGGCCCCGCGGCAGCGGATCACTTTTGAATATATACTGATCCAAGGTGTCAACGATAGTCAGGCCGATGCCCGACGTCTGGTCAAGCTGCTGCACGGGATCAAAGCCAAGGTTAACCTTATCCCTTTCAACGAGCACTCCGGTTCGGATTACAGGCGGCCGAGCGATGCTGACATACGGGTTTTTCAGACCTATCTGCTTGATCGGCAGATCGTGGCAGTTCGCAGGGCCGGCAAGGGGCAGGACATCTCAGCTGCATGCGGGCAGTTGAAGGGGAGATTGGAAAATAAGCAATAAATCCTTAGGCTGTGAACTTGTAAAGATAATGGCATCTAAATTCTTGGAGGATCAAGTTATGGAGCAGATGACGATTGGCGTGATTGGCGGCAGCGGCCTGTATGAAATTGAAGGTCTCACGAATATTGAGGAGGTCAGTCTCGATACGCCTTTTGGTGATCCCAGCGATGTCTTCATCACCGGGATGCTGGATGGAGTCAAAATGGTTTTCCTGCCGCGACATGGGCGTGGTCATCGCTATCTCCCTTCTGAAGTGCCATACCGGGCCAACATTTACGGCATGAAAATGCTCGGAGTTCAGCGAATTATCTCAGTCTCCGCGGTGGGCAGCATGAAAGAAGAAATCGTCCCGGGACACATTGTTATCCCAGACCAGTTTTTTGATCGGACCCATGGCAAAAGAGCTTCAACTTTTTTCGGCCAGGGTGTCACAGGTCACGTCCAGTTTGCTGACCCGGTTTGCCCGGAACTTGTCGGAGTTCTCTGCGAAGCCGGCCAGCGCGCAGGGGCAACCGTACACAAGGGCGGCACCTACATCTGCATCGAGGGGCCGAATTTTTCGACGCGGGCCGAATCGACCATCTACCGCAGCTGGGGAGTCGATATCATCGGCATGACCAATATCCCGGAAGCTCGCCTGGCGCGCGAGGCGGAGATCTGCTATGGCACCGTTGCGTTGGCAACGGATTACGACTGCTGGCACGACGGTCATGATGATGTCACGGTAGGGGCTGTGCTGGAGATCATCCGACAGAATGTTGCCATGGCACGCAACATTATCAAACATGCAGCAAAGGCCCTTTCGGCAGAACCTCAGTGCGGGTGCGGAGAGTCCCTGAGATATGCAATTATGACAGACCGTACTTTGATTCCTGAACAGACCCGCAAAAATCTGGCACCGATTCTGGGAAAATATCTGGACTAGATTGACAGTATGATTGCTAAAAATCTATAGATTTGTTCTAATAATAAATTCCTGTTATTCCAGACAAAAAGGATCTTTATGGATATCCTGGTAGTCGGGTCTGTTGCTTTCGATAGTATAGAGACACCCTTCGGTAGGGGGGATGATGTCCTGGGCGGGTCCGCGACCTATTTCTCAACCTCTGCCAGTTTTTTTACCGGCGTCCAGCTGGTTGCCGTGGTCGGGGAGGATTTCCCTGATGAACCGCGACAGTTCCTCATGTCGCGCGGCGTCGACTTGGCTGGCCTCCAGACCCGGCCAGGGAAGACCTTCCGCTGGAAGGGCCGTTACAGCTACGATCTCAATGAAGCACATACCCTGGAAACACATCTGAACGTTTTTGAGACGTTCCATCCGCAACTCCCGGAACCCTATCGCCGGGCGGAATTCGTTTTCCTGGCCAACATAGACCCCGAGCTTCAGCTGGAGGTTCTGCAGCAGGTCGAAAAGCCGAAACTGATCGCCTGCGATACCATGAATTTCTGGATAGAGGGTAAGCGTGATGCTTTGGTGCACACCCTGGGGCACGTCGACATCCTGGTCATTAACGAATCCGAAGTCCGCCAGCTCGCAGAAGAAGCCAATCTCGTTAAGGCTGCACGGCAAGTCCTGGCCATGGGCCCGAAGACCCTGGTTGTGAAGCGCGGTGAATATGGCGTCCTGGTATTTAATCAGCACTCGATCTTTTCCGCCCCGGCATATCCTCTGGAGGAGGTCTTCGATCCCACAGGCGCAGGAGATACTTTTGCAGGCGGTTTCATGGGGTACCTGGCGGCAACCAACAACTTGAGTGATGAAACGATCCGCAAAGCGACGGTTTTCGGGAGCGTCATGGCGTCATTTACCGTGGAGGATTTCAGTCTCAACCGGTTACGAAAGTTGGATTGGACAGAGGTTGAAGGCCGCTTCAGGCACTTTCAGGCACTGACTGTTTTTGAAGGTTTGTGAGCAGGCAACAGAGGGGAGACGTTATGTTCCTGCGGGATGAGTCAATTCAAGGAATCGGCGTGTCGGCCGACAAGGTCGTCCACCTTTTCCGCTCCATGCGCGAAGTCCAGCTTGCCTTGCCGGGGGTCTCGGCGCAGCAGGCAAGTGCTTATCTCTGCCAGTATAAACAACCGGAGGGTATTGCGACCGTTGCGGTGTTCCACCTGCACAAGAGCAGTGTGCTGGCTTTTTATTTCGGCGACCCGCGAATTATCCCTGAACAGAAAATGGACAGCATGCTTGATCACGGGTTGAATTTTGTCGAATCAATGGGCTTTCTCCTGACAGATCAGGATATCCATCTCCTGGACGGGGCTGACCGTCAGATGTTATGGGAGTCCCTGCCTTTGAAAGTGGGGTTGGGTGCCGAAGAAGCCCCTGCGGAACCGGCTCCGACAAAACAGTCCGAGGCGAAAACTGCAGAGAAACCTGCTGCCGGTCTTGCAGTTCCCGGCCCAACGACGACTAAGAAAAAACCGCCTGTTGAAACGTCCACCAGCAGCAAACCTGCTGCAACCCAATCGCCCGCCGTCAAGGCTGTTCGGCAGACCGAGCCGATGAGTCTTGAGGACGAGGCCACTGAAAATGTTGATGACCTGCTTGCAGCTGTCGAGGCGATGCGAGCCAAGCGCCCCGGGTTGAGGGCACGCAAGACTGCGCCATCGGTGGAAGAAATGAACCGGAGAAAAGAACAGTTACGTGCAAATGTGGGACGGATTCTTGCCTCGCTCTAAGTCACTACTCGAAAGGTTGTATCTAATGCATTATCGATGGGTTTTCTCGGGCATGGTCGTGCTGCTTATGCTGATGGTTGCCTGTGTGCCGGTTAAAGAGAAAAGGTCCGCTGCTAAAGATGCCAGATATCATTACCTGCTCGGCTCTACCTCGCTGAATGAACAAAATCCGACAGAGGCGCTCAAGGAATTTCTCCTGGCAGAAAAATATGACGACGAAGACCCGGAAATCCAGGATGGTCTTGCCCAGGCTTATTGGCAGAAAAGAGCTTTTGACCTGGCAGAGAAGCATTTTTTAAAGGCAATAGAACTTAGCGACAACGATCCGAAATACTACAGCAACCTTGGGGCTCTCTACCTCTCCATGGATCGCTATGACGATGCAATCAATGCTTTCAGGACGGCTGCTGACAGTCTGCTTTTTGATCGACCTGAGTTAGCATGGACCGGGATCGGCCTGGCGTATTTCCATAAACAGGATTATCCGGCATCTCAGCGCGCATATGAAAAAGCGATGGATCTGAGCCCGCGCTACTACATGCCGCCGTTTCGTCTTGGAGAGCTTTATTATAACCAGGACCGTCCGGTCGAAGCTTTGGACATGTTCACCCGCAGTGTTGAACTGGCACCCAATTTCTCCACCGGTTTTTACTGGCAGGGGTTGGTCTATATGAAAATGAAAGACACTGCCGAGGCGAAAAAATCGTTTATGGAAGTCATACGTCTGGCACCAGGCAGCGAATTAGCCCGGTTGTCAGGGAATTATCTCAAAATTATTGGCAAATAATGGAAAATACAGATAGAGACATTGGTCGTCTCCTGAAAGAGCGACGTGAGGAGCTGGGCTACACGCTTCAGGACGCTGAAGAAGAGACGCGGATACGCAAGACCTATCTGGAAAGTCTCGAGAATAATCGTTTCTCGGCGCTCCCCGGGCAGGCTTACGTAACCGGTTTTATCCGTGTCTATGCGCGTTATCTTGGCCTCAAAAGCAACTCCCTCCTGGTGCTGTTGAGCGATCTCCAGAGCGCCGAAACCAGTGCTCCGGAAACTGAGACGATCGTACCGCGGACCGTTCTGCCCACTGAATCTGCTTCGGGTGGCGATTGGCGGAAATTCCTTTTGGCTTTTATTTTGGTTCTTCTACTCGGCGGCATCCTCTATTTTCTGCCTGCGATGTTTCCGGGCGACGAGCAGACCGACAAGAGCGTACCCAAGGCCGCTTTACCAGAGAGAGAGCCGGTTGCACCCGGGAAGGCACAAGCTGAAATCGAGAGATCGCTGGCTGAACCTGAAAAAACGAAAACACAAGCGACTGTGCAGGACAACCCGGATGAGGCTGAAAATGTCGTGCCTGCCCAGGCATCCGCGCAGACAGGCATTAATGCAAAGCCGCAGAATCTGGACAGCAGGGTCTTGCCAGTTATCCCCGATAGCGGCGCGTCATTAAGGATGCTTGCTTTGGCCGATAGCTCACTTATAATAAAAGTCGATGCGCGTAAGCCACAACAATTCGATCTGCACGACGGTCTTGACCTGACCTGGAAGATCAATGAGAGAGTGTCTGTGGAATTTGCCGCCAGTGATGTGGCACGCTTCTGGCTGGACGGCAGGGAAGTCGATATTGCAGGTTCCAAAATGTTCGAATTGCAGCCTGCCGCTGAATGAGCTCAGTTATGGTGATCACCTGTTCTGAATGTAAGGGACGATATAAGATTGACCCCTCCGGCAGTAAGTTGAAGGTGGGCAAGGTCAAATGCCCCGGTTGCTCGCACGTGTTTGAAATTGCACTGACCGGTGCCGATGGACAACAGGTAGAAAACGCAGCACCGGGTCAGCCGTTGGTTCTGATTGTCGACGACGCGCGCTTTTTCCGACAGATGATCAGGGATCTTCTTAGCGATTTGCCGGTGGAATTCATCTCGGCAGCCGATGGCGAGGAAGCCTGGGAGAAGATTACAGCCCGGTTGCCGCAACTGGTTTTGCTTGATCTGAGTATCCCCGGCAAAACCGGTAAGCAGATACTTCAGTCCTTGCAGAAGGAGCCCCGCTTCAGCCAGGTAAAAGTCCTTGCCATGAGTGGCGTGGAACGGGGCGAAGAAGTCGCCGCTGAAGTTCGCCGGTTCGGAGCCGTAGATTTCATCAATAAATCCTTCAAGCCCAGTGAACTTGAAAAACGTGTCAGAAACATCCTGGGAATTTGAGCCTGGTGGTTCTGCAAGCCGGCTGCTCGATGAGGTGCGCCGTCAGACTGGTGTGGCCGCTTTCGACCTTGCTGTGGTTCTCGGCTCCGGTTGGAAGGGGGCCGCAGGGCTTGGTGAAACCCTCGGTGTTTTCAACTACGAGGATTGGCCGTGTTTCCCCGTTGGTCAAATAGAAGGCCATAATGGTCAACTAATAGCAGTTCGCTGCTCATCCTGGAACATCCTGTTTTTTTCCGGTCGTTTCCATTGTTATCAAAATATCAGTGCCTTTCACGCCGCTTTCCCGGTGCGCCTTGCCCGTGCGCTGGGTTGCTTGAGAATACTCCTGACCTGTGCAACGGGCGCTATCAACAAAAAATTCAAGCCAGGGGATTTTATGTTGGTTGAAGACCATATCAACCTGCTTGGCGATAACCCGTTGCGTGGCCTTGCCGGCAACACTTTTATTGACCTTGCCGGTCTGTATAACCAAAGCTTATACGACCGATTGTCCTGCGGCCACTCTTCAGGCCTGCGTCTTCACCGTGGCGTTCTCGCTGCCATGCCGGGGCCATCATATGAAACTCCTGCCGAGATCCGTTTTCTGCGAACGGTTGGAGTTGATGTTGTCTCCATGTCAACGGTATCGGAAGCAATCATGGCCCGGTTTCTTGGGCTGCAGGTTGCTGCTGTTGCCTTTATCGCCAATTATGCTGCCGGGACCACAGCGGACGAACTCAGCCACAAAGAGGTCCTTGATTGTAGTTGTCAGCACGCGGACCTGTTTCCCCTCCTGATCACACTGTTTATCCACACCTGGCAAGACATGGGCCAGAGTAATTCTGCTTGATATCATATTCGTTAACGTTCTGTAACCCATTGTTTTTTCGTTGTATTTCTAAAAAAAATAACTTGACGCCGGCTTGACAGAGTGTCCCCTCATGTTAGACTTTCCGAAACATTCAAATGCAGAGGTTGTTTTGGCCGAGTCGATAAAACGCATTCTTGTTGTCGATGATGAGGAAAATACCCGGATCGGGTTAACCAAGCTGTTGTCACAAGAAGGTTACGAGGTTGAAAGTGCTGCAAATGGCAATGATGCCCTCGATCTGTTGGGGCAGCACAAGGTCAATCTGGTTATCAGCGATATCAATATGCCGGATATGAACGGCCTGGTTTTTTTGCGTGAACTGAGCCGTAAATTCCCGAGTACAAGTGTGATCATGATAACGGCCTATGGTGGTGTCGAGTCGTATCTTGAGGCGATGAATCTGGGCGCCTACGAATATCTTCACAAACCTGTCCGCCTGGAGGAACTTCGCTCTGTTATGCAGAAAATTTTCAATGGTGGTTCAGTCGCACGGGTTTCCTGACACTTGAAAGGAGGTCGACATGATGTTCAAAACCATTCTGTTTGCCACTGATTTTTCGGAGGGTTCAGACTTTGCGTTTCAGGCGGCCCTGTCCATGGCTCGCAAATATGACGGCAAGCTGATCGTTGTCCACATCATCAATGAACCGGTTGACCTGCGCGGTTTTTACGTGCCGCATATTTCCTTTGACAAACTCGAAGAAGAAATAGAGCAGGGGGCCGAAAAGTTGATGGAAAAATTCTGCCGCACGCATATGCAGAATTTCAGCAATTTCGAATCATATGTACTGCCCGGGATTCCCTATGACGAGATAATCAAGAAAGCTGAAGAGTTGAACACGGATTTGATCGTGATGGGAACTCACGGTAGAACGGGTCTCGACCATGTTCTTTTTGGTAGTACGGCCGAGAAGGTGGTTCGAAAGTCCTCAATACCGGTCATGACTATTCGTGTTAAGGAATGACCTCGATGATCTTTCAAAGGCAGCGGAAACGCTGCCTTTCATACGTCTGAGCCAGACCAATATCCTTGTCAAAAGACAGTCAGGGGGGTATCCTGCGTTATCAATATTCGGGAGTGCCCCTGCCTTTTTATGAGCGAAAAGATTCTAATCGTAGACGATGAACAGATGATCCTTGAGCTCACCTCAATGGTTCTCAATAGCCGAGGTTTCGAAGTTCACACTGTTGACAATGCAACGGACAGCTATGAAATCATCGAACGTGAGCGACCCTCCCTCGTTCTGCTTGATTACATGATGCCCAAGGTTAACGGTCTTGATGCCCTAAAAGAAATCCGTGCCCGATTCCCTGATACCTACGTGATCATGTTTACCGGCAAAGGCAGCGAGGAAGTCGCTGTCGAATTGATGAAAGCCGGTGCCTCAGATTATATCCTCAAGCCTTTCAGCAATGCGAAACTGGTCGAGCGGATTGAAAGTGTGCTGCACGTCCGTTCTATAGAGATGCGTAACAGGGTGCTCGTCCAGGAGCAGAAGAAGTTGCTTGACGAGATAGAGTTGTGGAACCGGGAACTGGAGCAGCGCGTTGCACAGAAAACCACAGCGCTGGAGCTTGCTCATCACGAAATCCTGCTGACGGAGAAGCTGGCTTCACTTGGACATCTTTCTGCAGGGATGGCCCATGAAATTCGCAACCCTCTGAATTCAATCAGCCTTTTTGCCCAGGTTCTATGTTCCGGGTTGAAGGATGAGCCGGAAATGCGATCGTATTCAGAGAAGATCATCAACGAAGTGGAGCGGATTGACGCGATCCTGGTCAAATTGCTCTCAACCAGCAAGCGTGCAAACTTTCAGCTGCGTTCAGTCCGTCTCGCCGATGTTATCGAAACAAGTTTACAGCCCTTCCTTGCGCAGATTCAGGCACAGAATGTTGAACTGACAAAGCAGTTGCAGCAAAATACACCAGCTATCCTTGCCGATGCAGATGAGCTTGGCCAGGTGTTCTCTAATCTGTTTGCCAATGCCCTGTTTGAAATGAAGCAGGGAGGAATCCTGTCGGTCGCTCTCGAATGCGATGATTCCGAGGCAATGGTTACAATCAGCGACACCGGTGGTGGCATCCCGGAAGAACATATGAACAAGATATTTGACCCATTCTTCACGACCAAAGAACGGGGAACCGGATTCGGGCTTTCCGTTGTCTTACGTATCGTCAAAACCTATTCCGGACGAATTCATGTTGAGAGTGAACCCGGGCAAGGCACGACATTCCAGGTCTGGTTGCCATTGGCATGATCTGCCAACCTGATGATCGGATCCCGTAATGCCCCTTCTGCTCCGTGACATACCCCTTGATATTTCTGCAGACGAGAGCTCTCTGCCAAGTGAAGTAGCGAGTATTCTAGGTGTTGAGGCTTTGCAGATAAGAGCTTTAAAGGTGGTGCGCCGCTCTATAGATGCCCGTAAAAAGAGCCGGATTCGCAGAATTTTCACTGTTGAATTTTCATGTGAAAATGAATCTGATTTACTAAAGAATTCTTCGTGTGATCGTCTCGAAGGCCTCCCTGCACTCCCCGACACTCCCTCGCCAAGGATTACTGCTAGACAACACGTTCTGGTGGTCGGCATGGGACCGGCCGGTCTGTTTGCCGCAAAAGGCCTCATCGAATCAGGGGCGCAGGTAACGCTGGTTGATCGGGGCAGACCGGTTGAGCAGCGCGTGAAAGATGTGGAAAAATTCTGGAGCCTTGGCGTCTTTGACGCTGTCAGCAACGTCCAATTCGGTGAAGGCGGCGCCGGAACCTTTTCTGACGGCAAGTTGACGACGCGCCTGAATCATCCTCGCAGGCGGGCAGTTCTTGAAAGTCTGGTCGAATTCGGCGCACCGGGTGAAATCCTGGTTGAAGCACGGCCCCATGTTGGCACAGATCGTTTGCGCAAGGTTGTCATCAATTTTCGTGAGTATCTGATCAGCAAGGGTGTCGATATCCGTTTTGAAACCTGCCTGACAGGTTTTGAGACGCACCAGGGCAGAATTGTCGGTGGTGTATTGAATGAAAACCAGCTGATTGCTTGTGATGCCCTGGTCCTCGCTCCCGGACACAGTGCACGCGATACCTACCAGATGCTGGATCGCAACGCTGTGCATCTTGAAGCCAAAGGTTTTGCGATCGGTGTTCGCGTCGAACATCCCTCACACTTGATAAACCATATCCAGTACGGCAAATTCGCCAATCAGCTTCCCGCAGCAGATTATGCCCTCCGTTATAATGATGATGAGACTGGGCGTGGTGTATATTCTTTCTGCATGTGCCCTGGGGGGGAAGTCATTAATGCGGCCTCGGAACAGGACGGTCTGGTGGTGAACGGCATGAGTCGGATGTCACGAACCGGAGCATACTCGAACAGCGCTCTGGTGGTGTCTGTGCGACCGGAAGATTGGGGCGGGGCAACGCTTGGCGGCATGCGATTCCAGCAGCAATGGGAACGCAAGGCCTTCTTGCTGGCCGGGAAAAATTTTCTGGCACCGGCGCAGAATGTGATGAGCTTTTGCGGCCTCGGCAGCGGGTCGGTCGCCTCCAGCTGTCGTCCCGGTGTGATTGAAACAGAACTTCGTGAAGTTCTCCCGGATTTCGTGTACCATGGACTGAACCGGGCCCTGCCTCATTTCGATCGAAAAATGAGGGGGTTTATTACTGAAGAAGCTGTGCTGATCGGTGTGGAAACCAGGACATCCTCGCCCCTGCGCATAACTCGCAACGAGTCAGGTGCTTCGGTCAGCCACGCCGGCTTATTCCCAGCAGGTGAAGGGGCCGGTTATGCCGGTGGCATTATGAGTGCGGCTTTTGACGGTTTGCGCGCGGCGGACCAGGTTGTGCTGTCTGTATTGAAACAGGAGTTGTCTTGAAGAAAGTTTATGTAAAAAACATAGTGGAGCGTGACCAGATAGAAGCACCGTTCCTGGTCAGGAACAAGACCCTCGGCATGGCCAAGAACGGCAAGCCGTATATGACTCTCAGGCTGATGGACTGCACAGGTGAAGTCGAGGGGCGCATCTGGGACAGGGTCGATGAATTCTCCGCCAGGTTTAACCGGGATGATTTTGTCCGGGTGTCAGGAAAAGCCAGCCTCTACCTGGGGAAAATGCAGCTGGTTATTCAGGAGCTGAATCGTCTCGATGAATCAGAGATTGACCTCGCCGACTTCCTGCCTGTATCAGCTCGTCAGGTTGACGAAATGGTCGGTGAATTAAAATCCGTGATCGATGCACTGGCAGACCCGGACCTGAAAAAAATGATGGAGAAATTCCTGGCCGATCCTGGTTTCATGGCAGGCTATACGAGGGCTCCGGCTGCGAAAGCCATGCATCATGCCTACCTTGGCGGCTTGCTTGAGCACTCTTTGGCCGTTGCCAGCCTTGCCGCTGACATCTGCCAGCGCTATCCGGACCTGAACCGCGATCTCCTGGTTGTAAGTGCCCTGTTGCATGACATTGGCAAGATCGCCGAGTTACGTTACCAGCGTTCTTTCGAATATACAGATGCAGGCAAACTGCTTGGCCATATTGTTATTGGCGTTGAAATGGTGGAAGAAAAATTGCGTCACCTGGAAAGCTTCCCGCTCACGTTGGCCGTTCACCTCAAACATCTCCTGTTGTCACACCATGGACAATATGAATACGGCTCTCCGAAACGGCCGAAAACCATGGAAGCCGTTATCCTGAGCTTTCTGGATGACCTGGATTCCAAGATTAACGGCATCCGCACTCATATTGATCGTGAACCAGACAGTGATTCGACCTGGACGCAATATCACAAACATTATGACCGATATTTCTTCAAGGGTGCCCTGGAGGCAGTGCCATCGGGTAAAATTGATCTCGGGCAAGCTGAAGTGAATGCCGAAGCCTCTGCCGTGGAGTTCAAAAAGACACCCGGGCAGCCGCGTTCACGGTTCAGCAATAACCTCGGTGAGCAATTAAAGAACAAGGACTTTAACCTCCTCGCAGGAGACAGCCAGGACAAGAATAATGAGTGAAAAACTTGCCATACATCAGTTGAGCGTCGGGCCGCTGCAGGTTAACTGCTTTGTTGTCTCCTGCACTAAAACCGGCGAGACGATGATCGTCGATCCCGGTGAAGAGGGGGAAAGAATCCTGTATTTTACCGAGAAAGAAAGCTTGAATATTCGCAAAGTTGTCAATACCCATGGACATTTTGATCATATTGGTGCCAATCGGAAAGTAGTTGAAAGCTCTGGCGCTGAATTGATGATCCATGCTGGGGACCTGCCATTTCTGCAGAATGCCAGGAGCCATGCCGAAGTTTACGGCTTGTCTGTTGCCGCCTCACCGGAACCGGATCGGCTGCTTGAACAGGGAGATACTTTTCAGGTCGGAGAACTTTCCTTCAGCGTGCTTCATGTACCGGGACATTCTCCAGGCGGCATCTGCCTTTTCGGTGAGGGACACCTGTTCGTCGGTGACGTTCTTTTCTCCGGATCGATAGGTAGGACAGATCTGCCGGGTGGCGATTTTGACTCACTGGTCAAAGGTGTTCGCGAGCGTCTGTTCGCTTTGCCTGACGAGACAATTGTCCACCCTGGCCACGGTCCGGATACCACGATCGGTCGTGAGCGGCAGATGAACCCTTTTGTCGGTGATGCCGCATTTCTTTAAGTTGACTGGAGAAGGTCGTGCTGCAAGGTAAATCTGTCATATTGGGCGTAACCGGAGGCATTGCAGTCTACAAGGCTGTCGAGTTGTTGCGCCTGATGGTCAAGGCCGGCGCTGATGTTAACGTGATCATGACGCGCAGTGCCCAGGAATTTGTGACTCCGTTGACATTCCAGACCCTGTCCGGAAACCCTGTTCACACGGAATTGTTCAATCTCATCCAGGAACAGGAGATCGGTCATATCTCTTTGGCTGACAGCGCCGATCTTGTGTTGATTGCTCCCGCTACGGCCAATTTTGTCGGTAAGGTAGCAAACGGCATTGCTGACGACCTGCTCTCCACAACGGTTATGGCAACCAAGGCAAAGGTCCTCTTCGTCCCGGCGATGAATACCAATATGTGGGAGAACCCGCTCTACCGGGAGAACCAGAAACATCTCGAAGAGCTGGGTTACCATTTCGTTGAACCGGTCTATGGTGACTTGGCCTGCGGCTGGCAGGGCCAGGGCAAGATGCCGGATCCCCAGGTTGTTTTCAATTCGGTCCATGCCCTCGTCGGCAGTAGGGACTTCGTCGGCAAGACGTTTCTGGTGACTGCCGGGCCGACACGTGAAGAGCTTGATCCAGTCCGCTTTCTCAGCAACTATTCGTCCGGCAAGATGGGTTTCGCGATTGCCGGTGCAGCACGCGATCGTGGGGCCAGGGTTATTCTGATTTCGGGGCCGGTCAATCTGCATGACCCAAAGGGTGTTGAGACGATTCACGTCACCAGTGCACAAGAGATGTATCGGCAGGTAATGGACAAGGTCTCTGAGGCCGATGTCATCATCAAGGCAGCTGCTGTTGCTGATTTCCGACCGGTGGAACGGAGCGCGCAGAAAACCAAGAAAGGTGATACCGAAACCATGGCGATCGAGTTGCAACGCAATCCGGACATTCTGGCCGAACTCGGTCGGCAGAAAGGCTCACGCATCCTGGTCGGCTTCGCTGCCGAAACCGAAGGCCTGCTGCAACATGCCCGTGAAAAGTTGCAGAAAAAGAACCTGGATATGATTGTTGCAAACGATGTGACCCAGGACGGAGCGGGCTTTGATGGCGAAACGAATATCGTCCGTTTGCTGATGTCGGATGGCCAGGTGGAAGAGTTGCCCCTGATGACCAAGGTCGAGGTGGCGGAAAGCCTGCTTGACAGGATTGTGAAACTGATACCGAAAAGTTGATCCGGATCAGGCTGCGGAGAGCAGGGTCAGGAGGTCCTCCGGCTGACAGATCCCTTCCTTGAACCTGATTTTGATGACTGCAATCATCTCGTCGGCGTCTTGGTCGCGTAGCTTGCCATCAAGCCAGAGAGTGTTCAGGTTCTTGCGGATCATGTTGGCTGAATTCAGGGCACGCTCTCCGGTCGGATCGGCGTTCCGGTAGGGGCTGTTCTCCGGGTCCTGCAAAAAACTCAAGGTCGCTTCAGTGGTCAGCCCCAGGTACTCTTTCTGATCTTCTGCCGTAATCGCCCACTTCGATGTATTGGCCAGTGAACGCAGAACCTTTTGATACTGCTGCAGACGGTTCAGAAGCAGAAGTGAATTAAACAGCTTTTTGTTGGTTCCGAAGGAAAAGATTGTGTCAGCCAGGATATTGCGCATGAGCTTGTCGTTGTCGGTAAAGTCTTTGCGCCCGATCGATCTGGCCAGCGGCCAAACTTCCGGAGCCACGTGGGCTTCAAAGCGCATTTCCCAGTAGGCGTGTTTGAGTAGCATCGTGTTGTAGGTGCGGATCAGATTGTAAGGCACGAAGTAAGAATGAGCCACGGTGTCGGAGGCAAGGTGACTCAGGTAGCCATAGGCACATGCCCGCTGGCTGTCAGTTGCAGCCTTGTTGAGGATTTTGAGGCCCATCCGCCACGAGTGACAGTGCTTGAGATAATGGGTGTATTTTTTACCCAGAGTGATGTCGGCGCTGATACAGCCGTACAGATAGTCTTTCGGATGTGCCGCGAGTATGGCGCGAAGAGCTTCCGGAAGCTGGGCCAGGTTGTCGAGAATCCAGGTGCCGGTCTGCAGATGAACGCCGATCCCCCAGGCCAGGGCATCGGACGGGAAAAGCAGCATGACAAGGACACATGTCAAGGTAGCAGAGAACAACCATTTCATCGGATAATTGTACCGTCCTTTCATTGAATAATATACTTTCTGCGGGAGTTTTGTCAGTAAATATGCCTGAGCAGTTATTAAATGATATTCGCACGGCCCTGGCTTCAGCCCGCAGCCAACTCGAGTACCTCGCCGATCTCGGTGTGGAGAACCTGCGCACGGCTGCGAGCAATGCCGATCTGCCACAGGATACGGACACGAGCACCAGCCTGGGCGAAACACTCGATGCCATTCGGACTGATCTGGGAGATTGCCAGCGCTGTGGGCTCGGAGCCTCTCGTCATAAGCTGGTTTACGGCGTCGGCAATCCGAATGCGCGTCTGGTTCTGGTTGGCGAAGCCCCGGGTCGTGAGGAAGACCAGAAGGGCGAGCCTTTTGTTGGTGAGGCGGGGCGGCTGCTCGACAGGATTCTGCAGGCAATGGGTATGCGGCGCGATGACGTCTATATCTGCAACGTCCTGAAATGCCGTCCACCGGACAATCGGGATCCGCAACCTGATGAAGTGGCAACCTGTGAAGCCTTTCTGATCCGTCAAATAGCAGCAATTAAGCCGCAGGTGATCATAGGCCTTGGTCGATTTGCCGTACACAGCTTATTGAAGAGCAAGGTTCCAATCAGCAGGATCAGGGGCGAATGGCAAAGCTACCATGGCACTCCGCTGATGCCCACCTATCATCCGGCCTATCTGTTGCGCAATCCGGAGGGCAAGCGAGACGTCTGGGAAGATATGAAAGCAGTCCTGCGCCGTCTGACCGACGAGACAAATACTAGATGAACTCCCGGGAGTTGCTCAAGGCAGAGGAGGTGACAGTGAGCCGGATTGGTGATGATGGCGCCCCCGAACCTGTCCTGCAAAAAACAACTCTTGGTGTGACCTCCGGTGAAATACTCACGGTGGTCGGGCCCTCTGGCAGCGGCAAGAGCACGCTGTTGCGGCTGTTTAATCGTTTGCTGGAGCCTGACAGCGGTCAGATCACGTTGTCTGGCGTGGATATCAGGACCTTCCCCCCGCCGGTGTTGCGCGCACAGATTCCCCTGGTTGCCCAGAAGCCCTATCTTTTCGCCGGCACGGTCAAAGACAATCTGTTGGCATCGGCGAGATTGCGGCGGGTTGCAGCGCCAAACCTACAGTCACCAGAGATCAAAACGCTGATAGAGATGTGCAGGATCGAGCCCTCCTGGCTGGATCGAGATGCTCGCAAGCTTTCGGTCGGTCAGCAACAGAGGATTTGTCTGTTGCGTGCCCTGATTGGCCCCTGTCAGGCGTTGTTGCTTGACGAACCGACCAGTGCTCTTGACCGTCAGACCGGCGCTCTGATGGCGCAAACCTTCAAACTACTGGCCAGAGAAAATGGCCTGGCCATAATTCTCGTGACTCACGATCTGCAGATCGCCGAGATTTGTGCAGACCGGATTGCCTTGATGATAGGCGGTTCAGTTATCGAAGCTGGCCCTGTTGCCCAAGTCCTGAATGACCCGAAAGTCGAAGCCTCTCGCCAGTTCCTTTCAGCAACCGTGACTGATAACAGGGGCGTTGCGACATGAATCCGACGATTATCGATCTCAGCCTCTGGGACCTGGTGACCGTTTATAGCCTGTTGCTGATGAGTATCGGTCTGGCCCACCTGCTCCGGGCCGGGCAGGGCAGGGATCTCTTCTGGTCAGGTCTGCGCATGTTTGTGCAACTGATGGTCGTTGGTTACGTCCTGCATCTGGTCTTTGCCCTGGAATCTGCATTGCCGGTTCTCCTGCTTCTGATTGTCATGACCGGATTCGCTGTCCAGACGATCGGGGCCAGGGTCGAAGCAAAGATGCCGAACTTCTATCGGGTGGTTGGCGGTGCGATGCTGTTCGGCTGTGGCGGAATGACATTCTTCTTCTGCACCCTGGTGATCGGGCTCGATCCGTGGTATGACCCACGCTACCTGATTCCGCTGGCCGGTATGGTGATCGGCAATTCCATGACCGGTGCGAGTCTGGCTGCCGAACGGTTGGTCGCCGAGTTCCGGGAACGACGAGAGGAGATCGAGACCGCCCTCTGTCTGGGCAGCAGTGTGAAGCTGGCGGCTGAACCGGCAGTCAGAAGCGCCTTCCGGGCAGCTCTGATCCCTTCAGTCAACGCAATGGCCGCTATGGGGCTGGTGTTTCTTCCCGGTATGATGACAGGCCAGATTCTATCGGGGACCGAGCCTTTGATTGCTGTCAAGTACCAGATCGCCATCATGTGTGTCATCACCGGCAGCGTGGCCCTGACCACCTTCATAATCCTGCGGTTCGGTTACCGGTCCTATTTCACCCCTTACCAAAGTTTGCGTGAAGATTGATCTGCAAAGAGACAACAAGGAGTCAAGCTGATGCGACGAAAAGACAAAGCCATGCAGGAAGGTGATATCATCGATCTGTTGCGAACCGGGGAATATGGCGTACTGTCAACGGCCGATGGGGAGAGACGCCCCTACGGAGTACCGTTGAATTATGTGTTTATGAACAGCTGCATCTATTTTCACTGCGCGCTGGAAGGACATAAACTCGATAACCTTGCCGCAAACCATAACGTTTCCTTTTGTGTGGTCGGTCGGACCAATCTGCTGCCTGCAGAATTCAGTACGGAATTTGAGAGCGTTATCGTCTTCGGCCGTGCTGCAGTTGTCGACGGCGAGGAAAGATATCAGGCTTTGAAAGGGCTGATTGCGAAATACTCCCCGGAGTTTGTCGCCGAGGGCGGTGCCTACATAAAAAAGTTTGACAGTCAGACTCGTGTGGTCAAGGTCGAGATCGAGCGTATGACAGGTAAAGCCAAATTGTCTGGATAGGTTCGTATTGGCAACGGCCAAGAAGATTGAAAATTTCGGTATCCTTTGCACTGGAAAATGAACGGCCTGGTAAATCAATACCAGGCCGTTTGATGTTCGGAGCCTATCGCGCGAGCTACTTTTTCTTTGTTGCACTGTCAGGAAGTGGCACCTGGTGCAGGTGAACGTCGCGTTGCGGGTAAGGAATTCCGATTCCTTCAGCATCGAAGCAGGTCTTGATCTCTGCCTGCAGATCGAAATAGACGCCCCAGTAATCGGTAGAATTGACCCAGGGCCGAACGGCAAAGTTGACACTGTTGTCGGCCAGCTCGAGGACGCCGATCGTCGGTTCCGGATCCTTGAGAATACGTGCCTCACTGGAGAGTATGTTCTGCAGCACCTTCTTTACGTGACTCAGATCAGCGTCGTAGCTGACGCCAATTACCAGGTCGACACGCCGGGTCGGCTTGGTTGAATAGTTGATGATGTTGTCGCCGAGCAGCTTGCCGTTGGGGACGAATATCGTCTTGTTGTCGGCGGTTTTCAACTGGGTTGAGAAGATGTTGAGAGTCTCAACTATCCCGAGAACACCCGCTGCCTCGATAAAATCGCCCGCCTTGAACTGTTTAAAGATAAGAATCATGACGCCAGCGGCGAAATTGCCCAGAGAATCCTTCAGGGCGAGGCCGATCGCGAGACCCGCAGCACCGACGATGGCGACCAGGGAAGTGGTCTGGATGCCCAGCTGGTTCAATGCCGCAATGAAGGCGATCGTAACAATAAAAGCATTGACCAGGTTGCCGACAAAACCGGTCAGGGCCTGATCGACATCATGGCGCTCCATAAGACCCTTGACCAGGTGGGCAAGCATTTTGGCTCCCCAGAAACCGGCCGCAAGAATGATGATGGCGTAGACAATGCTGCCCAGTATGGACGCTGAAAACGATGGATCCTGCATCATGTTGCCCTCCAGATAGTTGATTTGAATTGCTGTGATACGCTCATTACTACATACCGTAACGCTTGATTTTTTCAACCAGCGTCGTGCGATTTATCTTCAGCAGCGACGCGGCGCGCGCCTTTATGCTGTGCGACTTGTCCATGGCCTGCTGAATAAGATTTTTTTCCAGAGATGCGATTGTTTCCATCAGGTCAAGGCCTTCTTCAGGGATACGCAGGACGGGCAGGTGCCCCTTCTCGTCGAGAGTCCCGGCGATCTGCGGTGGCAGGTCTTGCCGGTCGATGACCTCTCCGTCTGTCAACGCGACAGCCCTTTCGATCACGTTTTCCATTTCACGAACATTGCCGGGCCAGCCGTAGCTTTCCATTGCTTGCAGTGCCTCGGATGTCAACTCACACATGGGGTGGCGCATGTCTGCGCATATTTTGCGGAGGAAGTGCCTGGCCAGCAAGGCAATGTCTTCATGGCGTTCCCGCAAGGGGGGGAGGTGAATGGGAATAACGTTCAGCCGATAGAAGAGATCTTCCCGGAACTCGGCACGTCGTACGCGTTCATCCAGATCGGAATTTGTTGCCGAGATGACCCGGACGTCAAGCTTGGTTTTACGTATGGAGCCGACCCGTTCCACTTCCTGTTCCTGTAGCACTCGCAGCAGCTTCATCTGCAGGTGGAGGGGCATCGTGCCTATCTCATCAAGGAAAATCGTCCCACGGTTAGCCAGTTCGAACTTGCCAGGTTTATCGGCGACCGCACCTGTAAATGAGCCTCGCACATGGCCGAACAACTCGCTTTCCAGCAGTTCTGAGGGGATTGCTCCACAATTGATTGTGATAAAGGGCTTTTCTTTGCGCGACCCGTTGAAGTGGATGGCTCGGGCAACCAGCTCCTTGCCGGTCCCTGATTCACCAAGGATGAGTACGGTTGAGTCGGTATGCAGAATTTTTTCCATGCGGGAAAAAACCGGCTGGATGGCCGGGCTGTTGCCGATTATGTTGTCAAACTTGTACTTGCCGCGCAATTGCTGGCGTAGGTAGAGGTTTTCGGCAACCAGTCTGGTTTTTTCAACGGCTTTGGCGACCAGGGTTTTCAGTTTGTCGAAGTTGACGGGCTTGATGATGTAGTCAAAGGCCCCTTCCTTCATCGCCTCGACAGCTGTTTCGGCGGTCGCGTTGCCGGTAATCAGGATTACGTTGCAGGGGAGGAGCTGCTCCTTGACGTGTTTGAGAATCTCGATGCCGCTCACTCCGGGGAGGAAAAGATCGGTGATAACAGCATCATAAGTTCTTTTCGCAAGCAACCGCAGGGCCTTTTCACCATCCGAGGCAGTATCTACCTGGTAGCCTTCGTGCTCAAGGAGCAGAGACAGGCTTTCGCGACTGCCGGGCTCGTCATCTACGAAGAGGATGCGGGCGGCATGTTCCATGGGCGGCTCCGAGTCTTGCGTCATGAAATTGACGATATGGGCAAACTAGCATGACGTTTAATGGGTTGCAAGGTCTTTCCTGGCTCAACCTGTGTCGTCAGAGCTCAAAATGACTGCTTTCACACGACGGGTGCCAGATACGGGAAATTCCAATGCGATGTGAGGTAAAAAATATCAGTTAATTCAGTGGCTTGAAAATAGAACAGTTTTTTGCTTGACAGTGTTCATATCGATTTGGTTAGAATGCAGCTCGAAAAGCCTGTAAGTGTTTAATTTTGTTATAAAAGTTTATTATAACTAAATATTTTAGCGGGGCTGTTCCGGTTTTATCTTCAATAAAATTTATTGACTGTTATCGTCCTCAAGGAGAGCGCATGCCTATCAAAAATTTTCGCAAAGTCATGGCGGCCAACCGTGGTGAAATTGCCATCCGCATTTTTCGTGCCTGTACCGAACTTGGCATCAGTACTGTGGCGATCTACTCGGCAGAAGACAAACTGTCCCTGCATCGCTACAAGGCCGATGAAGCTTACCTGATTGGCAAAGGCAAGGGGCCGATTGATGCCTACCTGAGCATCGATGAGATCATTGATCTGGCACGAAAAAAAGATGTCGATGCCATCCATCCTGGTTACGGGTTCCTTTCAGAGAACGCCGAATTTGCTGAAGCCTGCGAACGCGCCGGCATTGTTTTCATTGGTCCGACCCCTGAGATGCAACGCCAGATCGGCGACAAGATTTCCGGCCGCAAGGTCGCTGTGGAGGCAGGCGTCCCTGTTGTCCCTGGCACGGCAGACCCGATCCGTTCAGAAGAAGAGGCGTTGCTGTTTGCCAAGGGTGCCGGATATCCGATCATCGTCAAGGCGAGTTCCGGTGGTGGTGGACGGGGTATGCGGGTTGCCCAGAACCAGAAGGAACTGCTCGAAGGGCTCAAGTCTGCCGCTTCGGAGGCCAGGGCGGCCTTCGGTGATGCTACCGTTTTTCTTGAGAAGTTTGTTGAAAAGCCAAAGCATGTTGAAGTGCAGATCCTGGGTGACAACCACGGCAATATCGTCCATTTCTACGAGCGGGATTGTTCTATCCAGCGCCGCCACCAGAAGGTGATCGAAATTGCACCGTCGCTTTATCTCAACAGCAAAAAGCGCAAAGAAGTCTGCGACTATGCCTTGGCCCTGGCCAGGCACGTTAACTACCGTAATGCCGGCACGGTCGAGTTCCTCATGGATAAACAGGGGAGCTTCTATTTCATCGAAGTGAACCCGCGGATTCAGGTGGAACACACCGTGACGGAGCTGGTGACCATGCGCAACCTCGTGCAGGCACAGATTCGGGTCGCCCAGGGGTACAAGCTTTCGGATCCCGAGATCGGCATCAAGAGCCAGAAAGATGTCGAGCTGCGTGGTTATGCGATCCAGAGCCGGATTACCACAGAAGATCCGACCAACAACTTCGCGCCGGATTTTGGCATCATCAAGGCTTACCGCACCGCAGCGGGTTTCGGTGTCCGCCTCGATGCCGCAGCCGGTTATGCTGGTGCGATCATCACCCCTCACTATGACTCGCTGTTGGTAAAGATCTCGACCTGGGGCCTGACTTTCGGCGATGCATCGCGGACCATGCACCGTGCCTTGCAGGAATTCCGAATCCGCGGCGTGAAGACCAATATCGGTTTCCTCGAAAAGGTGATTACCCATCCGATTTTCCTTGAGGGCAAGTGTGATACCTCTTTTCTCGATGAGCATCCCGAGGTTTTCAAACTGCCGGTCAAAAAGGATCGTGCCAACAAGATCCTCAGCCTGATCGGTCATACTACGGTCAATGGCTATCCGGGCATCAAGCCGGAGAAACGGCTCAATTTCCGTGACCTGCGCGAGCCGGAAATCCCGGAGATCGCCTACGGCAAGCAGCATCCGCGAGGCACCCGCGACATTCTGTTGGACAAAGGGCCGAAGGGCCTTGCCACCTGGGCTCGCAAAAATCGGCAGCTGCTGATCACCGATACCACCTGGCGTGATGCCCACCAGTCCCTGATGGCGACACGCTTCCGGACTCATGACCTCGACCGCATCGCTGAGGCAACCGCCCATCTCGGCGGTGGCCTCTTCTCCCTTGAGATGTGGGGCGGGGCAACCTACGACGTCTCTATGCGGTTCTTGACTGAGGACCCTTGGGAAAGGCTCGAGCGGCTACGCAGGAAGGTGCCGAACATTCTGTTCCAGATGCTGCTGCGTGGTTCCAACGCGGTCGGCTACACCAATTATCCGGATAACGTTATTCAGGAGTTCACGGTGAAAGCCGCGGAATCGGGGATCGATGTCTTCCGGATTTTCGACTCGCTGAACTGGACCAAGGGAATGCAGGTGGCAATGGAAGCGGTTAATGAGCGGACCGGTTCTGTGTGCGAGGCGGCGATGTGCTACACCGGCGACATCCTTGATCCGAAACGTGACAAGTATCCGCTGCAGTATTACGTCAACCTGGCCAGAGAACTCGAAAATATGGGCGCCCATATCCTGGCGATCAAGGATATGGCCGGTCTGCTCAAGCCGTTTGCTGCCGAAAAACTGATCAAGGCGCTCAAGGACGAGGTCGGTATCCCGATTCACCTGCACACCCACGACACTTCGAGCAATGGTGGTTCCATGTTGATGATGGCCGCCCGAGCCGGAGTCGATATTGTCGATCTGGCGCTTTCATCGGTCTCCGGGTTGACCGCCCAGCCGAATATGAACGCACTACTTGCCGCTCTGGAAGGATCGATCTGGGATCCCCAGCTCAATCAGGATGACATGCAGAAGCTGGCGAATTACTGGGAGACGGTACGGACCTATTACGCGCCTTTCGAATCGGAACTCCGCAGCGGGACAGCCCAGGTCTATCGTCACGAGATCCCCGGTGGCCAGTATTCCAACTACAAGCCGCAAGTCGAAGGTCTGGGCCTCGGCGATCGGTGGGAAGAATGCAAGGAGATGTACCGCAAGGTCAATGACATGTTTGGCGATGTGATCAAGGTCACGCCATCATCCAAGATCGTCGGCGATATGGCCATGTTCATGGTGCAGAACAACCTTGAACCGAAGGATGTGTTCGAACGCGGTGAAGATCTCGCATTCCCGCAGGGTGTGGTCAATTTCTTCAAGGGCATGATTGGCCAGCCGGTCGGTGGCTTCCCCCCGGAGCTACAGAAAATCATCCTCAAGGGAGAGCAGCCGCTCACCTGTCGCCCCGGCGAACTGCTTGAACCGGTCGATTTTGCCGCCAGGAAAGAAGAACTGCAGGCCAAGCTCGGGCATAACGTCAGCGACCGTGACGTCCTCTCGGCAGTCCTCTACCCGGGCGTCTTCGAGGAATACGACCGTTTCCGCCAGGAGTACAGCGATACATCCTTCCTGCCGACCCCGGTTTTCTTCTATGGACTCGATGTCGGCGATGAAGTCAGTATCGATATCGAAGCTGGCAAAACCCTGATTATCAAGCTGAATGCAATCGGCCGCGTACACGAGGATGGTACACGCAATATCTACTTTGAACTGAACGGTGAACCGCGCGTGGTCACCGTCAAAGACCTGTCAGTGGAGACTGAAGATGTCAGCCACGAAAAGGCCGACCCTGCCAATGTCAAACATGTTGCTTCGCCGATGCCGGGCAAGGTTTTCAAGCTGCTTGCAAGCGTAGGAGAGAAGATCTCCGCCGGTGATACCTTGCTTACAACCGAAGCGATGAAGATGGAAACCAACGTCAAGGCCAAGGTCGACGGCGTTGTTGCCGAAATTCGTTTCGGGGAAGGTGATCAGGTCGGTCAGGGAGACCTGCTTGTCGTCCTCGAATAAAGAGGAAGGCCGTCAAGTCGTGTGATTGATTACGCTTGGGCATTCAATTTGGTGTGCGCTTTAACTCAAAAAATGGTACATTTGACAACATTTTTCTACTCAGGGGAGAGAGTATGCCGATAAACTGGTTATTGCTTGGCGGGCATCAAACACAAAAACGCGAGGTCATCTCCGAACAGGATCTTCTTAAGCAGGAAATGGTTGCGGAGTGTTACTGTCCCAACGGGCATTCGATTCTGACAGATAAAGCCGTCTTCCAGGGGCATCCGGGACTCACCCTAAAGTTGAAAAGTAAAACCAGTGAAGGCCTCCTGGTCATCAGCCCGTTTATCGGCGATAGAGAGCGTACCTTTATCGATTTTGAGAAGAGGCTTGGAGAGGTCGTCGATATCTGTTGTCCGACCTGTTCGGAAATCTTTCCGGTGTACAATGTCTGCCCTTGCGGAGCTCACCTGGTTGCCCTCTTTACCTCCAAGAACGCCCATTTTTCGCAATGTATCGGGATTTGCCAGAGGCTGGGCTGCTTGCATTCCGAGTTACTCAGCGAGCGCGACCTGCGTCTCTACAACCGCCAGGACTATTTTTGATCTGCCGATACCTAACTGCCCAAAATCGTTTATACCTTGACGTAACCAGCGCATTTCTTTTATAACAGGATTCTATGTCCTTCAACCTATAAGTACGATTATTGATCACACAAAAAACCAAGGAGGCAGTATGCGCAAGTCAGTTATGAAGGGTTTTATTGCTATTGCTCTGGCGAGCATGATTGTTCCGTCAGCCGTTTTTGCTGCAGATACGATCAAAATTGGTGTTGCTGGTCCTCACACCGGCGACCTTGCACCTTATGGTCTTCCGACTAAAGATGCTGTCATGATGATTGCTGAGCAGGTAAACGCTTCAGGTGGTGTGCTTGGCATGCAGATAGAAGTTATGCCGATGGACGACCAGTGCAAGCCGGAAATCGCAACCAGCGCAGCTACCAAACTGGTTTCCCAGGGAGTTGACATTGTGATCGGCCACGTTTGCTCCGGCGCTACCAAGGCTGCCCTCGGTATCTACAAGGAATCGAGCGTCATCGCTGTTTCCCCTTCCGCAACCAATCCACCTCTGACCCAGAGTGGTGATTACCCGAACTTCTACCGTACCATCGCTCCTGATGATGATCAGGGCAAGCTTGCTGCAACTTTCGCGACTGACAAGCTTGGCGCCAAGAAGATTGCCATCCTGCACGACAAGGGAGACTATGGTAAAGGTTTTGCTGATTTCTCCCAGGCGGCTATTGAAGCTGGAGGCAAGGCTGAAGTCGTTCTTTTTGAAGGCGTAACCCCTGGCGCGATGGACTACTCAGCGGTCGTGCAGAAAATCCGCAAAGAAGGCGCTGACGCGGTTATCTTTGGTGGCTACCATCCGGAAGCTTCCAAGCTGGTCGGGCAGATGAATAAGAAGCGCGTCAAGGTCCCTTTCATCGGGCCTGATGGTGTTAAGGGTGATGGTTTCCTCGAGATCGCGGGCGCCGACGCTGAAGGCGTTTATGCAACAGGTCCGATGGATGTGTCTGCCCTTGCCGGAAACAAGCAAGCCAAGGACGACTACGTTGCCAAGTACGGTAAAGAGCCAGGCACTTTCTTTGACCAGGGCTATGCCGCGATGCAATCGGTCCTGAACGCTATCAAAGTCTCCGGTGGAACTGATTATGCCGGTCTGGAGAAAGCCCTGAAAAGCTCTTATGTTGATACCGCCGTTGGCAAGATCAAGTTTGATGACAAGGGCGACGCTGAAGGTGTTGGCTTCTCCGTATTCCAGGTGCAAAGTGGTAAATTCGTCGAGCTGAAGTAATTGGCCGGATACGAAAAAGCAAAAACGGGGGACAGGCTTGCCTGTCCCCCGCATTATTTTGTCCAAGATATAATTGTCAGCTTTGCTCTTTTGGCTTTGTGCCAGCCGCGCCCTTTGACGGGGTTGCGGGCCGGTTTCCCGGCTTAAATTATTTTAGAGAGTTCTGGACACAACCATGGATTATTTTCTTGAGCTATTCCTGAGCGGACTGACCAGGGGCAGTATCTATGCCCTGATTGCTCTTGGTTACACGATGGTGTACGGCATCATTCAACTGATAAATTTCGCTCATGGTGAAATTTACATGATCGGTGCTTTTGTGGCTTTGGTCGTTTCAGGGGTCCTGACGATCTACGGCTTCTCTGGCGCCTCCATACTGATCCTGGCGGCATTGATCGCGATTATCTACTCAGCCGCTTACGGTTATACTCTGGAAAAGATAGCTTATCGTCCCTTGCGCAACGCACCGCGTCTGTCACCGTTGATCAGCGCGATCGGCATGTCACTATTCCTGCAAAACTATGTCTTGTTGGCACAAACGGCCGACTTCCTGCCTTTCCCGGCACTCGTCCCTGATTTTGCATTCATGGAGCCGATCGCTCATATCATGGGATCTTCTGAACTGGTTATCCTGATTACCAGCGCAGTCACCATGATCGGGCTGACACTGCTTATCAAATATACGCGTATTGGCAAGGCCATGCGTGCCACCCAGCAGGATATGGTCATGGCTCGCCTCACCGGGATAAATGTCGACCGGGTTATCTCGGTTACCTTTATTATCGGTTCGGTGCTGGCGGCCATCGCCGGGGTCCTGGTTGGCTCATATATCGGCCAGATCAACTACTTCATCGGCTTCATGGCGGGCGTCAAGGCATTTACCGCGGCGGTTCTTGGCGGCATCGGCAATATCCCTGGTGCTGCGCTTGGCGGGCTTGTGCTTGGCTTGGCCGAAGCGATGGCTGCAGGCTACATCTCGAGCGCCTATGAAGATGTCTTCGCTTTTGGTGTGCTGGTCCTGATCCTCATTCTTCGTCCTTCCGGGTTGCTCGGCAAGGCCCTTAAGCAGAAGGTTTGATGGCGATGATCTCCTATCTGAAAAGCTCCCTGATTGCTGCCGTCTGGTTCGTCTTCCTGACCTTTCCGTTGATGGTTGTCAAAGTTAATACACTGAAAAGTACAGTTGAGTGGCGTTGGCTGAATATTCTGTGGGTTGCCATCGGTGCATTCATCCTGTCGGCAGTCTGGCGCTGGGCGATGGAGAAAAGGGCGAGAGGGGCAAGGCAGAGAGAGCAGGACGTTAGCGGTGAGGAGAAAATGGGTCTCGGCCAACGGTTTCTGGAAGACCCGAAGCTCAATCGCCCTGTGATTGGTGTTGTCGTTGCCCTGGCTTTGCTGATGCCGTGGGTTTCGGAGATGTACCAGGTGACGATCTGGGTTTTTGCCCTGATCTACGTTGTCCTAGGTTTAGGCCTCAATATTACGGTCGGTCTGGCGGGTTTACTCGATCTTGGTTACGTCGCTTTCTTCGGTGTCGGTGCGTACACCTACGCAATTCTCAATACACGCTTCGGCCTCGATTTCTGGATATGTCTGCCGATCGGTGGCCTGACCGGTGCCCTGGTCGGTGTTTTGCTCGGATTCCCGATTCTGCGCCTGCGGGGTGATTACCTCGCAATTGTCACACTGGGCTTTGGCTCTATTGCCAAAATCGTCTACGAGAATTGGGAAGGGGTTTTTAACGGTGCCAAAGGCATTGAAAAAATCGCCCGCCCTGGATTCTTCGGCATACAGATGGATATAAGTGCTGCCACGACATTCACCTATTACCTGATGCTGGTTATGGTGGTTTTTACAATCTTTGTCACAAATCGACTCAAGGATTCACGGATAGGCAGGGCCTGGATGGCCTTGCGTGAAGACGAAATTGCCTGTGTTGCGATGGGTGTCGATATGGCAAAAACCAAGCTGTCAGCTTATGCCCTGGGCGCTTTCTGGGCTGGACTGGTCGGGGTGATCTTTGCCTCACAAACGACTTATATCAACCCGGCCAGTTTTGACTTTATGCTCTCTGCCATTGTCTTGTCGATGGTTGTGCTTGGTGGCATGGGTTCTATTGTCGGGGTTGTTATCGCTGCCCTGGTCCTGAACCTGTTGCCTGAATATCTGCGTGCCTTTGAAGATTATCGGATGCTGGTATTCGGTGCAGTCATGGTTCTGATGATGTTGTTCCGTCCGCAGGGGTTGGTCGCAAACGTGAGAAGGACCTATACACACGGTAAGGTCCGGGCGGAGGAAGCTAATGGCTGAGACTGCGCAGAAACTGCTTGAAGTCAATGAATTAACTATGGATTTTGGTGGCTTGCGGGCCGTCGACAGTATCACGCTTGAAGTCTGTGCCGGGGAGATTGTTGCCCTGATCGGCCCGAACGGCGCAGGGAAGACAACATTCTTCAACTGTGTGACCGGGATTTACAAGCCTACCCGTGGCGAAATTCTGGTGCATGCCCCCGGGCAAAAGACCCAGAAAATAAATAATTTTAAACCCAACCGTGTCACTGCGATAGGCATGGCCCGGACTTTTCAGAATATCCGCTTGTTCCAGAACATGACGGTTCTTGAGAATGTCATGATTGGCCGGCATTGTCGCACAACAACCAGTATCCTTGGCGCGATCTTGCGCGGCAGCAAGACCAACCGCCAGGAGCGGGAAACGATTGACCGGAGTTATGACCTTCTTGAAAAAGTCGGGCTGGTTGACTATGCCGATGAATTTGCCAAGAACCTTCCTTATGGAGCGCAACGACGTCTCGAGATTGCCCGTGCCATGGCAACGGACCCCTTCCTGCTGCTCCTTGATGAGCCTGCTGCAGGTATGAACCCGCACGAAACCAAGGCTCTTGATGAATTGATTGTCCGTATCAGGGATAAAGAAAATATCTCCATTTTGTTGATAGAGCATGACATGAAGCTGGTTATGAATATCTCTGAACGTATCTATGTCATGGAGTACGGCAAGAAGATCGCACATGGTTCCCCGCAGGAAATTCGCAGTAATCCAAAGGTGATTGAAGCCTACCTCGGCGAGGGAGGCGATGATGCTTAAAGTAGATAATATCAGTACATACTACGGTAATATCCAGGCCCTCAAGGGAGTCTCCCTCAAGGTTGAAGAGGGGGAAATTGTGACCCTGATCGGCGCAAATGGCGCCGGCAAGACTACGACCTTGATGTCCCTGTGCGGGATCGTTCCTCCAAGGTCTGGTGAAATTCTGTTCCAGGGAAAACCTGTCCACGGCCTGTCTGGTGACAGGATCGTCCAAATGGGAATTATCCAGGTTCCGGAAGGCCGCCGGATCTTTCCGAATATGTCTGTTATGGAAAACCTGGAGATGGGAGCTTACCTGCGGACCAATAAGGTGCTGGTTAAACAGGACATCAACATGGTTCTGGATCTTTTTCCGATCCTTGCTCAGCGGCGCGGTCAGATGGGCGGAACGCTCTCCGGTGGTGAGCAGCAGATGCTGGCAATCTCGCGCGGCTTGATGGCCCGTCCACGTTTGCTGCTGCTTGACGAGCCGTCCCTCGGCTTGGCCCCGATCATTATCCAGCAGATCTTCGATATAATCCGCAAGATCAACCGCGAAAACAATACCACCATTTTCCTGGTTGAGCAGAATGCCAATCAGGCTTTGAAGCTCGCTCATCGAGGTTATGTCATGGAGAATGGCCGGATCACAATGACTGAGACGGCAGAGAACCTGTTGGATAATGAAAAGGTCAAGACGGCCTACCTTGGTTTATAGTTAGCCGACCACCTGGCTATTTATGGATGGGATACGGGAGAAGGCGCTTAACGCCTTCTCCCGTTTTCAATTGGCTCGTGTTGTCCCTTTTGAACCGGTTGGTCAAGAAGCCGCCCGAAGCTTGGGAAACCCTCTAAAATGTCCTCTATGCCAAAGCCGTCATGGGGTGCGACAATTGACAGGGGTTTCTGGCAAATAAAAGTAAACAAAGTTTGTAATTATAAATATAAATAAAATAAACAAATTATAATTATAATAAAATAAATAATAATAAATATAACATATATAAAAATATTATAAATATGCTTAGTTAATATTAATTATATGTCTTTATGCGTTTGAAAGTAAATCATCGTGCAAGTTTTCAGCGAAGAAAGATGTTGGTAACACAAAACTCGGGAATTGTGGTGGACTGCACAGTTGTATTAGCCTTGTCGGAACGACAGATGCAAAGGAGATTCTCGTCCATTTGAAAGCATTTGACAAAGCGCTGCACGCTTCTTATAGTGACACCCGGTTTCATCCATATTATTTGTTGCAGGCCCTGATTTAGAGGCGGTAAAGGAGAGCGGAAGATGAGCAAGACCTACACGGTGGCAGTGCTGCCAGGAGATGGCATCGGACCCGAGGTTATGGCAGAGGCCCTGAGGGTTCTGGATGCCGTCCAGGATAGGTACGACGTAGTTTTTGAGCGCAACTTTGCCAACGTCGGTGGTATTGCGATAGATCAAGACGGCAAAGCACTGCCGGAGAAAACCGTCGAAATCTGCAAGGCTTCGGATGCCATCCTGTTCGGTTCGGTCGGCGGTCCGAAATGGGAAAGCTTGCCTCCGAACGAGCAGCCGGAGCGTGGTGCCCTTTTGCCGCTGCGCAAGATTTTTGGTTTGTTCTGCAACCTGCGCCCGGCAATCATTTTTCCGGCCCTGACCGGTGCCTCCAGTCTCAAGCAAGAGGTTATCGAAGGTGGTTTCAACCTGCTGGTCGTGCGCGAGTTGACCGGTGGGATATATTTTGCGGAGCCTAAGGGAATCGAAGGTGAAGGTGCGCAACGTACCGGTTTTGACACCATGAAATATTCTGACGCGGAAGTAGAGCGCATCAGCCATGTCGCTTTTCAGGCTGCCCGCAAGCGTGACAGAAAGGTCTGTTCCATCGATAAGGCCAACGTTCTTTCCACATCGGTCCTTTGGCGCGAAGTTGTTGAACGGGTCGCCAAGCAGTACCCTGATGTGAAGTTGTCTCATATGTATGTTGACAATGCAGCGATGCAGCTTGTGCGCTGGCCCAAGCAGTTTGATGTCATGCTCTGTGGTAACATGTTCGGTGATATCATTTCGGACGAGGCCGCCATGCTCACCGGTTCTCTTGGCATGCTGCCCTCGGCCTCAATTGCCGAAGGATCATTCGGTATGTACGAGCCCTCCGGCGGCAGCGCCCCGGACATCGCCGGCCAGGGAATTGCCAACCCGATTGCCCAGATACTGTCCGCGGCCATGATGCTGCGATACTCTTTCGGCATGGTCGAAGCTGCCGATGCCGTGGATGCTGCCGTTGAAAAAACCCTGAATCAGGGTTATCGAACCGGCGACATTTATCAGGGCAGGGATGGTGAGAAGAAACTCAATACCGTACAGATGGGCGACGCGATTATTGCCAATTTGTAAATTATTTTTCAGTGTCGTACACTTAATGCACAGTCCTATCTCAGACAATAGAAAAGGAACAGAACAATGAAAGTCGGAATCGTCGGTTGGCGGGGAATGGTCGGTTCGGTACTTATGCAACGCATGCAGGAAGAAAAGGACCTGGCCGGTCTGGAGCCGGTCTTTTTCTCAACTTCCCAGGCTGGACAGAAAGCCCCAATGGGCGCAGGCTCTCTCAAGCACGCTGATGACATAGCAGAACTCAGTAAGCTCGATGTCATCATCACCTGTCAGGGCGGCGATTACACCAAGGCCGTGCATCCGCAACTGCGCGAGGGCGGCTGGAACGGTTACTGGATTGACGCTGCCAGCTCCCTGCGCATGGAGGATGACGCGGTGATTATCCTTGATCCAGTGAATCGCAACGTCATCGATGATGCCCTGGCCAGGGGAGTCAAGGACTTTATCGGCGGCAACTGTACCGTCAGTCTGATGTTGATGGCAATGGGTGGCCTGTTTCGCGCGGGCCTGGTGGAGTGGATCTCTTCGATGACATACCAGGCGGCCTCCGGAGCAGGGGCACCGAATATGCGCGAACTGTTGAGCCAGATGGGGGTTCTGGAAGGATCTGTTGCAGATCTTTTAAGTGACCCCGGCTCGGCGATTCTCGACATCGATCAGAAAGTCACCGAGATGCTTCGTGGCAATCAGCTGCCGACCAGCGAGTTTGGTTATCCTCTTGCGGGGAGCCTGCTCCCCTGGATTGACCGTGAGGTTGAAGACGGCCAGAGCCGGGAAGAGTGGAAAGGCTATGCTGAGACCAACAAAATTCTGGGGACTAAACAACCTATCCCTATCGATGGCATTTGCGTTCGGGTTGGCGCCATGCGTTGCCACAGCCAGGCTTTGACGATCCGTCTGAACAAGGATCTGCCGATTGCTGAGATCGAGCGCCTGATTGACAAAGATAACGAGTGGGTGAAGCTGATTCCGAACAACAAAAGCGATTCGTTGAAAGGTTTGACCCCGACAGCCGTTTCCGGCACTCTTGCCATCCCGGTTGGCCGGGTGCGCAAGATGAAGCTGGGGCCACAATATATTTCTGCGTTTACCTGTGGTGATCAATTGCTTTGGGGGGCGGCGGAGCCGCTGCGGCGCATGCTGCGCATCCTCAGACAACAGGCGTGAGTGGCAATAACGCCGACGGCGCGCGCACCAGATAATCTTGATGGTAGTATTTTCGGGGGGCCGCACGGCCCCCCTTAGCTTTTTGGGCCGAAGATTTGATCGCAACGATTGCAAACGGTTTATATCAGCCAGGGCAAAGCCTGATCCACAGTCTCGATCCGCGGATCAAGGTCTTGTCATCCCTGACCCTGGTCGTGCTGACCTTTACGGCAAGCGACTGGATGCAACTTGCGATTCTCGCTGTAGTGGCGTCAGCTGCTCTGCTGGTGATCTCTGCTCATGCCTGGCTGGTTCTGCGGACCTGCTCGATGTTGCGTTGGCTCTTACTCTTTACCTTGTCGATGCATCTGCTTCTGTCACCCGGCCGCACCTTTTGGGGGACGAGTTGGCTGTCATTTGACGGGCTGTGCCTGGGCGGTTTTGTCTGTGCCCAGATAGTGCTGGCGGCCATGATGACAACAATCCTGGCTATTACGACGACGATTGAAGATCTTTCCGCGGCCTTTGGCTGGTTCGTGCGACCGCTATCCCGGCTGGGGTGCCGTACGGACGACTGGCAGAAGATCCTTCTGCTCGCACTCGGTTTTATTCCGGTTGTTCATGAAGAGATTTCTCTTTCCGGAAGAAGTGAAAATCCTTCTGCAGCAGAGCAAGGCCAGAATGGCAAACGGCGCTGGTCCGAATTCGGTTCGAAAATGCAGCTTTTCACCGAGAGAATGCTGGCCAGGGGCGACACGATGGCGCATGTGATCGCTGCAGGCGACAACTCTCGCTGTCTCCCCTCAGCACTGCCGTCCATAAGCCCCCTGTCTCTGCCTGATCGATATTTTATCGCCGCCATGATGCTGATTATGGCCTGTCACTGGCTTGCAGGCTGACCCGTGCGTACGATACTTCTGATCCTTGAATATGACGGGACCGCCTATGCCGGCTGGCAGGTTCAGCCCAATGGTCTTGCTGTACAGGAAGTGGTTGAAAAAGCCCTGGCCAGGATACTCGGTCACGCGGTGCGGATCCACTCCTCAGGAAGAACCGACGCGGGGGTTCATGCACGGGGCATGGCGGCACATTTCCAGACCGATACCAATCTGCCTCTAAAGGCTTTCCGCGAAGGCGTCAACACCTTCCTCCCTCAGGATATAGCCGTCAGAGAAGTGCTTGAAATGCCGGCAGATTTTCATGCCCGATTCTCAGCCCGGGGGAAATGGTATCGCTATACGATTTACCGGAACAAAATGCGTTCTCCGCTTGCCGCACGATCAGCCTGGCACCTGCGCGGCAATCTGGATCTTGACCTGATGCGTGCGGCAGCCGAATCGCTGGTCGGTGAGCATGATTTCGGGGCGTTCCGCTCTTCGAGCTGCGTGGCAGAGACGACGGTCCGGGAAATCTTCCGGGTTGATGTAACTGCCGACGACGATTTTATCTATATTGATGTCAGAGGCTCCGGTTTCCTGAAAAACATGGTTCGTATGCTTGTCGGGACTCTCGTCGACGTTGGCCTTGGCCGGCGCCCGGTAGGGGATGTGGCGACGCTGGTCGCCGGAAGCGGTGAAATGGCCTGCGGTCAGACGGCCCCGGCACACGGCTTGTGCCTTCAGGAAGTCTGGTATTAAGCCAGACGCCGGAGCAGTGCCCGGATGATGGCTAGGTCAGGAAATATTTATATTCCCAGCCCCTGGCCTCCAGCCTCCAACTGCTCCACGATTATCCTTGACTAGCCTTCTACGCTAGAATAAATTCAGCGATTAAATATTTCACCCCTTGCTCCCTTATGGAGGTATCGGCGATGTTCGATCCCGAGATTCGCGAAGGCTTGACCTTCGATGATGTTCTGCTACTCCCCGCCCATTCCAAAGTCCTCCCGCGTGATGTTGATCTGACCACCTACCTGACAACCAGGATAAAACTGAATATTCCCCTGTTGTCTGCGGCAATGGATACGGTGACCGAAGCACGGACAGCAATCTGCATGGCCAGGGAAGGGGGGATCGGCATTGTGCACAAGAATATGACGCCGGCTGAACAGGCTCTTCAGGTCGACCAGGTCAAGAAGTCGGAAAGCGGCATGATCGTAGACCCGATCACCATGGATCCCGACCAGAAGATTTTCGAAGCGCTGGAACTGATGGAGAAATACCGGATCTCAGGGGTTCCCATCACCAAGAATGGGCTGCTGGTCGGTATCCTGACCAACCGCGACCTGCGTTTTGAAACACAACTGAACCAGCCGATTTCAAATGTTATGACCAAGGACAAGCTGGTTACGGTGCCGCCTGGGACGACGCTCGAAGAGGCCAAGAAGCACCTTCATGAGCATCGGATCGAGAAACTCCTGGTGGTCGACGACAGTTTTGCCCTCAAGGGTTTGATCACGATCAAGGACATCGAGAAGGTGCGCAAGTACCCCAACGCCTGCAAGGATGACATGGGCCGTCTTCGGGTCGGCGCCGCGCTCGGGGTTGGTGATGACCGCGAAGAACGCCTCGAGTTGCTGATCAAGGCCGGTGTCGACGCAATCATCATTGATACGGCACATGGCCACTCACAGGCGGTCATCGATGCCGTGGCTGAGACCAGGAGAGCTTACCCCGAGCTTTCGCTGATTGCCGGGAATATTGCCACGGCAAGCGCCGCCGAGAGCCTGATCAAGGCTGGTGCTGATGCTGTAAAAGTCGGCATCGGGCCGGGATCGATCTGCACCACCCGTGTCGTTGCCGGTGTCGGCGTTCCACAGATCACCGCGATCGCGGATGTTTCGCAGATAACCCGCAAACTCGGCGTGCCGCTGATCGCCGATGGTGGTATCAAATACTCCGGTGAACTGCCGAAAGCGATCGCTGCCGGCGCCGATACGATCATGATCGGCTCCCTCTTCGCCGGGACGGACGAATCCCCCGGGGAAACGATCCTCTACCAGGGCCGGACTTATAAATCCTACCGGGGCATGGGCAGTATCGGTGCCATGAAGCAGGGGAGCAGGGATCGCTATTTCCAGGGCGACGAGATTGATGTCAAACTTGTTCCGGAGGGGATTGAAGGCCGTGTGCCTTATCGCGGACCGCTCTCGGCAAACATTCATCAACTGATGGGTGGCCTGCGCTCCGGAATGGGCTACACCGGCTGCCGCACACTCAAGGAATTGCAGGACAACGGCCAGTTCATGCGCATCACCAACGCCGGTCTGCGTGAGTCGCATGTCCATGATGTCAATATCACCCACGAAGCTCCGAACTACCGGATTGAGAAACCCAGTTAGAGGCAGCGGGCGGATTTTAGGGGCTTGGGGCTGGTAAGGGATTTCGACCTTCCAGCCTCCAACACCCATTCTCCAGCCCCCGATTTATATGGATATCCATTCTGAGAAGATCCTGATCCTTGATTTCGGGTCACAATATACCCAGTTGATTGCCCGTCGGGTGCGAGAAGCGCACGTCTACTGCGAATTGCATCCTTATGACATGAGCCTGGAAGAGATCAGGGGTTTCAATGCCACGGGGATCATCCTTTCCGGTGGGCCGAAGTCGGTTTATGATGTTGACGCCCCGACGATTGAAGAGGAGCTGTTCGAGCTTGACGTCCCCGTGCTGGGGATCTGCTACGGCATGCAGCTGATGTGCCACCATTTCGGCGGCAAGGTTGTGCCGGCCGGCAAACGTGAGTATGGGCACGCAGACCTGCTGGCCAAAGGCGTTCCCGGGCCGCTCTTTGACAACTTTTTCGTTGATGGTCACAGTCCGGTCTGGATGAGCCACGGCGATCATGTCGAGATCGTACCCAAGGGCTTTGTGGAAATTGCCGAGACCGATAACGCACCGGTCTGCGCTATCCAGAATGTGGCGCGCAACCTGTACGGCGTCCAGTTCCACCCCGAAGTCAACCATACCCCCCGTGGGGAACTCCTGATTGACACATTCGTGCGCAGGATCTGCGGTTGTACCGGAAAGTGGACCCCTGGCCAGATTATCGAAGATGCGGTTGCCCGCATCCGGGAACAGGTTGGAGCGGAAGAAGTCATTCTCGGCCTCTCAGGCGGGGTCGATTCATCGGTGGCTGCAGCGTTGATCCATCGCGCCATCGGTGACCAGCTGACCTGCGTCTTCGTCGATAACGGCCTGTTGCGCCTCGGCGAAGGAGACCAGGTGATGGCCACCTTCGCCCAGAGCCTTGGCGTCAAAGTGCTCCGGGTTGATGCCGAAGCGCGTTTCCTGGAGAAGCTGGCAGGTGAAACCGACCCGGAAAACAAACGCAAGATCATCGGCAACCTGTTTGTTGATATCTTCGAGGAGGAATCGAAGCGTCTGGCCAATGCCAGGTGGCTCGCGCAGGGAACCATTTACCCCGATGTCATCGAATCAGCCGGAGCCAAAACCGGCAAGGCCCACAATATCAAGAGTCACCATAACGTTGGTGGCCTGCCCGATTACATGACCCTCAAGCTGCTGGAGCCGTTGCGCGAACTGTTCAAGGACGAGGTGAGGGCGATCGGCGAGGAACTCGGCCTGCCGCACCGCATGGTCTGGCGCCACCCTTTCCCCGGGCCCGGTCTCGGTGTCCGTATCCTCGGCGAAATCAAACAGGAGTACTGCGACATCCTGCGTCAGGCCGATGCCATCTACATCGATGAACTCTACCAGAGCGGCCACTACGACAAGATCAGCCAGGCGTTCGCGGTTTTTCTGCCGGTCAAGAGTGTTGGTGTCATGGGCGACGGGCGGACTTACGAGTACGTGATTGCCCTGCGTGCAGTGGAAACCAAAGACTTCATGACCGCTGGCTGGTATCCTATGCCCTACGCTGACCTCGCCCGTATCAGCAACCGGATTATCAATGAAGTGCGTGGGGTCAACCGTGTGACCTACGATATCTCGAGCAAGCCGCCGGCTACGATAGAGTGGGAATAAATTTATAGTCTGCGGTGAGTGGCTTACTGCGGGAAAAAGACCTGTCAGACGAGCGGGGCCGGATATCGCAAAATTATCCTCCGACGTTGATTGAAGTAGAGCCGGGGATAGCCATCTTCAGCTCTTTTTACCATGCTGAAATTATGTGTTTTGGAGCGCAATTGTGAAGGACCATTTGCCGGAGAAGTGGCGGGCGATTCTACGCTACAATAACCTGGACAGTTTTGATCGCCTGTGGTCTCTGGAGGCAGAGTGGTTTGAGCCACCCAACCAGCGTCGCGGGGGCTGGAGTGGTGTCTCCCGTTGCGAACTGGAACTGCCTGAGGGGGGCAAAAGGAGCGTTTTCCTCAAACGTCAGGAAAATCATATCACCCGAACTTTTCTGCATCCTTTTGGCCTTTCGACTTTTGTTCGAGAGATGCAAAACATTTTGACCTTCAAAATGGCTGGAGTCCCGGCACTGGAGCCGGTTTATTTTGCCGTTCGGAAAACCGAGGGAGATTTGCGTGCGATCCTCTGCACAGAGGCCCTTGAAGAATATAAACCTTTGGAAAGCTTGGCAGAACGTTGGGTGGAAGAAGGTTGGCCTGATAAAACAACGCGACTGCGCCTGATGCAGGCCGTTGCAACTGTTATGACCCAGATGCACGATCATAGGATCCAGCATAATTGCTTCTACCCAAAACACATCTTTGTCCGTTTCGACAAAGAAGGCGTTAGCGTACGTATCATTGATCTGGAAAAAGCCAAGGTGCGATTACTCCGTCGTTTCGCGACTTTTCGGGATCTTTATACCCTGAACAGGCATTCTCAATGCTGGCGTCGTACTGAGCGACTCCGCTTCTTCCTGCTTTACCTTGGCCGCAAAAGCCTTGACCATGAAGCCAAGGCCCTCTGGAGGGGTATTGCAAAGCGTACCAAGGCAAAAGGGCGGGTCTAGAGAGCAGGGATGACCAACAATATCAAACGCAAGCCAGGCAAACCAGCCAAGAAATATAGTCAGGCAGCGCGTCTGCACGACGTGATCCGGATTCTCGAGGCACGTTACGGGGCGACGGTTGATGAGTTGGCCGATGAATGTGGTGTTACCCGGCGAACAGTCTATCGTGATCTGGATGCGATCCGTGATGCAGGTTATCCACTGGTCTCCGATCCTGAAGCGGATGGCCGAACCCTTTACCGGTTTATGACCGGTTTCAAAAAAACTCCACCAATTACTTTTTCGCTTGATGAACTGATGACGCTTTACCTCTGCCGTGGCCAGCTCGGGTTTCTGAAGGGGACACCGTTCCAGGATGATCTCGACGCCATCTTTGGGCGCATTCATTCGAGCCTGCCGCCGCGCAGCGTGGCCCATCTTGAACGGATCGCCGAAACGGTATCACCCAAGTTTCAGGGAGAACGTGATTATGCCGCGAAGAAGGAGCTTTTGCAGGAACTGCGACGGGCGCTGCTCTACCAATACCGTCTTGACCTCTTTTACTCTCCCGCGCGCCGTGCCACTGAAACGTATCGCTTCGACCCTTATACCTTGCTCTTTTACGACGGCGCACTCTACCTTGGCGGTTATGCGCACAACCGTGGGGCGCTACGGCTCTTTCTCGTAGACCGTATTGAACAGGTAACGGTCCTCGACGAACGTTTTGAAGTCCCGGAAGATTTTTCTGCCGGTGATCTGACCGGTTCTGCGTTTGGTTTGATCAATGACGATCAACAGACAATCAAAGTACGATTCGGCAGTGAAATCGGTCATCTGATCCGCGAGCGGGTTTGGCACCCGAGCCAGAAGCTGGTTGAAGAGGAAGACGGGGCACTGACTTTGACCTTTGAAGCCAGTGGTGAGAAGGAAATCCTGGCTTGGCTCTATTCGTATCTGCCATATGTCGAGATTTTGGCGCCTGAAAGTTTACGGGCAGTGTTTTATCAAGGATTGCGAGACAGTTTACTCAAGCAATAAAACCTCAACGGTGCATTTCACTCTCGGCAAAGTTTTTGATGAGCAGATCAAGGCGAATTCATTTTGATGGTTTTATGCTTTGGCTACTGACAAATCGCAATTGACCCTGCTTATACTCGGCAGAGCAATTGAGTCTCCCATTATCTCTGATACTGTTAAACAATAACCGGAGGATGGACGAATGAACATCCTTCCGATCGGGCTTGTCGGCCCCTCAGTTTCAGGAACGGACTGAAGATAAGAAGGGGTTCTCTTTTGCCAATACAGAGGATGACCAGGAGTGTTTTGATGTGCGTCGCCTGAAGATAACACACCTGACGGAATACCAATTTTTTAATACAGTCACACTGTTGCCGCATCGCCTCCTGCTTCGTCCCCGAGAGGGCCCGGAGGTACACATCGAATCTTCCTCGTTGACGATTTCCCCCGCCGGTCATAGGGTGAAGTGGCACCGCGATGCGCAGGACAATGCAGCGGCAGTGGTCGATTTTCAGGAGCCGACCCACTTTCTCTCCATTACCAGTGAAGTGGTCATCAAACACTACGTGGAAAACCCATTCGATTTTCTCTTTGAAGACTACGCCGTTAACTATCCCTTCCACTATGCGCCGATGGATAGAGTGGATCTGATTCCCTTTTTGCAACCGGTCTATCCAGGTGACGAGGACGCCATCCGTAACTGGCTGGACCTGTTGGGCCTGGGGCAGCCGGTCATGCAGACTTATACGTTGCTCGATCAGATAAACAAAGCCATCGCCGGTCGATTTATCTACTTTGCCCGTGAAGAGCAGGGAGTCCAAACCCCGGGACAGACACTGACCTGGGGGCAGGGGTCCTGCCGCGACTTTGCCACCCTTTTTGTCGAGGCCTGTCGCTACCTGGGCCTGGCAAGTCGCTTCATCAGTGGCTACGTTCACACTCCCGTGACAGAACATTGGTCAGCGACGACCCATGCCTGGGCCGAGGTGTACCTCCCGGGGGCCGGCTGGAAAGGATTCGACCCGACCAGCGGCGAGGTTGCCGGGCGTCGGCATATTCCCGTAGCCGTATCCCGTCATCCAGAGGCCGTCCCCCCGGTGGCTGGAAGCTTTATAGGTCCATCCGGATCCTCCCCAAAACTGATCGTCGATGTCCGCATCGTTGCTCTCACAGACGCTCCAGTGACATAAAATAGGCTGCGTCAACGACGAGTTGTTTAAGACCCTTGATCCATAGACAGGGACACTCTATCTTGACCTGACGAGATGTGACATATTCTGTCTCAAGGCTTGATAAGATGTAATCATAACCCTCAGGGAGGTAATTATGATCTACATCGGAACCACAGAAGACAATGGCAGCGCGATCTATTTTGATATTCATTCTGCGGAACGACAGGGGCGCGGCATGCGATTCTCAGGCACTGTTGGCGATGGCTGTTATGAAGGAGAAGTTCTGGTTGAGGTCGGACGCAGTGAATCGGTGACCTTCGCCGATGCATGGCTTGGTGGTTCCGGATTCTCGGAATTTATCGATCGCTGCGGTACGGCAATGATTGAAGATGCCCTGCTGGAATCCGTTCGTGAGATGCCTTTCTTCTGTTCGCGGCGCAGTCTGCCACATGCTAACAGTGGCACTTATGATGCTGCACTGATTTCAGAACCATCACCATTATGGATGTCCGATGTCTGTTGATTGATTCTATTTCCCGGTTGAGGTAAAAAGGGGCGATGTAATCTCTTTCGGGAAGGTATTTATGCGTACCATCGTCCTTGCCTCAACCAGCCCCTATCGTCTGCAACTGATGCGTCAGCTTGAACTGAGTTTTCACGTTGCCGCGCCGCGTTACAAAGAACAGATGACTGCCAGCGTTTCAGCCGAGTTACTGGTCAAGCACCAGGCCTTGCAGAAAGCGAAAAGCATTGCGGACAAATACGATGATGCCTTGATCATAGGTTCAGACCAGGTTTTCGTCGACGCCCGGCACCGTGTCCTGGGCAAACCGGGAACGCCGGAAAAAGCCGTTGAGCAGCTGATGGAAATGCAGGGTCGCAAACATACTTTCTATACCGGCCTGGCGATCCACGACAGTGCCAGCGGTGACAGCGTCGCCGAATTCGAGACCTTCTCCGTAACGATGCGCGAATTGACCGAAAAGCAGGTCAGGCATTATGTGGAGAAAGAAAATCCGGTCGACTGTGCCGGTTCGTTCAAAATAGAGGGGCTTGGCATCGCGCTTATGGAAAAGATGGCCGGCAACGATTACACCAGCCTCATCGGCCTGCCACTGATCCTGCTGGTTAACATGTTGAGCCACTTCGACGTCGAGGTTTTATAACCGTAAATGTTGAACGGGGTATCCGGGCCGGTATCCGGAATGTTTGCCTCTATAGCTTTTAGTGTTTCCATGCGGGGCGGATTTTCTGTATTCTCTAGCTGACATCTTAGCGTCGCTTACCGTTTTTTCTGTCACCACTCTTGTCGATTTTGTCCCGTATTCTGAATACTGAATACTGAATTCCAGCTTTAGGCACTTTACATCCATGCAACACGCCAACTTCGTTCATCTGCACGTGCACACCCAATACAGCCTGCTCGATGGTGCCATCCGAGTCGGCGATCTTGTCGAACGGGCCAAAGAATACCGCATGCCGGCCATGGCGATTACCGATCACGGCAACATGTTTGGCGCCCTGGAGTTCTACACCAAGGCCCATGCCGCAGGCGTAAAGCCGATCATCGGCTGTGAAGTTTATGTTGCCCCTGCTTCAAGGCATGACAAATCCGGGGCATCCTCCTCCGGAGACGCGTCCGGACATTTGGTCCTCCTCTGCAAGAACCGCACGGGGTATCGCAACCTCTGTCGGCTGGTTTCCACCGCTTACCAGGATGGTTTCTATTACCGGCCACGTATCGACTGGGACCTCTTGAGCGAGAACAATGAGGGGCTGATCGCTCTGACCGCCTGTCTGGGAGGGGAAATTCCCAGCCTGATTTGCCGTGGGCGGATGGATCATGCCCGGCAGCGGGCAGAAGAAATGTCCCGGGTCTTCGACAATAGCCGGCTCTATCTCGAACTCCAGGAGAATTATCTGCCGGAGCAGGAGGTCGCCAATAAAGGTCTGATTGAAATCGGCAAAGAGCTAGGTTTGCCTCTGGTGGCCACTAATGACTGCCATTACCTGACCAGAGACGATGCCTTTGCCCACGAGGTTTTACTCTGCATCCAGACCGGCAAAACACTGGACGACCCAAACAGGATGCGATTTGCCAACGAGGAGTTCTACGTTAAGACTCCCGACGAGATGGGGGAGCTTTTCAAGGCACTTCCCGAGGCGATCAGTAATTCTGTCGAGATCGCCGAACGGTGTAACCTGGAGCTGGATGTCAGCGGTAAAAATTATCATTTCCCGACGCTGGCGCTTGGGGAAGGGCAAACTCCGAGTCAGGCTCTCGAGCAGCAGTCGTTTGCAGGCCTTGAACAGCGGATCATCGAAATTCGCAAGGTGCGCACAGATTTCTCAACAGATGATCACGCCGCGTATAAAGCCCGCCTCGAACAGGAACTGGCAATCATCAACCAGATGGGATTCCCTGACTACTTCCTGATCGTCGCAGATTTCATAAACTGGGCAAAGAACCAAGACATCCCGGTTGGCCCCGGGCGTGGTAGCGCTGCCGGCAGCCTGGTCGCATATGCCCTGAGAATTACTGACATCGATCCCAAACCCTACCATCTTCTTTTTGAACGTTTCCTGAACCCGGAACGTATCTCCATGCCGGATATTGACGTCGATTTCTGTATCAACGGTCGTGAGGATGTCATCAATTACGTGCGGGACAAGTACGGCAAGGAAAATGTCGCCCAGATCATTACCTTCGGTTCGATGATGGCCCGCGCGGTGATCCGCGATGTAGGCCGCGGCATGGGAATGCCATATGGTGAGGTGGACACGATTGCCAAGCTGATCCCCAACCCGGCGGGCAAGAAAGTAACCCTCATGGATGCGCAGAAGCAGGAGCCGCGCCTGCGAGAACTGATCGAAAAAGATCCCAGAATCAAGAAACTGTTTAAAGTGGCCCTGTCGCTGGAGGGACTCACCCGCCACGCGTCGACCCACGCTGCGGGGGTCGTGGTTACCCCGGAGCCCCTGACCAATTACTTGCCGCTCTACGTTGATCCCAAATCACACGGCCAGGTCACCCAGTACGACATGGGGTACGTAGAGAAAATCGGTCTGGTCAAGTTCGATTTCCTCGGTTTGAAAACCCTGACGGTTATTGACAAGACGGTCAAACTGATCAAGACGAAAACTCCAGAATTTGACCTCGGACTGATTCCCCAGGATGATGCAGAAACCTTCCAGTTGCTGAGCCGTGGTGAGACCACGGGTGTCTTCCAGCTCGAATCTTCAGGGATGAAGGAATACCTGATCAAGCTCAAGCCGTCCTGTTTCGAAGACCTGATCGCCATGGTCGCTCTCTACCGTCCGGGCCCGCTTGGCTCCGGGATGGTTGATTCATTTATCAAACGTAAGCACGGCGTCGAGGAGTTCAAGTACGATTTCCAGCAGTTGGAACCGATCCTCAAGGACACCTACGGTGTTATTGTCTATCAGGAACAGGTCATGCAAATCGCCCAGGTCCTCGGTAACTACAGTCTGGGGGGTGCTGATTTGCTGCGCCGGGCAATGGGCAAGAAAAAGCCCGAGGAGATGGCCGAGCAAAAGCAGATTTTCCTTAGTGGCGCCAAAGAGAACAGGCTGGAGACGAAGAAAGCCGAAACTGTTTTCGACCAGATGGAGAAATTCGCCGAGTACGGCTTCAATAAATCCCACTCCGCAGCTTACGCCTATATCGCCTACCAGACCGCTTACCTGAAGGCCCATTACCCGGTGGAATTCATGGCGGCATTGTTGACCGAGGATATGGAGAATACCGAAAAGGTCATCAAGAATATTAATGAAATCAGGAACATGGGGATTGCCATCCTACCTCCTGATATCAATGCCTCACGCAGGAATTTCACTGTACATGAAAAAGATATCCGTTTTGGCCTCGGCGCAGTCAAGGGGGTCGGTGGTGCCGCCGTAGAAGCGATCGTTGAAGCGCGAGAAGCAGGGCCGTTCGGCTCTTTGCACGATTTCTGCGAGCGGGTCGATTTGCGCCGCGTCAACAAGCGGGTCGTCGAAGCGCTGGTCAAGTGCGGCGCCTTCGATTCGTTGCAGCACAAACGTGCCCAGTTCATGGCCGCCCTGGAAGAAGCTATGGAACACGGCCAGAAAATCCAGCGTGAGAAGGAGTCTGGCCAGGAGTCCCTGTTCGGTGCGGACCAGATCGTCACCCAGAGTGGACAGATGTACGGCCAGTTGCCGGATATTGAGGAATGGCCGGAAAATGTCCTGCTGTCAAATGAAAAGGAAGCGATCGGGTTTTACATTACCGGTCATCCACTGGCACGGCACAGTGATGCCATCAAGCGTTTCAGCACCTGTGACACAGCAGGGCTGACAGAGCGTGCCGATAAAGAGGAAGTCAGTGTCTGCGGAATCGTGACCGGGATCAAACTGCTCAATACCCGCAAGGGCGACCGCATGGCATTCGTGACTCTTGAAGATCTCAGCGGTTTTGTTGAAATGGTGGTTTTTCCCGAGACATACACTGAATCGGCTGAGCTTTTGAACAGCGAGGAAGCTTTGCTGGTCAAGGGAACCGTGGACATCGGCGAGGATGCCTGCAAGATCCTGGTCAATGAAGTTCTCTCCCTCAAGGATGTGCAGGAACGTCTGACCAGGATGATTCATTTCCGTCTAACGACTCCTGGTCTCGAGGAGCGGCAACTTTGCTCACTTAAGGATATTATGCTGCGCTACCATGGTGATTGCGAGGCCCTGATTCACCTCGTCGTGCCCAATCGCAGCGAAACCGTGATATCATTACCCGAGGACCTGCGCCTGCAGGCTAGTGATCAAATGATGGATGACGTTGAGAAGTTGTTCGGTTATAATGTCGTCACTTTCGAATAGGGATGACCACTTTACCCGGTCGCCGATGAACTGACAGGAGCCTGCACATGCAGTTTTTTCTAGATTTTGAAAAACCTATCGTCGAACTCGAACAAAAGATCAAGGAGCTGCGGGACTACTCAACAGGCAAAGTCGACTTCTCCACAGATATCAAAAAATTGGAGAAGAAAGCTGACAAGTTACGTGAGGAGATTTTCTCCAACCTGACCCGCTGGCAGCGGACTCAACTGGCCCGGCATCAGAACCGTCCATACACCCTTGATTACATCAAGCACATCTTTACCGACTGGTTTGAAGTGCATGGCGACCGCAACTACCGGGATGATCCGGCGCTGATCTGCGGTTTCGCTCGGCTGGATGGCGAACCTTGCGTGGTCATAGGGCATCAGAAAGGACGTGATACCAAGGAAAAGGTCTACCGGAACTTCGGCATGCCCAACCCGGAAGGTTACCGCAAAGCGTTGCGGGTCATGCAGATGGCCGAACAGTTCGGGCTGCCGATCTTTACCTTCGTCGACACCCCCGGAGCCTTCCCGGGAATCGGAGCAGAGGAACGCGGCCAGGCCGAGGCGATTGCACGAAATCTGCGGGAGATGGCGGCCCTGGCCGTACCGATCATTGTCACGGTGACCGGTGAGGGCGGCTCGGGGGGGGCCTTGGCTATCGCTGTCGGCAACAAGGTCATCATGATGCAGTACTCGGTTTACGCGGTTATCTCTCCGGAGGGGTGTGCTGCGATCCTGTGGAGCGACGGGACCCGCGGTCCCGAAGCCGCCGAGGCTCTCAAGCTGACTGCCATGGACATCGATTCGCTGGGTATGATTATTGATGACATCATCCCCGAACCGGTTGGTGGTGCGCACAACAACCATGTCGCCGCTGCCGAGACGGTAAAGGCATGTCTCAAGAAGCATCTGGCTGAACTGAAGGAGCTTTCTGCCGAGGAATTGGTTGAGCAACGTTACCAGAAATTCCGGGCCATGACTGTGGTGGAAGAGTAACGCGAAGCGCGAGGCGATAACGGATCTCAATCAAAGGGACGACTCTATTACTGAGCCTGTCCCTTTTCATTTCTGAAGGCTATGATCAATACGGGTCAAATCGATGTTGTCGGGCTGGGCCAATGTTCTCTGGATATCCTGGGCAAGGTTGGCAACTATCCCGGGTTGGACCAGAAAGCCGAATTGTCTGCACTGCTTGTGCAGGGCGGCGGACCGGTCGCGACGGCCCTGGTCACACTGGCTCGATTGGGGGTCTCTGTGGCGATGGTCGGTGCTGTGGGTGACGACGATTTTGGCCAACAGATCCGCGACGGGTTAGTCGCTGAAGGTGTTGACTGTACTTTTTTAACTGAAGAGCCGGGGTGCTGCAGCCAGGTGGCATTCATTGCGGTCGACGACGACGGGCATCGCAATATATTCTGGCATCGGGGCAATGCGGTTCCGGACGCTGCCGGTTTATACGAAACCCTGCTCTCCAGAAAAGTCAAGGTGCTGCATTTAGACGGATTACAGCTGATGCCGGCAATCACAGCGGCAGAGACCGCCCGTAGCCTGAATGTTGTGACGGTCCTCGATGCCGGGACCCTGCGCCCCGGCATGGAACGTCTCTTGACAGCGGTCGATCACCTGGTTGTGAGTGAAAAGTTTGCCCGTCAAATGATTGGGCGTCACGATCCGGAAGAGGCCTTAAGGGTTCTGGCCGGGCACGGTGCTGCCGGAGTTACCGTAACCTGCGGCGAATCGGGTAGCGTGAGTACGGATTCCACTGGTTCAGTTTTTTATCAGCAGGCGTTCAAAATGGATGCCGTCGATACGACCGGTTGCGGCGACGTATTTCATGGTGGTTATATCTATGGCCTTATGCAAGAGTGGCAACTGCCGCAGACGGTCCGTTTTGCTACGGCCTGTGCTGCCTTGAAGACCCGTGCGCTCGGCGGCCGGACGGCAATTCCGGATTTGCCCGAGGTCGAGGCCTTTTTGCAAAGCCGCTGAGCCTGATCAGCAACTCAAGGTGATTCTGTTGACTTGTCTCCCGGCTTCATTTATCAATGCTTGCATATGAAACCAGTAACCTATCCAATTCTGCTTGCCTTGATTCTTTTGTTGACCGCCTGCGGGGCACCGAAACCGACCTACCGTGTCGAAGTTTTCGATACACCATCACGACCGAATCTCCACCCGACTCAAAAGCCCTATGCAGTCAACGGACAGCATTACCAGCCGATTCCAGATGCTGCCGGTTTCAACGAGGAGGGGATTGCAAGCTGGTATGGCAAAGATTTTCACGGTCGAAAAACCAGTAACGGTGAAACTTACGACATGTACGCGATGACGGCGGCGCATAAAACCCTGCCGATGAATGTTTATCTTCAGGTAACCAACTTGAGTAATGGCCAAACAGCTGTTGTGCGTGTCAATGACCGCGGGCCTTTTGTCAGAAGCCGAATTATTGACCTGTCATACTCTGCCGCAAACCAGCTTGGGGTCGTTGGGCCCGGGACTGCGCCTGTACGCATCGAAGCCCTCGGTTACCAGGACTCGGCCAACACAGGGGAAGCCGCCAGCTATCGACAACCCGACAGCTATGATGTCGGACCATTCATGATCCAGATCGGGGCGTTTACGGTCAAGGACAATGCCTATCGCCTGAAGGAAAAGCTGAAAGAGCAGTATGGCGATTCCACAGTTGTTGAAGCCTGGGTGGACGGGCAGAAATTCTACCGGGTTCGTGTCGGCCTTTACGATAATATGGCACTTGCGGCGGAGGCTCTTCTGCATATCGAAGCCAATGGCTTCCCCAGCAGTTTTATCGTTGCCAGGTAAAGATCATCACTTAAACCTGCCTTTGCTCAGTGGCAGATCATTTCGGGTTATCAGTCATGAATAAGAAAAAATCAGTTTTTCGTATATTTTTCAGCAGCCAGGGTAAAGGTTATGAAATCTATGCCCGCAAGGTCAACCAAAGCGATATCTACGGTTTTGTAGAAATTGAGGAGATCGTCTTCGGGGAAAAATCAGCTATTGTGCTCGACCCCAACGAAGAGGCCCTGAAAAACGAGTTCGCCAGCGTCAAGCGTCTCATGATTCCGTACCATTCGATCAGCCGTATTGACGAAGTTGAAAAAGAGGGGCAGGCCAAGGTCATTGCCCTGGCGACTCCTGCTTCTGGCGAATCCCCTGTGTTGCCGATCCCACCCGTTAATCGAAGGGGTTAACAGGTTTAACTTGGGGCCAGTGTCGATGTCTGCAAAAGCGCTGGCCTGGCGAATTGTGGCAGTTTTGCCGGCCAGGCTGTGATTTTTATCGAAGGTGCGGTAATGGATATACCTTCAGAACAAAGAATCAAACAAATTCTCCTTTCTTCTCCCGCAATTATCTACACTTGTCGTGTCGATGGCGGTTGTGAGCTGACCTTTGTCAGCGAAAATATTTTACGTCATTTCGGTTATACTGCGGAGGAATGTCTCCACAACAGGAACTTCTGGCGCGAAATCATCCATCCTGATGATCATGCTCACGTTATAACTGGCCGTGAGAGGTTTTTTCCAACCGGTCATGAATTTCGTGAATATCGTTTGCTCAAGAAAGATGGCAGCTACCTCTGGGTCCACGACGAGATGCGTCTGATCCGTGATGACAAGGGTGCCCCTGTCGAGATAGTCGGATCCTGGCTTGACATCACCGATCGCAAGAGGGCCGAAGATGCTCTCCGCAGCAGCGAAAAAATATTCCGGGAATTTTTCCTGACCAACCCTGTCGCAACCATCATCACGAGCCTGGAAGGCCTGGTCCAAATGGTTAATCCTGCCTTTATTGAAGCCTCAGGATACCGCGCGGACGAGGTCGTCGGGCGTTCGTCTATGGAGCTCGGGTTCTGGCAGAATCCTGAAGATCGGGAACGTATGGTTTCGGCAGTCAGGCAGCACGGTTACATCGATAAAATGGAAGCTGATTTCTGCTGCAAGGGCGACAAGCATATGACTTGCCTTGTCTCGAGCAGGGCCGTCGAATATGCAGGAAATCTGAGAATCCTGAGCATTCTTATTGATGTCACTGAACAACGAGCAGCTGAAGCCGCCATGCAGAAGCTTGACAAGGCCAAAAGCGATTTCATCTCGACGGCGGCCCATGAACTACGGACGCCCCTGATTGCGATTGTCGGGTATTGCGAACTCCTGGAAAATGCTGCATCGATGGGGTTCACCGATAACCAGAAAGAAAGTTACCTGTCAATTGTACAAAGTAACGCGGAGATTCTGAATCGACTCATCGATGATCTGCTCGACATCGGTCGTATTCAGATCGGACGCTCCATCGGGGTTTTGCCGAAAGAAAATAATCTGCGCGAAATCGTTGACAAGGCCATTGCCTCATTCAGAGTGAAAACCGGTCGCCATGAAATTGTCCTTGAGTGCAGTTCTGGCTTGCCGCAGATAGTCTGGCTCGACGCTGGTCGTATCGCCCAGGTACTGCATAACCTTCTGGGCAACGCGATCAAATATTCGCCTGAAGGGGGCATCGTCAAGGTGCGGCTGTCGGGTGACACGGACAGGATTTCCGTGTCAATTGTCGACCGTGGAATCGGTATGACTGCTGAACAGGTTGGGCAGATGTTTGAACGTTTCTATCGAGTCGATCCCGATAGCCTTGCAACAACAGGGCTGGGGTTGGGTATGAGTATCGTCAAGCAGATCATTGATGACCATGGCGGCGATATTTCCGTCTCCAGCCAGCCTGGTGAAGGGACAACCGTGACATTTGAACTACCGGTAAAAGCGTAAAGGTTAACCCATGCCACGCTTTTTAAGCTCGTCCTGGACGAGCTTTTTTTGTGCCGGGTTGAGACGTTTCGAGACGAGCAGGTTGCGCACATCAGGGCTGCGCATCTGGGGCAGAAAGAGTGTAAACCAGATTGAAGGTGTCCTGCGGTTTTTCAGAATGGCAAGTCTCAGGTTGGGGCGCAATCTCCACTTCGGGTGTCTGGCTATGCTCGATATCGTCTCCGCCGATGAATGCGCTCCGTTGATAAATTGCAGAATCGCCACCTCGCGCAGGCGCGGGCTGTCCAGGCAGATCTGCACAAGTCGCGCTTCTCCCCCCTTGAGGATTTCACCGACAACCGTAGCTGTTGCCCGACGCGCGATCGTCATCTTGTTGCCAAGTTCGGTGGTCGGCAGCCTCTGTAGAATGGCCCGCTCCGCGGCGAATTTCTGGTCCGGTGTGACACCGGGGATCATACAGAGATCGACAAGCTCAAAAAGATGCAGGTGTGACAGCAGGGCGAGTACGATCGAGCCCGGAGTGTTGGGGTTTTTGACCAGGGCGATTTTTAACCGGTGACTGCTCTTGGCGGCTTCGAGCTGGTAGATGACCTTGAGCAGATCTTCGTCAAGATCACGGCGTTTCAGCAGGGCGAGCAGGTGATCCTCGTTCAGATGGGGATTCTTTAGCGCCGTCCGGGCAATCTGCATGTCCGGGTCGAGCAGGACCTGGAATAACTCGTCGCCGGTTGCAGTAAGTGCCCTGTGCAGCCGTTTGCCGATTTCGGCCTCAATTCGTCTGGGTCGCGGTGTTTCAGCCATAAGTAATTATGCGGGCCGAGGAGCAGATCGTCAATGTCCGGGTTGACCGTCATCGCGTAAGTATTCGTCGAGGAATGCGGCTTTGAAGCTGGTGAAGTCATTGCCTTCAATTGCAACGCGGGCCCCTGCGACCATATCGAGATAGAAGCGGACATTGTGAATTGCCGCGAGAGTCGCCGACAGGACTTCGTTGGCATTGAAGAGATGATGCAGATAGGCCCTGGTGAAGTTCGCACAGCAATAACAGGTGCATAACGGGTCAACCGGGAAAAAGTCGCGACGGTAACGCCGGTTGGTCAATCGGATTTTACCTCTCCGGGTAAAGAGGGTGGCACTGCGGGCATAACGGGTCGGAATGACACAGTCGAACATGTCCATGCCGCGCTCAATGCTTGCCATGATGTCCTCTGGCAGACCGACCCCCATCAGGTATCGTGGTTTGTCTTCCGGCAAGTAGGGCTCCGTGTGGTCGACGACTTGCTTGAGCAGTTCCAGACCTTCACCGACACTGACTCCGCCAATTGCATAACCGGGGAAATCCATTGCCGTAAGTGCTCCGGCGCACTCGCGTCGCAAGTCGTCGTAAGTACTCCCCTGGACGATACCGAACAGTGCCTGGTCTTCTCGGTTATGAGCCTTTAGGCATTCTTCCGCCCAGCGCAGGGTCTTTTTAATGGACTTGTTCGAATAATCATGTGACGCCGGGTAGGGGATGCATTCATCAAAAGCCATGATAATATCAGCCCCCAGGAGATTTTGTATCCGGGTTGCTTCTCGCGGGCCGATAAAGACCCGGTCGCCGTTGATCTCATGTTTGAAAAAGACCCCTGTGTCTGTGATCTCTTTCTTGGGCAGGGAAAAGACCTGGAAGCCCCCGCTGTCGGTCAGGATCGGCTTGGGCCAGTGCATGAACCGGTGCAGACCACCCGCCTTTTCCACCAAGCCCTCGCCGGGTCTCAAGTGCAGGTGGTAGGTGTTGGAGAGTATGATCTGGGCCCCTGCATCGTCAACCTGTGCCGGGGTCATTGCCTTGAGGGCACCATGAGTCCCGACCGGCATGAAAATCGGTGTCTCGATAACCCCGTGCGGGGTCGTGACACGACCACGTCGGGCACGGGTTTTCTGGTCTTTGGCGAGCAATTCAAATCGTAACATAATTTCGTAGGCTTTAGCTGTCGCAGACGTTGCAGATATGGTGTATACCTGTTGATAATATGGCGGACTCTATCAGAATTGATGAAGGACTACAACAACCTGAAATGATCGCTGAAAAGAATTTACTCATACCGGATTGGCCCGCCGGATTGCAGGAAGTCGATATAGTCAAGGCCCGCTTTGCCCTGGATTTTCTCTCTCCTTGCACCGCTCAGCCCGCTGATTTTATAATGCTGTTCCGCACTCTGCGTAATGTCGGCAGGCAGATGCTTGACTCGACCGATCCCCTCGCAGTTAGGCAATGGGAAGACCTTTTCCAACCTGCCCTGAGTGACGACCCAGTCGCCCGGCGCAAATTCCAGAAACCGGCACCGGCATTGGTGATGACCATGCCGGTCGTGCAGAAAACCTTTATCGACACCGGCGACCGGCTAGAATGTGAGGTGCTGTTTATCGGCGCCGGCGTACCGCTCATCCCCGTATTTTTGGGAAGCCTGATTCAACTGGGCAGTCTTGGGATGGTTTTCGATCAGGGTCATTTTGAAGTCACGGCAGTTTACAGCACGCAGAATGGGCAGCCTGAATCTCCCGCCTGGCGGCAGGGTGATCCACTGGATTCTTTGACATGTACGGTCCAACCCCTGAGCTGGCTGGTCAATCAGGAACAGGTTCCCGATAGACTGACGATATCGTATGAGACCCCGGTTCGACTGATGGCCGCCGGCAGACCACTGAGGAAGCCGCACTTCAGGCAGGTGTTCCCGTTTATGCTGCGACGCGTGACCTCCATGCTGTTCGCTCACACGGGGATTGAAATTCTTGATGAACCATCCAGTTTGCTTGGAAGCGCCAGCAGGCTAGAAGAGTCGGCAACACGCCTGACCTGGACCGATTGGAGAGAGATTGCCGGTCAACAGGGATTGGTAGTCGGCGGCTTCACGGGCGAAATGCTTCTCTCCGGCGAGGCCATAGAACAGATATACTGGGTTCTGGCGGTAGCATCGCTGTTCGGCATCGGCAAGAGTGCGACCTATGGCGCCGGTCGATTCAGACTTTGCCACTGATTTGTTGCTGGGCTTCAAATGCCTGTTATAATTAAAAAAACGAGAGCTTTCCGGAGGTGATGTTATGACGGATGCATGGGAAGAGCGGAAAAAGGCCTTGGAGAATAAATACTTTCATGACCTGGAAAAAGAACTGATCGAGAAGATCCGGCAGGAGACCCAGGAAAAGCTGATTCGTAAATATTGTCTTGGTCGTTGCCCGAAATGCGGCGACAAGATCGAGCCGATCAATTACAGGGGGGTTCCAATGGATAAATGTGTCAACTGCGGAGGGGTCTGGATGGGGCCGAATGACTTCAGGATCTTTTCGGAGAAGGACCATCGTACCTGGTTTGAGCGGTGGTTCAAGGAAGAGGCGATCGACAAGGACGGCTCATGATACCGTGACCGCCCCTTTATCCTTCTCCAAAAACCTGGGCGCTGAAAACATAGATGTCAGCATCATCGGCTTTCCAGGCATCCGTCGGCAATCCCGCCTTGATACAGGTCTGTTTCAGAAAGGCTAGACGATCCCAGTTGTGTTCCAGGGCAACCTGGGGCAGAAGGACGCCCCGATAGAAACCCTTTTCGATGTAAATGCCGTGTTTGCCGACTTCTATCTCCTCGATATCTTCAATCTTCTGTAGCGGCGTGAGCACTGAAATCTCGAGGGTGAAGTTGCTCAGATCGTTTTCCTTGAGAGGGTAAAAACGGGGATCTTTCGCCGCGGAGGCCTGGGCCATCTGGGCGACTTCCTTGAACAGCGGCAGTTCGGACTGGAAATTACCAATGCAGCCGCGCAATTGTCCGTTCTGCTTGATCGTCACAAAGCAGCCGTTGCGCTGGTTCAGGGCTTTTTCTTCTCGTGGTTCAATGTACTCCTGGCCAGTTAGCACGCCTTGAATGATCGCCTGGCGGGCAATGGCTAGGAGGGCTTGCTGCTCGTGAGCGTTCAACTCTCGGTCCACGCTGCCTCCAGATTTTTAAGGTGAGGATTTGCCCTCATGAAGAACGGGCCAATCATAGAGCCCTGAACCAATTTTTTCAAGGTAACAATTACCAGTCAGGAGATTAATTTAAGCGATTAAATCTGCCGAACGCTTTTCAGCGAGAGAGTTTCGTCCCTGGAGAGTTCCGATCTGTAACGAATCCATGCGTTATCTTTTCGATGTGCCTTAACGTTTCAGGCCGGAGGCTGGTTCTTCTCATCTGTCTGTTTGTCGATAATGCAATAAATCCCTTCTCCTTTGAGCCCTGGGCGAAAGCAGCCGTTGCAGGATATGCAAGTGGCCGTGTGGCCGTCATCATCTTTCCAGATTCTGGGTAGGTCGGGCTCTCTGATCAGCGGCCGGGAGATGGCAAACAGGTCGGCATCGCCTTCCAGTAGGAGGGTCTGCATGACGCCACAGGAGCGCAGCCCGCCAACTACCATCACTGGAACCTGAACCACTTTTTTGATCGCTCGGGCCAGTTTGGCATTATAGGCTTCTTTCTCCGGCGCATTGATGTGTTGTCGAACCGGGCTCAGTGCGCCGGAGACAGCTGTTCCTGAACTGACCTCGATAGCATCAATGCCAAGTTCCTGAAGCCGGATGGCAATCTCCACACAGTCCTGAAGCTGCAGGCCGCCTTCAAGGTGGTCGGAAGCGGTCAGCTTGATGGTTAACGGATAGTCGCTGCCGACGGCAGATCTGACAGCGATCATGACCTCTTGCAGAAAAGTCATGCGCTTTTCCACACTGCCGCCGTAGGCATCCTGACGCTGATTGCACAGCGGGGAAAGGAATTGGTTGATCAGGTAGCCGTGGGCGCCGTGCAGTTGCACACCGTCAAAGCCCGCGTCCCTGGCACGGCGGGCGGCCTCACCGAATGCCGTCACGAGATCATTTATGTCGTCTGCGGTCATTTCCTGTGGGTCGTCCTGATACCCCTTGTAACCGGTTTTCGAAGGAACCAGCGGCTGTTTGCCGATGACCTTGCGGGTCGTCTGTCCGCCAGCATGCACCAGTTGACAGAAGATCGCGCCCCCTTCCTGGCGGACCGCTTCGGTCAGCCCCATGAGACCGGGCAGATAAGAGTCATGACATATGCCCATTTTGCCGGGCAACTGTTTGCCGTCTGCCCGCACATAACTGTATCCGGAGATCAGCAAACCGGTTTCACCCCTGGCCAGTTGCCGGTAATATTCGACCAGTTGCGGTGTCACGTTGCCATCATCGTCACACATGCCCTCCCACGTGGCGCTACGGACAATGCGGTTTTTCAGTGTGAGATGGCCGATCTGGATATTGTCAAACAGGGATTTCCCCATGACGGTTCCTCCATCGAATGGCAGATTAAAAAGATACAGCGGCCCATAAATAACATGGACCGCTGTTTTTTATCATGTCCTCAGGGGAGCCTGGCAAATTGTAGAACCTAGGTCCCGGCTTCCGGCTACTTGAGCTTCTTACCCTCTCTCTTACGGTCATTTTCGTCAAGCAGACGCTTGCGCAGGCGAATCGATTCGGGGGTGACTTCCACCAGTTCGTCATTGCCGATGAATTCGATGGCCTGCTCAAGAGTCAAATCACGTGGCGTGGTCAGGCGGATGGCTTCATCACTCCCGGAGGCGCGCACATTGGTCAACTTCTTCCCTTTGCATGCATTGACTACGAGATCGTTGTCTTTGGCGTGCTGGCCGATAATCATTCCCTCGTAGACGTTGATGCCGGGTCTGACGAAGAGCGTTCCGCGCTCCTGAAGGTTGAAAAGCGAGTAGGCGATTGTTTCACCTGCGTCTATCGCGATCAGGACGCCATTTTTACGTCCGGGAATAAGTCCTTTCCAAGGCTCATAACCATGGAAAGTGTGGTTCATAACGCCGGTGCCGCGAGTATCGGTGAGGAATTCACTGCGGAAACCGATCAATCCGCGTGCGGGGATGATGAACTCGAGGCGGTTGACACCTTCAAGCGCGTTCATGGCGACCATCTCCGCTTTACGGGCACCGAGTTTCTCAATCACCGTGCCCTGGTGTTCTTCGGGGACATCAACCACCAGATACTCCATCGGTTCGCACTGTTCGCCGTTGATCTCGCGACAGATGACTTCCGGCTTGGAGACTGCCAGTTCAAAACCTTCCCGTCGCATGTTCTCGATCAGGATCGACAGGTGCAGTTCACCACGTCCTGAAACCCTGAATGTGTCGGTATTGGCGGTTTCCTCGACGCGCAGGGAGACATTGGTGCGCAGTTCCTTGAAAAGGCGATCGCGGATGTTGCGCGACGTGACATATTTACCCTCCCGGCCGGCAAAGGGGGACGAGTTGACGATGAAGTTCATCGCCAGGGTCGGCTCGTCGATCGATATGTAGGGGAGTGATTTGGGGCGTTCGGCGCAAGCCAGGGTCTCGCCGATGCCGATGTTTTCAAAGCCTGCTACGGTGACGATATCACCTGCGCCTGCTTCAGTCAGTTCAATCTGTTTGAGCCCTTCGTAACCGAGCAGCTTGGTGATGCGTGATTTGGATATTTCACCACTTTTCATGATCCGGGCGGCGGTTGCGCCGGTTTTTATGCGACCGCTGAAAATCTTGCCGGTGGCGATACGGCCAAGGTAATCGTTATAGTCGATAGATGATACCAGCATCTGGAATGGTGCTTCCAGGTCGGCGACCGGAGGAGCAACCCGCTCACGGATCATCTCGAAGAGCGGTTCGAGGTTATCCGATGCATCGCTCAGTTCGCGTTTGGCAATCCCCAGCTTGGCGCTGGTATAGACAATCGGAAAGTCAAGTTGTTCATCGTCGGCGTTGAGCTCGCAAAACAGGTCGAAGACCATGTCGACTACCTTCTCCGGACGTGCTCCGGGGCGGTCGATCTTGTTGATGACGACGATCGGGCGGATGTCCAGATCAAGAGACTTTTTCAGTACGAAGCGGGTCTGCGGCATCGGACCATCGAAAGCATCCACCAGCAACAGGACCGAGTCGACCATTTTGAGGACGCGTTCCACTTCACCGCCGAAATCGGCATGACCGGGGGTGTCGACAATATTGATTTTGATGCCGTTGTGGTGTATCGAGAGGTTCTTTGACAAGATCGTGATGCCGCGTTCCTTCTCCAGATCGTTACTGTCCATCACCCGTTCGGTGATGATCTGGTTGTCGCGAAAGACTCCTGATTGCTTGAGCATAGCATCAACCAGGGTGGTTTTGCCGTGGTCGACGTGGGCAATTATGGCAATGTTGCGCAGATGTTCACTCATGGTTTGTGGCTTTCTTTATAAATCCGGCAAGAGTTATTATAGTTCGGGCGGCACATGATAGTCACTTGTCGTGGAAATGCAAGCGGCTTTTTCTGCAGATGGCTTGTCTGATCTACGGCTATGGCCTAAGATAGACAACCAATAATATCGATCAGGCGGATTTAACCGATGAGGAATCTTGTTTCTCGGAGTCTCTTGTGGCCAGTAATCATGTCGATTGCCCTGGCCTGCTTTGCCGGTTGTACCGGGATGGACCGGTACCTGCCGGCCGAGGCCCCGAAATTGACAGCTGAGCAGGAAATCCAGGTCGGGACGGCCGCAGGAGACCGGCTACTCCAACTGCTTGGTGGTCCGTACCACGACGAAGCTCTTGCCGAAGAGATTGAATCCCTGCTTACACCGGATGACGTGATTTCCGGTCGACTCGCTGTCTCTGTCGCAGACAAGAGCGCCGCGGCACTCTATATCCTGCCGGGTGGCCGGGTTGTTATGACCCGTGGCCTGTTGTCAGAGGTCCTTGACCTGGGAGGGTTGAAGGCCTTGCTGCAGCAGGTCGCCGCTCTCACCCGTACAGCCTCTTCCGTTCAGGCAACCCGCGATGCGAACCAGGCCACGATGGAAATCCTGTCGATCAAAGAGTCCGTATATGATCCCGAATCAGGTTCGATCAGGCTGGCGCGAATTCTTGCCGAGCGCCCATGCGAAGGGGGCTGCGTGAAAGATTTACTGTCCTCTCGAGTGAGCAGTTCTAAAGAGGTCACGGAACCGATCCGCTTGCTCAAGGAATTGCAGCCGGCATACGCGTTGTTGGCTGAGGCCCAGCGGTTTGAAAAAGCAGACAACTCCGCGCAGGCAATCATCTCCTATCTCAAAGCCGCAACCATGGCCCCTGAGGAGCCGCACATCCTGGGCTCTCTGGGGATGGCCTATCTGCGTGCCGGTGAGTTGCAGACGGCCAGACTCAATTTGCAGAAGGCGGTCAAACTGCAGCCAGACTATTACAAGACTCGAATGGGGCTCGGTTACCTCTCCCTGCAGCAGGGCCAGGTAGGTAAGGCAAACGATGAACTGGCAGAGAGCGTCCGCCTGCTGCCGGTCACGGAAAACCTCTTTCTGCTCGCCGAGGCACGCGAAAAAGGTGGCGACGCCGAAGGCAGTATGTCTTTGTACCGACTGATCGTTGAGAAGGATGCACAGAGCAAGCTGGGACGTACGGCAGCAAGCCGTCTGGCCCGGGTAAAGGGTGCGCAGTGATTCAGGCCTCTATTCTGGAGGATGGTGAAACCATTCGCTGGGAGGCGCGGCCCGCACCGCGTTGTTATACCTTTCGGCACTGGCGGCATTCCGTTTTCGGCCTGATTTTCCTTGCGATCTGCAGCTACTGGCAGTTCTTGGGGATTTCTCTGGCGAAGACTTACGCTGTGAGTTGGCTGGCCTGGATACCGCTTCCCTTCGTTCTGATTGGGCTGTATTTTTTCGTTGGGCATCTGCTGCATGCCCGTCTTGAGTGGAACCGTGTTAATTACCTCATAACGGATCGGCGGGTGATTGCGCAACGTGGCCTGACGTCCCCTTGCACACAGTTCATCGTATTGTCAGAAATCACATATTTCCACCTGCATCGACAAGGTGAGCAACTCGGAACGCTGCGTGTCCACCAGGGCCGGGAGCAGTCCCTTATCCTGCACTGCATAGAATACCCGCATCTGGCAATGGATCTTCTGTCAGCAGCAATAGCAAGGAACGAAGCGCAAAAGGCAAAGTGAGCCTTATGTTAAATTTGGGCGGTTACGGCAATTCGGTTGCTTTCTTGCGGGTTTTTGATTAATCTCTAGCCCCTTAATCTTGGCTGGGATATAACCCTATGAATAATAAAGCTTTTTACCTGGAAACTTTTGGCTGCCAGATGAACGTCGTCGACTCGGAGCGGATTGTCGACCTGCTCGGCGGCATTGGTTACCAGCAGGTCGAACAGCCCGACCAGGCCGGCCTGATCCTGCTGAACACCTGTGCTGTTCGGGACAAGGCCGTGCGCAAAGCCTACGGTCATCTGGGGCGCTTCAAACCCCTTAAGGACCGCAATCCGGAACTCATCCTCGGCATGGGTGGCTGCATCGCCCAGCAGGAAGGCAAGCAGCTGCTCGAGGAGTTCCCTTACCTGGATCTGGTTTTCGGCACGCACAATGTTCACCGCCTGCCTGAAATGGTACAGAATGTTGCCGACCATCGCGTACGTTGTGAAGAGACCGAATTCCTCGACCGCGACACGCGGCTGCAGCTCTTCCCTTCACGTACCGGCCAGGATGCCTATACCCGTTTCGTCACGGTCATGCAGGGTTGTGACAACTTCTGCAGTTATTGTGTCGTGCCTTATGTCCGTGGCCGCGAGATCAGCCGCCCCAGCGGTGAAATCCTCGAAGAAATCCGCGATCTGGCATCGCAGGGTGTGCGCGAGGTGACCCTGATCGGCCAGAATGTCAATTCTTACGGCCTCAAAGACGAGCCCGAGCTTTCTTTCGCAGGTCTTCTCAAACAGGTCAATGAAATTTCTGGCATAGACCGGATTCGCTTCACTACCTCTCACCCGAAAGATCTGTCGGATGAGCTGGTCGATTGTTTCGGATCACTTGAGAAGCTCTGTAAACACCTGCATCTGCCGGTCCAGTGTGGATCCGATAATATCCTGCTGGCAATGAACCGTGGTTACACACGCGAACGCTACCTGGAGATCGTCGACCGCCTGCGTCGGGTTTGCCCGGATATCCGTCTGACGACGGACGTCATCGTCGGTTTCCCGGGCGAGAACGACGAAGACTTCGATGAGACTATGGCATTGCTTGAGGAAGTGCGTTACGCGGAAATTTATTCATTTATCTACTCGCCTCGAAAGGGCACGACTGCAGCAAATATGGATGATGAGACTCCCGCAGAGGTGAAACAGGCACGTTTCGATCGCATGCTCAGCGTCCAGCAGGAAATCAGCCGTCAGACCTGGGAAGCGGATATCGGCTCGGTGCTGGATGTCCTGGTCGAAGGTGAAAGCAGGATGGGAGAGGGGCAGATGTTTGGCCGCACCACCTGGAACAGAATTGTCAATTTTACCGGTCCGGGTGAACTGTCAGGTCGTATCGTGCCGGTCAAGATCATCAGATCCTATCGCAACTCGCTGCTCGGTGAGTTGCCTGAAAACTGCGAGAGCGAAACATTATGAATCAACAGGATTTTAGTTTTTTCAAGGAACTTGTCGAGGCTCCGAGTCCGTCCGGCTTCGAGCAGCCTGCCCAACGGGTCATTCGCAAGGCACTGGCCGATGTTGCTGATGATATCCGTACCGATGTAATGGGCAACGTGGTCGCGCACATTGAGGGACCTGAAGGCGCCCCGCGCCTAATGCTGGCGGGTCATTGCGATGAAATCGGCTTCATGATCAAATATATAGACGACCAGGGGTATCTGTTCTTTGCGCCGATCGGCGGAGTTGATGCGCATCTCGTGCCGGGGCAGAGGGTGACGGTACACACAAAATCCGGCCCCGTTCTGGGCGTGGTAGGCAAACGTCCGATCCACCAGATCGAGCCGCAGGACCGTGACAAAGTGATGCCGTTCAAAAACCAGTTCATCGATGTCGGCTGCGTGGACAAGGAGATGGCCACAACCTTGGTGTCGATCGGTGACCCGGTGACTTTCAGCGTCGGTGTCGAACGTCTGCAGGGCACGCGCCTGACTTCGCGGGCTCTGGATGACAAGATGGGTGCGTTTATCGTCGCTCAGGTCCTGAGGGAAGTCCGTCGCCAGAACAATCTGGTGGTGGATCTCTACGGAGTGTCGACGGTACAGGAGGAGGTTGGCTTGCGCGGCGGGGCGACCAGCGCCTACGGAGTGCAGCCCGATATCGGCATCGCCGTTGAGGTTGGTTTCGCCAGTGACTATCCTGACGCAGATCACAAACACTCAGGAGAGATAAGCCTTGGCAAAGGTCCGATTATCGCCCGGGGGCCGAATATCAATCCCGCACTCTTCGACCTTCTGGTGTCGACTGCCAAGGCGGAAGCAATCCCTTACCAGGTGATCGGTATCCCGCGTGCCACCGGAACCGACGCCAACGTGATGCAGCTGGTCCATGGTGGTGTTGCAACCGCCCTGGTCAGCATCCCGCTACGCTATATGCATACGCCGGTTGAAGTCCTTGACTGGGCTGACCTTGAAGGTGCGGTCAAACTCCTGTCCAGCCTTTGCGGCAGGCTGACGGAGAAGAGTTCTTTTATCCCGGCCTGAGCGTTTCCCGGCCGTCGGAATAAAGTCTTGTGACGGTCGAAAAAACGCTTGACAACACAAGGTGTTTTGAATACATTTCGTGTTTCTGTGAGCCCCGTAAACTTACAGATTCGATATAGAGAGGTCAGTAATGAGCACTTCAGTTGCGAAAAAAGATGAACTCCAGAAGGACTGGTATGTCGTCGATCTGGAAGACAAGGTCCTAGGCCGGGCAGCTACCGAGATTGCCCGTGTCCTGCGCGGCAAACACAAGGCTATTTACACCCCGAGCGTTGATACCGGTGATTTCGTTATCGTCCTCAATGCCGAGAAGGTCTGTCTGACCGGTAACAAGCTGAGTCAGAAAAAGTACTATCGTCACAGCGGTTTTACCGGCGGCTTGACGACAATTACTGCAGACAAGTTGCTTGAAAAGGCCCCTGAAGAACTGATCAGGAGAGCCGTCAAGGGGATGTTGCCGAAGAACAAGCTCGGCCGTCAGATGTTCAGAAAACTTAAAGTCTATTGCGGTGCCGATCATCCGCATGAGGCACAGCAACCCAAAGAACTTCAGGTTTAAGGGAATTCAGGAGAAATTAGACGATGGCCGAACCGAAATTTTACGCCACCGGCAGGAGAAAGACCTCTGTCGCCCGTGTCTGGATGAAGCCGGGAACAGGTGCAATTACTATTAACAAGCGGACGATGGATGAGTACTTCGGTCGCCCGACCTCCAAGATGGTTGTGCGCCAGCCGCTCGAACTGACCGACAATGTCGGCAAGTTCGACATCGACGTCAACGTTTGCGGCGGGGGCCCTTCCGGTCAGGCCGGTGCGATCAAGCACGGTATCACCAAGGCCCTGCTCGATGTTGACCCGAAGCTTCGTGCTGCGCTGAAAAAAGCCGGGTTCATTACCCGCGACAGTCGTATCAAGGAACGTAAGAAGTACGGTAAACGCGCTGCGCGCCGCAGCTTCCAGTTCTCCAAGCGTTAATGACTTGCGACCTTGCGGTCGCTATGATATTTGCTGGATAGAGGGAAACCTGCGGGTTTCCCTCTTTTCGTTTATCAAGGAGATAAGCTATGCATCGGATTGCTGTCGTTGGTGCAAGTGGATACACCGGGGCAGAGCTCTTGCGTCTGCTCGTCCAGCACCCGGAAACCGAGCTGGTATGCGTAACCTCGCGTCAGCATGCGGGCCAACCTGTGGCTGAGATATTCCCCTCTCTGCAAAGGCTTCAGGATTTGACCTTCGAGGATCTCGACCCTGTAGGGCTGGCCAGTCGTGTTGACCTGGTCTTTACCGCCGTGCCTCATCAGACTGCCATGAGCATGATCCCGGAGTTGCTTGGTGGCGGCTGCCGGGTCGTCGACCTGTCCGCCGATTTTCGTCTCAGGGATGTCTCTGTCTACGAAGCCTGGTATCAGGCGCACACGGCCCCCGATCTGCTGTCCGAGGCGGTTTACGGTCTGCCTGAGCTGTTTCGTGAACATCTCCCTGCAGCCAGGCTGGTCGCCAACCCCGGTTGTTATCCAACCAGTATCGCTCTGGCTTTGACGCCTTTGCTGGAGGAGAAGAAGGTCGACCTGGCGACGATTATTGTCGACAGCAAGTCCGGGACCAGCGGCGCCGGCCGTTCGGCAAAGCTGGATACGATCTTCTGCGAAGTCAATGAAGGTTTCAAGGCATATGGACTGCCGCGGCACCGGCACACCCCTGAGATCGAGCAGACTCTCAGTATGGTCTCGGGTGAGGCTGTGACAATCAGTTTTACTCCGCACCTGCTGCCGGTCAACCGCGGCATCCTGAGTACTTGCTATGCCTCTCTTGCCGACTCCTCCAGCCTCGACCAATTGCACGAGCTCTATCTCCGCAGGTATGCCGCAGAAACCTTTGTCCGGGTTCTGCCGAAAGGGCATCTGCCGAATATCTCCCAGGTCACGGGCAGTAATTTCTGTGACATTGGCCTGGCGGTTGACGACCGTACCGGTCGAGTGATAGTGGTTTCAGTGATTGACAACCTGGTCAAGGGCGCCGCAGGGCAGGCGTTGCAGAACATGAACCTCATGCTTGGCCTGCCGGAGCAAACGGGCCTGATGATGGCTCCAAGTTTTCCTTAAACTGTAAATCATCCAACAACAAAGGCCACCCGGTTACCGGGTGGCCTTTGTTGTCTCTCCTGTTTGCAACGTGTGGCTCGTGATTTGTCTTACCCCTGGCCCTGAACCACTCGGGCCAATGAGACTTCCAAGCGAACGTCTACGGCCTTCATCAGCTTTTGCGCTAATCTGGAAGCGGGCCTTCATGACTCATTTCGACGAATGCCGCAGCCACTTCCGGATCGAATTGAGTGCCGGAATGATCCTGAATCTCCCGGATGGCAACCTCATCGGATAACGCTTTACGGTACGGTCGGTCAGATGTCATCGCATCGAAAGTATCACAGACAGCGAGAATCTTGCCTTCAATCCGCCATTCATCACCGCTTAAACCCTTGGGGTAGCCGTTGCCATCAAAACGTTCGTGGTGTTGCTCGATAATCTCGCGCACAGTGCCGAGAAACTGAATCGGCTCCAGTATGTGCACACCGATTGATGGATGCAACTTCAGGACGTTGATGTCCTCAGGGGTCAACTTCTCCTTCTTATGGAGCAAATTGACGTCAATGCCGATCTTGCCGATGTCATGCAGAACCGCCGCCTGTTCGAGTTGCTTGAGCGCCTCGCCTTCGATGCCCAGCTTTTTCGCCAGGGCGAGACTCAACTTGGTAACGCGTTCAGAATGACCTCTTGTATAAGCATCGTTTGCTTCAATCGCCGAGACAAGAGCCTGGACAGTGTTCAGGTAAGTGCTCTCCTGTTCTTCGTAGAGAATGGCGTTGCGGATTGCGATACTTGCCTGGGCGGCGATAGTTGTCAGGAGTTCCAGATCGGCAGGGCCGAATTCGCTGCCATCGATCGGGTTGGCAACAGTAATTGTGCCAATGACCTGGCCCTTGTCCGACAATGGCGCACATATCACTGATTCACGAATAAAACCGAGTCGGCTCATCTTACTGAATTGTCGGGCTTTGTTTACGTTCTCGATAAGCTTTGGCTGGTTGTGATTCATAACCCAGTAGGAGACTCCTCCCGATTTGAGGGGGATCTCCAGTGAGTGGTCCAAGTCTTTGGGCAGACCCTCTGATCCGCCGACAGTCAGGTTGCCGGTCTCCTGGTTTTTCATCAGGATATAACCAACCTGGGCGTGCAGTGTCTCCACGGTTTTCTGGCTGAGCAGGTTCAAAAGTTTGTCGGTGTCTATGGTAGCGTTGACAGCCAGACCCATTCTGTAAAGTGCCTGCAGGCGATCGACGGCCTGGGTGAGGCCGACGTTTTTCTCTTCAAGCTCGCTGGCAAGATCGGCGATCTTGTAATTGGCTTCCTCAATTTCCTCGATGCGTTCTTCTAGGTTTATGTTGAGGTATTCAATCTCCTTGAGGCGGTCCTCAAGGGTCAGGTTCATGGCATGCAACTCTTCACTGTGCGACACCTTTTCCTGATTAATGGCCATTAGCCGCTCGTTCTTGATCGTGGATTCCATCATCTCACGCAGTCGTTGAACCATGTAGTTGAACTTGGAGGAGAGCAGGGTCATCTCGTCGGAACTGCTGACGGTCGCTTGGGCCTTTTCAAATTGCCCTTGTTCAACATACTCCATGGCCGTGACAAACTTACGGATCGGCGCGTCGACATACACCAGAAGGAATGTCGTGATCACCAGAACCAGGATGACCAGCATGACCCCCGATGCAATCATTGTCGCATTTCTGCCGCTAGCCTGCATGTCGGAAATCGCATCCAGCGAGACTTGCAGGTTCAGAATGCCGAGGACCTGGAGGTTCTGGTCGTGGCAGGAAAAGCAGATTGGCTGGTTGTAGATGGGGACAACGGAATTGAAGTAATCTGCACCGTTATTGTTTGAAGATTTAAAGTTGAAATTGCCGGTGCGATATGCCATCAATTCGGAAGTCGTCACGAGTTCGCCGCGTTCGTGATTGCTACCCGACATCAGGATCCGACCGGATTCATCGAATATCTTGACATCCTTGATCGCAGGTTCAGAGTTGATTTTTGTCAGGATGTGTACGACGCGGTCGTTCTTGCCGTTGGCCATGTCCGTAATGATGCTTCTGTGGATCGTTTCGGCAAGCAAGCGGCCATGCTCGCTGGCAAGCCTGCTGAGCATGGCTTTCTGGGTCCTGAGGCTGTGCCAGGTCGTCAGGCCGATGGCCACGATCAGGATGATAGAACACAGCCCGATGAATTTAACCTTGAGTGAATTCATAGTTTAATATCAGTTGTAATCGGCAATGCAATCCGCAAAAAACACTAAATCTCCCGGGCACAGTCTTAAGGCTTTGTGATGTGAGTACTGTTCTTGCCGCCATGTTGCGACCGACAGGCCTGAGCTTGACACACATGCTGCTACTCTATAAAGTGGCCGCCTTGCGTAATCGCAAATTTGTTGCTGTTGACGCAGCTCTCTATTGATTTAAGCCGCTGTCCGAACATACGTCTATATGCAAAAAGCAAACCATCAAAGTCTTGTGTGTGGAATAACTTATGCTCACTAAAACACTGGTTATAGTTTTGGGCGTTGTCCTGATTGTCGAGGGTCTCCCATGGTTCATGTCACCACGAGGGACCAAGCGCATGTTGGGTGAACTCTTTCAGATGAATGACCGGACTTTGCGGTCTGTCGGGCTTGGCTTGATGCTCACCGGTCTGTTCCTTGTTTACCTTGCTAAACACTAGATATATATTTGTTTATATTTTACATCAAGCGTAAAGATGCCCAATGCAACTGAAGGATTTTGATTTTGAATTACCCCACGAGTTGATCGCACAACAGCCGCTCGACAGGCGCACTGCGTCGAGGTTGCTGTATTTGTCGCGCGGCTCTCAAACCGTTAGACATCACCAGTTCAACGAGTTGCCTGCGATGCTGCGGGAAGGAGATCTGCTCGTCCGTAACGAAACCAGAGTGTTGCCGGCCCGTTTGCTGGGACGCAAACTAACCGGTGGGCTGGTGGAGGTTCTGCTGCTTCGTCAACTCGACTCTGAGCGGAATATCTGGCGTTGCATGACCAGGAGTTCCAGACCACTTAAGGTCGGCACTCTCCTTGATTTCCCGGCAAAGATTGGCGGCGAAGTTGTTGAAGTTATCGATGACGGACAGCGGTTGGTGCGTTTTTCCTCTCCTGGGCCGTTTCTCGAAGTGTTGGAACAGGTTGGTCACATGCCGCTCCCGCCGTATATCCGGCGTGATGACCAGCCCTTTGACAAAAATCGTTACCAGACGGTTTTTGCCAAAAATCCGGGAGCCGTAGCCGCACCGACAGCGGGTCTGCATTTCACCGAAGAGACCTTTGCGGAACTGGCAGAACGCAACATTGAGGTTTGTGGCGTCACATTGCACGTCGGGCCGGGAACCTTTCTGCCGGTGCGGACAGATAACCTGCAAGAGCATCACATGCATGCCGAAGCCTATGACATCCCGTTGGATGCTGCGGAACGGATCAACGCTGCGCGTGCAAAGGGTCGCCGTATCGTTGCCCTTGGCACGACAGTTACGCGTACGCTAGAACACGCGGTCGATGACGGTGGTCTGCTGCAGGCAGGGCAAGGTGAGACGGACCTTTTTATCAGGCCCGGACATCAATTCCGCATGGTGGATGCCCTGGTGACCAATTTCCATCTGCCCAAGTCGACCCTGTTGGTCCTGGTCTCTGCATTTGCCGGCAGGGACTTTGTCATCCGGGCGTACCGGGAGGCGATTGAACAGGGCTACCGTTTTTTCAGTTACGGTGACTGCATGTTGATTGAATAGGAGCGCGAAGGCCAAAGTGTGAAATGATTTTTATGGTTTTTGGTCTCCTCTCGCTTCGCACTTCGTATTTCGATGAAGCTTATTATGAATAAAATAAATCAAAAGATTCAACCGATCTGTTCGGATGCGCTGAAATTTCAGTTGCACGAGGTGTGTCATGACACACTAGCCCGCCGCGGGACGATACACACCCGGAGAGGCCGGATTGAAACCCCTGCCTTCATGCCTGTCGGCACCCAGGGTACTGTCAAGGGGATGCTGCCCGAGCAACTCAAGGAGATCGGTGCCCAAATCATTCTCGGCAACACCTATCATCTTTACCTGCGCCCCGGGCATGAACGCTTGGCGAGGCTTGGTGGCTTGCACAAGTTTATGAACTGGGACAGGCCGATCCTGACCGACAGCGGCGGGTTCCAGGTTTTCAGCCTCGGCGAACTGCGTAAGATTGATGAACAGGGTGTCCGCTTCCAGTCCCATCTCGATGGCAGTGCCCATGTGCTGACCCCGGAACTATCAATTGGTATCCAGGAATCACTCGGCGCAGACATCATGATGGTCTTTGATGAGTGCATTCCGCATCCGGCAACCCGTGAGTACATTGCCGAATCGACCGCCCGTTCTACTCGTTGGGCTGCGCGTTGCAAAGCAGCGCGTACCGACCCTAGTGCGGCCTTGTTCGGGATCGTCCAGGGAGGGATGGAACAGGATTTACGGCGGCAGAGCATCGAGGGCCTTCTTGAGATCGATTTTGAAGGTTATGCCCTTGGCGGTCTGTCGGTCGGGGAGTCAGCCGAGGTCATGTACGAGGTGATGGAATGGTCACTGCCGTTATTGCCGGCCGACCGTCCCCGATATGTCATGGGTGTCGGGACCCCTGAGAACCTGGTCGAGGCCGTAGCGCGTGGCGCAGACATGTTTGATTGTGTCATGCCGACACGCAATGCCCGCAACGGCGTCCTTTTTACCAGCTTCGGCAAAGTCAGCATCAAACAGGCCCGCTTTAGCGAGGATGAAATGCCGATTGATCCCGCCTGTAACTGTTACGTTTGCCGTAATTACACCCGGGCGTATTTGCGGCATCTCTATCAAAGTAACGAAATCCTCGCTTCGGTATTGAATACTACCCACAACCTGTATTATTATCTGCACCTCATGCAAAAGATAAGAGATGCGATAGCCGCTGGCAGTTACAGGGCCTTTCGCGAAGAATTTTACCGGAAACGGATTCCAGCCGGTGGTGGCCATGCCTTCACCGGTTCAGTTTGACAGATAACTAAAACTAATAAATATTAGTAACTTAAGGAGGAAAAAGTATGTTTGCAACCAACGCTTACGCCATGTCCGGTGGCGCTGAACAACAGGCCGGAGGCGGCATGGAAGGGATCATCATGCTGGTGATCATGTTCGCTATCTTCTATCTGCTCCTGATCCGTCCACAACAGAAACGCGCCAAGCAGCACAAACAGCTGGTGGAAAACCTGAAATCGGGCGACCAGGTGGTAACGGCCGGCGGTATTCACGGCAAGATCGTTGCCGTACAGGAAGATATTATCACCCTCGAGATTGCCAGCAATGTACGTATTAAAATCAACCGCCCCTCGATTGTCGGGACCAAAACCGACCAGCTGGAAGAATAGCGGCGCATACAGATTTGGACGATCCGTCGATGCGGGTCGGTTGAAAGGAGATCCAACATAATGTCCAACAGCTTAAAGATTCGGGCCGGCGTGGTACTGTGCTGCCTTGTCCTGGCCCTGGTCTCGCTCGGGCCGACACTCTTCGGTAGTAGTCTTCCGGACTGGTGGCGTAAGGCTTTTGACCCGATTCACCTTGGCCTTGACCTCCAAGGTGGTATGCACCTTGTGCTTGGTGTTGACGTTGACAAGGCCGTAGAAAGCCGCCTCGATACGATCGTAGACCAGACTGAGGAGCTGCTTCGCGAACAGGACGTGATTTTCAAACGCGTTGACCGCTCTTCCGGTGAACGCATTGTGGTCACCGTTTACGACGAAGAGGCGGGTGGTCAGGTTGATGCCTTCATGGATGAGACTTTCCCCAACCTGGAAGCGATGACGTTTACGTCTGACGGTGGCTATATCCAGAAAAACTATCGCCTGAGCGATAATGAGATCAATTCTGTTCAGGATTATGCGGTGCGCCAGGCGCTCGAAACATTGCGTAACCGCGTCGATCAGTTCGGTGTCAGCGAGCCGACCCTGCAGCGTCAGGCCGACAACCGTATCCTTATTCAATTGCCCGGAGTCAAGGACCCTCAAAGGGCCATTGATCTGCTTGGCAAGACAGCCCGTCTCGAATTCAAAATGGTCATGGAAAACGCCAACCCGCAGGATGCCGTTGCAGGGAACTTGCCCCAGGGTGGACAGCTCATCTATGAGCGACGGGTCGACCCGCGCACCGGGGCGACTTCCGAGACTCCGATCGTTGTTGAAACCAAGACCATACTCACCGGCGATCTTCTTTCCAATGCCCAGGTGCGCATCGACACCCGTTTCAACGACCCTTACGTTGCGATCGATTTCAATTCGGTCGGTGCCAAGCGCTTCGACCAGATCACCGCGGCCAATGTCGGCAAACGCATGGCCATCGTTCTGGATGACACAGTCTATTCTGCGCCGGTGATTCGTGAGCGCATCTCCGGCGGCAGCGCCCAGATCAGCGGTAGTTTCACCGAACAGGAAGCGACTGACCTGGCCATCGTACTGCGGGCCGGTTCCCTGCCGGCGCCGGTCAATATCATGGAAAACCGCACGGTTGGTCCGTCTCTCGGTCAGGATTCGATCAATCAGGGAATCATGTCGATTCTGATCGGCAGTTTCCTGGTCATTCTGGCGATGCTCGCCTATTACAAGTTATCAGGTCTGGTTGCCAACTTTGTGCTGATCCTCAATATCGTTTTTATCATGGCCATACTCTCGATCTTTGGTGCAACCCTGACCTTGCCAGGCCTCGCCGGTATCGTCCTGACGGTCGGTATGGCCGTTGATGCCAACGTGCTGATCTTTGAGCGCATCCGTGAAGAAATACGTCTGGGAAGAACCGCCAGGGCAGCCCTGGAGGCTGGCTATGAAAAAGCCAAGCTGACGATCCTCGATGCCAACATCACCACCCTGATTGCCGCGCTGGTTCTCTTCCAGTTCGGCACCGGTCCGGTCAAAGGCTTTGCTGTGACCTTGTCAATTGGCATCATTTCTTCGCTCTTTACCGCAGTGGTCGTTTCGCGACTGATCTTCGACTTTTTCCTGTCGCGGAGCAAAACCAATCGTCTGAGTATCTAGGAGCTTTCAAAAATGCAGATTATCAAGCACGATATAAATATAGATTTTGTCGGCAAGCGCAAACTGGCCCTGATCGTGTCTGCGGTGGTGATATTCATCGGCCTGGCGTCATTGGTTGTCAACGGCGGGCCGAACTACGGTATCGATTTTGTCGGCGGCACCCTGGTTCAGGTCAAGTTTGCCGAGAATACCGATGCCGCCAGGATCAAGGACGGTCTCGCCTCGCTTGATCTGGGCTCGGTTGTTGTCCAGCGCTTTGGCGACGATCCCAATGAGTTCCTGATCCGGGTTCAGCAGGGCGGCGAAGGCAAGGACCTTTCCGGCTTGATTTCGACAAGCCTCGAAGCAGTTTACGGCGCGGGGCAGGTCGATATCCGCCGGGTCGAGATGGTCGGTCCGCAGGTTGGTAAAGATCTTCGCCAGAAAGGCCTGCTGTCGATTTCCTATGCAATGATCGGTATCCTGGTCTACATCGCCTGGCGTTTTGAACTACGCTATGCAGTCGGAGCCATCATCGCCCTGTTGCATGACGTGCTGATCACTCTCGGGGCCTTCTCGATAACCGGGCGGGAAATCGACCTGCCGATTGTCGCAGCTTTCCTTGCGATCATCGGTTATTCGCTGAACGATACGATTATCGTTTACGATCGCATCCGCGAGAATTATGGTAAACACCAGAAGCTTGGCTTTGTCGAAGTCGTGAACCGGTCGATCAACGAAACCCTGTCACGGACTATCCTGACTTCCGGGACGACCGTGCTGGTGGTTCTGGCTCTCTTCATCTTCGGTGGCGGTGTGATCCATAATTTCGCATTCGCCATGCTGGTCGGCATCCTGGTCGGCACCTACTCATCTATTTTTGTTGCCAGCCCTTTACTGATCATCTGGCAGGATATGCGTTCCGGAGGGCAGAAGAAACCGAGTGCCGTAGAGGGGAGGGCGTAAATGAAAAAGGAAACCGTTCTGGTTGCCGTTGTGACGTTGGTGGCCGGTTTTGTCATCGGTTTGCTGGCGGGTGAAAAAACCTCCGGGCCAGGCATACAGGCGACTTCCGGTGTCCCGACCGGGCCGCCGCCGATGGTGAATTTGCAGCAGAAATTAGGCGAATTGAAAAATATCGTTGCCGCGGACCCGACCAATTTCCAGGCCTGGGTTGCACTTGGCAATGAGTATTTCGATAGCAACCAGTTCATGGACGCAATCGAGGCTTACGACAAGGCTCTGGCAATCCAGCCGAATTCTCCGGATGTGCTGACTGACCAGGGAGTCATGTTCAAACGCCTTGGCTGGTTCGACCGTGCCATTCAGAATTTCAGCAAGGCGAATGAACTTGACCCTACCCACGCCACGAGTGTTTACAACCTGGGTGTCGTCTACCGTTATGACCTGCAGGATTTTGCCAAGGCACAGGTGGCATGGACACGCTTCCTTGAAATCAATCCAACCGGCCCTGGGTCCGACCGGGTGCGACAGGACCTCGAATCAATGCGGGCCCAAGTACCGGTTCAGCAACAACAGAAATAGTCAGATACGTTCCGGGCCGGAGCTTGCTTCCGGCCCGTTTTTTATCTGCAGGACAAATCTTTTTTTTGAAGGCAATGTGCGAAGACATGTTTGGCTTTCAGCTCTTATGTCTGCAGTCTCTTTCCCCTTTATTTTGTTACCCATGCCGTCAATATTGCGGCAGCAAAATACGAACTCTCCATGGGCGTTGCCCTGGTGAGGGCGATTCTGCGCATCTGGCTGGTCTGTCTTGAAGGCCATAATCAAGCGCCTGTGGGTACCCCGTCATGACTCTCCCGACTATTCCCTAGCCGGCGACTACGCAGACCAGTTAGGTGTCTCCAGCCTGGTCGCTCGTCTTCTGATCGGCCGACAATTCTCGCTTGAGTCCGCCCGTCAGTTCCTTGCCGTGCGGCTTGCCGATTTGCCCGATCCTTTTCTGCTCCCGGATATGGCTCTCGCTGTTAATCGCCTCTATGCTGCAATTGAGAATCGAGAAAAGATCGCCATTCACGGTGATTATGATGTCGACGGCATCTCGGGAACGGTTCTGCTGACTGCTGTTTTCAAGGCTTTCGGGGCGGACGTTGAATACCATATCCCGCTGCGTTTGCGAGACGGCTACGGGCTCTCCGCGGAGGCAATAAAAGCGGCTGCAGCCAGGGACGTTAACGTCATCGTATCGGTTGACTGCGGCGTGTCGGCCCACGCAGAGGCTGATCTCGCCAGACAACATGGTATCGATCTGATCGTTACCGATCATCATCAGCCACCAGCGACCCTGCCACAGGCTGTTGCTGTGATTAACCCGCAAAGGCAGGACTCCAATTTCCCCTTCCGGCCATTGGCCGGGGTCGGTGTGGCATTTTTCCTGCTGATTGCCTTGCGCAAAACAATGCGCGAAGCCGGTTGGTTTAAAGCACACCCGGAGCCGGACCTGCGCGACTATCTCGATCTGGTGGCACTGGGGACGATTGCTGACCTTGTTCCTCTACAGGGAGTCAACCGAACGCTTGCCAGTCATGGCCTCAGGTTGATCGAAAACGGCCCTCGCATCGGTTTGCGAGCACTCAAGCAAGTGGCTTCGGTCAAGAATGTTTCCAGTGGGGTCGTCGGCTTCCAGTTGGCTCCTCGCCTGAACGCCGCTGGACGTATGGAAGATGCCGCTCTCGGTGTAGAGCTCTTGCTCGAAGAAGATCTGGTGCGTGCCATGAATACGGCACGTTACCTTGACCAGTGTAATCGTGCGCGCCAGGAACTGGAAAAGCAGACCTTGCGCGAAGCAGAGACGGCTGTTGCCAGGCTATCCGACCAGCATACCCACACGATCGTCCTCGGCGGCGAAGGTTGGCATCCGGGCGTAATCGGGATTGTCGCCAGCCGTCTCGTGGAACGTTATCATCGGCCGACCGTTTTGGTGGCTCTTGACGGAGATGGCGGTAAAGGGTCGGCGAGGTCAATTCGCGGCTATCACCTGTACCAGGGGCTGCAATCATGTGCCGAACATCTCATGGCCTTTGGCGGACATGAAATGGCCGCAGGTCTGAGTCTTAGCAGGCAGGAGTTGCCGGCTTTTGCCTTAGCTCTGGAAGCCCATGCTCGTGGAAAACTAGGCGATGACGATCTGCTCCCCAAATTGCGCCACGACGGCACTGTGTTACTCGAAGAGATAGATCTCGATGCTCTTCGCCAAATGGAAAGTATGGCGCCGTTCGGCATGGAAAACCCGGAACCGCTGATGGTTGTCGAGGCTGTGCGTGCCATGCGGGTCCAGGAACTCGAGGGCGGACATTTGCGATTTACGGTTTGCCAGGGTGCGTTCAGCCATCCGGCGATTGCCTTTGGCATGCAAGAGCGGCGGCAGGAGTTCCAGGGTGAGATTGATCTGCTGGTTGCGCCACAGATCAATTATTACCAGGGGCGTGAGACAGTGCAGTTGCGGGTCAGGGACGTCAGGAAATCAGTCAAATGTGAAAAATGAAATGTAAAAAGTAACGACAAAAGCAACATTCCTTTCACACTTCTCACCTTTCACCTTTCACACCCTTCAAATAAGCAAACCAGTAGGCAAATCCGACGAAAAACGCCCCGCCGATAATGTTGCCGAGGGTGACCGGGATCAGGTTGCCGATAAAAAAGTTCGACCAGGTCAGGGCGGGGACCGTCAGTCCGAGTTCTGCCTTTAGCAGTAGCCCGCTGGGGATGAAATACATATTGGCAACGTTATGCTCAAAACCACTGGCGACAAAAGCCATGATCGGAGCGTAGCAGGCCAGCATCTTGCCAGGGATGTCACGCGCTGCGGTGGCCATGAAAACCGCCAGGCAGACCAGCCAGTTGCACAGAATCCCTCTGACCAGGGCAACGCCGAAGGACAGTTCGCATTTTGCTGCCGCAATATTGACGGCATGCTCTGCGACACGACCGATTTGCCAGAGTTCCGACTCGACCATCAGCCAGGCCAGGAAGAGGGAGCCTACCAGGTTGCCGATGATCACGATTGCCCAGTTCTCAGCGATCTTGTGCCAGGGAATCTGGCCATGCAGGGCCGTCTTGGTGAGCAGGCTGTTGCCGGTGAAGAGTTCCGCGCCGCAGATGACGACCAGCATCAACCCAAGAGAAAAAACGCTGCCACCGAGCAGGCGCGATATGCCGACACCGACATGCTGTGCGGTGTCAGATGTGACCAAGGTGGCAAGCTCGGCGCCGAAGGCAATGTAGAAACCGGCCAAGAGACTCAAAACCCAGGTTCGGGACGCGGGTTGGGTCAGAACCCGGCGGCCGTTATCGGCAATCAGCTGGGTCGTCTCGATCGGTGTCAGAAAACGTTTTTCCATTGCGGGTTGAAACGCGTGGCGCGAAGCACAGAAAGCTGCTCCGGCCTGCGTCCTCCTTCATCTATGCGAGGCCGATGTCCTTTGCCAGCTTTTCCCACGCGGGCAGGCTGCGTTTGATAATCCCCATCTCAACGCAGTAAGCGATGCGGAAATAACCCGGGGCGCCGAACCCGGAGCCGGGGACAAGCAGAATGTTGTGTTGCTGTGCCCGTCGAACGAACGCAACATCGTCTTTAATCGGGGCCTTTGGGAAGAAATAGAAGCCGCCGCCCGGCTTGATCAACTCAAAGCCGAGGCCGGTCAGATGGTTGTAGAGGATGTCGCGTTTCTCCTGGTATTCGGTGACGTCAACACTCTCGCTTTGAAGCTTTGCGACCAGCCGTTGCATCAGGGCGGGTGCGTTGACAAAGCCAAGCACGCGGTTGCAGAAAACGGCACCTTCTATGAACAGGCCCGCGTCATCCATGGATGGATTGGCGGCCAGGTAGCCGATGCGCTCTCCGGGAAGGGCCAGGTCTTTGGAATGTGACGTGACCAGAATGGAGTTGCGTATATATTTGAAAACCGGGGGGACGCTGTTGCCGTCAAACGCCAACCGTGCGTAAGGTTCATCGGAGATCGTGTAGATGGTGCTGCCGAGCTCTTTTTGCTTTCGTTCGAGCATCCGGCCCAGATCAGCCAGGGTGTCGGCGCTGTAAACCGCTCCGGTCGGATTGTTTGGCGAGTTGATGATGATGACGCGAGTGTTGTGCGTGATCGCAGCTTCAATGGCAGCGATGTCGGGCTGGAATGTCTCAGGATCAGTCCAGACCTCTTTCGTAACCCCTCCATGATTATCTGCGTAGAATTTATATTCGACAAAAAACGGCGTCAGGACAATAACTTCTTCACCAGGATTGAGGACCGTTTTTAATGTAACATTTAAGGCCCCGCCGGCACCGCAGGTCATGACAATGTGTTTTGCGCTGATTGGTATGCCGGATGTTTCTTCGAGATGTTTGGCTACCGATGCGCGTGTCTCCTCATAGCCCGCATTGTTCATGTACCTGTGCATCCCAAGGTCCGGATGTTCCGCCAGCAGGCGTAATTCGCGCTGAAACGCCGCCGGTGGTTCTACGGAAGGGTTCCCCAGGGTGAAATCATAGACGTTTTCAGCTCCGCATTCGGCAATTAACGCTGCACCTTCTTCAAACATGCGACGAATCCAGGATGAATGTTCTATCGCACGCTGAACCTTGAGTGAAATTGACATGGCCTGCTCCTCTATCTCGAACCTAACTGAATTGAAAAGTTGCGCTGTGAGTGTAACTGCGGCGCAGTCGTCGGTCAATGAAATCCGGCAAAATCATCGTGACCGGTTGCCCGTGCAAAGCTCTTACGAAGATCTCAGGATTCTGTAAGTCATAAATGAGCGAGTTGCCTGATCTTTCAGGGGGTTCGCAATGTCTTAAGGGTCAGGCCTTTGACTTGCTTTTTCACCGCTCATGGGATAGATTCACTAATTCTGAAAGGACGAATTCCGTGGACGAAAAGAAACTTCGGCAATTACGACAACAGATCGATTCGCTGGATGACCAGGTTCTGGACCTGCTCAATCGCCGGGCCGAAGTCGTCGTCGAGGTCGGCAAGGCCAAGGATGACTCTCAAGGCGTCTACTACGTGCCGAGCCGGGAAAAGGCGATTTTCGAAAGACTGATTAAAAGGAACGCCGGGCCCTTTCCGGACGAAGGTGTACGTCGGGTTTTCCGCGAGATTATCTCTGCATCGCTCTCGCTCGAGCAGCCTCTCAAGGTTGCTTTCCTCGGCCCTCAGGCTACCTATACCCATGTCGCTGCGATGCGCCAGTTTGGCCTTTCCGCGCAACTGGTGCCGTTGAAGAGTATCTCGTCGATTTTCGACGAAGTCAGCCGCGGACGTGCCAGCTACGGGGTTGTCCCGGTGGAAAACTCCAACGAGGGTGTCGTCTCCCACACGCTCGATATGTTCATGTCCTCGGAACTCAAGGTCATTGCTGAAATCCTGTTACCTATATCCCATGACCTGTTGAATCTTTCCGGAGAGATCAACGATGTCCGCAAGGTGATCTCCCATCCCCAGGCCATTGGACAGTGTCGTGACTGGCTGGAGGAGAACCTGCCTGATATCCCGCTGGTCGATGCGTCGAGCACCGCGAACGCTGCACAGCAGGCTGCAGAAGATGCCAGTGTGGCCGCGATCGCCAGCGAATCGGCTGCGTCGCTTTATGGTCTGCGGGTGGTTAAAAATAAAATCGAGGACAACCCGAACAATTTTACCCGTTTCCTGGTGATAGGTAGCGAGATGCAGGGCCCGAGCGGTAACGACAAGACATCAATCATGTTCAGTGTCAAGGACAAGGCGGGCGTCCTTTACCATATGCTGGAGCCTTTCAGCAAACGTGATATCAATCTGGCAAAGATAGAGAGCCGTCCCACGAAGGGCAAGGCATGGGAGTATATCTTCTTTCTCGACATGCTAGGGCATGTCGAAGATCAGAAGATTGCCGGAGCGCTTGAAGAACTGAAGGCCCATTGCCAGTTCCTTAAGGTGCTTGGTTCATATCCGAAGGCTAAATAACGAGGCGCGAGGCACGTGGCGCGTGGCGAGAAAAACAATTTAGAGACAATGGCTGATTTTTATATCGACAGGTTGGCGGTGGTCGGGGTCGGACTGATCGGCGGCTCTTTGGCTCTGGCCCTGAAAAAGGCCGGGGCGGTTGGCCACGTGGTTGGTATCGGCCGTGCCTTGCCAAATCTGGAGACAGCTCTGAAACTGGGCGTCGTGGACAGTTATACCCAGGATCTCGCCAAGGGCGTCGCTGATGCCGACGTGATTTTTCTGGCAACACCGGTACAGGCGCTTGGCGCAGCAGCGAAGCAAGCCATGCCGCACCTCAAGGCCGGCGCGATCATCACCGATGGAGGCAGCGTCAAGCAGGCTGTAATCGACGCTATCGAGCCGTACCTGCGAGACGATGTTCACTTTGTCCCGGGCCATCCGATTGCCGGTACCGAAAACAGCGGGGCCGAAGCGGCCTTTGCCACACTCTATTGCGATCGTCGCTGCATTCTGACGCCGACCGTAAAGACCAAGGCCGAAGCTCTGGACCGTATCCAGCGCATGTGGCAACTGGTCGGCAGCCGGGTGGTCGTCATGGATGTTGAGAAACATGACCGGGTGCTCGCGGCGATCAGCCACTTGCCGCACATGGTTGCCTATGCTCTGGTGAATGCTGTCGGTTCCTATGACCGTTACAACGAGAATATCCTTGAATATTCAGCGGGGGGGTTTCGTGATTTTACCCGTATTGCCTCATCGGATCCTACGATGTGGCGCGATATCGCCATGACCAACCGCGAGGCATTGATCGAAATGATGGAACAGTTCGAGACTTTCTTTGCCGAACTGAAAGAAGATGTTGCGATCGGCTCCGGGGAGAGGCTCTTCGAGTTCTTCCGGCGCTCCAAAGAAAGTCGGGACGAAATCCTCTAGAATAGGGTGCGCTGGACTGAGCAAGAGAACGCGGATAGCTTAATAATCAAAAGAACAACACTAATGAGCGAAAAAACCTTTCAGAAAAGAATCGTATCTCCGGCAAAAGTCTTGCGGGGAGAGATATCCGTTCCGGGTGACAAATCGATTTCGCACCGCTCGATCATGCTTGGATCGCTGGCGGAAGGCACGACCCGTGTCAGCGGTTTCCTCATGGGCGAAGACAACCTGTCTACCTGGAAAGCATTCGAGGCCATGGGCGTGGCGATTAGTCAGACCGGTGCCGATGCGCTCGAAATAACAGGTGTCGGGATCGACGGACTTGCAGAGCCTGGAAACGTGATCGATTGCGGTAATTCAGGAACGACAATGCGCCTGATGTCAGGGTTGCTCGCCGGACAGAACTTTTTCTCAGTCCTCACAGGTGACAAGTACCTCCGAAAAAGGCCAATGAAGAGAGTCGTCACGCCACTGACTGCCATGGGCGCCCGGATCTGGGGTCGTGATGGCGGTGAGAGGGCGCCACTGGCTATCCGGGGAGGTTCCCTCACACCGCTCAACTATGCATCGCCAGTCTCCAGTGCACAGGTGAAGTCTGCAATCCTTCTGGCCGGCCTGTCAGTGGAGGGAGAAACAACGGTGACGGAGCCACACTTGTCGCGTGATCACAGCGAGCGCATGCTGACATGTTTCGGGGCCGATGTCCGGCCGTTCGAGGGAGGCGTCACTTTGCTTGGCAGGCCTCGACTGGCTGCGCAGCAGATCACGGTTCCCGGAGACATTTCATCAGCAGCCTTTTTCATGGTTGCCGGGCTAATTACACCCGGTGCCGAGCTTCTGATCCGCAATGTTGGTATCAACCCGACCCGTAGCGGAGTGATTGATATCCTGACGGCCATGGGTGGGCGACTCGAATTGCACGATATCAGGGAGCAGTCGGGAGAACCGGTTGCCGATGTCCTGGTTCGCTATAGCCAACTCAAAGCAATAGATATCCATGGTGACATGGTCCCTCGCGCCATAGATGAATTCCCGGTAATCAGTGTCGCCGCTGCCCTGGCAGAGGGAACGACCACCATCCGCGAAGCCGAAGAGCTGCGCGTTAAGGAAACCGACCGCATCGCCGCCATGGTCAGCGAGTTGACGAAGATTGGCGGACAGGTTGAAGCACGCCCCGATGGGATGGTGATCAACGGGGTTGAGCGTTTTGACGGTGCGACCGTTTCTTCACACGGGGATCACCGTATTGCCATGAGCATGGCCGTGGCCGCTCTTTCCGCTGTCGGTGGGGTAACGATCGAGGATACGGGCTGCACGGAGACTTCGTTCCCCGGTTTCTGGGAACTGATTGAAAAGATTCGTGGCGCGTAGCGCGTGGCGTGACAACCAAAATGCTAAAACTACGAGAGGAACAATTTCCAAGAATGTTTTTGACATACAAACAACTGAATTCATGCACTGATAAATATTCGTTTTTCCTCGCGCCACGCGCCACGTGCCACGCGCCACTTTTTCAACCATGAAAAAATTCATCATCGCCATAGACGGTCCTTCCGGAGTCGGTAAAAGCACCCTCAGCAAGCTGCTTGCCCGGGAACTCGGTTATCTCAACCTGGACACAGGAGCGATGTACCGGGCGGTTGCTCTGGCGGCGTCCCGTGGCGGAATCGACGCCAATGACCACGCTGCCCTGCAAAAACTCTGCAAAGACATTTTTATAAAATTTGCCCGTAAGGGTAATGATGAGGTTGTCCTGTTGAACGGCGAAGATGTCTCCAGAGCAATCCGTACCCCGGAAATCAGCCTTCTGACCGCAGCCGTTGCGGCCTGCCCGGAGGTACGCAAGGCGATGGTTGAACGACAGAGAGAACTTGGCAACGCGGGCGGAGTGGTTCTCGAGGGGCGTGATATCGGGACTGTGGTTTTCCCTCAGGCGGACGTGAAATTTTTTCTTAAGGCTTCCTCGGAAGTGCGCGGACAGAGGAGGTTTTTAGAGCTTCAGTCACAGGGCGCAGAGGTTGGCCTGGCACGGACTATTGCCGATGTTAAAGCACGCGACAATGCCGATATTAACCGTTTGACTTCACCGCTGAAGCAGGCTGATGATGCTGTACTGATCGATACCACAGAGCTCGATATCCCCCAGGTCCTCGAACATATGCTCACGGTCATTCATGAAACCTGCAACCCAGGTCAAGCTGGCCAGCCCGGTTGATCCATGGAAATTATTCTCGCCAAAAGCGCCGGCTTCTGCTTCGGCGTAAGACGTGCCACCCAAATGGCTTTCGAAGCTGCTGCTGAACATGAGCATATCTGCTCTCTCGGGCCGGTGATTCATTCACCACAGGTTGTCAAGGGCTTGGCTGAACAGGGAGTCAGGGTTGTTGCCAATGTTGAGGATATCCCCCCCGGTTCGGTGATTATCCGTTCCCATGGCGTGACTGCCGAAGAGATGGACAAGATCCAGAAAAACAACCTGACAATTGTCGATGCCACCTGTCCGTTTGTCAAAAAAGCCCAGGAGTACGCATCCCGGCTCAGTGAAGAGGGGTACACCGTCGTCATTGTCGGTGAGCTTGAACATCCTGAAGTGCAGGGGATTGTTTCCTATTCGGACGGTGCCGTCGTGCATGTTGTAGCCGATGCCAAACAAGCTGAATCCCTGCCGCGAATGAAGAAGGTCGGGATCGTCGCACAGACTACGCAGCTTTATGAAAACCTTAAGGATATTATGGATGTTTGTCTGGCAAAAAGCCAGGAACTGAGGGTTTTCAATACTATCTGTGACGCAACATCGGTTCGCCAGAACGAAGCGAGAGAGATTGCCCGGGCCGTAGACCTGATGTTCGTAATCGGTGGTCAGGCCAGTGCCAACACATCACGCTTGGCAAGCATCTGCAGGGAAATCCAGCCGCAGACCTGGCATGTCGAAACTGCTGAAGAAATCAGCCCTGACTATTTTGAGGATATCCGGAAGGTCGGCGTGACTGCCGGCGCATCAACACCGCGCTGGTTGATTGATGAAGTTATTGCAAGGATTGCTGAACTGGGAAAATAATAGTTTGAGTTTTCCCGGGACCTATGCTATCTTCGCCGACCAATGGCCTGAGAGCCATACCACCGTTTTTACGGTGGAAATTGCTAGGGGGTAACTGGTTAATGGTGGAAAGTAACGACACAACCAACAACGAAACAGAAGAAATGGAAATGGAGCAGGACTTCGAGTCACTGTTCGAAAGCAGCATGCAGGAATTGCATGTTGGCGATGTAGTCCGCGGAACAATTGTACAGGTCAATGATGACAACGTAGTTGTCGATGTTGGGTACAAGTCGGAAGGGGTCATCCCCCTTGTCGAGTTCAAGGATGAAGCAGGCAAAATCGACGTAAACGTCGGTGACGAAATCGATGTCCTTTTCGAACGCCGTGAGAATGAAAGCGGTTTAATCGGACTCTCTAAGGAAAAAGCAGATCGCCAGAAGATCTGGGGTTCTCTGGAAGAGGGCGCCGTTGTTGAAGGCAAGATTGTTGGCCGTATCAAGGGTGGCTTGACTGTCGATATCGGCATCAACGCGTTTCTGCCCGGGTCGCAGGTTGATCTACGCCCGGTTCGCAACCTTGAGAAGCTACTGGGTGCGACCTTCAAGTTCAAGATTATCAAGCTGAACAAGCGGCGGGGTAATATTGTGCTTTCCCGTCGTGTGCTCCTCGAAGAGCAACGCGAGACCATGCGTTCCGACACCTTGGAAACCCTTGCTGAAGAGCAGGTCATCGAGGGTATTGTCAAGAACCTGACCGATTATGGTTCATTCATCGACCTCGGCGGCATTGATGGCCTTTTGCATATCACGGATATGTCCTGGGGCCGGGTCAACCACCCCTCCGATGTGCTCACCGTTGGTGAAAAGATCAAGGTCAAGATTCTCAAGTACGATCGCGAACGCGAGCGTGTCTCTCTCGGCTTGAAGCAGATTACTCCCGATCCATGGCTGGAAGTGGAAACCATCTACCCGGTCGACACCAAGGTCCAGGGCAAGGTGGTCAGCCTGACGGACTACGGCGCATTCGTCGAACTGCAAGATGGCGTTGAAGGCCTGATACACGTCTCCGAGATGAGTTGGACCAAACGCATCAAACATCCCAACAAACTCCTGACCGTAGGCGATGAGGTAGAAACCGTCGTCCTGGCACTGGATACCCCTAACCGGCGCATTTCGCTCGGCCTCAAGCAGATTGAACCGAATCCATGGGAAGTGATCGGCGAGAAATTCCCGCTCGGCACGATTATCGAAGGTCAGGTCAAGAATATAACCGATTTCGGTGTTTTCGTCGGTGTTGATGAAGGCATTGACGGCCTGGTACATATTTCTGATCTGTCTTGGACGAAACGCGTCAAACACCCGTCTGAAATCTTTAAAAAAGGTGACACCGTCAAGGCTGTTGTTCTGAATATCGATCGTGAAAACGAACGGTTCTCTCTTGGCCTCAAGCAGCTTTCTCCCGATCCATGGGAGTCGATTCCCGTGAAGTATGCACCAGGGACCATCGTATCGGGCAAGGCGACTTCGGTCACGGATTTCGGCGTATTTCTGGAGATCGAAGAGGGGATTGAGGGCTTAATCCATGTCTCCGAACTGAGCCAGGAGAAGGTCGAGAGCCCGAAAGATATAGTCAAAGTCGGCGATGCACTTGAAGCTGCTGTACTGAACGTTGACACTATGGACCGCAAGATCGCGCTGTCGATCAAACAGCTGACGCAACACAAGGAAAAAGCCGAGGTCCAGGCATTCCTCGGTGCCCAGAAAAAGGCTACATCCAACCTGGGGGCCCTGCTTCAGGGTGCAATGGACCGCAACGGCGAAGAATCATCAGACTAGATCCGCCCACAACTGTGGCGCGTCCCCGTTTTAGCGGGGGCGCGCTTTTTTTCGGGAAACCATGAAGAAACGACCGTTTCTGCTGGCTTCTGCCCTATTGGCCGGGTGTTTTGTGTTCTTTTTGGCCCTGGCTGTTACCGTTGCAAGTTTCATGGGGCAGCCAACCAACCTTGTCATTGGCGACAAGGTCGGGATTGTTGAGATTTATGGAGTTATAGATGACTCCAAGCAGCTCATCGAACAACTTCACGATTTCCGCGATAATGACAGCATAAAGGCTCTGGTTCTGCGCGTTGATTCTCCCGGTGGCGGAGTCGGTCCGTCGCAGGAGATTTATGACGAGGTTTTAGCCCTGGACAAACTGAAACCTGTTGTTGTCTCGATGGGCTCGGTTGCCGCTTCGGGCGGCTATTACGTCGCTGCGGCGGCCCGAGAGATCGTTGCCAATCCTGGGACGATTACCGGCAGCATCGGCGTCATCATGGAGTTTGCCAATTTCCAGCAATTACTCGAAAAGATCGGCCTGAGCAGCGATGTTGTCAAGAGCGGTCCTTATAAGGACATCGGTTCGCCAACCCGTGAAATGTCAGCCGCGGAACGGGCAATCCTGCAGGATCTGATCGACGATGTGCACAGCCAGTTTGTCAGTTCGGTTGCTGAAGGCAGAGCGCTGGATGAACAGGCTGTCAGGTTAATTGCTGACGGGCGAATTTTTTCCGGGCGCAAGGCAATGGAACTCGGCCTGGTCGACAGGATGGGCAACCTGCAGGTAGCTATTAATCGTGCCGCTGAACTGGCTGGCCTCGATGCCGATCCGAAGGTTGTTTATCCCCCGGGCAAAAAGCCCAGTTTTATTGACCTGTTCATAGAGGAAACATTGAACCGGCTGCATTACGCCGTGCAGAAGCAGCGGTCGGTCGGTTTGCAATATCTTTGGCCAGGATTTGATTAGGAGGTCTGCCATGACTAAGAGTGAGTTGATTGAACAACTGACAGTGGACAATGATGTTCTCAACAAGCGGGAAGCCGAACTGATCGTCAATTCCATATTTGACAGCATCGGCCAGGCTCTTGTTGGAGGGGACCGGGTCGAGATACGTGGTTTTGGCTCTTTCACCGTGCGCGAGCGTGGTGCCCGAGAGGCACGCAACCCGAAAAGTGGTGATATTGTCAAGATTACTGCGAAAAAGACGCCATTTTTCAAAACCGGTAAAGAATTGCGCGAACGCGTCAATGTGGACTGATTTGCTGAGTTCTTGAATTTTGTTGTCGGCGTAAAACAAGCGAGGCCCCGTTCATAAAACGGGGCCTCGCTATTTTCAAGCAACCTCCGGAATACCGAAGCATACTCCCTAGAGAGGACCTGTGAATCTTCATATTACCCGGGATGGGTGTTTCAGGCTTCCCACTCGTGGGTGGGCTTGCTCACCACAGCCCGACTCCAGGCAAGAAATCGTTCAGTTGGTCAGCACAATCAGGAATAAGTCGCGCATTCCAGAGGTTGTCAAAGATCTTGGTGGCATCTGACTCACATGCTAGCATAGCTTATCCCCCTGTCAACAGTGCCCGTGAGGTTTTTTTAGAATTCATTCATGATGGGTCTGCTCCGGTAGAATGAAATGAAACAGTCGAACAAAACGATTCAATCCGGTGTTTACCGTTTTACGGTGACGGATGAGTATTCCGGACTCCGTCTCGACCAGTATCTTAATGAGGCCGGTGCAGATTTTTCAAGGACCCTCGCGCGCCAGGTTATCGACATTGGCGGCGTTCACCTGTCTGGCAGACGTGTGCGTCGCTGCAGCGAGGCGGTCAGTGCCGGCGACAAAATTGAAGTATATATTGACACTCTGCCCCTGGATCCAATCCCGCTCAATCATGAAAGAGTCATCTACCGCGACCAGTACCTGATAGTTCTGGACAAGCCTGCAGGTATGCCAACCCAGCCGACCCCGGCTCGCTACAAAGGCACCGTTTATTCGGAGTTGCAGAAGTTGCTCGGTGATCCGCAGCGCAGGGGGCAGCGCCCGAGCATCGGCATGGTTCAGCGCCTCGATCAGGACACTTCTGGAGTAATGGTCTTTTCGATTCACCCCAGGGCACACAAGAAGATGACGGAACAGTTCCGTGGTCACCAGATCGACAAGACCTACTGGGCGTTGATCGATGGGGTGCCGGATGCAGCGGAAGGGAAATTCTGTTCTCAACTGGCCAGACGTCGCTCTACCAACCTGATGGTGTCCGTGGCAAAGGGTGGCAAGCCGTCGGAAACCCGCTACCGTCTGCTTAAGTCGATGAATGGCGTCAGCATGGTGGAAGTCGATCTCATAACCGGGCGTTCGCACCAGATCCGGGTACATTTCTCCGAAGCGGGCTTGCCGTTACTGGGTGACCCGGCATATGGAGGACCGAAGCGCGTTGCTGAACTTGTCATTCCCCGCCAGATGCTGCATGCCAGGGCGTTGGCCTTCCTACACCCGGTAACCGGTGAAAAAAGGCTTTTCACCGCGCCACTGCCAGAGGATTTCTCATCCGTTCTGCAATCTCTTGATGTTGCTTGAACGGCTACCAAGGATAAGGTATTGTATCGCCCGTCATGATGACTTCTCCGCACATTGATCCGGTTATCTTTCAAATAGGCCCCCTGGCCGTACGTTGGTACGGGTTGATGTACCTGCTTGGTTTTGCCGCGTCGTACACGCTGATTCGACACCTTGCGCGGCTGCGCAACCTGGCCCTGGACAAAGAGGGTGTCTCGGATCTATTGTTTTACGGGGTCCTCGGTGTCGTATTCGGCGGTCGTCTTGGATATGTCCTCTTCTACAACCCGGCGCAATATCTGTCCCGTCCTCAGGATATCTTTGCCATATGGCAAGGGGGAATGAGTTTCCACGGCGGATTGCTGGGCGTCGTGGTCGCGTCGCTGATATTTTGTCGACGCAGAAGACTGCCGGTCCTGCTGACCGGGGACATCCTGGTTGCTTCTGCGCCTATCGGCCTCGGCCTCGGGCGTTTGGGCAATTTTATTAATGGCGAATTGTGGGGGCGGGTGACAGATCACCCATGGGGGATGGTTTTCCCTGGCGGGGGCGCATTGCCGCGCCACCCCAGCCAGCTGTACGAAGCTTTTTTCGAAGGGCTAGTCCTGTTTATCATCCTCTATGTGCTGCACCGACGCAAGGCCGCTGCCGGGATACCATTCTTCAGCTTTTTTATCGGTTACGGGTTGTTTCGGTTCTTGATTGAATTCGTTCGGCAACCGGATACACACCTCGGTTTTCTCTGGGGCGGGGCGACGATGGGCCAGCTGCTTTCGCTGCCGATGATCCTATTCGGGCTGATCGGCTGTGTCTACATCTCTCGCCGGAGACACCACTCATGAATGGGGTTCAGGGGATCGTTTTCGATTGTGACGGTGTCCTTTTCGAAAGTCGTAAAGCCAACCTGGCGTATTACAACACCGTCCTGGCACATTTCGACGAGCCTCCGGTGAACGAATCCGATCGTGCGAAGGCACATCTCTGCCACACTGCAGCCAGCACAAGTGTCCTTTTGCACCTGTTGGGTGAGCAACGTGCAACACAGGCCTTGTCCGTAGCTGCGGAGCTCGATTATCGACAGTTCATACCCTACATGGAACCTGAGCCGGGTGTGCGCGAGGCGCTCGCAAAACTGTCCGGATCTTATCCTCTGGCGATCGCAACGAACCGAGGGGACAGCATGCTCGTCATCCTTGAACATTTTGGCTTGAGCAGTTACTTCTCTGCGGTTGTCACCAGTCGTGACGTTACTCACCCAAAGCCCGCACCAGATATGCTTTACGAGGCTGCAAAAAGGCTGCAACTAGTGCCAAGCGAGCTGCTGTTTGTGGGTGATTCCGAGTTGGATCAGGCTGCAGCGAAATCCGCCGGGATGCCTTTCGCTGTCTATCGCCAAGACCTTCTGGCCGACCTGCGGCTGGAACATCATGCAGAATTGGTGACACTGTTTGCCAGTGCATGAAGAAATGTCCGGAAGCGCGGGCATGCACACCTGATTTGAAAACAGAAAGGACGCCCTGACAGCAGGACGTCCTTTCTGTTAATAAATGCTCAATGGGCTCGATTTAGAGGGCCTTTCGCATCTCGAGCACATTGCCGTTGTCGGTCGGCAGATAGGTGATCTCGTCCATGATCGTATGCATGAGATAAATGCCGCGGCCGTGATCGTCGAGCGGCTTGCCTGGCTCAACGTATTGCTTGATATCAAAGCCCTGCCCGAAATCGAAGACCTTGATGAACAGGTTTTTTTTAAAGATACTGATTTCTATGTGCACTTCTTTGGCCGGGTCGCCTTCATTGGCATGCAGAATCGCATTGGCCATTGCTTCGGTCAGCACCAGGTTCAGGTCGTAGGCAAGTTTTTCCCGGTCGCCACCGTAGTTGCGGAGTGTGTGTGCAATGTTTTCGCCGATATGACCGATCAGGCAGAGGTAGCGTGTCTGGTTGGGTACTTTTATATCGACTGCAATCCGGTCAGTTGTCATGACAATAAACTCGAATGCTGTTTGAGGTTTGCTCCGCCTGCCAGGCTACTGCTGAAAGCTGGCCAGCGCTTCAACGGAGTCCGTATAGATCTCAAAGACCCGGTGCAGACGGGTCAGTTCAAACATTGATTTGACCTGCAGTTGTAGTCCGGCGAGCTTCAGGTTACCATTTCGGGAACTGGCATTTTTAAATCCTGAGACCAGTGCCCCGAGTCCTGACGAATCAACAAAACGCACCGCCTGAAGATCGACGACCAGGTTGTGTTTTCCTTCTTCAAAGAGCTTGAGCATTTGGTTTTTCAACTCTCCGCTGTTATGCGCATCCAGTCGCTCCTCTTCAACCAACAGCAAAACCGCTGCCCCTTTGTCCTCGATCTGCAAATTCATCTTGATATGCTCCTTAAATTATTGTGACGATCCTGAAACCGTAGCTTATGCCGTATATAGTACCATAATGCAACTTTGATTCAGAACATTCTCTTGTTGTGGGATTCATTCAGCCTGCAGCACAATCATCGATACATCATCAGTGAAATTCTGGTGACCGGTAAAGCATCTTACCTGGTCAACGACATAATTGATCAGTTCCTGTGGTTGCAAATGGTGGTTCTCCCTGAGAATTCCGATCAGGCGCTCCTCACCGAAGAGTTCATTCTCAGCGTTTTCCGCTTCGATCAGACCGTCGGTGTACAGAATCATCACGTCGCCACTTGCCAACTTGTACGAGTCCCTTTCAAAAGGGAATTCTTTGATGACGCCTATAATCAATCCCTCGGGGTCGAGCCTGAGACATTGGCCCTTCGCGGCCTGCCATAGCAGGGTAGGAGAATGGCCGGCGCTTGCGTATTCGATGATCCGCGTATCAGGTCGATACTGCAGATAGAAAAGCGTGATAAAGAGCTCGGCTTTGGTCAGATCTTCATACAGGAACTGGTTCAGTTCACTAAGCAGGTCTTCGGGATGGCCGAACTGCCCGCTACGGGATCGAATCATGGTGCGTGCTTCTGACATAATCAGGGCAGCGCCAACGTTATGTCCGGAGACATCGGCGATCACCAGGTCGAGGCGACCATCATCATGGGAGAGGTAATCATAATAATCACCCCCGACCTCTTTGGCCGGGATGCAGATTCCGCCCAGCCTGATGCCGGAGACCTCGGGTATCCTGGTTGGCAACAGGCTGAGTTGGATGTTCTTGGCAATTTCGAGTTCCCGTTGCTGCTCTCTGGCGGCAATCAGATGAGCGGTCTGCTCAGCATTTCTAAAGGCGACGCCGACCTGTCCGGCCAGGCTCGAGAAGAGTTCGAGGAACTCCTTGGTAAATATACCTTTTGCCGTCCTGGAGAAAGCGGAGATGACACCGATCGGCTGTCCTTCGACGCTGATCGGCGCATGGGCAAAAGAAAGAATCTTCTCGCGGTGGATGATTGCTGCAGTTTGCGGTTTGGTGGTGAAATCAGTGTCATTGACCACACAGACGGTATTGGTCAGGAAGGCTTCGCCGATAAAGGTGTCCGTGGTCAAGTCCCGTTCCGACTCACCGAAATGTTCTGAAGTCATGCCGCTCTGGCTGCGGACCGTCAAGGTTTGTCGGTCTTCGTCAAGGATGCGGATGACGCAGAGATCAAACTTGAACTGGTCCGTGAAGATTTTGAGTATATCATCGAGTATCGACTGCAGGTCATTGCCGCTTGCCACAAACCGGGCTGCGTCATAAAGGACGCTGAGTTGCTCGCGACTGGCCGTGCGGCTGATATTGATCGAGCCGAACAGGTCGAAGACGTCTTCCATGTGACTGCCGCGTGCAGAAAGGTAGTTTTCGACGATGATGCGTGCCGGAGCTGCGCCGACCGAGCCAGCCAAGGTCAGTTCCGTGAAACGTTTCAGTTTGGGCAGCTCGTATTCGGACAGGCTGCCTTTCTCATCGATATCGCGGTTTCCGAGGTAATCGCTGATAGCTGTGTGGGCAGGTTTCTCGCCGATGAACTTGGCCATCAAATCGACGAATTCAATAATCGAAGGGGCTCGGGTGATCCGGGTTTTCGCGCTGACGACCGGCATGGGGCGATAAACGTCGACAAATTTACGCACCTGTTCCCGTTCCCCTTCTTGTGGAGCAGTAAGGAGGGAAATGGCCAGGTAGCTGCCGAGGTTGAAAAACATGGTCCAGAAGAGCGAGTGGGTCCAGATGTCGAAGCCGCTCAGGCCAAACAGCTCGGTCGGTTTAAGGAAACCCAGCCCCAAGAGCCCGTGGTTGACAATTTCCGGGCCGATCCATCCGGACTCGACGAATGACGGTATCAGCAAAGTATAAAACCAGACGACGAAGCCGAGAATCAGACCGGTTGTGGCTCCCCGTTGGGTCGCCTGTCGCCAGTACAATCCGCCGATAACGGCCGGTGCAAACTGGGTTGCGGCGACAAAAGAGATCAGGCCGATATTGACCAGGGCTGCCGATTCACCGAGGAACCTGTAGTAGATATAGCCGAGTAAGATGACAACGATAATCCCGATCCGCTTGAGATTGATCAATAGCGGAGACAGGCTCTGGGCCTTGGAGTGGAATCTCAGAATGACTGGTATGACCAGGTGGTTGAGGATCATCGTTGACAGCGCCACGGACGAAACCATAACCATCCCTGCCGAGGCAGAAAACCCGCCGATAAAAACCAGCATTGCCAGCCATGGCTGGCCGTACTGCAAGGGCAGGGTCAGGACAAAAAAGTCAGCATTGTGGGTGTCGCCATTGCCGAGCAACAAGCCACCCAGGGCGATCGGAATGACAAACAGGTTGAGGACAAACATGTAAGCAGGAAAGCGCCACATGGCACTGCGGATGTGTTCCTCACGACAATTCTCAATAACCATGATGTGAAATTGACGAGGAAGGAACATGACAGCCATCATTGAAATAACGGTCATCGACAGCCAATGTGCGTAGGAGTTCGTTTCTGTGCCGAGTCGTAGCAGGTGCCCACGTTCCGGAAAACGTAGCAGGAAATCATGAAATATTTCAGAAAACCCGTCAAACAGACCGTATGTCACAAAGATCCCCGCTGCGACAAAAGCAACAATCTTGACCAGGGACTCAAGTGCGATTGCCGCAACCAGCCCTTCATGACGCTCCGACGTGTCGAGATGCCTTGCGCCGAAAAGTACACCGAATAGCCCCAGGATCAAGGCCACGGCGAGTGCAGAATCGAAGTGCAAGTCGAGCTTCGGCAGGAAATGCATGGTGTTGCTGGTGTTAAGGGGGTAGACAAGCAGGTCGAAGCTGCGGGCAACGGCCTTTAGCTGCAGGGCAATGTACGGCATGATGCCGAGGACCGCAAAGATTGTGACGATCGCTCCGAGCATGGATGATTTGCCGTAACGGCTGGAAATGAAGTCGGCTATGCTGGTGACGTTCTGTTCCTTGCTGATACGGACGATTTTGCGCAGCAGGAACCACCATGAAAAGGCGATCAGGGTCGGGCCGAGATAGATCGTAAGAAAGTCGATGCCGGTCGTCGCGGCCCTGCCGACGCTGCCGTAGAAAGTCCAGGAAGTACAATAGACAGCCAGGGATAAAGAATAGACGGATGGGTTGTCGATCAGGCTCCGGCCGCGTTTGCGCTGCCGATCAGCATAGTAGGCAACGCCGAAAAGGATGCCGAAGTAAATCAGTGAAACCAGGGCGACAATCTTGAGCGAAATCATTCCTGTCCCCCGCGCTTGTTGTTGTGCACATCCTGGTCGGTGAACTCCTGGTCTGGGTTGCGGCCCATGTAGATTGAAAAAAGATAAATGACGAAGATTGAAACTGGCCAGCCGATGAAGAAATAAAGGATAACCAGCGGAACACCAAAAATCAGAATAGTCTTGTTGAAGATATGCATGAACGGGTAGTTCAGCATGACCACGCCGAGTACGAACCAGATAACCCAGGCATCTTTCAGTGGCAGTTTGCGTTCGATTCTCATGATGACTGCTCCCGGTTGTTCATGGCTCTGCGAAAGAGTGACGGGGCATTATAATCAACCGGGTTTGATATGTCGATCTCGATGAGAGGATCGAGTTGTGGCTTGTGAAGTGGGTCCATGGCAGTTCTATGATCACAGGGGAAGAGGCAGACAGCAGCGTTCCGGATTCGAATCAGGTTGTCCCGCGACCTTACCAGTTCCTTTTTAACGAATTTCACTAAAGATTATCAGAAGATATATACATGTAAAGCTGTTGTATCGAGCCGTTGCCCGATTGACCGACCATAGCGTCTGTGCTACTTTCAGTTTTCATCTTTCTCTTACTCCATGGATCCTGTATGACCCTGTCCTGTCTCAGCAGACTGACCCTTTTGCTAGCGGTTTTTTCAAGTGGTTGCATCACGTCCGGTGTTAACGTCCCTACCGACATGACCGCTTCATCCGTAGTTCCTTATGTGTCACGCCTGAACGAACCCCAGTCCAATGCCTATTATCATTATATGAGAGCGAGGATGCTGTTGGCCGAGGGCGACCGTGACAGGTCTGCCGCAGCATATCAGGCTGCTATCGATTATGCTCCGAACGATGGAACAATGCGTTTTGAACTTGCAGAACTCTACTTTGATATGGGGCAACCTGAAAAAGCTGTCCGTATGCTGGAAGATCTCCTGTTCCGCGACCCTGATTCGGTCAGGGCGAACATGGCCCTGGGCAATGCATATTTCGCTAATCGCCAGCCGGGCAAGGCGATCCCTTATTTCCGCCGTGTTATGGAGTTGGAGCCAGACAATGGCCAGGTCCATCTACATCTTGCCATCGCCCTGGTGAGGATTGGTGAGGTCGACCAGGCTGCGGACCAGCTAAAAGAGCTTTTGCGCCTTAACCCCGAGTCCAGTCTCGCCCGTCTGGCCATGGCCAGGCTTTATCGGGAAACCGGCCTCAACCATCGTGCCGTTGCAGAATATCGCAGTTTAATAGACCAAAATCCAGATCTTGACCAGGCCTCCCTGGAATTGGGCCTGCTCTATGAAGAGTTGGAAGAGTGGCAGAATGCTCTGGATGTTTTTACCGGGGTACTCGAACAACGTCCCTTGGATTTCACTCTGCGGCATCACCTGGCCCGCGTTTATATCGGTATGCAGCGCTATGACGATGCTTTGGAAGAGTTGAATATCATTGTCGAGCTTAAGCCGGACGATTTCGAAGCTCGGCGCAAGATCGGTCTGATTTATCTCGAGCAGCAACGCTGGTCGGATGCAATTCCTGTTTTCAAGGAAATCCTGGATCTGAACCCGCATCTGGAACCAGTGCGCTATTACCTTGGCAGCGCCTACGAAAAGCTTTCGGAATGGGATCTGGCGCTGGAGGCGTTCGAGGGAATCGACAAGGATTCGGCGCTGTACGATGATGCCCTGTCCCATATTGGTTTTATTTACCTGGAGAATGATCGACTGGACGAAGCGATCACGCTGCTCGAAGCGAGAAAGGCTACGGGGAGTCCAAGGCCCCAGATTTTTCACTACCTGTCAGCACTGTACATGGCCAACGACCAGAACGATAAGGCCGCCTCGGTTATAGAGGAAGGTGTGCAGCGTAATCCGAATAATTCCGAGTTGCTCTATCAAAAGGGGCTGATTCTCGAACGTTCCGGGCGTCATGAGGAAGCAAGTCAGACGATGAAGGACGTGCTTGCACTTGAAGATGAACACGCCGAAGCACTGAACTTCCTCGCCTACGCGTTTGCCGTGGAAAATCGCAACCTCGACGAAGCACTGGAATACGCAGAGCGTGCCATCAGCCTGGATCGGGCCCCCCATATTCTTGATACGCTTGGATGGGTGTATTACCGACTGGGTCGTTTTCAGGAAGCGCTCGAAGTTATCGAGGAAGCCAGCCGGCAGTTGAACGGAGATGCGGTTGTTCTTGAACACCTGGGTGAAATCAATCTCGCATTGGGAAACCGGGCCGAGGCGCGCGCCGCTTTCGAGAAGGCTCTCCAGTTGCAGCCTGGCAACCATGATCTGCGCGACAGGCTTGAAAACCTTTTCGGCCATCCGTGAGGGCCGTATCTTGGGCCGTTTCCCTGTCATAATCATTCTCTTCGTCCTGCTCTTATCGGCCTGTGCACCGGTCCGGCCAAATCTTGGTGAGCCGGTCAGCCAGGGTTTTGCTGACGGCCTGATGCAGGACTGGGCAGCAAATTCCGCCCTGATTTCGTCGGTGCAGGGACTGGCCACGGTCAAGGTGAAGGCTCCGATGACGTCGATCAACAATGTCCATGTCGTGATCGCCGAAAAGCCTGACAGGCTGCGTGCCGAGGCTCTGAGCCCTTTTGGCACACCTCTGGTGTCGCTCACCGCAGCCGACGGCCAGCTTGGCGTCCTGCTAGCGGCACAAAACCTCTATTATACGGGGTCTGCAACACCAGAAAACCTTGAGCAATTCGTCCACATTCCGTTGGATGTGCCTGACCTGGTCGGCCTGCTGTTGTACCAACCGCCTCTGATTGATGCCTGGAAGGAAGAGGCATTCGATCTCAAGGATGGCGGCTGGCTGCTGCTGCGTTACGGGACCTTGCAGCGCCAGGAGTTGGTTTTCAATCAGATGCGGCGACTTGTCGAAGTGTCTTATTTCAAGAGTAACGATTTGCTGGTCAAGGCCGAGTATGCAAAATTCAGAGAGCAGGGCACACTTTTTCCCGCTCTGCTGGTCCTCGATCTTCCCGAAAAGTATGCTACGGTCAGCCTGGAGTTCTCAGACGTAGAGACAAACGGCCGGCTGCGCTCCGGCGTCTTTGATGTAAAACCGCCGGTCGGGGCGAAGGTGGTTTATCTGCCTGAATGAAAACCGGGCGGGAAATGACCACGTTGCTGGTTGACCTACGGTGCGCTTCCCAAAGGAGAAAATGGTGAGATATCTTTTGTTTTTCCTGTTGTCGGTACTCGTTGGCTGTGAACAACAACAGGCCGTTGTTCCCGCGGAAGGGGACGCCGCAAAGCCGGTGCATGGAGATACTTTTATCGAGGCGTCGATCGGCGAGCCGAACAATCTGCTGCCGGTGCTTTCATCGGATTCGGCATCAAGCGATATCAATCGTCTGGTCTACAATGGCCTGATTCGCTACGACAAGGACCTTCAACTCGAAGGAGAGCTGGCCGAGTCCTGGGAAATCTCCGAGGACAATCTGACCTTCACTTTCCATCTTCGCAAGGATGTGACCTGGCATGACGGGAGCCCGTTCACCAGCGCAGATGTGCTCTTTACCTACCAGATGTATATCAACCCGAATGTGCCGACCTCATATGCAGAGGATTTTCTGCAAGTTGCCAAGGCCGAAGCTCCTGATCCCTACACCTTTCGGGTCACCTACGAAAAGCCCTATGCGCCGGCTCTTGAGAGTTGGGGAACGTCGATACATCCCAAGCATCTTCTTGAAGGGCAAGATGTCACCAAGAGCCCTTTATCGCGAAGCCCTGTCGGGACCGGGCCATACAAGTTTGTCAAGTGGGTTGCCGGTGAGAAGATTGAGCTGCTTGCCAATCCTGATTACTTTGAAGCACAGCCCTATATTCACCGGGTAGTCTACAGGGTCATTCCTGACACCTCGACTCAATTTCTCGAACTTCAAGCAGGTGGGCTGGACCTTATGGGTCTTACGCCGATCCAGTACAAGACGCAAACCGATTCCCCGGCGTTTACCCGCAGCTTCAACAAATACCGCTATCTGTCTTTCAGTTACACCTATCTCGGGTATAACTTGATCAAGCCTCTCTTTCAGGACATTCGTGTGCGCCAGGCCATTTCCTATGCGATTGACAAACAGGAAATTATCGATGGGGTCCTGCTTGGGCTTGGCCACATCGCAACCGGCCCCTACAAACCGGATACCTGGGTGTACAATGCAGACGTCAAACGCTACGCATACAACCCCGAGATGGCCCGCACCTTGCTCGCAGCGGCGGGCTGGAACGACAGTGATGGTGACGGTGTCCTGGATAAGAATGGTGAACCGTTGGCTTTTACGATTGTCACCAACCAGGGTAACGATCTGCGTTCCAAAACTGCGGAAATTATCCAGCGCCGGCTGAAGGAAGTCGGCATTAAAATCGAAATACGCATCGTCGAATGGGCGACATTTCTGAAGGAATTCATCTTTCCTGGCAATTTCGATGCGACTATTCTTGGCTGGAGCGGCGGTCCGGAACCGGACCAGTTCAATATCTGGCATTCCAGCAAAATCGCTCCAAGGGAACTAAACTTTACCAAGTACAAAAACCCCGAAGTTGACGCTTTGCTGGAGAAGGGCCGACGGGTTTTTGACCGCGGGGAACGGAAGAAGATCTACGACCGTTTCCAGGAGATTCTGGCTGAAGAGCAGCCTTATACCTTCCTGTATGTCGGTGAAGCGCTCCCTGCTGTTGCCAGGCGCTTCCGTGGCATTGAGCCGGCACCGGCCGGGATCACCTATAACTTCATCAAATGGTACGTGCCAGAAAGTGAGCAGAAATATACTCGTTGAGTGTCGGAATTCAATATCCAACACAAAGTATCCCGTATGCAGAAGAAGGGTCTTTCAGGATATTTGCATACTGAATTCTGACTACTTGATTCTCCTTTTTCCTTTCTATTCATGGAGTCCACGATGTTGAAAAAGCAGATTCAGACCACAGCCGCCCCTGCCGCAATCGGCCCGTACTCTCAAGCGGTCCGGGCGGGGGAGTTTATCTTTTACTCCGGGCAGATCCCACTCGATCCTGCAACAGGCGCCATCGTCGAAGGCGGAATTGAAGCGCAGACCGGTCAGGTTATGACGAACATGCGTGCCATGTTGCATGCCTCTGGTTGCGACTTCTCCGATGTCGTCAAAACCACCATCTACCTGACGGATCTTGCTGATTTTGCAACGGTCAATGAGATCTACGGCGAGTCTTTCAGCGAAGTGCCTCCGGCGCGGGCCTGTGTACAGGTGGCCGCACTGCCCAAAGGGGCAATGATCGAGATCGAATGGATTGCGACCGTGAAACAATAAAACGAGTGTGTCAGGAGCGCAGTCTTGAGTCATTAGTTAACACGCATGAACTTATGGCAAAGATTGACAAATGGCAAAGATTGTCATAGCGTAATGATATCCTCTGCCAATCTGAAGGAGACCGTTATGGCCACTATGAATATATCTTTACCAGAGCAAATGAAGGCTTGGGTAGAAGAATGCGTGCATTCTGGGAGATACTCAAACTCCTCTGATTACATCCGGGACTTGATCAGAAAAGACCACTTGAAGTTGGAAGAGCTACGTCAAGCCTTAATTGAAGGCGAAAAATCAGGCCCTTCTGCAGGCTTGGACATTGAAGCTTTTATCGCTGACAAGAAGAAGTCCTTGTCATTATGAGTGGGATTGTTTTATCCCCCAAAGCAAAAGCGGACCTCTCAGAAATTTGGGATTACACATACTCTGAATGGGGTGTTGAGCAAGCCGAGAAATATGTTCGTGACCTATGGTCTGTGATGCAAGAAAAGACTCGTGAGCTCACAAAATCTGTTGATATTGGTGACGTGAGAAAAGGATATAGGAAAGTAAGATCAGGCTCTCATGTCGTTTTCTTTAAGGTAACCAGAGAAGGTGTCGTTGACGTAGTGAGAATATTGCACCAGAAAATGGATTTTGACAGGCATCTTTAGCCCATTTGTGTGTGTCAGTAGCTTGGTGAATGAGAATTTATGGGGGATATGACTTATAACTACAGGCCATCCTCACGATAACGGGTGGCTTTGTTTTTGCAGACTAGAAGTGTCTAAAAATAAGGGACGATTCAAGTTTTCATGGCTCCTGAGCAATTGCCCGGAGCCCTTTGTTTGACAAAAACCCCTTGTCCTTGCTCTCTAGCTCCGATATAATGTAACGCAAATGCAACGCAAGGAGCGAGTTATGAAAACAGCAAGCATGCCATCTCTCCGAGTAGACCCCGATCTACGCCATGATGCAGAAAGTGTTTTGCGTGATGGAGAAACTCTGTCCAGTTTTATGGAACAGGCACTTCGGTCTAGCATCCAGTCCCGTCGCGCGCAAAAAGAGTTTATAGCTCGTGGACTCTCCTCTCGTGAAGAAGCACAACGAACCGGCGAATATTTTTCTTCTGAGGATGTTATGAGTGAAGTGGAAGACATGTTGTCGCGGGCAGAATCTAAGGCTCGCAAGTGCAGTATCGGGTAAGGTACACAAAAGCGGCCAAAGAAGATCTCCTGCGACTTTATGAATTTCTAGTAGAGAATGATCTTGAAGTGGCACGAAGAGCACTTGAATCGATCAGAAAGAGCATAACTCTCCTTCAGGACTTTCCATTTACTTGTAGAAAGGCCTCTCCAGACAATCCTTTTCTAAGAGAGATGGTGATAGGTTTTGGCGGAGGTGGATATGTTGCCCTTTTTGAGATTGAGGCAGATAATCTTGTGACCGTTTTAGCAGTTCGGCATCAAAGGGAAGAGGATTACCATTAGAAGAGTGTGTCAGCTGCACGCTTTTGACACACTTCAAAGCAGCATCATTGCCCCTGCTTACAATTGGCTTCGCATTTGTGCAAAATTCCTAAAACCCTCGTCCCTGACACACTGCCTATAAATTTTTTTAGAAGTTATGCCAGCAAGAATTTCCTGAATTACCTTAGACTTATAAGACCAATCATTTATCAACACAGAACGCAAACAGAACCCAAAATAAAAGAGGCGACCTTGTCAGGCCGCCCCTTTAAAATTTTTCGCCAGCCAATTTAGCTGGCTTTTTGCACTGCCCCTGAACGGATGCAACGCGTGCACACTTTCACGCTGCGCACGGAGCCGTTCTTGACGGCACGCACCTTCTGCAGGTTTGGCTTAAAAACCTTCTTGGTTTTATTGTGTGCATGGCTGACATTACAGCCGGTCATGCGTTTTTTTCCGCAAACATCACATACGTTAGCCATTTCTTACTCCTCCTAAACGTTCTGAACGGAACCTTCTAACATGGATGAAATAGCTTTGCAAGCATTTCTTACTCTTTTCCGGGCTTTGTCCTGCTCCCAAGGTTTGCAAAGAGCGTCCATGCCAGCAGTGCTGCACCGGCACCGTCCATCTCCGGGAGCAGGATGGTGTTGTCCGCCCAGTACAGGTTCCTGCCGGCCCGCAACGGCAGTCCGGCTAGCAGCATGGTTTCTTGACGCTGCGCTTGCGGCATTGGCCCCTGTTCGCGGCCTAATGCGTCGAGCCGGTACTTGGCAAAGGGGAGGACCGGTCCGAGTTGTGTTCTGATCTCGTCAACCGTTGCATCCACGGTGCTGTGGACCAGTCCATGCAGCTGTTCGTCAGTCTGTTCAATCGCCATCCGCAATGGCAGGCGGCCTCCGCAGATCACCCGCGTTCCCAGCAACCTGGATAATTGCCCGGCAAGATTGTCGGTTTGCCATGCGGCACGGACAGGGGGAGAGGGAATCTGCACCGGCTCGCCGGCCGCGAACAATCCAGCCAGTCGCCGGTCGCCGATGAGGAAGTTGTCGGCGCTGAACCGGCCGCCCGATGCGAGCTGCCCGCCTGTCCATCGCGAGCCGTCGAATTCGAAGGGCCTCAAATCCTCCAACTGGGCTCTTGCCCCGTGAAACTGGTCGAAACGTTTCTCCAGCGTCTGGCTGAACTCGGCTCCTCTGACGTTCTCAGGTCTCTGGGCCTGCGCCCACAAGATCGCGGCACGGGCTGTGGACAGGTTGTCGACCGGGGTCAACGCTAGCCCCTGCAACAGATCGGTCAGGAATGCTCTCGACGGGTCCGCGAAGCCTGAGAGCTGATCCGCGATCGGTCGTTCCAGCACAGACTGATTCACTCTGTGGCGCACGCAGAGCAGTTTAAAACGCGCCTTTGCCTTGAACGATGGCCAGGGTAGGCCGCCGTTCTCCCAGAACAGCTCTTCCAGTCGCTGCCCCTGCTCCTGGAGCCCGGCCAGCCAGCCACTGATGGCGGGTCCGGAGGCCCCGAACTCACGCTGCAACTCTTTGTCGAGGGAGATATCGTTGCTGACAGTCAACCGTGATTTCTCGGAAACGATTTGGATCGGTCGCTGGGCCATAAAGCAGGAGCGGCCGCCCAGTACGCCGAGGATTTTTTCCAGGAAAAGAGAAGAATGAAACCAGGTCGGGGACTTCATCCCGGTTTCGCTCAGAAACAGGACCCTGCTACCCTGTTTGACCAACAGGGCGGCGGCGATCTGCGCCGCCAGGGAGCTGCCGACGATAGCGATATCGTAATGTGTGCTCATGGTTGTTGGCCTTGCGGAACCAGGTGTCCAGGATGAAGAATTCAGTATTCAGAATCTAGAATACAGAATTTAGCAGGATTTTAAATGTCCTGTTCAGAGAAGACCTCAATGCCTTCTTTGATTAAAAGGGCAGTAGTGATCCCGGAGCCTGAGACTTTACTCGCGCCCCGGTAAATCTCATGTACGCCGCACGATGGGCTACGCTCCTTGAGGAGCGCACGACGACAATTGCACAAACGGGCCACCTGAAGAGTAACCCTTGCGCCGCGACAAAACACATCATTCATCGGCTGCCCCGTTGCCGAGACTACCTGGCCGTCACCGTTTAGCACAGTGTGTCCGTCTCCGGATTGAAAAAAAGTTTTTTGCCGTGGGGTAGTCATGCCGGCAAGCTGTTCCGGGCAGACCGGGATAGGCAGCAGGTTTTCTCTCTGCAGGAAATCCATAACCTTTTGGGAACGTTTGGCTTTGCCATCATAACGCGTCGGCAGGCCGAGCAGGCAGGCGCTGACCAGGATCGGCTTGTTGTTGACGTCATCAAGCGCTCCATTTTTCATGAATCAATCCTCCAGGGCCGGGTTGACAAGCGTTGCAGGATCGGGCGGGCAGGCGGGGTCTATGGTGATTTGTCGGCCGTTGACGTGTACCCGTTTTTCAGCGATCAGCTGAATTGCCCGTGGGTAGATCCTGTGTTCCTGTTCGAGGATCCGGGCGGCCAGCGTCTCAGCCGTGTCATCCTGAAGAATCGGCACGACAGCCTGGATGAGGATCGGGCCGGTATCAACACCGCCATCGACGAAGTGAACGGTGCATCCGGAGAATCGGGCACCGTAATCGATGGCCTGCTGCTGAACCTGCAGTCCGGGAAAGGATGGCAACAGGGCAGGGTGGATATTGATGATACGGCAGGGAAATGCGTCGATAAATGTCTGGGTAATGATGCGCATGAAACCGGCCAAAACGACAAGTTCCACACCGGCTCCCTGCAGGGCCCTGACGACAGCGGTATCGAAGTCCTCGCGCCTGGTAAATCCACGATGGTTGATGCATTGGGTGGCAATCCCGGCCTGAGCAGCGCGGTTGAGAGCCCCGGCCTCCGGGTTATTGCTTATGACAACGGCAATGACGGCATCGATGCTGCCATCCTGGCAGCAGTCGATGATCGACTGCAGATTAGTCCCGCCACCCGAGGCGAGCACCCCTATGCGCAACAGTTTTGACATGGAATTTCCTCAGGATTATCCAAAAGGTTCTTACGGTTTGTTTTATACCAATTCAACCTGCGTCGCACCGTCTTCGCACGCCGCAATCTCACCGATCACATAAGCTTGCTCATGCAGGCCTTGCAAGCGCGAGATGATGTCCTCGGTATCTTCCTTGCGTACAACCAAAACCATGCCGATGCCATAGTTAAAAGTGCGGTACAATTCCTTCTCTTCGAGGTTGCCGGCCTCACGCAATAGCTCGAAAAGGGGCAACTTCGGCCAGGAACCCTTGTGGATGACTGCCTTGCAGTGACGCGGCAAAACCCTCGGCACATTCTCCAACAAGCCGCCGCCGGTGATGTGAGCCATCCCCTGGATTGTAAAGCTGCGCAGCAGATTGAGAATTGACTTGACGTAAATCCTGGTCGGCCGGAGCATTGCGTCGCCGAGCGACTCGCCAAGTTCCGGCAGGACGGCGTCAAGCCCCCCCTCCAGTCGCTCGCTGGCAATCCTGCGTGCCAGGGAATAGCCGTTCGAGTGCAGACCGTTCGAAGCGATCCCGATCAGCACTTCGCCGACCTGGATGGTTGAACCGTCGATGATGGCATCGCGGTCAACTACGCCGACCGTAAATCCGGCAAGGTCATATTCTCCGTCACTGTAGAAGCCTGGCAGCTCTGCGGTCTCACCACCGATCAGAGCGCAGCCAGCCTGGCGGCAACCCTCGGCGATTCCTTCGATGACTTTGGCCGCTTTTTCCGGAGCGAGCATGCCGGTTGCCAGGTAGTCGAGAAAAAAGAGTGGCTCGGCACCCTGGACGATGATGTCGTTGACACACATGGCAACCAGGTCGATGCCTACCGTATTGTGGCGGTCAAGCTCGAATGCGAGTTTCAGCTTGGTGCCGACTCCATCCGTGGATGAGACCAGTACCGGTGACTTGTATTTGTCCTTGTTCAGTGAGAACAGGCCGCCGAAACCACCGATATCGGTGAGAACCTCCGGACGGCTGGTTGACTTGACCAGAGGTTTGATCATATCGACGAAACGGTTGCCGGCTTCGATATCGACGCCGGCGCCTTTATAGGTCATGCTGGAACGATCAGACAAGAGGGATCTCCTTGTATGTAAAAGGTCGCGCTATTAAATAAATCACCCCCCTGCGGGTTGTCAATCGCAAAGCATTAAATGAGCGGTAATCTGCGCCTGGCAGTCAACCGTGACCGGATTGATTCAGCCCTTTACAGGTTGGGGCCGGTATCCTATTATGAACCACCTTTTTGACGTTCAAGACGATGTGGAAAGCGTGCCCTTGCTTCACAACGATCAACTCATTGTTCTGCCACGTGATGACAGGATCGCGCCGATGACCCGGGCTGACCTGCCTGCTGTCTGCCGGCTTGAATGTGCCAGTCAGCGCGATTCATGGAGTCCGCAGCACTTTGTTGACGAATTTGCCAATCCGGCGGCGAAGATCGATCTGTACTGGCGCCGGGAGGTCCTCGCCGGCTTCCTCTGCTCGTGGCTGATCGCCGGGGAATTACAGATCCAGAACCTAGCAACTCTGCCGAGCATGCGTCGTCAGGGCATTGCCGCCCGGTTGCTTGAATACGTTATCGAACGCAGCCGCAGATCTGGCCTGAACTCGGTCTGCCTCGAAGTGCGCACCGGCAATGCGCCGGCGATTGGGCTCTATCAGCGATTCGGCTTCGTTGCGGCAGGTAGGCGACCCGCTTACTACCCGGATGGTGAAGACGCACTGTTGATGACATACCAGGTGGATGCTGGGTTCGCATAAGACAGTGTCCCGATCAGGAGAAATCTTTCGAATGAAGAACTACAGGACCAAGATTATTTCCAACCAGGAGATTTCGCCCGGATGTTACCGGATGCGGATCCTGGCGCCAGGCTTCAGCGAAACGGCCCATCCCGGGCAGTTTGTCATGTTCCGTGTGCAGCGCTCGCTGCCGCCACTGTTGCGGCGGCCGTTCGGCATTTTTCGTACCGGTTTTCTGCCGGCGGATTGCGATGGCCTGCCGCCCAAGGAGTATGTCGAGATCGTCTACAAGGTCGTAGGCTGGGGCACGACGATCATGGCGGAGCTGCATGAAGGGGACAAGGTGGAGCTGCTCGGCCCGCTCGGCAACGGTTTCGATGTCCCATCATGTGACGGGGAACGGATTCTGGTCGGAGGGGGGATCGGCCTGGTTCCCCTCTACATGCTGGCTGGCGAACTGGTTGAAAAAGGCTGCAGTGTCCGGCTGTTGATGGGTGGCCGTACGCGCGACGATATCTTTGCGGTGACCGAATTCGAACGACTCGGTGTCGAGACCTATGTTTCCACTGATGACGGCAGCCTCGGCGAAGAGGGGCTGGTGACCCAGGTCCTGGAGCGCAAGCTGCAACAATTCCCCAAAGCTGAAGTGTTTGCCTGCGGACCAATGCCGATGCTCTGCGCCGTGCGTAACATCTGCGCAGCCAACAAGACGCCGTTGCAGGTCTCCCTGGAAGAGTCGATGGCCTGCGGCGTCGGTGCCTGCCTCGGCTGTGTGGTCAAGGGGGCCGGGCATACCGAGGAGCGGCCGAGCTATCTTTGCACCTGCAAGGTCGGGCCGGTTTTCAAAGCCCAATATCTCGATTGGAATGCTCTGGCACAGAGTCATGGCTGCGGGGGGTGTGAGTGATGGGTAAGCTGATCAAGACAACAGTCAAAAAACCCAACATGGCGGTCGAGATTGCCGGCATCAAACTGCGCAACCCGGTCATGCCCGCTTCAGGGACCTTCGGCTACGGCGAAGAGTACGCACCTTTCCTCGACCTGGAAAAGATTGGCGCAATCGTCACCAAGGGTTTGTCATTGAAGCCGAAGGCCGGAAATCCGACTCCGCGAATCGCCGAGACAGTCAGTGGCATGCTGAACGCCATCGGCCTGCAGAATGTCGGCATCGAGGCGTTTATCCAGTACAAAATGCCTTTCCTGCGCACTGTCAACACTCCGGTCATTGTCAACTTTTTCGGCAACACCCTGGAAGAGTATGGCGAAGTCGCAAAACGCCTGAACGACATCCCTGAGATTGCGGCTGGAGAGCTTAATATCTCCTGTCCGAACGTCAAACAGGGCGGGATTGTTTTCGGCACAGACCCCAAGGCTGCCAGCGAAGTCGTTGCGCTGGTGCGCAAGAACCTGCAAAAGCCGTTGATCGTCAAATTGACACCAAACGTGACCGATATCACGGTCGTGGCAAGGGCGGTGGAAGAGGCCGGCGCCGATGCGATTGCCTGCATCAACACCATCACCGGTATGTCAGTGGATGTCCGCACCCGCAAGCCGAGAATAGCCAACCGCACCGGCGGTCTTTCCGGCCCGGCGATCCGTCCGATAGCCGTGCGCATGGTGCACCAGGTCGTGCAGACCGTCTCGGTGCCGGTCATCGGCATCGGTGGCATCTCACGTCCGATGGATGCCCTTGAATTCCTGATTGTCGGTGCCAGGGCGGTACAGGTCGGCACGGCCAATTTTGTCGACCCCTCAGTCATGCAGACGATTATCGACGGGATCGAGGAGTTCTGTCTTGACGAGGGAATCGAGGATATCCACGAACTGATTGGTAGCCTCAAGCTCTGAGTGGCGCGTGGCGCGTGGCGAGAGAAGGCATGATCAACGTTTTTTATGAAAATCAGTGCCAAAATTCTGAGATGGTAGACTGTACAGATAATCCACCAGTCTTGAATCATTAAGTTTTTTCGCGCCACGCGCCACGGATTTCCAATGGACGTCATCACGACCCATATCAACGCCGATTTTGATTGCCTCGGATCGATGATTGCTGCTAGGCGATTGTACCCCGATGCCGTGATGGTCTTCCCCGGCGGCCAGGAACGCAGCCTCCGCGAATTCTTCCTCAACAGCGCCCAATATGCCTTCGGTTTCAAAAGAGTCCGCGACATCGATCTTAATGCCGTGACCCGCCTGATCCTGGTCGATGTCCGCCAGGCTGCCCGGATTGGCCCCTTTGCCGATGTGGCCAAGCGCCCCGGTGTCGATATCCACATCTACGATCATCACACGGTCAAGAAAGGCAGCCTGAAAGGCTCGCTCGAGGTTGTTGAGTCAGTCGGGTCGACTGTTACGATCATGGCCCATCTCTTTATGCAGAAGCAGATCAAGGTCTCCGCCGATGAAGCGACGATGATGATGCTCGGCCTGTATGAAGACACCGGCAGTCTGACCTTTCACACGACCACGGTCAGGGATTACCAGGCCGCCGCCTATCTTCTTGAGCACGGCGCCAACCTGAATATCGTCGCCGACCTGATCGTCCAGGAGCTGACTCCGGATCAGGTCCGACTGCTCAACGACCTGATCGCGAGCCGGACCATTCTCAATATCCATGGTATCAATGTCGCTATCGCTCATGCCACGGTCGATCATTTTGTCGGCGATATTGCAACTCTTGCGCACAAGCTCAAGGACATGGAAAACCTTGATGTCCTGTTCATAATTATTCGCATGGAAAGCCGGGTCTTCATCGTCGCCCGTTCACGGCTGAAGGAAGTACACGTCGGAGACGTTATGAGCGAATTCGGTGGCGGTGGGCATGCTTCAGCGGCCTCCTGCGCAGTGCGTGACATGACCCTGGTCCAGGTTCTTGAGCGGTTACCGACCATCCTGCAGGAGCATGTCCAGCCACAGTGGGAGGCTTTGCACCTCATGTCGACGCCGGTCAAGTCGGTATCGGTCGATCAGACTGTTGCCGACGCCCACCAGGTCCTGTCCCGTTTCAATATCAACACGGTACCGGTTGTCAACAAGCAGGAAGTGGTCGGCATTATCTCCCGCCAGCTGGTCGACAAGGCGGTGTATCACGGCCTGCAGAAACAGCAGGTCGGCGAGATTATGACCAGCGATTTCCATCATGTCGCACCCCAGACGACAGTGGCCGTTCTCAAGTCACTGATCGTCGAGAGCAACCAGCGATTCGTCCCGGTTGTCGAAGAGGGCAAGCTGGTCGGTGCCGTCACCCGCACCGACCTGTTGCGTCATCTGGCCAGCAGCGTCGGTACGCCGCCGCGGTCCGGGGAACGCAGTCTGGTCAGCAGGGGCGGGCGCAGCTACAAATCGGGCCAGATCCAGCGTCTGATCCGCAATCGCCTGCCGGGTCGGATTCAGGAAATTCTCACCCAACTCGGCAAGATTGGTGACGAACTCGGTTTGGCTGTGTTCGTGGTCGGTGGCTTCGTGCGGGACATGCTGCTCAACAAGGAAAACTTCGATGTTGATATCGTCGTTGAAGGTGATGGAATCGCCTTTGCCGAGCGTTTTGCCCGTGATCACGAATGCCGGGTCCGCTGCCATCGCAAGTTCGGTACCGCAGTTCTCATCTATCCGGATGGTTTCAAGGTAGACATCGCTTCAGCGCGCATGGAGTATTACCTGAAGCCCGGCGCCCTGCCCGATATCGAGCATGCTTCGGTGAAGATGGATTTGAGCCGTCGGGATTTTACTGTCAACACGCTGGCGATCTGTCTCAATCAGAAGGCCTATGGTGAGCTGCTCGATTACTACGGTGGTCAGCGTGATATCGACGACAAGGCGATCCGCGTGCTGCATAACCTCAGCTTTGTTGAAGACCCGACCCGGGTGTTTAGAGCTGTGCGCTTTGAGCAACGTCTTGGCTTCCATATCGGCAAACAGACGGAGCACCTCCTGAATAGCGCCGTGCGTCTCGGGCTGCTGGATAAAGTCAGCGGCAAACGGATTTTCGCCGAGCTTTACCTGATCATGAACGAGCACAGGCCGCTTCCGGCAATCACGCGCCTGGCAAACCTCAATGTCCTGAGCACTCTGCATCCGGCCTTGTCGAAGAAGGTCGATTATGCCAGGTTCTTTGACGAAGCCAGGCGAGCCATAGACTGGTACGATCTGCTCTATACCGGGCAACCGTGTGAACGCTGGCTCTGCTATTTCCTTGTCTGCACTTCGGTTCTGGACCGGGCAGGGATCAGGAGCCTTTGCGACCGGCTGCAGATCATGCCGCGGTATCGTGACGTAATGATCGACCAGCGCAGGACGGCCCTCGGTGTCCTGAAGCAACTGGAGCGGCGCAACCCGGCCACCCGACCGCCTCGTAACAGCAGCCTGTATCGCTGGTTCCAGCCACTGTCGACTGAAGTCATGCTGTTGATGATGGCCAGGGCATCGAATGAGACCGTGCGCCAGTGGATTTCGCGGTACATAACGCATCTGCGGGCCGTCCAGCCGATCCTGACCGGCCGTGATCTGGAAAACCTCGACTTCCCTCCAGGGCCTCTGTTTCGGACTATTCTTGATGACCTGCTCTGTGCACGACTCGATGAACGCGTTGCGACGGTAGAGGAAGAGAGGGCGTACGTATTGCGGAAGTATGGCAAGGAGATTCAGGGGCGCGTGACGCGTGGTGCGCGGCGCGGGAAATCTTGAAATCAAACTTTTTATCACGCAGAGTCGCAGAGGAAATCAAAGAGACTTTCCAGAGTCAAAAAACATATTGTTTTACTCTTTGTCCTCTGCGTCTCGAGTGAGTATAACGAACGGGCGTGAAAAGTTCATATTATAGTTTCAGAATAAAAAATAGGCTAATTATATTACTCTTTAATTTCAGATATTTATGAAGGCTGTCTGGTTTGTGGCCCATTGACTCCTGGCAGCGCATCTGCTAAAAATACCCATCCTTTTTATTGATCGGTAGACGCCACTCCCTATGGAACATATCCTGCTGAAAATTTCCATTATGCTGGTGCCGGCGCTGCTGGCCGTCACCCTGCATGAAGTGGCGCATGGCTTCTCTGCCGAAAAGCTCGGAGACCCGACCGCGAGGCTGCTCGGCCGCCTGACGTTGAACCCGCTCAAACACCTCGATCCGATCGGAACCATAGCGCTGCTGGTTTTCGGTTTTGGCTGGGCCCGTCCGGTTCCGGTCAATGCGAACAACCTGCGCCATCCGCAGAAGGACATGATCTGGGTCTCCCTTTCCGGTCCTCTGGCGAACCTGATGCTGGCGCTCTTTTGTGCGTTGCTGCTGCGTGTGGTCGTCTATGTTGCGGCCTCCCTTCCCGAGACCAGTGAAGTGTTGTCATTCATTAAACCGGTCGGCCTGATGGCGGCCTTCGGTCTCTATATCAACGTCATCCTTTGCCTCTTCAACCTGCTGCCGATCCCGCCGCTCGACGGCGGCCGTGTGCTGATGGGGATTCTGCCGGAGAAACAATCGCTGATGCTGCGACGCATCGAACCCTTCGGGATGTTACTGATCGTCTTTTTGATTTTTGGTACGTCGATCTGGAGTAAGGCTTTCGGACCAGCCGTCCACAACGTGGTGTCTTTGATGGCCGGTCCGCATATGGATGTCGTCGAACAGACCATGCGCCTGCTCTTTTACCGGTGATGATGATGAGTGGCTACGATATCCACCTGGAGAATTTCGAGGGGCCGCTCGACCTTCTGCTCCATCTCATCAAGAAGAACGAGATGGATATTTCCGATATCCCGATCGCTGCAGTCACCGAGCAGTACCTCGGCATCCTCGATGCCATGAAGACCCTCAATCTCGACATAGCAGGAGAGTTCCTGCTGATGGCGGCCACCTTGCTGCACATCAAGTCGAAGATGCTCCTGCCTAGTATCGTTGAAGACGAAACGGAGGAAGAGGAAGAAGATCCGCGCGCGGAACTGGTCCGGAGACTGCTCGAGTACCAGAAGTACAAGGACGTTTCGGAGACTCTCGAAGCCAGGCCCCTGCTGGGACGCGACCTGTTTACCCGAGCAGTTCCCGAGCCGGAGGTGCTGGAAGAGGCTGAGACGGGGTTTGTCGCAGTCGGCCTGTTTGACCTGTTGGCCGCATTGAGGGACGTCCTTGAGGAAAAGCCCGAGGAGCTTGTTCACGAAGTCAATATGGAAAAACTTTCCGTGACGGATCGCATCAACGCGATTTTGACCGGATTGCAGGGGAAGGAAAGTGTAGCTTTCCTCGACCTTTTCAGTGACGGCATCAAGCGTTCGGAGGTCATTGTGACTTTTCTGGCCCTGCTGGAACTGGTCAAGATGCGCATGGTCCGCTTCATGCAGAATACTCATCACGGAACCATCTGGCTCTTCCTGTCCGTTGCGGTTGACGACACTGCAACGCTGGAAGTCGGAGAAGACAGTCTTGGATATACATGATCTCATACCATTGGCAGAAGCCCTGATCTTTGCTGCCGACGGGCCGATCAAAGCCGAACGTATGGCTGAAGCGCTGGATGTGCCTCTGACAGATGTCAGGGAAGCTATAACGGCGCTTGAGGTGGATTACGCCGAGCGTCCGCGCGGGTTCTTCCTGCAGGAAGTTGCCGGTGGCTACCAGTTGAGGACCCGCCCGGAATATGCTGATTACCTGAGAAAGCTTGGTCGCAGCCGGCCATTCCGTTTTTCACGCCCCGCCCTGGAGAGCCTGGCGATCGTCGCTTACCGCCAGCCGGTCACCCGTTCGGAAATCGAATACCTGCGTGGCGTCGATTCCGGCAGCGTTCTGAAGACCTTATTGGAGAAGCATCTGGTGAGAATTCTGGGCAAGAAGGATGTCCCGGGCAAGCCGATGATCTACGGTACGACCAGGGAGTTCCTCGAACTGTTTGGCCTGCCCGACCTGTCGTCACTGCCAACCCTCAGTGAGTTCAGCGAACTGGCACCTGATGCCGAAACAGAGGCGCTCATGGAAAGCCTACCGTTGCTGGTTGATGGGGAAGAATCAGGCCCGCGGGATACGTAACGAAGTGCGAGGTGCGTAGCGCGATGTGCGAAAAGCATCATGCCTGACAACTTTTTATACCAAATGATTTTTGGGATAATCTGAGTTAAAGATGCTTTTGTAACGAATTCTTCTTTCGCACTTCGCACCTCTCACTTCGCGGGTCACGCTTGTAAAAAAAAGCCGGCAACCAATTGGTTGCCGGCTCTAAGTCTTTTACGTCGACGAGATTGCCGTTAACGACCAGCGCGCTTCGAAGCTTTGAGCGGGTTGACCTTGACGTCTTCAATCTTGACTTCAACTTTCCGATGAGTGGCCATGTTGCAGAGGCCTGCGGACCATTTCTTGATCGGGGCAGGGGCCTTGAGGCAGACCGGGCCGATGGTGCCTTCGGCGATATGATCGCAACCTACACACATTTCGATCACGTTCTGGCAGCTGCCGCCTTCGCAAATACAACCTTTTTTACTCCAGAAAGTACATTCTGTTCCGGGAAGAACTGTTTGACACTGCATGGGGCACTCCTTTTACCTATTACTTGGTTCACGTTTACGAGGGGGATTTCTACCTCCTTTTGCAGAGCTTTGTCAACTTAAAAAATCCATAAGTTGTTGCCATTGACCGGATTTTTCACGTCAGGTAGTTTGTTGATATGACAAAACCAGGCAAACCGAATACGAAGAGCTGGGAGGCACTCTGCAGCCGATGCGGCCGATGCTGTTTCGAAAAGATCGATTTCGAGGGACGCATCTACTACACGGGACTGCCGTGTGAATATCTCGATACCGAGACGAAGCGCTGCCATGTCTACGATGAACGCGACGAGAAGCGTCCCGGCTGCGTGCGCCTGACATCTGAAAATATCAAAAAAGGGTTCCTGCCGGCAGACTGCGCTTACGTAGCCGACATCGAGGATTATCCTGCTCCGATAATGCCGGAAGATGAGGAAATATGAAGTGCGAGGTGCGCTGTGTGAGATGCGAAAACTCTAAAGTAAAAGCAAATATATCTCTCGCAGAGGCGCAGAGCGCGCAAAGAAAGAATAATAGACAGCTGTAAACTCTTGAAGTTTTGGAAGCCTCTGTGCTCTCAGCGTCTCATCTGAATGATGCGAATGGGCGAAAGCTAAAGATTTTTCACGCCTCGCGCTTCGCACCTCACGTTTCATCTGCTATTCTTCAAACAGCACATGATCTCACCAAGGAGATAAACGCATGCCCCAGATCAAGTTCGGTACTTCCGGCTGGCGCGGAATCCTGGCCGAGGATTTTACCCTGGATAATGTCCGTGTGGTCGTTCAGGCGATTGCAGATTTTCTTAAGGCCGACAACGGTGGCGGCCGCGGCCTGGTGATCGGTCACGACAGCAGGTTCTTCGGTAAACGGTTTGCGCATGAATCGGCACGGGTCCTGGCCGGTTCAGGTGTGCGATCTTTCATCTGCAAGGACGACACGCCAACACCGGTCATTGCCTACGAGATTATGCGACGTGTCACAGACGGTGCGATCAATTTCACCGCCAGTCACAATCCCAGCGAATACAACGGCATCAAATTCTCCACTGCCTGGGGAGGGCCGGCGCTACCGGAGGTGACCGCCGAGATCGAACGGCGCGCCAATGCCATGCTCGGCGAAGTCTGTTATCGCGAAAAGCCACTTGACCAGGCTGTGCGCTCTGGCCTGGTCGAAGAAATCGATCCGATGCCCGACTACCTTGACGTGATTCGCAAAAAGGTCAATCTCGATGCCATCGGCAGGTCCGGGATGACGGTGATCTTCGACCCGATGTACGGTGCGGGGCGTAATTATGTCGATGGTCTGCTGGTAGAAGCCGGGCTTCGAGTACAGACGATCAACAATAGCCGCGACCCATACTTTGGCGGCATGCCGCCTGATCCTTCACCCGCCCATCTCAACGATCTGATCACCAGGGTCAAAGGTGACAAACGGGTTGCTCTCGGTCTGGCGACGGATGGAGACGCCGATCGCTATGGCATTATCGATGCCGACGGTACATTCATCGAGCCGAACTATATCCTGGCCCTACTGTATGACTATTTGATCAGAAGGAAAGGGGAGTCGGGTGACGCCGCACGATCGGTGGCTACCTCGCATTTTATCGATGCCGTAGCGGCCCACCATGGCTACGCGGTGCGAGAGACCCCGGTCGGATTCAAATATATCGGCGAGTTCATACGCGACAACCAGATCGTCATCGGTGGTGAAGAAAGCGCCGGCCTGAGCCTGCGTGGTCACGTCCCGGATAAGGACGGCGTGCTGGCCTGCCTGCTGGTCGCCGAGATGGTTGCCGTTGAGGGCAAGACGATCAAACAGTTGCTGCAAAATCTCTACGCACGTGTCGGTGCATTTCACACGTCCCGCAAGAACCTGCGCCTCTCCATATCGTTGGCAGAGAAGATCGGCGACAAGCTCGCCTCGCCCCCGGACCAACTCGCCGGCAGGCAGGTCACTGAGACGGTCACCACTGACGGCGTCAAGATGATCCTCGAAGACGGCTCATGGGCCTTGTTCCGCAAGTCGGGAACCGAACCGGTGGTTAGGGTCTACACTGAAGCAGGCAGCGTCGCAGCGCTGGAGGAGTTGACCTCTGCAGCGGTTGGGTTTGTTGAAAGCTGATGTGTGGCATCGTGAAGTCAGTAAGTTAGAGGAAATTTAGGCTTGACAATTATTATTTGTATAAATTAACGTACAAGCAGTTGTCTTTATTCTTTTATTTAATTTGATTTGTTTTCTTTAGGAGGGGGCGCATGAACAAGGCTACGGCTTGCGCTGTTGGCTGGTCCGGGACTAGAACCTTTGGTCCGGGATACCTCTTTTGCACCCTGTCTCTGGTGCACCACTCCCGCTTTTGTCAATTATCAATAAAGCTTGTCCGTGGCGATTTTCCATGCAACCACGAAGACGGGATACCTATGTCTGAATTGTCATGATTACATGAGAATTGAATGGGAGGCGGCATAAATCTAACCTGCTGCCATGTACTTGATTGCTATCAAAAAGGAGGAGCGTATGAAGAAACCCGGATTCATCTTGATGTTGTTGCTTGTTGTCTGTCCGATTGCGTCAACAGCCTCTGCGTTGGAAGTTATTGCTGAGGCGCGTTTCGAATCGGTCCGAGGAAAGCCGTTGCAGGAAGAGCTCAGATTTTCGAGCCAAGGCTATGAGGAGATTGTCCTTGCGGTTCAGAACGGTGCGGAAGATGGCACTGACCGGGTGTCGAGTGCAGTCATCAGCCTCAATGGTGTGAAGGTGCTGCAACCTTCGGATTTCAGCCAGAAGGTTGCAAATTTGCAACGTGTCATTGTTCCCCATGAACTGGAAAATGTCCTGTCGGTCAGCGTGCGGAGCAAGCCGGACGGGTATCTCTTTGTTCAGATCCTGGGTGAGCCCTCCCTGAATCTGCCGCCTGATCCCGGCCCGGCAGGTGATGAAACCATAGAGGGTATCGACACGGATCAGAATGGAGTTCGTGATGACATAGATCGTTGGATCGGCCTGAATTATCGTAACTCCGAGAAAACCCGCATGGCGCTGACGCAGGCTTACTACCCATTACAAAACTTTATGATTCATGCTCGTGAAGGTGATCGTGATGCTGTTCATAATGATATGAATCGATGCAGAGAGCCAACGAATGTCTCAATTTGTTCGTCCTGATGATGCACATCACATCTGGTGAAGAGTTACATGCACAAGTAGTAAACACTACTGAGAGGACTTCACGCTTATTCGCGATTCGAGTCGAATTTTAGGTGGTGGGTCTTTTCCGCGAGTCCCATACTCAAAATGGAAAGCATAGTTGTACTTTTGATCCTGATGCTCTTGAAAATTAATTGAGGAGGGGAAAATGAAATGTTTTTGTAATGTAATGATTTTTCGATGGTTTTTTTGATGCAGTCATCAATAGTTGACAATTGTGACGCTAACTACTGTGCAATAAGAACAATGTATTCTTTTTGGCAATGGAATGTTCAACGACCAACACATGCGGATAGCAGCTGGGTTGAATATAGAAGACAGCAATTATGGTTAGAGTTGGAGATTTATCTGATGAAGGTTGGAAGTTTGAGCTTTCATATAATCATAACGAGAGATGTTTATTCGGTGTTAGAAGTATTTCGTCAACGATTGGGGGATCAAGCTTCATCATATTGGCGATGGCTCAGTAATCTGGATGTTGCCCCAGATTGGTTTCAGTCTGTAGCTCAAACAGTAGCTTCCACTTTTGATTCTGTGGAGGCCTTATTGATGAGGATTTACAGTCAACACATACAACGTTACCAAGCAGATGATGTTGGAAGGTAGGCGAATCCTGGTCGTTGCACACTCACAGGGCAATCTCTATGCGAATGCCGCCTATACTAATCTGGCCGGAAATGATTTGCCGATGGATTCTTTCGGTATTGTTTCGATAGCCAATCCTGCAAGCTATGTGGCAGGCGGGGGACCATACTTCACCCTGGAGAACGACGTTGTCGTGAATGCCGTTCGTGCAGTTTTATCCAGCACATTACCAGGGAATATATATAATTCGAACGAAACTGCCGACTGGACACATCACAACTTCATCGATTCCTACCTCAACGGCAATCAGAGCGGCCCGATGATCATTAACTCAATCCTTAGCGAGGCCAATGCCCTGATGTGGCCGCCGCCGTTGTTTGGCAGAGGCCCCATCACTGTAACACTGACCTGGGGTGAACAGCCGGATGTTGATCTACACGTCTTTGAACCCAGCCTGGAGCACGTCTACTATTCAAATATGATCGGCATGCCAGGAGTCCTGAGTCGTGATGATGTTGACTCATATGGCCCGGAGCACTACCTCGTCAATGAATGCAACCAGGTTGAAACCGGCAGATACAGGGTCGCGGTTAACTATTACCGCGGGGAAGGACCTGAAACCGCCCGCATCCAGATCATGGCAGGTGATATCGTCCGTAATTACTCCGCCCTGCTTGAGACAGCCTATGGGTCGGCCGGGAACTCCAGCCCTACGCCGGTGGCCAATATCGATGTGGTTGGAGACCCTGAGCAGGGTTATGTTTTCACGGTCAGTGGTTTATGACTGATTGAACGGGTTTAGAGGAAGAGTAACGTTTTGCGACCAGGGTTATGCATGGTCGCTTTTGAGGGGGGCATGGTGTAGTTTCCCCAGAGCTGTACCTAAAGAAAGATCTCCGCACATGTGATGCAATGACTGCCACGGCAGTATGTCGAGCCGCTACGACCGAGGGGGGGGGCGGCAATGGAGGGGACGCGGAGTCTTTCTACCCCATTTTGTGATGTCTCATTGTGATGAGACGATTGTTATGGCCCGCCTGCAAAGGCGGGCCGATTTTTTATAAATATTCTTTTCTCTCGCCGAGGCACGGGGCACACAGAGAAAGGTATGTTTACGCAATGTTGAAACCAATAATAAAGATGTTCCTCCAGTGACCTCTGCGCCTCGAGTGAGTGAAACGAACGGGCGTGAAACGGATGTTCAAAGCAGTATGTCGCAAGGTTACTTCTTCCATCAATATGAGAATTCTGCTATAAGCGAAGCAGTTTTTACCTTAGCGTTTTCGGAGGGCCTGGATGGTTTCATTCGCGGATATTAAAAATGGTCACGCAAGAATCGCTGTTATCGGCCTCGGCTACGTCGGTCTGCCGCTGGCGGCAGCTTTCGGTCGCCATGTGCCGGTGATCGGTTTCGATATCAGCGAAACCAAGATCTCGGAACTGGAGGGAGGGCATGACAGCACCGGAGAGCTGACGTCTGACGAACTGGCCGCAACGCAGATCAAATACACCACCGACTCGGCCCGTCTGCAAGACGCTTCATTCCTTATCGTGACCGTCCCCACGCCGCTCAAATGTGACAAGACTCCCGACCTTGGCCCGCTGCAGGCTGCTTCGACGACCATCGGCCGCAATCTGAAACCGGGCAGCATCGTTGTTTATGAATCAACCGTTTATCCCGGTGTAACCGAGGATGTCTGCGTACCGATTCTCGAAGCGGAATCTAGTCTGAAGTGTGGGCAGGACTTCAAGGTCGGTTATTCCCCTGAGCGCATCAACCCCGGCGACAAGGTGCACACGGTCGACAAGATCATCAAGGTGGTCAGCGGTCAGGATGCGGAAACCCTGGATACTGTGGCTCTGGTCTACGGCATGATCGTTACGGCCGGCGTACATCGTGCCTCTTCGATCAAGGTCGCGGAAGCCGCCAAGGTCATTGAGAATACCCAGCGCGATCTGAATATCGCCCTGATGAACGAATTGGCCCTGATCTTCGACAAACTGAGGATATCCACCAGTGAAGTGCTCGAAGCAGCCGGCACCAAATGGAATTTCCTCAGGTTCACGCCCGGACTGGTCGGTGGCCACTGTATCGGCATCGACCCCTATTATCTCACCTACAAAGCCGAAAGCATCGGCTACTACCCGCAGGTCATCCTCTCAGGCCGCCGCATCAACGACGGCATGGGCAAGTACATTGCCGAAACCACGGTCAAGAAGATGATCGAGGCAGATAAGCCGATCAAGGGAAGCCGGGTGCTTGTACTTGGGCTGACTTTCAAAGAGAATGTCCCGGATATTCGTAACACGCGGGTGATTGATATCATCGAGGAGCTGCGCAGCTACGGCGTGAACCCTCTTGTACATGACCCGATGGCGAATGCCGATGAAGCGAAACATGAGTACGGTATTGAACTGATTGACCTGCAAGACCAGGATCCGTTTGATGCCGTTATCTATGCTGTCCCTCATACTGTATTTGAGTCTTTTTCCTCCGCAGATTTTGCAGTCCTTTGTGGATCCCGGAGTGCGGGACGCGAGACGCGAGAGCTGGACAATTGCACGCCCCTTGGGGTTGTGATTGACGTTAAGTCAAGACTTCACCGTGAGGCCGTTGAGGGAGAGGGGTTGGTTTATTGGGCTTTATGAATCCGGATAAGAGGAAAGGGGGAAGTGGAAAGAGGTATACCCTCTAACCCCTAACCGCTTTCCCCAAATGGTTCTCAACGTTTAATTTTCTAACTTTAATTTTAATTTGACATAATAGTGTTTAATTGTGTATAACTAGCGGCAATAAGTCATCATGACTTCAGGGGGTTACCATATCTGGTCATGTTGCGAGCTGAACAGTTTCCTGTTAACATGCCTTTATTATGAGCGGATTTGTCATGAATAAAACATTTCTGATGGTGCTTGCAGGGGTTGGGTTTGTTCTTTCCCTGTGCGGTTGTGTGCGGTACGAAGAGTTGCCGCCGGGTACCGTAAGGGACATCAATGGTGGCAGCAGTGCGATCCTTGAACTTCAGGACGTCAAGGTGCCGCAGCCGACTCCGGAAGCGGAAGTCATCACTGAATATAGGGTTGGCCCGGGTGACGTCCTGACCATAAATGTCCCGGGGCTCATAGATACCCACGGCAATAACAACGAAAAAACCCAGAATTACCAGGGCTTCCGAGTCTCGAGCAGCGGCAGGATCCTGCTCCCCCTGGTCGGTGCTGTTGATGTTGATGGACTGACCATCGAAGAAATCCAGTCACTTCTCACCAAAGAAATCAAAACCTACATCAAGAAACCGATGGTCACGGTCGAGATTCGCGAATTTAAGTCGCAACCGCTCTACCTCCTTGGCAAGTTCAACATGCCCGGTCTTTATTACATGGATCGTCCGACCAATGTGCTACATGGCGTCTCCATGGGCAATGGACTGCACGAAACGGCCAACCTGCGCAGCGCCCGTCTTTTGCGATCCGAACGGGTTCAGCCGGTTGATATTTATCATCTTCTTTATAACAATGACTTGCGGCAGAACGTGCAACTGCGACCTGGCGACACGATTTTTGTGCCAGGCAACGAAGAGCAGCAGGTGTTTGTCTTTGGCCAGGTCGACAAGCCAGGGCCGGTACAAATGGTGAACGGCCGGCTGAATCTCCTTCAGGCTTTGAGCACTGCGTCTGTAGGATCCGGGTCGAACAAATCTTACCCTTACGATCAAGAACGGGTTCGCATTATCCGGTCTCTTTCGCCGACCCAGGGTCAACTAATGGTGGTTGATTTAGGGAAGATGATGGATGGACATGCCATGCCGATGCCTTTGATGAATGGTGACATCATCTATGTCCCGACAAACGCTGCTGGTACCTGGAATGAAACGATCTCGCAGATTCTACCTTCCTTACAGCTAATATCGGGCCTTTTACAGCCGTTTGTGCAAATCGAATACCTTCAGGATAATTAATGGCTTGGTGTCATGAAGGCATGATTTTCAGATTAATTACTACAAAGACCGCCGACCTGTTTGGTCGGGCGGTCTTTTCTTTTCTGTCTGTTAGTGACTTGGTTGAGAATGACTGTGAAGAAGCACGCCGATAGCCTCGCGCCGGATCTGGAGCCGATCCTCCTGCGCATGATCAATGTCATCCGCCGCAGGTTCAAGATCGTCCTGCTGATATTCTTCCTGTCCCTCCTCTCTGCGTGGAGCTTCATATCATTACAAACCCCGATCTACCAGGCCGTCGTTACCCTTGACCTGTCTCGCGCAGCGGAGCAGGGGCAGTCTTCCGAAGATATCGTCGAGATCCTGAAGTCACGTTCCCTGGCAAGCCAGGTTGTTCAACAGATGAATCTCGACTGGCAGGTTGCCAGCTTGTCACCGGGGCTCGACATCGAAATCGGCCGTTTCGCGGTCTCCAGAGACATCCCGGGACTGAGAATGGTCATTGACGAATTGCCACTCTACAAGGTCTCTGACCTTGGTGGCCGTTTTGTCGGTGAAGGCCGTAGCGGCGAGCCTTTCCGCGCCGCAGGAATCGACCTGTTGCTTGATATCCGCAAAGGGCAGGCCGGCCAGCAACTGACTATCGAACATCGCCCCAACCTTGTAAATGCCGAGGAACTTATCAGCAACATAACTGTTGTTCATCGAGTTGGTGATGGTAATATCGTCAGAATCATCAGCTCCGGCCCCGTTCCCGAGCAGACCCGTGATCTGGCTAATGCCCTGATCGAGACCTACCGGGCTCAACGGTTATCGCAAGCGAACCAGTCTCTGCTAGAGATCGAGGCGCAAATCACGGAAACCCGTGAGGCCCTGAACATTGTATCGAAGGACCTGCACAATGTTAGCCAGCAGGCCGGATTCGTCGGGTTGACGAGAGATGCCGACACGCTGGCCGGCAACCTGGTCCAACTCGAACGGGAGCAGTCCCAACTCAAAGGCCAACGACTAAAGGTCGAACGTGCATTCGTGCAATTGCAGCAGTCCCTCAAAGATGGTTCAGTATTCCTCCCACCCGTTTTTAACGAATTCCCGCACATCGTCGAGGTTTCACTTCGCCTCGCCGAACTGAGGGCCAGGCAGAAGGAGCTCCTGATCGAATTTACTCCGGCTCACCCGGATGTTGCCGAGATCCAGGATGCAATCAACGAGACGCAAAGCAACCTGCTTGGCCGTTATGCAGCGGTTATCAACGAACTGGATAACGGGATTGAAAGTCTTGATGCCAGGATTGCCGAGAACTCGGCCCGAATCGATTCTCTGCCGGAAGCGGAGCTCCTCAGACTGGAAATGAGGCGCAGCACTCAGGCGGAAATCCTTGCCTCCCTGCAGCAGAGACAGCGTACCCTGCAGCTTGAACAGGCCCTGGTCGCTGATCTGGTTCGTATTGTAGATCCTGCCGTGACACCTCGCACGCCTGTCTGGCCAGATAAACGAAAAATCTTCGCCGTCAGTGGTGTCGCGGGTCTGTTGCTCGGTTTTCTCGCCGCGTTACTGCTCAGCGTGGCCGACCGGCGGTTCAACACCGTCGAGGAAATCCAGGCAAAACTGAAGCTGCCGATCTATGGCGTTATCCCGCGTATCCCCGATGTTGACGTCGAACCGGGGGTGCCGGTTGCCGTGCAGATACCCAAGGCTCCGGTGGTCGAAGCCTTCCGAGCCTTGCGGACTCGACTGCATTTTGTGACTAACCGGGAGAAGCACCAAATCATCCTGGTGACCAGCTCGCTGCCCGGTGAAGGCAAGTCTACGACCTCCACCAACCTGGCTGTCGTTTTAGCGCAGACCCGGGCGAAGGTTCTGCTGATCGGCTGCGACCTGCGTCGGCCGTCGCTGCACGAGATGTTTGGCCAGACCAATGTCCCCGGCCTGGTTGATCTCCTGAACGATGATAGACAGGACGCCATTCGCCATATTGCCAGCCCACGCATCGATTTTCTGCCAGCCGGTTCGATCCCGTTGAACCCGTCGGAGATCCTCGATTCCGGGCGTATGCGCAACTTCCTCGACACAGTCCGCAGCCGTTATGATTACGTGGTGATTGATGCCCCGCCGGTGTTGCCGGTGACCGACGCGCAGATTCTGTCACCGCTGGCCGACGTCACCCTGGCAGTCATTGAACCGTGCCGGGTGCCGGAAAAGGCGGCGATGCAGATGGTCGAATCGCTGCAGTCTGTAGGTGCGAAGATTTCGGGAGTGGTGATAAATGACCGCATGGGACGCGGGTTCAGGTATTACGGTTCTTATAACTACTACGGTAACAAGAATTACAGCGGCTACTATGGCGAGAACCCTGACGACCTGGCCGACGGACCGATCAGCCGTACCGCAAAAAAGATCTGGGAGAAGCTGAATTACTGACTCCAAAACGACCGCAACGTGGCAGGTTAGCCATATTGCATGGGTTAATCATTGATTGTTCTCTTCGGTTACATTCTGGTATATTGACACGCATACCGAGGATTCCTAACCACACGATATAATTATCTTCCTTGTCGACCAGGTGATTTCAACATGTCAGACGACCAGTTAAATCCACTTCCTGAACAGGGCGAAAAAGAAGCCCACCTGCTTGACTACCTGCATGTTGTCCAACGTCGCTGGAAGGTCGCTCTTGTGGTATTCCTGCTGGTCTTTGTCGTCGTGGCGATCAAGACCTTCCTTGAGACACCAATCTACCAGGCGACAGCGACGCTCAGGATCGGTCTGAAACCGGACACTTCGCAGGAAGTTCTGGAAAAGCGCAAAGAGCGCTACTACAGCATGGAATCCGAGCTTCAGATGTTGAGCTCATTCAAGGTCGCTGAACGTGCGGCGCAGCTTCTGCAGCTCAACTGGCATCTTCAGGGTAAATCGAAAGAATCCGTTCTGCAGATTCGTCGACTGATTGTTCAGGATAACATTGATTTGTTAAAGCTCCAGGTTCTCGACGGCGGGCGCTTCAGGCTCTTCACTGACTCCGACGTCCTGCTCGAAGATGGCCGGAGCGGAATCCCGTTCGCAGAAAAGGTCAAGGGCCTCATCGAACTTGCTGCAGTTACACCGGGAGACGTCTACGAACTGGTGCGCCTTACTTCCGATCAGGCTGCCGGCATGATCAGCCAGGGGGTCAACGCCTACCCGATCGGTGATATGAGTTCGATGATCGGCATATCAGTGGAGAGAACCGACCCGAAGGCTGCCCGCGATGTTGCCAATGCGATCGCAACGGCTTACGTCAACCAGGATCGCGAACAGAAGCTCAATGAAGCCGCAACCATCCTGGATATGATCGATCAGCAGCTGGCAGCCCTGGGTGCCCAGTTGAACGTTTCCGAACAGAACCTCCAGAAATTCAAGATTCAAACCGGTCTGCAGCGACTCAGCCCCGAAGGCGCCAGCATGATCGATGTCGCCATAGCCCTCGAAAGACAGCGTGCCGACCTGCTCCTGAAGAGGCAGAAGATTGAAGAGTTTCAAAAGGATCCGGGCTACAGTGCTCTTGAACCCTCGATGGTCGAATCGCTCCCCGGAGTACCGGAACTGCTCACCCGGTTACTTGAGCTGCGTGGCATCAAGGGAGAATTATTGCGTGAGTACACGCCGTCGCACCCGGATGTGATTGACGTCGAAGGCAAGATTGGTCTTCTGAAAGCAGAGATAGCGACGGCTGCAGGTGTTGCCATCAAGTCTCTTGATCAGGAATTAGTCGCGATAGACAGTGAACTGGCGATCAGCGGCAAGAAGCTGGAACAGGTCCCCGAGGAAGAACTTGAATTGGCCAGGTTGAGCAGGGCCAGTTCTGTCAACGCCGGGCTCTACAGCTACCTGCTGCAACGCCAGCAGGAAGAACGCATTGCCCAGGCGTCGATTACCAGCAAGGTCGAGATTGTCAATGAGGCGCTTCTTCCTGCATCACCGATCAAGCCGAACAAGAAGAAAGCTCTTGGTATGGGGCTGTTGATCGGCCTTCTGCTTGGTGTCGGTCTGACCTTCCTGCTCGAATACCTCGACCGGACGATCAAGGATGAAGATGAGATCGAGGAAAAGTTCGGCCTGACTGTGCTTGGTACCATACCGCGTATCTCGCAAGCCATCAATAGCGACAAGCGACAGCTGGTGACGCATCTGGAACCACATTCGATCCCTGCCGAAGCCTTTCTGGCCTTGCGCACCAATATCCACTTTATCCTGACCAACCAGAAGCACAAGACGCTGATGCTGACCAGCTGCCTGCCCGGCGAAGGAAAGTCGACGGTTGCGGTGAATCTGGCTGCGACCATGGCGCAGACCGGTGCCAAAATCCTTCTGGTGGGATGCGACCTGCGCCGACCGTCCCTTTATGCCGCATTGGAACAATCTGACACACCGGGCTTATCCGACATGCTTTCAAAAGGTTCAAAATCGGCACTCCGGCGATTGGATGCTCTCGGCTTTGATTTCATCCCGGCGGGGACAGAGCCGCCCAACCCAACGCAATTGTTGAGTTCAGATGCAATGAAGCGATTCCTCGAAGTCGCCAAGCAGCAGTACGATTTTGTCATTCTCGATGTTCCGCCGTTGATACCGGTTACCGACACCTTGATCCTCTCCTCATTGGTTGATTTAAGCCTTATGGTTTTGGAGCCATGCCGTATCCCGGAAAAATTACTTAAGCGGGCCATACAGCTTTTACATAACCATGAAGCGGAAATTGCCGGTGTTGTCATCAACGACAAAACCGGGAAGGGGGCTAAATATTATGGCGGCTACAACTACTACAACAGCAAGTATTACGAGGGGTATTATCGTCGCGCTACTGACGGACCCAAGCCTCCTCTGTTTATGAGGGTGATTGCGAAGGTCTGGAGGTTTATTAATGGTTAAATCCTTAACGCGTAGCGCGTAGCGAGTGGCGCGGAAGACAGATTTTCAATTTTATTTTATGGAGGGTTTGTTATGGCTTTTGAGGATTTGGAAGTATGGAAAAGATCAGCACGTCTTTCTGCTGATCTATACCGTGAATTTGCTCCCCTAAGAGATTATGGCTTTAAAGATCAAATAACCCGGTCTGGATTGTCAATACCAAGCAACATTTCAGAAGGTCATGAACGTGCTTCAGCAAAAGAGAATATGAACTTTTTAAATTATGCTAAAGGCTCTTGCGGTGAATTACGTACCCAGATTTATATCGGCATGGATATAGGTTACATAGACAGAGATAAAGGGATATTCTGGCTAAAAGAAACGGAATCAATCTCAGCAATGATCGGTGGACTAATAAGGACAAAAAAGAACTACCTGCAAAGCAAAAAATAGAGCAGTTAACCTGTACCATTTCACACTAACTTTTGAAAAGTTTTTTCGCGCCACTCGCTACGCGCCACGAAATAATGATAGATTTTCATACACATTTGTTGCCCGCCCTGGACGACGGCGCCCTAACGGTCGACGACTCAATAGCCATGGCGAAAGCATTGGAATCGTTCGGTTACAAGACCGTCTGCTGCACACCGCACTGCATCAAGGGCTATTACGATCTTGTCCCGCAACGGGTGCGGGAAGCGACACTGATGCTGCAGGCAGACCTCGACAACGAAGGAATTCAACTCGAACTCTGGCCGGGCATGGAGTACATGCTCGACGAGTTTTTCCACGAATTCGCCGAGAATCTCCTGCCGCTCGGCAACACCAAACTCGTTCTCTGCGAAGCCCCGCCGCAGGCACATCCGGGATTTGTGCAGGAGGGGTTGGAATTGATTGTAGAGAAGGGGTTTGTGCCGTTGGTTGCTCATCCGGAGAGAACTCAATATTTCTATGAGAAAATAACGCAGCGCGTGGCGCGTGGCGCGTCGCGCGAAAAATCTGAAAAGATAAATAGTAAATTATCTTATGAATTTGAAGACTCCGTTGCCTCTAGTGCCAATCTCAGTTCACCGCTAGATTTTATTAAAAAATTATTCTCGCCACGCGCCACGCGCCACGCGCCACAAGACCATGACTCCTCAGCCCATCCCTCAAGTGCCTCTGCCCAGGAGAATTGCCTCTACCACGCCAATCTCGGCTCCTTCACTGGCTTCTACGGCCCAAAAGTCCAACGAAACGCCTACGAACTCCTGAAACTTGGCGCCTATACCGCTCTCGCCAGCGACTTGCACGAAAGCCGGTCTGCTGCGGATGTCCTTGTGCAGGATAAGTTCGAGAATAATCCTTTTTTGAAAAAACTCTCGGAGTTTGATGGTGTCGTTCGGGAGATACAAAAGTCAGTTAAGCCTGGGGAAGGGGAGCAAATCGGATTGTTTTGATATGAAGTGCGAAGCGCGAGGCGCGAAGTGCGATTTGATTCAATTATATTTTGGAGGGTTTTATGGGATTTGAGAATCTTGATGTTTGGAAGAGGGCAGTGAAGCTTAGTGCTGAGCTTTATAAGGAATTTAAGAATCTGAAAGATTATGGTTTTAAGGACCAAATTACTCGTTCAGGGTTGTCGATACCGAGTAATATAGCAGAGGGTGAAGAGCGCAAGTCTGATAAGGAATGCATTAACTTCCTTAATTACGCCAAAGGCTCTTGCGGAGAGCTGAAAACACAAATTTATATTGGGATGGATATTGCCTACATAGACCAAGCTATTGGTAAAAAATGGCTGGATGAAACAGATAAAATTTCATCTATGTTGGGCGGTTTGATGAGAAGAAAAGCACGAGATGCGAAATGCGATGTGCGAGGTGGGAAAAAACAAGAATCAAATTGATTCTTTTTGCTGGGTTTTAATTTATCTCACTTCGCGCCTCGCGCTTCGCACTTCAAAAAAGAAATCGGAGATTTTTTAATGCGTCATTACGATTCAATTAAGCGCGTCCTGGTTACGGGCGGCGCAGGCTTCCTCGGCTCGCATCTTTGCGAACGCCTGATCAACGATGGTCACGACGTACTTTGCGTCGATAATTTCTATACCGGCCGGCGGGCAAACATCGCTCATCTGATCGACCATGCGAACTTCGAGGTGATGCGGCATGACGTGACCTTCCCCCTGTACGTTGAGGTCGACGAGATCTACAACCTGGCGTGCCCGGCGGCGCCGATCCACTACCAGTTCGACCCGGTGGCGACGACCAAGGTGAGTGTCCACGGTGCGATCAACATGCTCGGCCTGGCCAAGCGAACCAAGGCGAAGATCTTTCAGGCTTCGACCAGCGAGGTCTACGGTGACCCGACCGTACATCCGCAGAAGGAAGATTACTGGGGCAACGTTAACCCGATCGGCCTGCGTTCCTGCTACGACGAAGGCAAGCGCTGCGCCGAAACGCTCTTCTTCGATTACCGCCGTCAGCACAAAGTTGCCATCAAGGTGGCACGCATCTTCAATACCTACGGTCCGCGCATGCATATCAACGATGGCCGGGTGGTCTCCAATTTCATTGTCCAGGCTTTGAAAGGGGAGGATATCACCATCTACGGCGATGGCTCCCAAACCCGCTCTTTCTGCTACTGCGATGACCTGATTGAAGGCTTTATTCGTCTCATGGACACCCCTGATGAGATCACCGGACCGATGAACCTCGGCAACCCCGGTGAATTCACCATCAAGCAACTCGCTGAAATCGTTATCGAGATGGTCGGTTCAGGCTCGAAGCTGATCTATAAGCCGCTGCCGAGTGATGACCCGAAGCAGCGGCAGCCGGATATCTCTTTTGCGCAGGCAACTCTTGATGGTTGGTCCCCGAATATTAAGCTCAGGGATGGTCTGCAGAAAACGATCGAGTATTTTGATGATTATCTGAAAAACGGATAATAGTGTTTCTCGCAGAGGCGCGGAGTGCGCAGAGAAAGATTGAGCTATTGTTTGTGTTAAAACATTAATGCGCTATCTCTTTGGGACAGGCTTGATAAGCCTGTCCCATTCTGTTTCACGATTGACAATACTCAATGATACGACTTAAGATGCAAGTGCGTTCAACCGTTGAACGCATATAAGTTTCTGATATAAGAGCCATTCTTATAACAAAGTAATGTTAGTTATTATACTCTTGGCATTGCGCGTCCCGCGTCCCGGTTTTTATATGAGTGAAGAATTAAGCTACAAAGTCATCAAACTGATCGAGCAGGATGCCGAGATCTCCCAACGGGAACTTTCCAGGGAACTGGGAGTAAGCCTTGGTAAGGTCAACTATTGCCTGCGTGCGTTGATCGACAAGGGGTGGGTGAAGGCGAAGAACTTTAAAAATAGTTCGAACAAAATGGCTTATCGTTATCTGTTGACCCCTCACGGGGTGCAGGAGAAAGCCGCTCTGACGATCAATTTTTGAAGAGGAAGTTGGTGGAATATGAGGTTTTGCATCGAGAGATTGAGAGCTTGCGGAGTGAGGTGGAGGAGTTATCGTTAAAAGACAGGTTGTAACTCTTTAAACTGAATCGATTGAGACAATGAAAAAAATCCTTTCAATATTTGGGACCCGCCCCGAAGCGATCAAGATGGCTCCAGTCATCAAAGAACTAGAGAAACATCCTAATCGATTTCAGAGTGTTGTCTGTGTGACTGCCCAGCACCGACAGATGCTCGACCAGGTACTCGACTTATTTGAAATCGTTCCCGATTACGATCTTGACCTGATGCGGCCCGGGCAGGATCTGTTTGATATTACGACCAATATCTTGCTTAGAATCAAGCCTGTTCTGGAAGAGGTCAGCCCGGATATTGTCCTTGTCCATGGCGACACGACAACCACTATGGCGACTTCTTTGGCAGCTTTTTACACTAAGATCCCTGTTGGTCATGTCGAAGCAGGCCTGAGAACTCGTAATAAATATGCTCCGTTCCCGGAAGAGATCAACCGTAGAGTCGCCGGTGTGGTTGCAGATCTGCACTTCGCTCCGACCGAAACCGCCAGGCAGAACCTGCTGTGCGAAGGCATACCTGACGAATCTATCCACGTCACTGGCAACACTGTCATAGATGCCCTGATGATGACCGTCAAAAAGATCAAAAATGAGAATCTAAACGAGCGTATCGAAAAAGACCTTATCGACCGATTCCCCTCCCTTATAAAGATTTTTTCTCGCCACATGCCATGCGCTGCACGCCTCGTCCTGGTCACAGGGCACCGCCGTGAGAATTTCGGCGAAGGTTTTGAAAATATTTGCAGGGCTCTGAAACAGATCGCTGATCGGTATGATGATGTCGAAATCGTCTATCCGGTGCATCTTAATCCCAATGTTCATGGCCCAGTGAATCGCATTTTAGCCAACCATCCTCGCATCCATTTGATCGACCCGATTGACTATCTGCCTTTTGTCTACATGATGGACAAGTCTTACCTGATTATTACAGATAGTGGAGGGGTCCAGGAAGAAGCGCCTTCACTGGGTAAACCGGTATTGGTGATGCGCGATATGACTGAGCGTCCAGAGGCCTTGGATGCTGGGACTGTGCAGCTGGTTGGTGCTAATACTACACAGATTGTTACGGAGTCGGTACGGCTGCTTGACAACTCAAATGCTTATGAATTGATGGCGCATGCTCATAATCCATTCGGTGATGGCAAGGCAGGTGTGAAGATTATTGAGGTCTTAGGCTCTTGGTGTCATTCGCTCTAAAAAAACTGGCATATTCAGTCAGCCCATCTTTTTTCATCCCTTTCTTCAGAGAGTCGAATCTTCCGACCTCGGTTCTCGATTAGCTTCCGGAATTTTTTGGTCCATGTCAGGTTCAATAATTTCGAGGGGATTGATGCTTTGCGCGACAATACTGGTCGCGCGAATGCTTGGTAAAACTGTTTATGGTGAATTGGGCATGATTCAGTCCACTGTCGGAATGTTTGGCGTTTTTGCTGGCTTCGGACTTGGTCTGACAGCCATCAAGCATGTAGCCGAATATCGACTTAGCGATCCTGAACGTGCCGGTCGTATCATTTGCCTCTCAGGTATTGTAGCTCTGGGTACTGGGGGGCTCATGGCATTGGGGCTGTTTGTTTTTGCTCCTTGGCTTGCTGAGCAAACCATTAACGCACCACACTTGACCAACATTCTCCGTGTCGGCGCTTTGATCCTTTTTATTAATGCTATTAATGGCGCTCAAACCGGTGCTTTGTCAGGTTTTGAAGCATTCAAAACAATAGCACATGTAAACCTTTATATAGGTCTGTTGTCGTTCCCTGTCCTTATTTGCGGAGCATACTTCGGAGGTTTGTCTGGTGCTGTTTGGGCTATGGTTATTAACCTTTGTTTTAATTGGTTGCTCAACCACCTTGCTTTACGAAAAGAGGCTCAAAGGCATTGCATAAAGCTTAACTTTAAGGGCTATCGGCAGGAACTGCCTATTTTGTGGCGTTTTGCACTCCCTGCAACACTTTCCGGAATCATGGTTGGACCAGCAAACTGGGTGTGCCGTGCAATGCTATCTAAACAGAGTAATGGCTATGATGAAATGGGGGTTTTTAACGGCAGCACTTGTGTTCCAGGGCCTATTGCTGTTTGTTGGTGGTATGCTAAGCGGTCCATTGTTGTCTATGGTTTCCAGCGCGAGTGAAGAAATCTCCAATGAGCTTGGAACGGTCAATATTCTCTCGACTTGGGCGCTTGGCGTTATTACCGCAATTCCATTGCTCTGTTTTCCAGAGATAGTCCTGTTGGCATTAGGTGATGATTATGCCACAGGTGGCTTTAGACTTACATTTGCCCTGATTGTATTTTGTACAACGATCGTAATGTACAAGGAAGGTCTTTCAAGAGTTTTGACTGCCAAAAGTTTACTTTGGTGGGGTTTTTTCAGTAATTTATTTTGGGCCATCATTTTGATCGCTTGCACTGTTTTTATGGTTCGTTGGGGAGCTGTTGGTCTGGCAGCTTCACTAACCATAGCTTATATACTGAATACTCTCATTCTTGTCCCTCTTTACTCTTCGCGCAATTGGTACCCAAAGGGACTCTTCTTTCCTATGAATCGGCTTCCATTTGGGCTGCGATTGTTTTTTTGTTGTTTCTGAATATTGTCGATGCATCGTTGGTTCTCAGAAGTTTTTCATTCATCATAAGTCTGTTGATAGTTACAATATCATTCAGAAAAATGTTAAAACATTCAGAATAATGAGTCTGTGAATGATGAACATCTTAATGATTTCACCTGATTCTCCGCCAAAGAATTCACCAGAAGCGATTCAGGTCGGTCGTTATTTGCATGAATTAGACAAGAGACATCACATTTCTCTTGTCACAACTCCTGTTGGAACGTGGTTGGGTAGAAGAAGACTCTGGCCTCACTTTAATGTTGTCCAATACGGATGTTTTCATCCTAAAATTGCCTTTTCACAAAATAATTTCCCGGATATTGGCCTCTCGGCATTTTAAATTTCTATCGGTACCTGACAAAGATTTCTGGCTTAAGTCAAGAACGTCCTGGGTCACAAAACGTCTGCACCAGAGACCTGATTTAATTTACTCACGTTCATTGCCTGTGAGTTCAGCGACAATTGCGTTTGGATTGAAAAAAAAACTATGCATCCCGTGGGTTATGCATTTAAGTGACCCTTGGAGTGATAGCCCTTACTTGGCTTTTGGGCCATTGAAAAGGAAATTGTTAAACTTTGAAATGAAGTACTTTAATGCAGCTGACGCTATAACTGTCACAACGGAGGGGCTTGCAGAGTTTTATAGGTCCAAATACCCTCTCTGGGCTGAAAAGATATCTGTTTCGCATAATGTTATGCCAGAAATATCACCAAAGACTTCAAGACAAAATATTTACGGGAAAAAGCTCACTCTGGTTTATACGGGAGCTTTATATGGGCAACGTCGACCAACAACGATTCTGAGAGCCATCGATAGTTTGAAAAAATCGAATGTGAATATTCTTGAGCGATTGGAAGTTAAATTTGTAGGAAACATAACGGAAGACATCCGAAAAGAGATAAACAGTTTTATGCTGTCAAATATATCAGTTCTTGGCCAGCGAAATTATTCTGAGGTGCTTGAATTACAGTCGCATGCCGACATTATGATTTCGTTTGAGCCCGAGGGTGACGACCAGTTATTGAAAACGTTCTTGCCTTCAAAAGTGCTTGATTATATAGCCGGTCATAAGCCAGTCATTGCTATCACGCCAGAAAATAGTGAATCTTGGAAATTATGTAATCGTGGATATGGTTGGGCTATTAAGCCAGACGACTACAAAGGTTTGGCGTTATTGTTAAGTGGTTTTGTTGAGAAGGTAGGCTGTGGAGATAGAACACTGTTAAGCTTTACATCATCAACATTGGAAGAATATTCAGTAACTTATTGCGTCGAAAAGTTGTCAAAGCTTATGGACTCGCTCGTAAAAAGTTGAGAGCTTTTAGCGAATAAGGTGATTAATGCTTTTGATCGGCAAGAAGGTTACGGCCTTTAATGAATTTGATTAATTCGGAGAAAATAAAATTTAGGCTTACTTCGAATATTATAGAAAGGATTGTAGCCGCAAGGACTCATCTATGGAAAATAAATATGAACAGGTAATAAATTTCTTCGATAAAAGCAATTATCTTGAGAATAGATTCAATATAGAAATTCGTAAAAAAATAATCGAAGAGATCTCTAATATCGATAATTCTTACTGTATTTTGGATATTGGTTGCGGAGACGGGTCTTTATCTATCGATTATTGCAAAAAAAACAAAGTTACTTTTATTGATGGCTCAAAAAAAATGATAAATGAATTAAAATTAAATTTAAATAGAATAGGTTTCAAAAATAATACAACCATAATAAATGATGATTTTATGAATTATGAATTCAAATGTAAATATGACTATATACTATGCGTTGGTGTTTTTTCACATATAAAAGAACCTTCAATTATGTTGAATAAAATACATAAAATATTAAAAAAAAACGGTTATCTTATTATACAAATATCAGATAGAGATCATTATAGATACAAAAGATCTAAAGAAAAATTCAGTGGATACGGTTATCCGCTCAATAAGACAAACAGGTTGGAACTCTTTTATTTATTAGAATGTCATGGCTTTTATATTGAACAGGAGGAGGGCTATTCATGGAGCTTTTTCCCCCTGAACAGATTGTCACAAAATTTTCAATTTAAAGTGCTTAACTTTTTGAGAAAACATAATATTTTCAAAAGGTTGAACAGTGAATTTATTTATAAATGTTCAATAAGATAATATGATTGTTTTGGTTAATATCATTTATGTTTGACGAATTAATCATGTTAGGGCTTGCCTTTGAAAATTCTTTTAATCGGATATTACGGAAAAGCAAATTTCGGCGATGATGTCTTGTTGAAGGTGACACACGGCCTTGTGCGCGAGTGGCTACCAGATGCCGATATCTCCGTTTTTGCGATCAGTATAAAGTTAATTACTTGCCAACCCTTCTGGGGGAAAACCCGTGTATTTTAAGGCCCGGAGACAGCGAACATTTTGACCTGATTATTCACGGTGGGGGGGGGGGACTTTTTTTGATTTTTCTGCCCAAGCGACTTGTCAATTGTGTGTCAACAAATCAATAAGTTCTCTTGGTTTTGAAAACTATGTAGCAATAGATGGTTTTATTCGCAGGCTTTTAGGCAAACAGCGGTTTTCAGGAGGTAGGCGAATAGGGTGGGGCGTAGGTGTCGGAACTTATACACCAAGTTCGAAGAAACTAAGACACCACATCCCAACGATTTTAAGACTTCGACATGCTTTCGGTCCGTGATTCAGAGAGTTTAAAAAATCTCGAATATTTCAAAATGAGTGAGCGTGCAGTATTAGGTTCTGACCTTGCTTTTTTATCAAACTTCTGGATGCCTCCATCTCTTTTGCATAAGAATCACCACTCAGGCACGAGACCGAGACTTGGAGTTATTTTGCGGGATTGGCATTATGGCCATAATACAAACTATCTGGAATCATTTGTTGAAATGCTTCCCCAACTTCAGAATACGTATGAACTTTCGCTCTTCATTTTTGATAAGCGAGTTGATAAGGATCTTTTAGCTGTAGCTAAGAGCTACGAGACGCATGTTTGGAACCCTCCCAAAACAAGTTTCGATGGTTTTTGCTCAATACTTGCTCAGCAGGACGTACTTGTGAGTAGTCGTGCCCACGGCGTTATTTGTGGAGCTGTCCTGGGGATTCCTTCTGTGTTGATCGAGATCGAACCGAAACTCAGAACGATTCACGAGATGCTACCGCAGTCCACAGTGTTGCACCCCCCTGATGAATTGTCTCTTCAAGCATTGCTTCGTGCGATTGATGCCATGTTAGAGTGTGAAAAATCCGTACTCTTTGCTGAGGTAGAACATAATCGTCTCCAAGCTGGTAATGCCGTAGATTAACATGAGAGCAAATGCCTGAATCAGCGAAAATAATGAGACGTCGCATTCTCATGCTCATTCCCGAACTCGGTTTTGGTGGAGCGGAAAAGTCTTTTCTTCGTCTTGCTAGGTTGTTGTCAGAATATCATGATGTGTCCTTGGCTGTTTTTAAACGTCACTATGCGAGTGGTAATTATTCAAAAGAAGAAGAGGATATTAGCCTGTCATT
>CAVQRZ010000026.1:0-114409 GCA_963715335.1 uncultured delta proteobacterium
AAAAGGATAATACTGTGTTTCGAGTGAGTGTAGCGAGCGGGCGCGAAATAGAAGTCCTTGAGGTTGCTTGATACATGAATACTAGGAAAAATCTTTATTGCCTCAGATCAAATCTGAAAGATCGGATTTAGTAGTCAAAGTTAAACAGTTGATTACCTTTTAGAAAGCCCCATGCATGAAGCAGTGGCACGTTGTTCAGACCAAACACCGCCGGGAGAACGAGGCGGTCACCAACCTGGAACGCCAGGGTTTTGAGGTTTACCTGCCACTTATCCAGACCAGCAAACTTCGCCGCGGTAAGTGGCAGCCAGTGATCGAACCCCTCTTTCCTCGCTATCTGTTCATCCTCGTTGATCCAGATGTTACCGATACCGCACCGATCCGTTCGACCCTGGGGGTCACCCATCTGGTCAAGTTCGGCCATGAGCTCGTGCCGCTCCCTGACAACTTTATTGACTACCTGAAGTCCATGGAAAATGAACACACCGGTTGTTATACCCGAGAGCAAAGCACTTTCGAGAAAGGTGCACAGGTCAAGATTCTCGAAGGCCCTCTGGCTGGTTTCCATGGGGTTTACGAAGCCGAATCGAGCCAGGATCGTGTGATCATCCTGCTGAACATCCTCGGCAGCGCTAAACGCTTCAATATCAAAAGCGATTTGGTCGCAAAAGCCACCACCTGAGCGTAATCTACATATTCACTAACCCATCTTTATTGTTTGACTTTTTCTCTTCATTCCTTATAAAATGACCTTGCGTTCAACCATTGAACGCACTCAGCCTCAAACACATTCAAATTATTTTTCTAAAAGTCACTGTGCAGACACATGACACGGTATGGCGGTAGCGTCTCAAAAAACCGAAACCCGAAACGCGGGACGCGGGACGCGAATCAAAGCAAAGAAGGTTTCTTTTTTTTTTGTTTTAAAATAGCTACTTCGCGTTCCTCGTCCCGCGTACTCGTCCCGAATACCATGACCGACGATTTCTCCTATAAAGTAATCAAGTTAATCGAACAGGATCCCGAGATCTCCCAACGGGAATTGTCCCGAGAGCTTGGCGTGAGCCTGGGCAAGGTCAACTATTGTCTGCGGGCATTGATCGACAAGGGTTGGGTCAAGGCACGCAACTTCCGCAACAGCTCCAACAAGCTTGCTTATCGCTACATCCTCACTCCCAACGGTTTACAGCAGAAAACTGTTGTGGCGACGAACTTCCTCAAGCGCAAACTCGCTGAGTATGAAAGTCTGCAGCAGGAGATCGAGCTTTTACGTCGCGATGTGGATGGGATGGTGAAGGGCAGTTACGCGGAACGCGGGACGCAGGACGGGAAGATCAATCTTTAACCAGTGAAAAGTTAAACGTAAAACGTGAAAAGTCACAGTATCTTGTGCCTTTATCTTTTTGCCTTTCACGTTTTACTTTTCACTTTTTCCACCCTAACGAGTCATTACTCCTATGAAAAAAGCACTTATCTGCGGCATTTCCGGCCAGGACGGCGCATACCTCTCAAAGCTTCTCCTTGATAAAGGGTACGAAGTCTGGGGGACATCGCGGGATGCACAGCTCTCCGCTTTTGCCAATCTGAAAAGGCTTGGGATCCATGACCAGGTGCAGTTGGTTTCCATGAGTCTGAATGATTTCCGCAGCACCCTGCAGGTACTTAAACAGGTGCAACCGGACGAGATTTACAATCTGGCGGGGCAAAGTTCGGTGGGGCTCTCCTTTGAACAGCCGGTGGAGACTCTCGAGAGCATCAGTGTCGGTTCCCTGAACCTGCTTGAGGCGATCCGTTTCCTCGAGTTGCCCGTACGGCTCTACAATGCCGGATCCGGAGAATGTTTCGGCAATACCAATGGCGTCGCTGCTGACGAGAACACCCCGTTCCGTCCGCGTAGCCCCTACGCCGTTGCCAAGGCTGCAGCATTCTGGGAGGTCGCCAACTACAGGGAAGCATACGGTCTCCACGCCTGCTCCGGGATTCTTTTCAATCATGAGTCTCCGTTGCGCCCAGAGCGCTTTGTTACCAGCAAGATCATTGCCGCAGCTTGTCGGATTGCCAACGGCAGCGGTGAAACCCTGGCCTTGGGTAATATTGACGTTGAGCGTGACTGGGGTTGGGCTCCTGAATATGTAGATGCCATGTGGCGGATGTTGCAGCAGGATGAGCCGGATGATTTTGTTATTGCGACCGGTGAGACGCATTCCCTGAAAGAATTTGTTGCCGCAGCGTTTGAAGATGTTGGGTTGAATTGGCAGGACCATGTTTCTGTTGACCCGTCTCTCTATCGCCCCTCCGATATCATGACGATCAGTGCGAACCCTGCGAAAGCTAGCGTCTGTGCTTGGTTGGGAGGCACAGAAGAAGATGGGGGATGTGGTCAGAGAAATGATCAATGCCATGGATCAATAAACTGACCTAGTCTGTTGAGAGTTTTTATGATTAACCAATCACAGATCACTAATCACGAGTCACCTCATTTATGAATGATCTCCACGAAGAATACTTCGGTTATCAACACAAGACGGTGATCGCTCCTCCAAAGGGTTGGCTGTCGCTGGATCTTAAAGAGGTGTGGGGCTACCGTGAGCTTCTCTCCCTGTTGGTTTGGCGCGATGTGGTCGTTCGCTACAAACAGAGTGCCGTTGGTATCGGTTGGGCAGTTATTCAACCCTTCATGATGATGATCATCTTCAGTGTCGTTTTCGGCAAATTCGCCAAACTGCCTTCTGAGGGTATTCCTTACCCCATTTTTACTTACTGTGCATTGCTTCCCTGGAATTACTTCGCTCGATCACTCGGAGATTCCAGTAATAGTCTGGTGGGGTCATCTCATCTGGTCACAAAGGTTTATTTCCCTCGCCTGATCCTGCCGCTTAGCAAAGTCTTCGCCGGTCTTGTTGATTTCGCCATCGCCTTCGTTATCCTCATTGCGATGATGTTCTGGTATGGCGTTGCGCCTACATGGGGTGTGCTCCTGCTTCCTGTCTTTATGGCTATGGCAATGTTCACTTCCATGGCAGTCGGCCTGTGGTTGACGGCCCTCAACGTCAAGTACCGCGATGTTGTTTTCGTTGTTCCTTTCCTCACCCAATTCTGGATGTATGCTTCACCGGTTGCTTATTCCATGACCATCGTCCCGGAAAAATGGCAATGGATCTACGGTTTAAACCCGATGGTGGGAGTTGTGGAAGGGTTCCGCTGGGCATTGCTCGGTAAAGCCGCTCCGAACTTCGAGCCAATGATTGCTTCCCTGGTCATTGTCTGCGTGCTTTTCGTTTCTGGGCTCTATTATTTCAAGAGGATGGAAAGAACCTTCGCTGACATCATTTGATGTTAATGTATTGTTACTGATAACAGTTCACGGATCACGGTTTACGATGTGTAAGACCAATAATCAAAGTCGAAAATCTCTCCAAAAAATATACTCTTGGGCATGTGCACACAGACTTGCTTAGTGAACGATTGGGTCGTTTTTTCCAGAGAGGAGGGGGTGTATCAAGCAAGGAGGCGCGCCAGGAGTTTTGGGCGTTGAAGGACATCAATTTTGAGGTGCAGCAAGGTGATGTTGTCGGCATTATCGGCAGGAATGGGGCAGGTAAGTCGACATTGTTGAAGATACTCTCTAGAATCACTTCTCCCACAGAAGGGCAGATTGAGATGTATGGTCGTGTCGCGAGTTTGCTTGAGGTTGGAACGGGATTCCATCCAGAGCTGACCGGGAGGGAAAATATATTTCTTAATGGCGCCATCTTGGGAATGAGTAAGTCAGAGGTGCGCAGAAAAGTTTGATGAGATTGTAGCTTTTGCGGAGGTTGAAAAATTTATTGATACCCCGGTAAAACGGTATTCGTCAGGAATGTATGTTCGCTTGGCTTTTTCCGTTGCTGCACACCTGGAGCCTGAGATCCTCTTGGTGGATGAAGTTTTAGCTGTCGGTGATGCTGCTTTTCAAAAGAAGTGCTTAGGTAAGATGGAGGATGTTGCACAGGCCGGTCGGACGGTGTTTTTTGTCAGCCATAACATGGCAAGCATCAAAAAACTGTGTTCCAAGGTGATCTTTTTGAAGGATGGTCGGTTTATTTCGGAAGGCATCGCGAATGATGTTGTCGGGCAATATCTGAATGAGAACTTTGCCAATGTTTCTGGAACGGTCCTCCCAGACGATATGCACCGCGTGAACTCAGCTTTTCAGATCAGGTATGTTGAATTTATAAATTCAATTGGTCAAGAGGTCTCCGCCTTTGAGTATGGTGAGGAGATAACAATTCGCCTTGTTGTGAAAGTCAGTGAGCCCGTTAGAGATGTGAAGGTTGGCGTGGGGTTGGTCGCGGAAGGAATTCGTATTTTTACCTTACACACTCCCTCAATCGAATCAATTAATCAATCAGAAGCCTTTTCCTGTGACTTGTCGTATTCCGAAAGATGTCCTTTTGCCAAGTTTTCATACGGTGCAACTTGGCGCACACGTTGCTGGGACTGGGCGCGGTCTCGACTGGGTACCTGATGCCGCTGTATTCCAGGTTATGGACGTTACGACCCGTAACGACAAAGCCATTGACGAAAAAGAATTGGGCCTTGTTCGAATCGTTCCTGAATGGGAATGGTTGGAACGGATTGAGAATAGAAAGGTTGATAGCCAGTAATGGAAAAAGTTTTTGCAGTTATTACGACAATACAAAAGCCGACGATTTCGGTAGAGAAATTGTTGAGCTTCCTTGCACCTCACAACATTCAACTGATTGTTGCTGGTGATCGTAAAGGCCCTGACAGCTTCGAAGGGGGACAACGTCAATTTCCTTTCAATCGATCAGCAGGCAAAGTCAGGTTTCAGCTTGCAACGCTCCTTCCGGAAAATCACTATGTACGAAAGAACCTTGGATATTTAAATGCTATTGCGCAAGTCGCAACATGTATTTATGAAACGGATGACGACAATGCACCGAATGAGAATTGGAATTTACGTGACTTACAGACGAATGCCAGGAAGGTTGTTCAGGATGGCGGATAAATGTCTACAGGTATTTTACAAAAGATAAAATTTGGCCGCGAGGTTTTCCCTAGATGGATGGGAAAATCTTTTGTTGGCGGCGGCAGAATTGGCAACGGAGGAATCAGATGTTATCGCTCCAATACAACAAGGTCTAGCCAATAACTCACCCGATGTAGATGCTATTTGGAGATTAGTTTTAGACAGGAAGTTCGATTTTGATAACGGTCCGAGTGTTTATCTCGATAAAGGGGCTTGGTGTCCATTCAACAGTCAAAGTACCTGGTGGTGGCCCGAAAGCTTATCCGTTGCTATATCTGCCCAGTTATTGCTCCTTCCGCATGACGGATATATGGCGTAGCTTCGTTGCCCAGCGTTGTCTTTTTGGGAACTTGACAAGGGGATCGTTTTCCATGCGCCGGAAGTTGTGCAGGATCGTAATAAACACGATCTGATAAGTGTAATTTTAATGGTGTAGATATACGGTTATAAAAATAATCGTTGACTGGTGGAATTTATTGAAGGTCTATCGCTTACGTCGGGACTGATGCGGTTTACACTAATTTATTGAAATGCTACGAAGCTTTAGTCGAAAAAGACTTTTTCCCAGCTAACGAGTTAAATCTGCGTTCAACTTATGGCTGGAGGACATAGAAAGAATTAGCTGAAGCGTACCGAGGAAAGCAAAGTTTTTAGAGAATTGCCTTTTCGGTAATTTTACGATCCTTTAGCTTTTTACAATCCCACCACACCAATACACTAATCTATGAAGTCCTTATCAAATTTTCCACTCGTGTCCATTATCATCCCCAGCTATAACCAAGGACGATTCATTCGTAAAACGATAGAATCAGTTCTTACTCAGGACTACCGACCTATAGAGATCATCATTATTGACGGTGCTTCAACTGATGAAACAATTGATTGCTGCACGAGTTTGACGACATCCCTGAATTGACATGGATATCTGAACCAGACAACGGAGTGGTCGAAGCGGTCAATAAAGGTTTTGCGCGTGCCAAAGGTAAGGTAGGCGCGATACAGAGCTCTGATGATTACTATCTCCCCGGAGCGGTTAGTACGGGTGTTGAAGCCCTGATGAGGGATGCTTCTCTTGGTTTTGTCTTTGGAGACATTGTGAACGTTGATATACATGGTACCGAGCTGACGCGGACCAACCTGCAGCCGTTTACTCTCGAGGCGGTTCTCTCCCTGCAAACATGGATACCCCAACCGTCCACATTTTTTCGCTTAGGCTTGGCAAACAAACTCGGTGGTTGGCGAGAAGAGGTCCCCTTTGCTGCCGACACGGATTTGTGGTTACGCATGGCTCTTGTGTCATCTGCCAGGAAGCTCGATAGACTCTTAGCCTGTAGGACGATGCATGAAGATCAACGTGACAATCAGGGGGAGAAGATTGTCCGCGACTTTAGCCAGATGATAGATGACCTCGGCATTGAATCAGAACTTGACTCTGCAGCAGAGGCTGGCAAGCTACTTTTGGCCAATCGATATTTGTCTAGTGAGGGTTACTGGGTATGCCACCGTCGGCTAAAAAGAGCAATTAATATTTATCCTCCACTCAGGAAGCGCGTACCATTTTCTGCCCTTGTCCCTGGTTGGTATCCTCTGTATGGGTGGATGGTGAAACACTAAAAATCCGTGGTGCAGGCACTCGACAGTGAGCGAGAAGAAATCATATACCTTTAAGCAGTATGTTGGTGCGCTTCTGTGCGACCTGCCTTATTATCTGGCGACTTTTCTGCAGAGCAACGGCTGGGTTTCAGCAAGAAATCGGAATGACCGGCTCGAATGGGATAGCAATGGAGTCGCGGTTAAGCTTGTCGATGATGGAGCAGTGATCTACATGCTTGTTTGTGCACGTTTTCCCCGACCTCGGTCTGGTACCTCCTGCAAAAAGCATTTCAATGCTGGCCGATTGCTGGAAAAACAGACGTCGGTTCGACTGATAATCCTGCCATTTCTTTCATCCATTCCTTTTCGCGGTCCTGAACGGCTACCTCTACTCAGAGCAGTAATCGAGAGTATTCACTCCCAGTTGGATGCGGACGTTGAGTGCCTGATCATAGAGCAGTCACCGAGACGGGAACTGAATACATCCCCACGGCGCACATTACCTTCATTTACCACATTCTTGCGATGATCGATGGCGTAAAAGTTGGGCAAATAATGTCGGTGTCCGTAATGCCAAGTCAGATGTGATTTGTCTTTCACGATGCTGACATTCTGGTCCCATCTGCGTATGCACGGGAGGTGCTAAACAAGATTGCAGAAGGTTACGATGTTGTACACCCACAACGTTTTTTATTTTGTCTGAATCAAGAAGCAACACAGAATTATTTGTCTGATCAAGGGTGGCAGGATATTGCTCCTGAGCGTGTTAGACAAAACTGGCAAGGTGGAACTTTGGCAATAAGGAAAGAGTCTTTTAACCAACTTCGGGGGCTACGATGAAAGCTTTGTCGACTGGGGTGGAGAGGACAATGAATTCTATGATCGTTACTGACGTTGAACGGCTGGCGGTATGGCTATCTGCCTTTTATACATCTGTGGCACGAACCTCAAAAGACGAAGGCCGACGATACCAGAAAACAGAATCTTGCTAGGTTAAGACGCAAGCTCTCGATCCCTTCTGAACAAAGGATTAATCAATTATTGGCGATGAAGGAGAAGAAAAGTTGGTAGAAGGTCTCGTTTCGACAATCATCCCGGTATATAACCGCCCACAAATGCTGCTGCAGTCGGTGGAGTCAGTGCTTGCACAAAACCTATAGACCGATAGAAATTATCATCTGTCAGATGATCGCTCGACTGACGAGACGCCACAGGTTGCTCAGAAGCTCTGTTCCAAGCATCCAGAGATCGTTTACATCGGCAATGAGAACGAGGGACCGGGCCCTGCTCGAGAGGCAGGACGGTTAGTTGCAAAAGGCGAATTTATACAGTACCTGGATAGTGATGACCTTTTGTTGCCACAGAAATTCGCGATCCAGGTTGAGTCACTTAAAACGCACCCGGAATGCGGCGTTTCTTATGGTAAAACCAGACTTGTCGATATGAGTGGTAAAGTTCTGGCTGATCCTTTCAAGTGGACAGCTAAAAAGGCCTCGTCACTCTTCCCGCAGTTGTTGGTCGATCGCTGGTGGTGTACTCATACACCTCTTTACAGAAGGTCTGTTTGTGATGTCATCGGGCCATGGACCGATCTGCGATATTCGCAGGATTGGGAATATGATGGCCGGGTTGGCGCACTGGGAACTAAGCTGGTCTGGTGTGACGAAACAGTCAGTGAGCACCGAACCCATGAGTGTTTTCGGCAGACCGGGAATGGGACATGGTTAGTACCGCATGACCGGGTGCGGTTTTTTAGCCTGCTTTACCAGCATGCACGTACAGCAGGGATAGAGATTGATGCTCCGGAGATGAAACATTTCGCACGCTGGGTTTTTCTCAATGTTCGACAATGTGGAAAACTGGACGATGGCCAGGCCGCCCGGCAATTGTTCGAGTTGGCAGTGCGTGCCAATAATGGTGCCTCTCTAGATATGCATGGTTACGCTCTGTTAGCCTGTCTGTTGGGATGGGAGAGGTCCGCGCACATGACCGAATGGTTACACGGTTGTTTGAAAAAGACACCAGGGAAACTCACACAAAAGCAATCTTGGATGGGATCCGATGATTAGTGTGCCTGAAGTCTCCGTGGTCATGAGTGTCTACAACGGCGCTTCACATTTACGGGCGTCGATCGATAGCATTCTACAGCAGGACGGCGTCGATTTCGAGTTCATCATTGTAGATGACGGCTCGACCGATGAGTCGCCGTCGATTCTCGACGAATACGCGAACAGAGACGCTCGTATCCGCCTTTTTCATCAAGAGAACCGGGGGTTGACTAGGGCACTGATACGTGGATGTGCCGAAGCGAGTGGGGAATTTATTGCGCGCCAAGATGTGGGTGATATCTCATTGCCTGGACGGCTGGAGCGACAGGTGGCTCTTGTTCGCAAAAACCCGCTGGCGGTGCTGATCTCCTGTGCGACCAGAATGACTGGCCCTCGAGGTGAATTTCTTGAAATTGTTGTCCAGGATCCATCCCAGGCAACGGATAGTCTGCAAACACTTGACATTAAAAAACTTCGTGGGCCCTCTCATCACGGCGCGACGCTATTTCGTCGTGCCGACTACCAATCTGTGGGTGGCTATCGTCCGCAGTTCCGCATGGCTCAGGATATTGACTTGTGGGTGCGCCTGTGTGAGAGAGGAGCTCATCTCCCCAGCGCTGATGTTGATTACGAGGCGGAATATAGTCTTGTGGGGATCTCTTCGGGTCGTTGGCAGCAACAGCTCAAGATTGGAGCTCTGATTTTAGAGAGTGCTCGCCTGCGGCGCCTCGGTCAAACCGATACAGAGGTGTTAACCAATGCGGAAAAAATATCCTCGCTGAAACACTCATCGGATTCAAAAGAACGTGCTGCAGCAGCCTATTTCATAGGATGTTGTCTTGCCAAAAACAAGCGCGGACAAGGCGCTGCCTATTTCAAACGGGCACTGCATGACAATCCCTTGCATCTAAAAGCCCTGCTGAGTCTTCTTCTGAAATAATTATTCATGATTCCACCTGTCTATAATCCAAATTGGCCTGAAGAGATCAAAGCGCTTTACAAACATGATATGGAGCAGACCTGGGACTTCTCTTTGGCACCACACCAATACAATGAATATCGTTATTTATGGATATTGTCATGAGGGCTGCAGAAGTCCGGCAAAGGCTGAAAATACTTGATGTCGGTTGCGCCCAGGCAACACTAGCGCTGTTATTGGCAGAGCAGGGTCATCAGGTTGCGGCCCTCGATATTCGACAGGGATTTTCTTGACTATGCTGCCACGCGATACGAACACGGGGAAATCAACTTTATTTGTGGGGATGTATTCGATGTCGAGATTGATGAAGATTTCGATCTCGTATATGCCAATCAGATTGTTGAGCATATTCTATACCCGGTTAAGCTGGTGAGCCGTTTGCATGACGTCTGGTAAACGGTGGGAAACTAGGTAATGACAACACCAAATAACCTTTACATCAAAAATAATCTTCCAACATTTTCAGCACTGCAACCTGTCAGCGATTACCAACACCTTCAAAACAGTGCGGACGGAGATGGCCATTTTTTTGCTTATCGCCCCATTGAGATGAAAAATGTCTTCGAAGAGGCGGGATTGGTTGATGTTGATATCAAATGTCTGGATACCCCATGGGTGTCTGGGCATCTCAAATTTAGATATCTTCATAGATGGACGCCCTATGAACTCTTTGAAAAGAATGGATCAGGTGATGCGAATAATTCCATATTTTGCAGATAAGTTAGGTTTTCAGATTCTTGCAATCCGGAAGGCGGCCGATTTGAAACCATGAGTTTTCTATTCTGTCGAGCATGCGATAACGAATGTAAGGATTGCTATGGCAAGGTTAAGAGCCTGTTTGCTTCGTGTCCGAGGTGCGAGTCTCGCTCAAAGGTCTTTATCGGCCAGCGTAGTCGTTTCGACCGGCCATGGGGAATCAGCTTCGGTACCCGGGTCATGATTGAAGGTGATGTCTATTTCAAGCTAGTCCATGACGATGCAAAGCTCAAACTTTCAGATTATGTTTTTGTTGGCAAGGGATGTGAGCTTGATGTGCAAGAAAGCGTCATTATCGGTCCACATACTTTACTTGCCCCTGGCTGCTTTATTACAGATCATAATCATGGCACCGATCCCGACAAACGAGTCGACCAACAACCGTGCAAAGCAGATCCGGTGGTTATTGGTCAGGACGTCTGGCTGGGTACCGGTGTAGTTGTCCTCCCGGGGGTTACAATTGGCGATAGTGCTGTTGTGGGTGCGCATGCAGTGGTCAGCAAAGATATTCCGTCGGGAGCGATCGTCAGTCGGTGTCCCAGCCAAGGTCGATCGGTTGGAGGGCCGGAAAGGTGATACGCTCAGTGAAAGTTGACGTTGGGCGTGACTCTGTTTCGATTATCATACCAACGTATGGCCGTGAACACGTGTTGGTCGATACCTTAACGGAATTATTCTGACCTTTCTTGTTGTATAAACGAGAGTAATTGTTGTCGATCAGACTACGAATCATCTTGAAGATACACAATCTTTTTTGATGAAGATGAATGAGAAGGGGAAGATACGTTGGATCAGGCAGCATTTGCCATCTATTACACGTGCAATGAACCTTGGCCTCAGTAAAGCCAACTCTGATATTGTGCTCTTTTTGGATGATGATATCATTCCGAATTCTGACATTGTCAGAGAGCATTTCACGAATTATGAATCTCCTGAAGTTTGGGCTGTGGTCGGACAGGTATTACAACCTGGAGAAGTGCCGACTGATTTCGTGATGAACGAGAATTCGCCTGTTGGATTGAGTGCCGATATAAATTTCAGATTCAATGCGACTCAATCTCAGTCCGTGGCAAATGTCATCGCATGCAATCTGTCCGTTCGGCGGGAGAAGGCGATACAAGTTGGCGGTTTTGATGAGAACTTCATCGGTGTTGCGTATCGCTTTGAAACGGAATTCGCCCGCAGAGTATGGAAGGCCGGCGGGAAAATATTATTCGAACCCATGGCATCTATTCGACACTTGCGAGCACCAAGTGGAGGCACCCGTAGTTACGGCAATCATTTGACATCGATGTCGCCAATGCATGGAGTGGGGGATTATTACTTTGCTTTGCTGCCAAGGCATCAACCAAACAACCCTATTGTATATGCTCATACGGCCGTTTCGCGAAGTGCGTACCCGTTTTCATTTGCAGCATCCCTGGTGGATACCTGTCAAGTTGGTCGGAGAACTACGCGCCTTTTGCCTTGCAATCAAGCTATTCAGGGCCGGGCCCAAGTTCCTAACAACTGAGTAAAACAATGAAACTCGGCATTCTCACAACCCACCCGATCCAATACCAGGTTCCCTGGTTTAGGGCTTTGGCTTCTTTGCCAGATATCGACCTGACTGTTTTTTTCTGCATGTTTCCCGATTCGAAACAACAGGGAGAGGGCTTTGGGGTCGCGTTTGAATGGGATGTGCCTCTGCTTGATGGTTACCACTACCGGGTTCTGGAAAATATCTCGCCGCAGCCTGCCGTAGGCTCTTTCAAAGGATGCGATACACCGGAGATCGACAGGATTGTACGAGACGAAGGCTTTGATGCCTTCATCGTCAATGGCTGGGTTGTTAAAAGCTGTCTGCAACTGTTGTGGGCATGCAACAAAAACAAAGTTCCTTGTGTCGTGCGCGGTGAATCAAATAATTTGCGCCCGAGAGTCTGGTGGAAGAAGACTCCTCCATAGGCTGCTACTTACTCGTTACAGTGCTTTTCTTTATATCGGTGAAGGTAATCGACGTTTTTACCTTGAGAATGGTGTTGCGGAAGAGAAATTGTTCTTTGCCCCCTATTGCATTGAAAATGAACGATTTGCAAAGATGTCTGAAGAACTCAAATTGCAGCGCGAGTCTATTCGTGAAGCGTGGGGTATCCCACGAGATGCAGTGACATTTCTATTCTGCGGCAAGTTTCAGAATAAAAAGCGCCCTATGGATTGTTTGAGGGCTTTGCAATTGATCAAAGCCCGGGACGCGGGATGCGGGACGCGGGACGCGAAAACCCCAAAAGATTTAAGTCCTCCAGCCACTGGCCACCAGCCAGCAGCCGAACCATTGCATCTCTTAATGGTTGGCACAGGGGAGTTACTCGATGAATGCAAATCTTTTGCGAATGAACACAACCTGCCAGTGACCTTTGCAGGGTTTTTAAATCAATCAGAAATCCCAAAGGCTTATGTGGCGTCTGATTGTCAGGTTTTGCCTTCGGACAATGGAGAAACCTGGGGATTGGTGGTGAATGAAGGGATGGCATGTGGCCTGTCCGCAATAGTTAGTGACCAAGTCGGATGCCACCTTAATCTCATTAAGGATGGAGAAACGGGGTGGGTATACCCTTGTGGTGATGTCGTTGCCCTGTCCGATCGCATGAGAATGGTTGCTGATAAAGAGGTCCTGGAACGTTCGGGAGTAAATGCCCGTGGTCTTGTCTCAGGACACAATTACGATGTCGTTGTGAATGGAACGTTGTCAGCGCTTGATTATGTCCTAGGTCGTCACTAAACAATATGATTCTTTACTCTTTCTTCGCCTTCATTGGGTTCTCAGCGTTCATCGCTTTGTTCAACTGGCGTATGGGGCTCTATTTTTTCATAGTTGTTGGTCTCGTTCAGGATCCTGTGCGTAAGCTTATCCCGGGGGTTCCCGGATACCTTGTGTTGGCAACTGTTCCTGTATGGTTTGCCATATTAGTCAAACTATTCACATCAAGACCTCACATACTGAGACCTCTCAAGCAACAATACCCCTCTCTTAATAAATCGATCTTTTTGTTGCTACTCAGCATGATACCAGCGGCTATCCTGTCGGCGACATATGGGCCGGGTTCGTGGCAATTGACACTGGTCGGCGCCTTCTCATACGGCACGATACTTTTGGGCCTTATAGTTGGCTTCTGGTATGCACACAATGTGAAAATGCTTCGGAATTTATTGGGTTTTTACTGTGTTGTTGCCGCCAGCATGCAAATAGGTACGTATCTCGAATATTCAGGATACTCTTTGCCGACACTCGGGACGGCAATGTTCAATGCCGAATGGATTCGCTATATTCCTGGCGAGATCATTCACATGGTCTCCGGATTCTTCCGCAGCCCTGATGTTATGGGCTGGCATGCCGTGATGTTGGCTATGACGGCTATTACCCTGGCTGTCAGTGGGAGAGGTTGGAAGCGGTGGCTATGGGTCATCCTCGCTGTATGGGGATGCGGACTTTCAGTACTCTGCGGGCGAAGAAAAATGATTTATATGTTGCCGATATTCTTTGTTGTTATGACATGGCTGCACTGGTTTATTAGAGGACGGATGAAAAAGATATCGCTGGCGATCGTTCTGTTTCTATCTCTTTCCGGTGGAGTCTACTTTTACAAATATATGAGTCCTCACGAAGCATACATGACTTACTACACGGAGAACCCGAATCAGGCCGTAGAACGTTTTGAAAAAGATGGCTTTGATGCTCTCCTGGTTACATATCAACAAAATGGTTTTTGGGGAGCGGGCCTGGGATCAGCGACCCAGGGAACACATCATCTGAAGGTCGCTCGACCAAGAACTTGGCAGGAGGGTGGAGTGTCGCGCATCATGGTCGAGCTTGGTGTGCCCGGTCTGTTTTGCTTTATATATTTTGGTTATGCACTCATAACCACAGGTTGGCGCCTGGTGACCAAACGCATTGACCCTAATAACAAGAACTTCACAATTTGGGCCGGCCTCTTTACCATGATGCTTACCAACGCGGGTAGTTTTGTTGTGTCTGGACAAATATTTGGCGATCCTTTTATCTCCTGTTTCTTTGCATTTATGATTGGCGCGTTACTTTCAGCCGTCAGGCTCGATGAGGCTATGCTGATACGTCCACAGAGGTTTTCTAACTCCCGGCAGATAAAGCCGCAAAAGCTTCCGCAAGGCAATGTTGATGGCAAATCGTTCGCTGGATAAACTGCAGGTCTGTCTTGTGGAAACATCACTTCCAGGCAGTTACGGCAGTATGCCTGCTTATGCTGATATGCTCGTCAATGCGTTAGAAAGTAATCTCCATTCCAAATCGATTAACGTCAACCGAATAAATCTAATGGTTGGTCTGCCACCCTGGCTCATGCAACACTCCAGTTGGTCTTATCGCCTTCAGATTCTTTGGCTGATGCATCGTTCAAGAAAGAGATTGACTGATTTATCCGCAGACATTGTTCATATTGTCGATGGCAGTCAGGCTCATTTGGGTTTGTCTTTGAAAAACACAAAATATATCGTGACGTCTCACGATATCATCCCGCTTCTACAGGCAAAAGGGAGGTTCGATGTCCCTCCGCCGGGCATTTTTGCACGTTGGCTGATCAAAAGAAGCCTGAAAGGTTTGCGCAAAGCTGAACAGATTGTGTCGGATAGTACCTCAACTAGCAAAGACCTTGAAAATGTGGCAGGTTTAAATGGTAACAGAATCCATATTATTCATCTCCCGGTCAGGTTGGATTTGCAGAAAGCCATTGCGAACAAAGATGTCAGCACTGAGATAAAGATAGAGAGGACTTGCCCTATTGTATTGCATGTTGGCAACAATGGGTTTTATAAGAACCGTGTCGGTGTTGTCAGAATCTTCAGGAAAATCAGAAACAAGATGTCTGCGCGACTCATTATGGTGGGCCCTCCACCACATCCGGAGCTCGTTGAGTTGATAAAAAAAGCCGGGTTGGTGGCAGACGTTGAATTTGTTGAAAATCCACCTGTCAACCACTTGGCGGATCTTTACTTTAATGCAAATCTTTTCTTCTTTCCCAGTCTCTACGAAGGTTACGGTTGGCCTCCATTAGAGGCGATGGCCTGTGGATGTCCAGTCGTCTGCTCGAACGTCGCGTCACTACCTGAGGTCGTTGGTGACGCAGCATTAACATGCGACCCAGCTGACGAGGGTCAGATGGCGCAACTATGCATTTCTGTGCTTGAAAATCAGACTCTTGCTCAATCCTTGTCCTCAAAAGGCCTTGAACGTTCCAAGTTTTTCACCACCGAAAAGATGGGGTGTGAGATTCTTACTGTTTATGGAAAAGTGTTCGATACCGATTTGCTTGCAGATCGCTAATAATCAATCACGGGTTACTGCTTAGATGAAAGTCCTTGTCAACGCACTCTGTACCACCAACCTCAGTGGTCGTGCCGTTTTGTTCGGTCATCTTGAACAGTTGGCCAAATGGACAGCCGGGGAGCACGAGTTCGTGGTAATTTACCATGAAAGCAACAAGGATCTTGTGCGCGATTTTGGTCAGAATGTGACCTGGCTGCAATGTCCGGCATATACGGCGAGATGGTATGGTAGAGCATTGTGGGAGAGGACTCGGTTGTCTAATCTGATCAAAGAAACCGGTAGCGATATCCTGTTCATGCTCTCGGGCACAGCGATACCTGATTGTCTCGTTCCGCAGGTTTCCTTGACGCTCAACCCCTGGTGTCTGGTCCCTGAGGTCCACAAGGGGCTCGTCGAAAAATTTAAGGCGTTTCTTCAGCGCAAGGCCTACTCGTATGCCGTCCGCAACGCTGACATGATGGCCTATTGCTCCGATTTTATGCGTGATGTTTTCCGGAAGAATGCAGGATGCCGTGAGAAGTCACATGTGATGGCCTACTGCGGTTTGAACGAGGATATCTTTGAATGCCTTGAAGTGGTACGTTCGTTCGACAATCGCAAAGAGAACCGGGTCCTTACAGTTTCATTGATGGCACCGCATAAAGGAGTTGAGACAATAATACGAGCCTTGGCCATACTCCGGGACGAATACAAGATCAAAGCTGAGTATGCGCTGGTCGGTGGTTGGAGCAGTGAAGATTATCGCCAGAGCATAGAAGCTTTGATTGATGAATTAGGTGTGCGATCACAGGTTGTAATTACCGGGCATGTGACTCGCGAGGAACTGTTTCGTCATTACTCCGAAGCGTTAGTGTTCTGCCTGATGAGTCGCTGTGAATCCTTTGGTATCCCGTCTGTGGAGGCCCAGTACTTTGGCACACCAGTGGTTAGCTCAAATTGCTGTGCAATCCCCGGAGTATGTGGCGAGGGAGGCCTTTTCCCTGAGAAAGATGATGTCAAAAGCACTGCCGGAGCCTTGGCGAAAATGTTGACGGAAAAGGCGCAGTGGCAAGTCTATTCTGATGCTGCAAGGGAAAATGCGCAGCGGTACCGATATGATCTGGTCGCGAAGCCGTTGATGAAAATATTTGATTTGCAGAGGTGATTGCTTAGCGATTGGTGGCTTGTCTCTTGCGATTTGTACTGATAGTCTGATCAAAAACTAGTCACATTCTACCTTGCCCTTTTACAGGGGTTCTCTATGCCCGATACCAAACTCGACATATCCACCAACCGTGAAGCAGTCAAATATTCTTCAAGTGAGAATGTGAGACGTGTCCTCTGGGCATTGGTTGCTCCTTTATTTCGATTCAGCCCACGTCCAATGTTTGGTTGGCGAAGATTCCTGCTCTTATTGTTCGGAGCCAAACTGGGGCAGGGGGTGAATGTCTACAACAGTGCTGTCATCACAATGCCCTGGAACCTGGAAGTAGGTGATTGGGCGGCGATTGGCGAGCACGCGCTGATCTACAATCTTGGCAAGATTTCCATCGGTGAAAGTGCCACGGTCTCTCAGCGAACTCACCTCTGTGCCGGTTCCCACGATTACCTCGATCCCGCCATGCCTTTGCTGAAAACACCTATCACGATTGGGGCGCAAGCCTGGATCTGCGCTGATGCCTTCGTTGGCCCAGGTGTGACGATTGGTGAGGGTGCCGTGGTTGGTGCCTGCGCTGTTGTTACTAAAGACGTCGAACCGTGGATTGTTGTCGCAGGAAATCCTGCAAATAAAGTCAAAGATCGCAAGCTTAAAAGTTGAGGCTATGCTTCCCTCTCTTCCAATCACCGTACTGATTGCGGCCAAGAACGAAGAGGCCAATATCGGTCGTTGCATTTCTGCTCTCAGCCCCGCAGCAAGAATTATCCTGATCGATTCTCACAGCAAAGACAATACCGCAAATATCGCAATAGAGAGTGGCGTAGAAGTTGTTCAATTTGATTATCAGGGGGGGTATCCGAAGAAACGTCAGTGGGCCCTCGACCAGCTGAAAATAGAAACGCCCTGGGTGCTATTGCTGGATGCCGATGAAGTCGTCCCGGATGAACTATGGGACGAGATTTCACAAGGGATATCAGGGACTCGTCCTCCTGAGGCATTTTTGATAACAAAGGGGTTCCACTTCCTTGGCAGAAAATTCCGCTTTGGTGGCTTCTCTCATGCCGCTGTATTGTTATTCAAAACCGGGAAAGCACGATTTGAACATGTTCTGGATGAGCCACCGACGGCGCCGGATATGGAGATCCACGAGCGTTTGATTGTTGAAGGAACGGTTGGCCGATTAAACACCCCACTGATCCATGAAGATTTTAAAGGTCTGGATGCTTACAAGGCACGTCATGATGACTATGCTGTGTGGGAGGCAAAAGTCAGACACAGGTTCCTGACGACCGGGCAATGGGGGGAGCAGGTAATTAAATCTGATTTTTTTGGCAATACTCAGGAAAGAAGGCGTTTCCTCAAAGAACTCGCAATACGTATGCCTTTTGAACCGTTTCTATGGTTCACTTATCACTTCATCTTGAAGTTCGGTTTTCTGGAAGGCCGGGCAGGTTTCATTGCCAGTTGGACAAGGGCTGGGTATATCGCACAAGTCAGAAGGCGTCTGAGGGGTTTGCTTGACACAGACAAAAGTTTATCCACACCATCATGAAACCAAAGATTTCAATAATCACCGCCACCCATAATTCTCAAGGCGTCATCACCTCATGTCTGGACAGCCTGAAACAACAGGCTGTTCCTTTTGAGCACATTGTTATTGACGGGGCATCAACCGACTCAACCCTTCAGGTCGTCAAAGTGCAATCCCCTGATAGCCACATCCTGTCTGAGCCGGACAAAGGTCTTTACGATGCCTTAAACAAGGGCATCGGAATGGCGACAGGGGAGGTTGTCGGGGTTTTGCATGCAGATGATTTTTATGCGGCAACGAATGTTCTTCAACTTGTGTCGGACGTGTTTCAAGACCCTTCGGTGGATGCTTGTTATGGCGACTTACTCTATGTTGCCGAGAAACGCGGGACGCGGGACGCGGGACGCGGAAATCACAACAATTCACATTTCACATCTCACGATTCGCTGTTCCACGTTAAGCGCTATTGGCGTAGTGGTGACTACAACCCCCGCAAGTTCTATTGGGGCTGGATGCCTCCGCACCCGACGTTTTTTGTTCGCAAATCAGTGTATGAGAAGTACGGCCTGTTTAATCTGAATATGGGCACCGCTGCTGATTATGAGCTGATGTTGCGCTTCCTGGTGAAGCATGGCATTACGTGTAAGTATCATCCCTGAAGTTATGGTCTGCATGCGTACAGGCGGGGTGAGTAATGCGAATCTGGGTAACCGGTTGCGGGCGAACCGGATGGATCGTGAAGCGTGGCGGATGAACGGTTTGCAGCCATACCTGTTTACGACCTGGTTGAAACCGATCAGGAAGATTCCACAGTATTTCTTACGGCCGTAATATGAAACTGAATTACAGGTCACCGGCCTTTCAGGATACGAGCCCCTGTCATTAATGCAAACATTGGAACAACAAATCCTTCTGGCTTGTATCTTGGCTTCACCAGACTCTGAGCGTCTGGCCCTTCTCCTTGAAAAACATCCTGATTGGCATGAATTGCAAAGCCAGGGATCGCGACACGGTGTATTGCCCCTCCTCTACCAGGCATTGAAAAAATGTCCTGATTCTCCAATCCCATCATCAGTTTTAAACCGATTGCAGGAACAGTTTGCCGCACATGCACTGCGAAGCCTGCAAATGCAGAAGAGAACTGCATAGACTGGTTGACCTGTTGTACGGTGAGGGGATTACAGTTATTCCATTTAAGGGGCCGGTTCTTGCCGAGGAGGCGTACGGTGATATTGCCCTGCGCAGCTTCGTTGATCTTGACGTGCTGGTGCCACCGGAACAGGCCCAGGATGCAGTACAAGTCCTTTTGGCACAAGGCTACAGGCTTGAGTTCGAATTACCGCAAGATCGGTGGGTGGGGCTACTGAAGGTGGAGTATCACGTCTCGCTGCATCATCCGGAGCATGACTGGATTGTCGAGATCCATTGGGCTTTGTCTCATCCCATGTACATGCAGTCATTCGACCCCTCGCCTCATTGGCAGAATATTGAGGGTGGCCGGGAAGGGCGACTTAAGCCTGAAGAGACGTTGGTGATGCTCTGTGCCCACGGCACGAAACATTTCTGGGAACAGCTTAAATGGCTGGTCGATATCGATCGTATTCTAAGAAATGGCCCACCGATAAACGGCGAGAACACGCTCACTTTGGCCTGTCGTTCCAGTTCTGTGCGGAGTTTGCTGCTTGGCTTGAACCTGTCGCAATCCCTGCTAGGGACTCCACTCTGTGCTGAGTTCACTGCCAGGATTGACGGGAGTAAGGTTGTCCGTTCACTGACCCATGTAGCGATTGCCAACCTGTTTCGGCAGAATCCGGAGCGAAAAATCCATAAAAATGAATATGCATTTTATCTGCAAAGCCGTGACACCTTAAGCGATCAGCTTCGACAGATTTTTCGTTGGCTGTTTCTCCCTCGTCTCGCTGATTGGCAGGTTTTCCCTCTCGGGGACTATTGTCATGCGTTGTATTATGTCGAAAGGCCGGCACGAATGGCTTGGAAGTGGTTGCTGCGACCTTTGTTTCCGGGGCTTTGTGACAAGAAAAGCATGTAATTACAAAACCTTTCACACTTTCATTCCCATTGATGGTCTGTTATAAAGGTTGTATCCTGGTACTGGAGAAGAAATGGATTTTTTACGCTGCTTCTACAGCTTCATGACGGCGCTTTTTGCGGCGCTGATCATGGTGCCGTTCCTGCGGCAGTGGGCCCTGGACAAGAACAGTGTCGATCAGCCTGATGCCCGTAAGATTCATGATGTGCCGATGCCGCGGCTTGGTGGCATCGCCATTTTCCTCGCCTTTTTGTTCTCAGCGATTATTTTTCTGCCGATCGATGAAAGCATCCGCGGCCTTCTCGCCGGCATGCTGATTATTTTTGCCACCGGCGTTGTCGATGATCTAAATGGACTCACCTCGCGCAGAAAGTTCGCCGGCCAGATTGCGGCGTGCCTGACCACTATACTGGTTGGCAAACTCTATTTGACCGATCTCGGCAACCTGTTCGGGTTCGGGCCTGTGATTATGCCGGCCTGGGTAGGAGTCCCTTTCACGGTGTTTGCCGTGGTCGGAGTGATCAATGCGATCAACCTGATTGATGGTCTCGATGGTCTGGCCGGGGGCGTCTCGAGCATCGCCCTGACCGCTTTTTTCCTGATCGGCTGGCTGGAGAACGATCCGGTTACCATGATCCTTTCGGCCGCCCTGGTCGGCGCGATCTTCGGTTTTCTCAAGTACAATTTCTACCCGGCCCGGATCTTCATGGGTGATACCGGCTCCATGGTGGTCGGTTACGTTCTGGCTTTCATTGCCGTTGCATCGACCCAGAGGTCAGGTTCTTCGATCAGCCCGATGGTTCCTGTGCTAATTCTGGGCCTGCCGTTGCTGGATACTGTGTGGGTGATGATGCGCAGGATTGCGAAGCGCATGAGCCCGTTTACTGCTGATCGCACCCACATCCATCACCAGTTCCTGGACCTCGGATTCGAACATCGATTCACGGTCGTCATTATTTACGCGATCTCTCTGTTCTGGGCGGTTTGCGCCCTGTTATTACGCAATTCTCCTGAATACGTTCTGTTGTTTTTCTACCTGGCCACGGCCATCGGCAGCTACTTTCTGCTGCGTTCTCTCGCACAGAGAAAAGAGCGGTTCTCCTTTCTGGAGCGAGACGACGGGACCGGAATCCGCAGCTCCTCGACCTACCAGATGTTGTCCGGTTACTCCGATTATCTCTTGATCGGAATCAAACTGCTGCTTGGCCTCTATCTCATTGTTGCCCTGGTGTCAGTCTTTAAAGACTCGATCATCCCATGGCAGATTGCCTTGATACTACTTGGCTCAGGCATCTACCTCTGGCAAAGCCGTCAGTCGGACAACCGCCAGTTCCTGATGCTCGTCGTTTATGCCACTTTCGGCCTGATCGCAACCCAGACCTGGCACATGGAGTTGCCGTTTATCGCTGAAATCTTCTCTGAAGCGCTACGGAGACGTTCTGCTCGGCGCCGCTGGGTGTTCTGGCCGTTATCAAGATTCAGTTTCGTCGGATAGGGGAGCTGTTCCTGACGACAGCTGACTACCTCGTGCTGGCGGTCTGTATCTTCCTGGCGATCGCCTCGCAGCAGGCTGTACTCGGCTACAACTATCAACGGTCCGCTGTTTCGAACCGTGGTCGGGGTGATTGCCTTGCGAACGATTGCTACCCGTGACCAATTGGTACAGCGAACAGTTTTGTGCTGCTGTTTTGTGGTTTTGCTGGTGGTGTCGGTGATGGGGTTGATAGGTTAATGTCCGGGACGAGGTCCGAGGAACGTGGTACGCGGAAAATCAAAGGCTATAATACGTTTGTGCAGATAGTTTGTTTTGTTCTTTTCATCAATTCAACAGTTCAACAAATAAATGCTTCGACAGAAGTTCCTACCCAGCCGTTTCCTGATGCGTTAAATTCATCGATATGTTATAAGAACCAATTGTTTTTAATCACAGCTTTAGAGCTTTAAGGCTCTAAAGCAGTAAAGCCTTGCAGCGTTAAAGCTGGACTTGAATGCAATACGAAACCAAAAAACGTTCGATTCTGAAAGCCCTCTCATATCGCACCTGGGCGACGATCACCACGGCGGTGCTCGTATTCGTTTTCACCGGCAAGTTTGTGCTGGCGATTACGATTGGTCTGCTGGAAGTGTTTGCCAAAATGGGACTCTACTTTTTGCACGAACGGTTCTGGCAGCGCATCCGTTACGGCAAAAAGGAAGTTCCGGCCTTTGTCCTCTGGTTCACCGGCCTGCCCGCATCGGGTAAAAAGGCGTTGGCGAACCGCGTCTACAGTCAGCTTGAGGAGCTACACCTCAAGGTAGAACGTATCGACAGCCTCGATGTTCGCCCGCTGTTTCCCGAGAACGGGTTCTCTCTGGACGAAGTCGATCGCCACGTCAAACGCTCCGGGCATCTCTGTTCGATGCTGGAGAAGAACGGCGTGATCGTGGTGGCCTCTTTTGTCTCGCCTTATGCAAAGAGCCGTCAGTTTGCCCGCAGCGTGGCCAGGAACTTCGTAGAGGTCTATATGAAGACCACCGTTGAAGCGTGTGAGCAGCGGGACAGTAAAGGGCATTACGCCAAGGCCCGCAGCGGCGAGTACAAGGATTTCCCCGGTGTGGATGCACCCTACGATATCCCTGAGAATCCTGAGATTACAATCGATGTTGACCAGATTACAATGGATGTTGCCGTCGAACAGATCATGAATTATCTCAGGAAAAATATCCTGAACAATTGAAAACATTGATCGCACAGAGACGCAGAGCCCACAGAGATAATAGAATCGCCACAAATGGGTTTTAAAAACTAGCAATCAAATATTTTCTCAGTGTTCTCTGAGCCTCGAGCGAGTAAAACGAACGGGCGTGATAAGAATTCGCTTTTGACTTTTAACGTTTCACCCTTTACGGAATAACCATGAAAATCAATATGACCCACCTGCGCCAGCTCGAGGCGGAAAGTATCCATATCATTCGCGAGGTGGCGGCTGAATTCGAAAACCCGGTGATGCTTTATTCGATCGGCAAGGATTCTTCAGTCATGCTGCGCCTGGCGTTGAAGGCGTTTTATCCGGCCAAGCCGCCTTTCCCCCTGATGCATATCGATACGACCTGGAAGTTTCGCGAAATGATCGAGTTTCGTGACCGGATGGCGCGCGAACATGGCTTCGACCTGCTGATCTATACCAACCAGGACGGGGTCGCCCAGGGAGTTTCTCCTTTCACGCACGGTTCGGCGCTTTACACGGACGTGATGAAGACGGAAGGGTTGAAGCAGGCGCTGGACAAGTACAAGTTCGACGCGGCGTTCGGCGGCGCCCGGCGCGACGAAGAGAAATCACGGGCCAAGGAGCGGATTTACTCGTTCCGTTCCAAGACCCACCGCTGGGATCCGAAGAACCAGCGCCCGGAGCTCTGGAACCTTTACAACGCCCGGGTCAAGCCAGGGGAGAGTATCCGCGCTTTCCCGCTCTCCAACTGGACCGAACTTGATATCTGGCAGTATATCTTCCTTGAGAATATCCCGATCGTGCCGCTTTATTACTCCAAGGTTCGTCCGGTCGTGGCACGTGACGGCATGTTGATCCTGATTGATGACGACCGTATCAAGCTGGCCCCCGGCGAGGAGGTCCAGATGAAGTCGGTACGCTTCCGTACCCTCGGCTGTTATCCTTTGACCGGTGCTGTCGAGTCCGATGCGGCTACCCTGCCGGAGATCATCCAGGAGATGCTGCTGACCCGCACTTCCGAACGCCAGGGCCGACTGATCGATCATGATCAGGCAGGGAGCATGGAGAAGAAGAAGCAGGAAGGTTATTTTTAACACATTGCGTTAAAAGTGGCGTGTAGCGCGTGGCGCGTGGCGAGAAAGTCAAAACATTGGCTCATGACCCGCAGATGATTGTTCGTCTTTTTAGATTTTAAATTAGATTTTTCGCGCCCCGCGCCACCCGAAAACGGAGTTTTTGCATGGCCCACCAGTCAAATTTGATTGCTGAAGATATAACTGCTTACCTGAAAGCCCAGGAAGAAAAATCGATGCTGCGCTTCATCACCTGTGGCAGTGTCGATGACGGCAAGAGTACGCTGATCGGCCGCCTGCTGTGGGATTCGAAGTTGGTGTTCGAGGACCACCTGGCAGCGCTGGCGGTCGACAGTAAAAAGGTCGGCACCCAGGGCGATGATCTCGATTATGCGCTGCTGCTCGACGGCCTGCAGGCCGAGCGTGAGCAGGGGATCACCATAGATGTCGCCTACCGCTTTTTTTCCACTGAAAAGCGCAAGTTCATCGTTGCCGACACCCCGGGGCACGAGCAGTACACCCGCAACATGGTCACCGGGGCCTCGACCGCCGATCTGGCGGTGATCCTGATTGATGCCCGCAAGGGCGTCCTGACCCAGACCCGCCGTCACAGCTACCTGGCCTCGCTGGTCGGCATCCGCAAGGTGTTGGTGGCGATCAACAAGATGGACCTGGTCGGTTACTCGGCTGACACCTTTACTGAAATCGAACAAAGTTATCGAGCCTTTGCCACCCTGCTCGGTTTCGAAGAGATCACCTGTATCCCGATTTCCGCACTCCGGGGCGATAACATCATCAATCCGAGCGCACAGACCGACTGGTATCAGGGCCCGACCCTGATGACCTGCCTGGAAACCGTTCAGGTGGACAATGCCGCTCTGAGCCTGCCGTTTCGTATGCCGGTACAGTGGGTGAATCGTCCCGATCTCGATTTCCGCGGTTTCTGCGGCACAGCTCGCCTCTGGCCGGGTCTCGGCGGGCGATTCGGTTGCCGTTGCCGGTTCGGGCCAGAAGAGCCGGGTGGCACGGATTGTCACCATGGACGGGGACCTCGAGGAGGCGGTGGCCGGTCAGGCTGTCACCCTGACTCTTGAGGATGAGATTGATATCAGCCGGGGCGACATGCTCTGTGACCCTTTGAACCGCCCGGCCCATGCTGATCAACTGGAAGCCCGCGTGGTCTGGATGCACGATGACGTCCTGTTGCCGGGCCGCAGTTACCTGCTGAAAACCGGAGCGACGACCGTACCGGCGCAGATCAGCGACCTGAAGTACAAGGTCAACGTCAATACCCTGGAGCATATGGCCGGGAAAACCCTGGGGTTGAACGAAATCGGCGTGTGCAACCTCTCACTGGGCAAGGCGCTCTCCTTTGATCCGTACCAGGAGAACCGCAGCACCGGCAACTTTATCCTGATCGATCGCGTGACCAACGCCACGGTCGGTGCTGGTATGATCGATTTTGCCCTGCGCCGAGCCACAAATATTCATTGGCAGGCTCTCGACGTTGACAAGAGCAACCGCGCATCGATGATGAACCAGAAACCTGCAGTGCTCTGGTTTACCGGCCTTTCCGGGGCGGGCAAGTCGACGATTGCCAACCTGGTGGAGAAAAAGCTCCATTCCCTCGGCAAACATACATACCTGCTCGATGGTGACAATGTGCGTCACGGCCTGAACCGTGACCTCGGTTTTACTGATGCCGATCGTGTTGAAAATATCCGGCGTGTGGCAGAGACCGCCAAGCTGTTCGTCGATGCCGGATTGATGGTTTTGGTCTCTTTCATTTCTCCTTTCCGCAGTGAAAGGAGTATGGCGCGGGAGATGCTGGAGGAAGGTGAATTCTACGAAGTTTATGTGAACACCCCCCTGGAAGTCTGCGAAGAGCGTGACCCGAAAGGGCTCTACAAGAAGGCTCGTGCCGGCCAATTGCTGAATTTCACCGGGATCGATTCCGCATACGAAGAGCCTGAAAATCCGGAAATCATCGTCAATACGGCGGCCTCCCAACCGGAGGATTTGGCCGAAGAGATCGTCCGGACAATCCTTGGCGATGATTTCGCTTGCGAGATTCAGGATGGGACGGAGACGATTGACATTGGAAGCGCGAGCTGCGAATCGCGAAAAGACAAACTGATTGTCACGCAGCGTCGCAAAGAACGTAGAGATAGATAAAAGCAGCATTAATGATTTGCTATTGAGTGCTCAGCGTCTCGAATGAGCGAAACGAACGGGTGAGGGTTAAAAGGATGAATCCAGATTTTCACATATAGATTTTACGGATAATATGGAATACAAAAATATAGATTTTGTTAAGATTTGTGCCGTTGCCCGCGATGCTGGTTCGGCCGTCATGGAGATTTACGCCGGAAAGTTCAATGTCGAGCTTAAGGGAGACGATTCTCCCTTGACCTGCGCGGACCGGGCCTCACATCGGGTGATCGTCGCGGGCCTGTGTGCGGCCACTCCGGAGATCCCGGTACTCTCCGAGGAAGGAAGGGCGATCCCTTATCAAGAGCGGGCGACCTGGCCACGCTTCTGGTTAGTCGACCCGCTCGACGGGACCAAGGAATTCATCAAGCGCAACGGTGAGTTTACCGTCAACATTGCCCTGGTGGAAGGCGGGCAGGTGACCGCAGGTGTCGTCTATGTTCCCGCGCAGGACGTGATGTATTTCGGCTGCCTGGAAGCTGGCTGCTGGAAAATTTCAAATGACGGGAACCCGGTGCCGATAAAGGTGCGAGAAGCTGATCTTAATGCCGGCTTGAAAGTGGTCATGAGCCGCTCTCATCCATCACCGGAACTGGAGGAGTACCTGCGGGAAATAAAGGTTGCCGAAGTAATCCCGGTCGGCAGCTCCCTGAAGCTTTGTGTCGTCGCCGAAGGCAAAGCCGACCTCTATCCCCGTCTTGGACCAACCATGGAATGGGACACTGCAGCTGGGCATGCGGTCGTTGAAGCGGCAGGAGGGACGGTTGCACAGGTGGACGGGAGACCGTTACGGTATAATAAGGAGAATTTGCTGAATCCCCATTTCATTGTCCGTGGACGATGAAGGGAGAACTTGAAATGCGAGGTGCGAGGCGGGAAGCGCGAAAACCTTACACCTCGGCTCAAATTTTGATTTTTTCGCGTTTCTCACTTCGCGCTTCAACTTAATTGGAGTTTCAAATGGCAAAAGTTGCACTTATAACCGGCATCACCGGCCAGGACGGAGCCTACCTCGCCGAATTCCTGCTGAAGAAAGGGTACATCGTGCACGGCATCAAGCGCCGGGCCTCTCTGTTTAATACCGATCGTATCGATCATCTTTACCAGGATCCCCACGTTGAACATCGCAATTTTATCCTGCATTACGGGGACCTGACCGATGCGACCAATCTGATCCGGATTATCCAGGAGGTACAGCCGGACGAGATCTACAACCTGGCGGCGATGTCGCATGTGGCGGTCTCCTTTGACACTCCAGAGTATACGGCAAATGCCGACGGCCTTGGCACGCTTCGCATCCTTGAAGCGATACGCATCCTCGGTATGGAAAAGAAAACCCGCTTCTACCAGGCATCGACATCGGAGCTTTTCGGTAAGGTCCAGGAGACCCCGCAGACCGAGACCACACCATTCTACCCGCGCTCGCCTTATGGTGTCGCCAAACTCTACGGCTACTGGATTGTTGTCAACTACCGCGAATCTTATGGTATGTACGCCTGCAACGGGATCCTGTTCAACCACGAATCACCGATCCGTGGTGAAACTTTCGTCACCCGCAAGATCACTCGTGCCGTGGCGCGCATGGCACTGGGCCTGCAGGAGTGTCTTTACCTCGGCAACCTCTCAGCACTGCGTGACTGGGGGCACGCCAAGGATTATATCGAAGCGCAGTGGCTGATGCTGCAACAGGAGGAACCCGAAGATTTTGTGATCGCCACCGGCAAACAGTACTCGGTGCGGCAGATGGTGGAGACTGCCGCCAAGGAACTCGGCATCTATCTGCGCTGGGAAGGCGAAGGCCAGGAGGAAATCGGCTTTGTTGACAGTGTTGAAGAAGGTCGCGGTACCAAGGATGCTGCGCTGGTTCCAGGGCAGGCGATCGTACGCATTGATCCGCGTTATTTTCGCCCGGCAGAGGTCGAGACATTGCTCGGTGACTCGACCAAGGCGAAGCAGAAGCTTGGTTGGGAGCCTAAGGTGACATTTCAAAAGCTTGTCAGCGAGATGGTCAGGGTCGATCTCGAAAAGGCCAAATGTGACGAGATGGTCAAGGAGCACGGTTACCAGATATTTGATTATCATGAATGAATCGTGGCGCGTGGCGAGTGGCGCGTAGCGAGAAAAATCTTTGATTGAATTAATTATGAAAATTACTCGATTGGCATATCATATGATTAACGAGTTTTTTAAACTCTTTAGCCGCGCCACGCGCCACGCGCCACGGTTTTATCAGAATGAAAAAAAACAGTAAGATATTTGTTGCCGGTTCAAATGGCTTGGTGGGCTCGGCCATCGTGCGCCGCTTGCAGGCCGGTGGCTATAGCAACCTGTTGACTGCCGAGATCGACGAACTGGACCTGACTGACCCCGGAGCTGTCGCGGAGTTTTTTGCCGTTGAAAAACCGGAGTACGTGATCCTGGCCGCGGCGAAGGTTGGCGGCATCCACGCCAACGATACATTTCCGGCTGATTTTATCCACATCAACCTGATGATCCAGAACAACGTCATTCACCAGGCCTATCTGTCGGGGGTCAAACGCCTGCTCTTTTTGGGATCGTCATGCATTTATCCGAAGCTGGCACCTCAACCGATGCGAGAAGAACACCTGTTGACCGGTTTGTTGGAGCCGACCAACGAGCCGTATGCGATCGCCAAAATCGCCGGAATCAAGATGTGCGAGTCGTACAACCGCCAGTACGGTACGCAGTTTGTGGCTGTTATGCCGACCAACCTGTATGGTCCGGGAGACAATTTCCACCCGGAAAATTCCCATGTCCTGCCTGCGCTGATTCGTCGTTTCCACGAAGCAAAGATCGAGCGGAAAGCCGAAGTGGTTGTCTGGGGGACGGGCACTCCGATGCGGGAGCTGCTCTATGTAGATGACATGGCCGACGGCAGCGTTTTTGTCATGGAACTGGATGATGCAACCCTTGCCAAAAAATTCCTTAGCTACCCGGACCCCTGTTTTGTAAATCTCGGCACCGGTGTCGATGTGACGATTGGTGAACTGGCAAAGACCGTCAAGGCCGTGGTCGGCTTCGAAGGTGAGCTGGTTTTTGATGCCACGAAACCGGATGGCACCATGCGTAAACTCCTCGATGTCTCAAGGGCAAAATCCCTGGGGTGGCAGGCGCGGGTGAACCTGCGTGAGGGGATTGAGAAAACTTATCGATGGTTTCTCGAGCACCAGGACAGTTTCAGGAAATAGATTTGTTTTGGCTTGTGTTCGTGGGCAAGACAGCATCCAATTGATCCTTTGAAGATCAAATTCTGTTGATCTGATATGTGACTGAATAAAATAGATTGACCAGCCGCAATTCGCCCGGTGCGATTTGCGTTTCGAGGTACTTATGATCGTCCCCGTAATACTCTCTGGCGGTGCCGGAACCCGCTTGTGGCCATTGTCACGTGAACTTTATCCGAAGCAGTTGTTGCCGCTGGTTGGTGATCGAACCATGTTACAGGATACGGCTTTGCGCCTGAATGGACTGGCCAACCGGAATGCACCATTGGTCGTCTGCAACGAGGCTCACCGTTTCATGGTTGCTGAGCAGCTGCGTCAGGTCGGCCAGACAGCTGGAGCAGTAATCCTGGAGCCGGTCGGTCGCAACACGGCCCCGGCGGTTGCGGTTGCGGCTTTATGTGCAACGGAAAACGGCGATGATCCGATCCTGCTGGTGTTGCCTGCAGATCATGTGGTACGAGATGCAAAAGAGCTCTGTAAGACAGTCAACAACGGAATCGAAACCGCGACAGACGGGGCTCTTTTGACGTTCGGGATTGTGCCGACGTCACCGGAGACGGGGTACGGTTATATAAAGCGTGGCGCGAAGTGCGAAGTGCGAAGGATAAAATCTGATCCGACAATCTATGATGTTCAGAAATTTGTCGAAAAACCAGACTTAGCGACTGCAGAAGAGTATCTGAAGTCCGGAGATTATTACTGGAACAGCGGCATGTTCATGTTCAGGGCCTCGGCATATCTTGCTGAGCTTGAAAATCACGCTCCTGAGATACTCTCTGCTTCTCGCAAGGCCTGGCAGGGGCGGGTGGTTGACCTTGATTTCACCCGTCTCGATGGCGAAGCGTTTGCGGCCTGTCCGTCTGATTCGATCGATTATGCAGTGATGGAAAAGACAGCCCGGGCGATGGTTGTCCCGCTCGAAGCCGGCTGGAGCGATGTTGGTTCCTGGGCTGCGCTCTGGGAAGTTGGTGAGATGGATACCGGCGGGAATGTTACGTTCGGTGATGTGATTGATGTGGACTGCAATAACAGCTATTTGCACGGTGGCTCGAGGCTGGTGGCCGGAGTCGGATTACAGGGCATCGTGGTTGTTGAGACCGCTGATGCCGTTCTGGTCGCAGCCAAGGACCGGGTGCAGGATGTCAAACGGGTTGTTGAACAGCTGAGAAGCACTGAACGTGAGGAACACTTGCTGCATAGGCGGGTCAACCGGCCATGGGGGGCTTATGAAGGTCTCGATTCCGGTGACGGTTTTCTGGTCAAACGAATCACTGTGAATCCTGGGGCAAGTCTCTCACTTCAGCGCCATAAACATCGTGCCGAACACTGGATCGTGGTGCGTGGCATAGCCGACGTCACCTGTGAAAATGTTGTCCAGACCCTCGAAGCAAATCAGTCCTTCTATATTCCGATTGGCAACAAACATCGCCTGACCAACCCCGGCGACACGATCCTTGAGATCATTGAAGTGCAGACAGGCGAACTTCTGTCTGAGGACGATATTGAACGTTTTGACGATGTGTATGGGCGTTAAATGACGAAGCGCGAAGTGCGAAAAGACTATCCAATACGTAACTAGATGGAAAATATAATGAGTTCATTTCCGGGCTTTTATTTTAGGTTTATCACGCCTCGCGCCTCGCGATTCGCGCTTCGAGAGTAAGATGAACATCTCCTGTTTCAAAGCATATGACATCCGCGGCCGGATTCCTGATCAGTTAAACGATGATATTGCTTACCGTGTCGGCCGTGCCTATGCGCAGTTTTTGCAACCGGACACCGTCGTGGTCGGACAGGATGTGCGGCCGACAAGCCCGTCGTTGACGCAGGCTTTGATAAAAGGTCTGACAGAGGGTGGGGCGGATGTTCTGGATATCGGCCTGTGCGGCACCGAAGAGGTCTATTTTGCCACCTCGCATACCGGAGCAGACGGCGGTATCATGGTTACGGCGAGCCACAATCCGTCTGATTACAATGGTATGAAACTGGTGCGTGAAGGAAGCCGGCCGATCAGTGGCGATAGCGGTCTTGACGCAATCCGTCAGATCGCGGAAGAGGGGGGCTTCAATGTCCATGGCCGGCTCGGCTCGGTCTCTCCGTATGAGCACCGCATCGCATATATCCGCCATTTGCTCAGCTATATCGACACGTCCACACTGAGGCCATTCAAGATCGTGGTCAATGCCGGAAACGGTTGTGCCGGACCGGTTCTTGACCTGCTTGAAAATCAGCTGCCGCTGGAGATCACCAAAATATGCCACAAACCGGATGGCACTTTCCCGAATGGTATCCCCAACCCATTGCTTCCGGAGAACCGGGGGATCACAAGGGACGCTGTCCTGGCCAATGGCGCCGGGCTCGGTATCGCCTGGGACGGTGATTTTGATCGCTGTTTTTTCTTCGACGAGCGGGGCGAGTTCATCGAGGGATATTATATCGTTGGTTTGTTGGCCGATGCGTTTCTGGCCAAGGAGCCGGATGCGAGAATCATTCATGACCCGCGGCTGACCTGGAACACCGTTGATATAATCAACAAGGCTGGAGGGCAGGCCGTGATGAGCAAGACCGGCCATGCCTTCATCAAGGAACGCATGCGAGCCGAGGATGCGGTCTACGGCGGCGAAATGAGCGCACACCACTATTTTCGTGACTTTGCCTACTGCGACAGCGGTATGATCCCGTGGTTGCTGGTCGTAGAAATGATGTGTCGTGAACGTAAGCTGTTGTCGGAGCTAGTCGGCGAGCGGATGGCCAGGTTCCCGGCCAGCGGCGAAATCAACAGGGTTCTGGCGGATCCAAAAGCGGTGATTGCGGCTGTGGAAACAAAATACTCTGTTGATGCGTTAAGTGTTGACCGGACTGATGGTCTTTCCATTGAGTTTACCGATTGGCGTTTCAACCTGCGCATGTCAAACACCGAACCGGTGGTGCGGTTGAATGTGGAATCCCGTGGAGACAAAGGGCTCATGGAAGAAAAGACACAGGAGTTATTGAATTTCCTGAAGAAAATTCAATAACTCCGTGACGCGGTACGAGTGACGCGAAAGTCAAAGTCTATTGATCTAGGAACCACAGATAAACAGGATGGACACAGTTTAAGGATTAGCCTGTGAGGGTTTATGGAATCTATGAGTGAAATGAATCGCGTTCCGCATTCCGCGTCCCGCGTCCCGGATTCTAAAAGAATCCTGGTAACCGGTGCAGCAGGTTTCATCGGCTTTCATCTCTGCCTGCGGCTGCTGCAGCGCGGCGATCAGGTGGTTGGTCTCGACAACCTGAGCGACTACTATGATGTATCACTTAAGGAAAACCGCCTTAAGAAACTGAATAATATTGATAATTTCTCATTTATAAAGCTTGATATTTCTGTTCGTGCGGACATGGAAAAGCTCTTTGCTGAGCATCAATTTGATGTTGTGGTCAACCTTGCGGCTCAGGCCGGCGTCCGTTATTCCCTGACCAACCCGCATGCCTACGTCGATGCCAACATCGTCGGCTTTATGAACATTCTCGAAGGCTGTCGGCAACAGCGGATCGCCCACCTTGTCTATGCTTCTTCCTCATCGGTCTACGGTGCAAACACCAGCATGCCGTTTTCGGTGCATGATAATATCGATCACCCGGTTTCGCTCTATGCCGCGAGTAAAAAGGCCAATGAGTTGATGGCGCATACCTATGCCCATCTGTATGGGCTGCCCTGTACCGGCCTGCGTTTCTTTACTGTATACGGACCCTGGGGGCGTCCTGATATGGCGCTGTTCCTGTTTGCCAGGGCAATCCTGGCCGGTGAACCGATCAATGTTTTTAACCACGGCCGCATGCGCCGCGATTTTACTTATATTGATGACATTGTCGAGGGTGTTGTGCGGGTTATTGACAAACCGGCGCAATCCAATCCTGACTGGACGGGTGACCGGCCAGATCCCGGGACCAGTGCGGCGCCGTATCGCGTGTATAATATCGGTAACAACAACCCGGTCGAGCTGATGGACCTGATCGAAACCCTCGAAAAGGCCCTGGGTAAGGTCGCAGAAAAGAATTTCATGTCGATTCAGCCTGGGGATGTTCCTGCGACCTGGGCCAATGTCGATGCCCTTAGTGATGATGTCGGTTTCCGGCCGGATACACCGATCGAAGTCGGCGTGCAAAAATTTGTCGACTGGTACCTTGGGTATTATGCGTAAATCGAGGCGCGAAGTGCGAGGCTGGAACAAGCAAAAAAAATTGTCACGCAGAGACGCTGAACACGCAGAGCTAAAAATAACCATCTAATATCAGCTTTAATTCTCGCGATTCGCACCTCGCATCTCGCGCTTCAAGGATTCTTATGAGTTCAGTCGTTGCCATAGTCGGTCGGCCAAACGTTGGGAAATCGACGTTGTTCAACCGTATTCTGGGCAGGCGTATGGCAATTGTCGAGGATATCCCTGGTGTGACACGCGACCGGAATTATGCCGAGGTATCCCGTTACGCAAAACGCTTTACCCTGATCGATACAGGCGGTTTTGAACCGGCCAGTAACGATCGTCTTCTGTCTCAAATGCGTGAACAGTCCCAACTGGCAATTGAGGAGGCGGATATCATCCTCTTTCTCATGGATGGCCGGGAAGGACTGACCCCGGCCGATGAAGAAGTAGCCGGCATGCTTCGCCAGGTGGACAAACCTGTTTTGTTCGTGGTCAACAAAGTCGATGGGCCGAACCAGGAAGCAGCGCTCGGCGAGTTTTACGCCCTCGGAGTCAATGACCTCTATCCGGTCTCTGCCGAACATCGCCTTGGTGTCGGTACGCTGATCGATGAGGTGCTGGAGCTTTTGCCGGAACAGGACGAAGGCCAGGAGAGCCTCACCGAGACCCGTCTGTCGATTATCGGCCGACCGAACGTCGGCAAGTCCTCGCTGGTCAACCGCATGCTCGGTTACGAGCGGGTCGTCGCCAATCCGACGGCCGGGACGACCCGAGACAGTGTCGATACACCGTTCATCTACAATGAAAAACGCTATGTCCTGATCGATACCGCCGGTATCCGCCGCAAGGGCAGGGTGTCGCAAAAGTTGGAAAAGTACTCAGTAATCCACGCCCTCAAGGCTTTGGATCGTACTCACGTTGCTCTGGTGGTGATTGACGCCGAAGAAGGGATTACCGACCAGGACCTGACGATAGCCGGTTATGCTCATGAACGGGGCCGGGCGGTCATCCTGATCGTCAACAAATGGGATCTGGTCAAAAAAGACAACTCTACGATGGGTGATTACATCAAGGACGTGCGTGACGCATTCAAGTTTCTTCCTGACAGCCCGATTCATTTTGTATCGGCACTAACCGGCCAGCGAATCAACAAGATCATGGTAGATGTCGAGATGGTCAGCGACGAGTTCAATCGCAAGGTTTCGACCGCGGAACTCAACCGGGTCCTCAAGGATGCCGAAATCAACCATCCGCCACCGATGTTCCGTGGTAGACGCCTGAAGCTATTCTATGCCACCCAGACGGCGGTCCGTCCGCCAACCTTTATCATTTTCGTCAACAAATCCGAGGGGATTCATTTTTCGTATGAACGCTATCTGATGAATTGCCTGCGTCAGGCGTTCGGTTTTATCGCCTGCCCGATAAGATTGAAATTCTCGGACCGGAAATGAGTAAATAGGGTGCGAGACGGGAAGTGGGAAGCGCGAAAAAGCCAACCACTTTATCTAGCCAAAGATCAAAACCGACACAGGTGATTTAAAAGATGGTTGAACACTTGAATTTTGGCTATGCCTGTTGATAAAGAGTGAATCGGTTAAACAGCTCAACAATTCAATACCCTCCAGGTCTTTCTCGTGCGACGCAACCCGCGTTTCGCGTCCCCCGCTTTTACGAAAACATCCTTTACTTGCCCACACTTAATAAAGTATAGTTATTTCTGTTTATTTTTCGATTGTTACACTCCGTTGTGCAGAAAATCTATGGAATTTTTTAACAGCTTATGAGTCTTGTCGGTAACCTTGAAGATCTCGGCCTCGGCGAAATTCTGCAAATCGTCAGTCTGAGCCGCAAATCCGGTGTGCTGCAGTTGAACAGCCACGACCGGGACGGCCGGGTTGTTTTTCGAGACGGTCAGGTCATCCGTGCGATGGCATCGACCTTTCCTGAGAACCTGGGTGATCTCGTTCTGCGTACCGGTCTGGCCGATATGGAGGTTCTGAAACAGGCTCTGGGTCTCCAGCAGGAAAGTGATGACGATCGTCGAATCGGCGATATCCTGGTCAGTGAATTCGGGGTTGATCGTGATGCGATAGAGACCGCTGTTCGCGAACAACTGGAAAAAATTGTTTACAGCTTCTTCGGTTGGGATGAAGGAGCTTTTTCTTTTGAACTGGGGGACTGCCAGGAACTGGTAATGACCAATCTTGACCCTCTCCAGTTCATGCTCGACCAGGGCATGAATCCTCAATGGCTGGCCATGGAAGGCAGCCGCATCCTCGATGAAAAGCGCCACCGTGGTGAAGATGTTGATGAACGGGGCGAGTCACTGGTTGATGTTGACGCTTTGCTGGCAGAGGTTAAAGGCGAGTCCGCATCTCGACCCTCTTCAGAACTCGACGCCACAGCAGAAACACCTGCGAGCGCTGCCCTCGGCCAGGACAAAGATTCGTCACGCTGTTTCATCGTGGTTGATGATGATCCCAATACTGCTGAACAGATTGCCGCTCTTCTCCAGAAACACAAAGCACGGGTTCATGCCTATACAAATTATCGTGCTTTCATGGCTGCGGTCGACGGCGCTGATCCGCGCTCAACGACTCTGGTCATAGACTTGATCATGCCACGCCGCGATGGCAGCGGGGTGCTCGGCGGGCTCGAACTGCTTGAGGAGATTCGTGCCAAGCATCCTGATTTCCAGGTTCTGGTCATGTCAGATCATCCCAACCGGGAAGCAGAGCAGAGCATCCGCGAGTTCGGTGTGCCGGCCCTGTTTTCCAAACCCAAAAAAGACGAGGTTCTGGATGATCGCGGGCGGACTGGTCTGAAGGCTCTGGTTGACGCGATTCTGGCACTTGGCGCTGCTGACAAGCAGAACACGGTTGCGGACGGTCTGTATAATATCGGTGCTGAATTGCTCAAGGAAATGGGTGAAATGGCCGTCGGGACGGCTCCACTGTCCCCTCAGCAATCTCCTGGCCTGCATCTGCTGCGAGGTATGCTGCAAGAATTAAACAATCCGTCGCTCGGCGGAGGCATCATCCTTTTGATCCTGCGGTTTGCCAGCGAGTTAATGAACCGGGCCGTGATCCTCTTGGTAAAAGACGAAGAGATTGTCGGATTGGGCCAGTTCGGCATTGAACTTAAAGGTGAATCTGCGGATGTAAGAGTTCGCAATACACGCCTGCCAAAAGTGGAGAAGCACGTCTTTACCGAGGCCCTGCAGGAATTCTCTCCCTACCACACGGGTCCGGCAGAAACGGACTGGAACACCTACCTTTTCAACCAACTGGGGGGAGACCGTCCATCGGAAGTTTTCATTGGCCCCCTGATCAGTGAAGGGAGGGTCGTTGCGGTTCTATACGGTGATAATCTTCCTGAAAAGAAGCCGATCGGTGATACGGAAGCCCTCGAAATATTCCTGTCTCAGGCGGGTCTGGCGATGGAAAAAGCTCTACTCGAACGCCGTATGATGAGTAATCGCGATGCTGTCTAATCAACGTTTAATCAGGTTGGGGGCCTACAGTCGTGAGTAAAAAAATTCTGATCGCAGAAGATTCGCTGACCATGCGTTCGCTGATAGTCTCGACGATCGCGGCCATGGGCGACTATGAGACGGTTGAAGCGGCCAATGGTTTCGAAGCTTTACGAATTCTTCCCCGCGAAAAAGTTGACCTGATCATAACCGATATTAATATGCCTGATATCAATGGTCTTGAACTGGTCAGTTTTATAAGGAATAACGACAACTATCGCGAGACTCCTCTCTTTATCATCAGTACCGAGAGCAGTGAGCGTGACCGCGAGAAAGGGTTGTCTCTTGGTGCCAACGCATATCTTGTCAAGCCTTTCGCCCCCGATCAGTTGCAGGCCCTGATCCGTGAGTACCTCGGTTGATTTGCGGAGGTGACAGTGTCTGACAAGAGATCCTCCCAAGCCCTCAAGGACTTCGTCAGCGAGACAGAAGAAATTATCGAATCGCTCAATCTTGACCTGGTCAGGCTTGCTGATTCGGTGGACTCCGGTGATTGCGACCCGGACGTGCTCAATGGCATTTTTCGAGGGGCTCACTCGATCAAGGGCCTGTCCGGCATGTTCGGCTTCGATGACCTGTCGAAACTCTCCCATTCCATGGAAAGCCTGCTTGACGGATTACGCCTCGGTAAAATCCCGTTTAATCAGTTCCTGGTCGACACCCTGTTCAGCTCACTTGATGTCCTGATCAACTTGATTGACGGCAAAAGCAATGACGAGGACTTCACCCTCGATCTGACACCTGTTCTGACGCAGATCAGCAAAGCTGCCGAGGGTGGAGGAGGAGGTGACGAGAGTCCGCTTGCCGGTCTGGAAATTGACCCTGCTATATTGAATGTCCTCACCGAGTACGAAGAACATCGCTTGTTGGAAAATGTCCGCAAGGGGCGGCAGCTTCATCTGCTGCGTATGAACTTCGACCTGGCCAGCTTCGATCAGGAACTCGCAGAGGTCACCCAGCAACTCAAACAACAGGGCGAGGTGATCAGCACTCTTCCCTCAGCTGGTGATATCGGCGAAAGGATCTCTTTCCAGATTCTGTTCGGTAGTGAACTCGGCCATGCCGACATTGCCATGCTGCTCGGCCACGACACCCTTGATATCCTCACCTATGGCGACAGGTCCGGACCTGAAGAGTCGGAGGCCCTCGTCGTTGAAGAGTCGCCGGACGATGTTGCCGAAACGGTTGTCGCCCGGTTGCCGGATACCGCAGAAGATGCAGACAGCGCAAGTTCCATGCGCTCGATCAGCCGCACGGTTAGGGTTGATATTGACAAGCTTGACCTGTTGATGAATATCGTCGGTGAACTGGTCTTGTCAAAAAGTGCCATTGCCAACATTAGTGATCGTATGAAAATGACCCTGGAGAAGGATCTTGCGACTGATCTCGGCAAGGCCACCCGCGTTCTCGAGCGGCGTCTGCACGAATTGCAAAAAGGGGTCATGGATGTACGCATGGTTCCGGTCGGACAACTCTTTGAAAAAATGACCAGGATTGTACGTCGGGTCGCCAACGAGCAGGGCAAAAAGGTCGAGCTTGAGATTCGCGGCGCTGATACCGAACTGGACAAACTGATCATCGAAGATGTCTCAGACCCGCTCATGCACATCATCCGCAATGCTATCGATCACGGTCTTGAAACGCCCCGCGAGCGGCTTGCTGCGGGTAAGTCGGAAAAGGGTACGATTCAGCTTCTGGCGTCGCAGAAAGGCAACCACGTTGTCATAACAGTCAATGATGACGGACGCGGTATTGACAAGGAAAAAGTGCGTCGCAAGGCCGTTGAAAGAGGCTTGATCAGCGCCTCACATGAGTTGACAGAAGAGGAAGTCCACGAGCTGCTTTTTCTGCCCGGCTTCTCAACCCGTGATGCAGTCAGTGACCTCTCCGGTCGTGGCGTCGGCATGGATGTGGTTAAAAACAACATCGCCGCACTGTCGGGGATGATCGAGGTGCGCAGCCAGTTTGGACAGGGCTCCAGTATGATCATCACCTTGCCGATTACCCTGGCTATCATCAAGGCATTGATCGTTCAGGTCGGTAAAACGACCTACGCGATTCCGATCAATTCAGTTCTGGAAACTTTGATGATCGAAGCGCATGCCATTCAGACGGTCGAGAAGCACGAAGTGATCGAGTTACGCAAAAGCACCGTGCCACTGCTGCGTCTTGACAAGATATTTGCTCTGTCTGAAGAAGAAGACGATGAAGACCGGCGACTCTTTGTCGCAATCGTGGGTCTGGCAGAAAAACGTGTGGGGTTCGTGGTTGACGATCTGCTCGGTCAGCAGGATGTTGTCATTAAGTCGCTCGGCAAAGCCCTCTCGTTCGTTAAGGGCATTGCCGGGGCGGCAGAACTGGGGAATCAGAAGACCATCCTGGTGCTGGACGTGGCTGGATTGATGAGCGAAGCGCTGCGAGGTGAGTCTTCACTCAATGTATGAGACTTATTTTGGGCTGAGCGAGCGTCCCTTCAGTAAAACTCCGGATCCCAGGTTCCTGTTCCTGAGTCGTGGTCATCGCGAAGCGCTGGCTCGCATGCAGTACGCTGTCGAGGAGCGTGACCTGGTGCTGCTGACAGGTGAAATCGGTTGTGGCAAGACGACCCTGTCGCGGGCCCTTATGGATACTCTTGATGAGAGCTTCAAAGTTGTCTGCCTGGTCAACCCACGCCTGACTCCGCTCGAGTTTCTCAGTAGTCTGGCGCGTCACCTTGGTGTTGAAGAAGCGGCGCGGTTCAAGGTTGATCTGCTTGAACAGATCGGCAAGATTTTGTTCCAATACTATGAGAACGATACAACCCCGGTCGTGGTGATTGATGAGGCGCAGCTTGTCCCGCACAAGGAGACGTTCGACGAAATCAGGCTGCTGACCAACTTTCAACTGGATGATCGCAACCTGATCAGTATCGTTTTGATGGGACAGCCGGAGCTGAAAAAACGTCTTAGTCACCGTGCCTACGAACCGTTGAGACAGAGGATCGGCATGCAGTACGATCTGCAGCCGCTCAACCTGGAAGAGACAGCCGAATACCTGGATTTCCGGATCGTCAAAGCCGGTGGCCGGCCCGGACTTTTTAGCGAAGCGGCCCTTGAATCTGTCTATGCCTATTCGGGTGGGATACCACGCATGATCAATCATGCTGCGTCCCTGGCTCTATTGGAGTGCTTCGGCAGGGGTGGTGACCAGGTTGATAGTGCCACCATGAATGCCGTGATGCTGGAGCTTGACCACAACTTGTTGAAACAGAACCGCGGATAAACAGATGGATATCGCTAAGATACGCAAAAAAGCCAAAACACAAGCCAAGTCGGACAAAACTTTGCCGGAGAAAGCCCGGCCAGACGCTGCTCCTGACCAGGAATTGGTGCCCGGGCCCGACCTGATTGAGGAAGTCGCCAGAACCGCGGAAGTGCTTGTTGAATCGGAGGCTTTGGTCGCCTCCGATAACGTCCCAATTAAACCGACAAACAGCCTTGACCGGATTTTTTCTGCGACGGACGACCTGGCTCTGGCCACGGATGAATCATATGCTGCAATGTTGCAAGACCAGATTGCTGCTCAGTCTCAGGATGTCAGCCAGTACCTGGCTTTCCATCTCAATGATGAGGAGTATGCGCTGGACATCAAGCAAATAAGCGAGATAATCAAAGTCAGGGAATTTACGGAAATCCCCCGGTCTCCCGGGTTTGTCTTGGGAATTATCTCTCTGCGTGGCGTTGTCGTACCGGTGTTCGATTTGCCCTGTCGTATGAATCTGGGATCGGCCGAAATAACGGCAAGTTCGCGGATAGTCGTATGTCAGTCAGGCGACGTTGCGGTCGGACTGCTGGTTGACAATATTAATCAGGTTGTCAATCTCGTCGATGACGAAATCGAGCCGCCGCCCGGAGTATTATCCGGGCTGGACCGTGAAATGGTCTTCGGTATTGGTCGCTACCAGGGTCGCATGATCATCTTGTTGCAGCTAAATCATGTTTTGGACATTGAGCTGAACCGAGCTTGAAAGGAGAGTGTGGTGATAAAGAAGAAAATCCTGGTTGTCGAGGATGAAGAGAGCTTGCTCAAACTGGAAAGTATCCTGCTGAGTTCAAAAGGATACGAAGTACATGGTGCAGTGGATGGTCAGGCTGCGCTGGACGCTATAGACAAGGTCAAGCCCGACCTTGTTCTGCTGGATATCATGTTGCCGGTGATTGACGGTTTCGAGGTTTGCCGCAGGATTAAATCGAACAGCGCGACCAAACACATACCCGTGGTCATGCTGACGGCGAAAAAGAGCCGTGAAGATATGGCGCGCGGGGAGCAGGTTGGGGCTGACTGGTACATAACCAAACCGTTCAAGTCGGCCATGGTCATCGAAACCATTCAGAGATTTATTGACTGAGCGCCATGACGTTACGCAATGGTGGAATATCTTTGACCGTGCCAGACGAGAAAACCCTTCGCCAGGAGGTTCAACTCGCCTGCTTCAGGATTGGTTCTGAGTTGTATGCCCTTGATATCATGAGAATCAAGGAGATCATTCGTCCTCAGAAGCTGACACCCATTCCCAAAGCTCCTTCCTTTATCGAAGGCGTTATCAATTTGCGCGGAGTCGTGATTCCGGTCGCTGACCTGCGCAAACGATTTGACCAGCCGATCAGCGAAGCAAACCGTAAAAACCGGATTGTGATCTGCTCCCTCATGGGCAGAATTATCGGCCTTATGGTTGATGAGGTCACCGAGGTGAAACGCTTCGGTCGCAAGGAAATAGCTCCAGCCCCTCAATTTATCAGCGGGCCCGAGGCGAGCTATTTTCTTGGTGTTGCGCGCCGGGATGAAGACCTGATCATGTTGATTGACCTGGAAAAAGTCCTTTCGACTGAAGAAAAAATTGAATTGCAGAAATTGAGTAAAATCCAATAGTGCGACTGGCTCATCCTGAAACATTTTGACCATGAGACGGTCGTTTTTTTGAGGTTCGTTGATGATTGTTAAGTGTCCATCCTGTGCTGCCCGGTTTCGCCTGGATCGTGAAAAATTAGCCGGAAAACGTGTCACTTTACGCTGTGCCCGCTGTCGTACCCCGTTCAGCGCCGAGTTGCCGCGGGTTGCTTCCGAACGACCAAAGCCCAGAGTGCGCGTCCTGATCGCCCATAGCGATCAGGAGTTGTGCGGCACGATCCATAACATTGTCGAGAGTGCCGGCTTTGAGGGCATTCTCCGCCACAACGGCGATGAAGTTCTTGCCGCTATGGATGCTTTGCGCCCACGGGTGGCGGTTGTCGATGTCGCGCTGCAGGGTTTGTATGCCTTTGAGGTTGTTGACAAGCTCAGGCGCAGGCCGGGTCTTGAAAATGTCAAAATAATCCTGCTCTCTTCGGTCTATAACAAGGCTGCGTACAAGCGGTCGCCGAGTTCGCTCTACGGAGCGGATGATTACATTGAAAAGCACCATATCCCGGATGATCTTGTGTTGAAGATCAACCGGTTGCTGGTTGATGCCGCACCGGCGACCGGCCCGGCTGTAAATGGCGAAACGGAGGCGGATGGCCGTCGGCTGTCATCTGCTGATGGCATAGAGCCGTCCCTTGATTTCATAAACACGGTCAACGAAAAGATTCAGTCTGCGGAACAACACGAAGTGTCCGCTGATGGTACAACGGAGCGTCAGCGCGCCGAACGCCTCGCCCGTATTATCGTTTCGGATATATCTCTCTATTATCAGGAGCGAGTCGATGAGGGTATCCTGAAAGGCAACTGGTCGGAACTCCTGGCGAATGAGATCAAAGAGGCCAGGCGCCTGTTCAGCGAGCGGTTTCCGAACCCGCAGATACAGAACAGCAAGATTCTCGAGGCCGCCTTTCTCGATTTCCTGGAAAAACGAAGTCGTGAACTGGGTGTCTGAACAGAAGGCAGGGATGAACAGTGAGCACTATTGAACAGATAAGCGATGCATTGAATTCGCCGGATGAGGAGACTCGTTTACGGGGCCTGCGTGATTTGGCCGACAGCAACTCCAGCGAAGGACTCGATCTTGTATTCAAGGCGTTCGGGGATGAGAGCTGGCGGGTTCGAAAGCAGTCTATTGATCTCTTCCTGAGCATGCCGGTCAGCAGAGAAATGGTCGGCGAAGTTATCGAGCTTCTGCATGCCGAAGAGAATGCCGGTTTACGCAATGCCGGAGTTGAAATCCTCAGCCGGATGGGGCGGAGTACCGTGCCGATGTTGATTGAGCACGCCAGATGTCCGGACCAGGATGTGCGCAAGTTTATCATTGATGTCCTTGGAGATATTGCCGCACCGGAAGCTGTTCCGGTTCTGACTCTTGGCCTCGAGGACTCAGACAGCAATGTCAGGGCTGCTGCTGCCGAAAACCTCGGCAAGTTAAAAACCAGGGAAGCAGTACCGGCCTTGCTCAGAGCTATGCATTTGCCGGATCTGCTGCTTCAATTTACGATTCTCGACGCCTTGAGCCGGATCGCTGCACCTGTCCCTCTCTCTGAACTCCTCCCCTACAAAGATGAGAAGTTGCTTCGTAAGGCATTGATTGATTGTCTGGGCAAGGCAGGCGATGCATCCGCGGTCCCCGAACTGGTCGGTGCATTGACTGACCCAATGCGAAACGTTCGTGAATCTGCCATCCTGGCTGTTGTGGAAATTTATAATCGACACCCTGCAGAAATCAGAAAGGCACTGTCAGCATGTGAAAAAGGACCTGTGTCAATGACGGTTAGCGGGTACCTCGATGAAGAATACAACGATGCCCTGAAACGGGCATCGATTAAGATTCTCGGTTGGTTGGCAGCAGCAGATGCTGTCGAGCAACTATTAAGTCTGCTTGATTTTGAAACGCTGCAACAGACCGCACTTGATGCCATGATCGATATCGGTCGTGCCAACCCGCAGATATTACTTGACACATGGGCTGGTGTAAGTGGCCCCCGCCGTGCTTATCTTGCCTACATCCTTGGTGAGGCAGAATGTGCAGATGCTCTGTCGCTGTTAGAGGGTGCGCTGGAGGATGAGGATATGCAGGTCGTATGCATGGCCGTGCATGCCCTGGGCAAGATCGGTTCTGCCGCTACGCTGCCGGGATTGGTTGCATGTCTGCAGAGCGGTGATAGCGAAGTTCGAACCGCTGCATCACAGGCTTTGACCTCTCTGGGAGAGAAATGCCCCGATGAAACATTTTCTGCCATACAGCCATTGCTAAGTCATGCCGATGCCGTGCAGAGGGAGCTGGCCGTTGTCGTGCTCAGAGAACTCGATAACCCGTCCGTTCTGAAGGCCTTGAGCCTTGCGCTGAAAGACTCCGCAGCTGAAGTCAGAAGGGCGGCAATCAGGGTCTTTGAACGTTACGACATCACCGAGCATATCAGCACACTGTTGCTGGCCCTGACCGATGAGGACGCCGAGATTAGAAGGACCGTCGTGGATGTTCTGGCCAATTGCAACAACGAGAGCGTCCTCGACGGTTTGCAACTGGCCTTGCAGGATGAGGACATCTGGGTTCGTTCTGCGGCTGTGCGTGGTCTGGGAAGGATCGCCGATGATCGCAGTCGCGGTCTTGTGGAGCAGGCCCTCACGGATCCGGTCGGGCTCGTGAGCATTGCCGCGCTGGAAACGCTCGCCCACCTGTCCGGTGCTTGTGCCCTGCCGCAGATGATTTCTGCTCTGGACCATCATGATGAAGAGGTGGTTACGGCCGCTATGAACCTTCTGACCAGCCACGGTGCTGGAGACTGGGTACATGCCCATGCTGAGAGACTGATCAATCATTCTTTCTGGGTCGTCCGCGCACAAATCGCGCGGAGTGCTTCAGAAGTCCTTGGTGCTGGGGCCAGATCCCTGCTCGAGCGTCGTCTGGAAATTGAGGCCGAAGAAGTCGTCCGCCAGCAATTGGCCGACATCCTGGCCGGGTTACCCATCGAGTAATGTCATAAATGTTATTTGCCACCCCTGACATAAAGATGGATCCGGATGAATTTCGCCTGCTGCGTGACTTCGTTTATCAACATTGCGGGTTGAATTTCACCGAAGATTCCAAATACCTGCTCGAAAAACGTCTGGGTAAGAGAGTTCACCAGCATAACCTGAAGAGCTTTAAGGATTACTATTACTTCTTGCGGTATAACCAGAATAAAGACCAGGAGATGTCAGAGGTCATCGATCAGCTGACTACCAACGAAACCTATTTTTTCCGTGAAGATTTCCAACTGCGCACATTCGTAGAGGATATCCTGCCGGAAATACGCAAACGCAAAGAGCAGGAAGGCAAGCAGACGCTGCGGATCTGGAGTGCGGGCTGTTCGTCGGGTGAAGAGCCGTACACCATCGCCATGTTGTTGCTCAACCAACCATGGTTGAGGTCGTGGCGGGTGGAAGTGATTGGTACGGACATCAGCCAGCGGGTTTTGCACATGGCGCGCGAGGGGCTGTACGGCGACGCCTCGTTCAGAAGTACAGACGACGTGCAGAAGCGCCGTTTTTTTACGGAGCATGGGGGCAAATATCGCGTCAATGATGAAGTCAGAAATCTTGTGTCAATCAGTCATCTCAACCTTTTTGACGTGTCCCGAATTGCCCTGTTGGGAAAAATGGATGTGATTTTCTGTCGCAACGTGATCATCTATTTCGATCAGGCCGGGAAAAAGAAGGCCATTGAAAGTTTTTTCCAACGACTGGACCCGGAAGGGTTCCTGCTGCTCGGACACTCTGAATCGCTGATCAACCTCAGTACCTCTTTCCGACTCAGACATTTCCAGCACGACATGGTGTACCAGAAACCCTCTGCCAGCACCTCAATTGGGGGTCTGTGATGACTTCGGGCAGGGTCAGAGTCCTGGTGGTTGACGATTCAGCTTTCAACCGGCGCACAATTGTCAAGATGCTTGAATCGCTCCCCAATGTCGAGGTTGTCGGTTATGCCTGCGACGGTGAAGAGGGTCTGCGTAAGGTGATCGATTTGCGTCCGGATCTGATTACGCTCGATCTGGAAATGCCGCGTATGGATGGCTTCACTCTGCTGCGCATCGTCATGCAAAAGCAGCCGACGCCGATTATAGTCGTGTCCTCCCGCGCCGATGATGAGAATGTCTTCAAGGCCCTCGATCTGGGTGCGGTCGAATTTGTCCCGAAACCGTCTTCCAGCGTGTCGCCGGTTTTAATGGATATCCGAGAAGAACTTCTCAGCAAAGTCCGTGAGGTAACGTCCGCTAATCTGAAAAATGTCATGGCGCGGGCCGAAAATGCGATTAAGGCGCAAAACCTTGTCGTGAAGTCGACTTCCAGGAAAAAGAAAACCACCAAAGCGACAAGTTCTGACTACCAGATGGTGGTGATTGGCTCATCGACCGGAGGTCCTCCGGCATTGCAGAATATCTTTTCTGCCATCCAGGAAGAAATTCCGGTTGCCTTTGCCGTCGCCCAGCATATGCCTCCGGATTTCACCCGGGCTTTTGCCGAAAGGCTTAACCGTTTTTCTGCCTTGACCATTCGCGAGGCGGAAGATGGTGATCTGGTGAAACCGGGACAGGTTCTCATTGCTCCCGGCGGGAAAAACCTTGAATTCCTTGCGAAAGACAATGAGATCATCGCCAAGGTCTCAGGGCCAGAAGGTCACCAGCGGTATTTACCCTCGGTAGACATGCTTTTTGCCAGTTCTGCCGAAATATTCGGTGATCGAGTCCTCGGTGTTGTCCTGACCGGAATGGGTAACGACGGAGCCATGGGAACTCGGGCAATCAAGTCTGCCGGTGGAAGCGTTTTTGCCGAGGCCGAGGAAAGCTGTGTGGTTTTCGGCATGCCCAAAGAAGCAATTGCCACCGGGCTGGTTGACCGGATTGTTCCATTACCGTCGGTCTGTAAGGAAATCCTGCAGTATTGCGGGTATTAACGCTGGATATTTTTCCACAGGATTGTTATTATTTTGAGGTTTTGACTGTGAATCTTTCACGAGGAGCAGGACATGAGTCATAGCGACGAAGAAAAAGATACTGTCTCGCGTGCAGATGATTTTCTGCAGATGTTCAAAAAAGGGGCTGAGTTCACTCAGGACCTGCTCAAGGAGAACGAGCGGTTGAGGTTTCGCATCGTCAAGCTTGAGGAGTCGATGAAAGAGCAAGGCCACGGAATTTGCTCTGAAACAGCTGACACCCTTGAATTGAAGAAAAAGATCGAAGCGCTGGAACTGGAAAAGGAGGAAATTCTCGGCCGGATCAAGACGGTTGAAGAGGAAAACCAAAGTTTTGCGAACCGCTACGTTGAGATTGAAGAAGAAAACAACATGCTCGCCAATCTCTACATCGCGTCCTACCAGTTGCACTCAACATTGGACTTCAAAGAGGTTTTGCAGATAATCCTGGAAATAGTTATCAATCTGATCGGTGCAGAAGAGTTCGGCGTATTGCTGCTTGATGAAAAGACCAACCGCCTCGAACCTGTTGCCAGCGAAGGCGTTGAGACTTCCGAGCTGCCTTCGATAGCTGTTGGTAAAGGGATTATCGGAGAATCGGTCAAGACCGGCGAAAACTATTTCATCGAAACGATGGAGGGTTACCAGCGTGATTTTGCAAAGCCGATCGTTTGCATCCCTTTGAAAATCAAGGAACATGTTATCGGTGTGATCGTGATCTACACGCTTCTGGTCCAGAAGGACCAATTTAACAATGTTGACTATGAACTTTTCACCCTGCTGGCCGGCCATGCAGCTACGGCGGTCTTCTCGTCGCGGCTCTACTCCGATTCAGAGCGTAAGCTTTCGACCATCCAGGGCTTTATTGACTTGTTGACCAAGTAGAACGGGGAGAGATTTCATGACCGGCTATAAAGTTCTTGTTGTTGAAGACTCACCCACCATGCGGCAGTTGATTGTTTTTGCCTTGAAGCGGATTCGTGGCTTCCAGATTGTGGAAGCCAATGATGGTGTGGATGGTTTGAAAAAACTCAGTGCTGACAAGTTTGACCTGATCCTCACTGATATCAATATGCCGATCATGGACGGCTTGAAGCTGGTGAGTATGGTGCGTAACGACCCACACTACAAGGAAACTCCGATTATCGTAATTACCACCGAAGGGGCAACCGAGGACCGTGAAAGGGCCCTTGCTCTGGGGGCCAATGAATACATCACCAAGCCGATCCAGACTACGCAGATACTGGAGACGGTTAAAAAATTAATGAATCTTTGATTTATAGCCAACGTAAAGCAGGAGGTTAGATTGTCTAAAGAAGAAGCGATTGAAGTTGAAGGAAGCGTGATAGAACCTTTGCCTAACGCGATGTTCAAGGTTGAACTCGACAACGGGCATGTCGTTCTGGCACACATCTCTGGCAAGATGCGTAAATATTATATCCGTATTTTGCCCGGAGACCGGGTCACAGTTGAACTCTCGCCCTATGATCTCAGCCGCGGCCGGATTACATATCGCGCCAAGTAAACTGGTTGCAGGCGGCCTTTGCAGTCGTGTGATTGCCTGCCGCTGTCATGTCCATGAGATAACCGGCTTATGCCGGTTTTCATGTTTCAGGTTGTGATGTCAGTTTGGAGGATGTATGCAGGAACGTTATAACCCTCTGGGAATCGAAAAGGTCTGGCAGGAACACTGGTCATCTACCCAGCCCTGGAAGGTGTCCGAGGTTCATGACAGACCGAAATATTACCTGCTGGAGATGTTCCCTTATCCGTCAGGACGGATCCATATGGGGCACGTCCGGAATTACTCGATAGGCGATGTCGTCGCCCGTTTCAAGCGACTGCAGGGATTCAATGTCCTGCATCCGATGGGATGGGACGCTTTCGGCATGCCGGCGGAAAATGCGGCGATCCAACATGGCACGCACCCTGCGGTCTGGACTCGGGAAAATATCGCGAATATGCGCACCCAGCTCAAACGCATGGGGCTTTCGTATGACTGGGACAGAGAGTTGGCTACCTGCAATGCCGATTACTATCGCTGGGAGCAGCTGATTTTTCTAAGAATGCTGGAGAAAGGCCTGGCTTACAAGAAAAGCGCCGCTGTGAACTGGTGCCCTGAATGTGAGACGGTCCTGGCAAACGAACAGGTTGAGGAGGAATGTTGCTGGCGTTGTGACAACAAGGTCGTGCAGAAAGAGCTCGACCAGTGGTTTTTCAAGATCACTCAGTACGCTGAAGAACTCCTCGAGTGGACCGAGCGGATGCCAGGCTGGCCGGAATCAGTTCTGACCATGCAGCGCAACTGGATCGGTAAGAGTAACGGTTGTGAAATCGACTTTTCGGTCCATGGCAGCGAGGCAAAGATCCGGGTTTTCACGACTCGCCCTGATACCCTGTTTGGGGCGACTTTCATGAGCCTGGCACCTGAGCACCCGATGGCGAAAACTCTCACTGTCCCTGAACGCTGTCGTGAAATCGAAGCGTTCATCAGTAAGGTTCAGTCGGTCGATCAGGCCCAGCGCACCAGTGACGATTACGAAAAAGAGGGCGTTTTTACCGGCTCTTACTGCATCAACCCCGTCAACGGGGTGAAGATTCCGGTATTCCTGGGCAATTTTGTTCTCATGGGTTATGGCACCGGTGCAGTTATGGCGGTCCCTGCACATGACCAGCGTGATTTCGAGTTCGCCCGCAAATATGACCTGCCTGTCCAGGTGGTCATCCAGCCTGAAGGGGATGCTCTCGACCCTGCGGGGATGACCGAGGCCTGGACCGGTCCCGGAAGGATGGTCAACTCCGGGGCTTTCGACGGTCTCGATCATGAGACCGGCAAAACAAAGATTACGGAATTCCTTGTAAGCAGAGGCACTGGTGAAAGCTCTGTCAACTTCAGGATCCGGGACTGGCTGGTCTCCAGGCAGCGTTATTGGGGAACCCCGATTCCGGTGATCTATTGTGATGATTGTGGCGCAGTTCCGGTACCCGATCAGGACCTGCCGGTTGAGTTGCCGACCGATATCGAGTTCAGTGGCGAGGGGGGTAGCCCTCTGGCCAGGCTCGAATCTTTTGTCAACACAAAATGCCCGAAATGTGGCAAGGCAGCACGACGTGAGACGGATACCTTTGACACGTTCGTCGAAAGCTCCTGGTATTTCATGCGTTATGCCAGCCCGAAACATGATGTGGCGCCTGTCGATCGTGGCGCCGTTGAATACTGGATGCCTGTAGATCAGTACATCGGCGGTGTCGAACATGCTGTCCTGCATCTACTGTACGCCAGATTCTGGACGAAGATCATGCGAGACCTGGGCATGGTCTCTTTTGCTGAGCCATTTGAGAACCTGTTGACCCAGGGAATGGTCTGCATGGAGACCAAGTCCTGTCCGGAACACGGCTGGCTTTACCCTGAAGAGATTGATAACGGTCTTTGCACCCGTTGCCAGAGTGCCGTCGTCTCCGGTCGCAACGAGAAGATGAGCAAGTCGAAGAAGAATGTTATCGACCCGGATGGCCTGATCAACCGGTTTGGCGCCGATACGGCGCGCCTCTTTACTCTGTTTGCGGCCCCCCCTGAAAAGGACCTCGAATGGAATGAGCAGGGCGTTGAGGGCTGTTTCCGCTTTCTCAACCGGGTGTGGCGGCTGGTCTACGAGAACCTGCCGGTTATCAAGGGCGCCTCTGCTGTAAATGCTGAACAACTTAGCCCTGAAGCCCGCGGGCTTCGCCGCCAGGTTCATCGCACAATCAAGAAGGTCACGGAAGATATTGACGGCAGCTTCCATTTCAATACGGCTATTGCTGCAGTCATGGAACTGGTTAACGCAATCTCCGTGTTCCCTGGCAAGGAGTCTGCGCCCGAAGTCCTGCGTGAGGCCATTGAGTCTGTCGTTCGCCTCCTTTCCCCATTTGTTCCGCATATATGTGAAGAATTATGGCGGAACCTGGGTTATGATGAGTCCTTGGAAAAAAGTCGCTGGCCGGTCTGGGATGAAAACGCCCTGGCCGCAGAGACCCTGTTGATTGTTGTTCAGGTTAATGGCAAAGTTCGTGGTAAGGTGACCGTACCGGCAGACGCAGAGACGGATGCTGTTGAAGCTGCGGCCCTGGCTGACGCAAATGTCGTCCGCTTTACAGAGGGGAAAACCGTTCGCAAAGTCATTGTCGTGCCTGGCCGGTTGGTCAATGTGGTCATAGGGTGAGAAAAATGCGTGGACTGCTGATTCTGTTGGCTCTGCTTGTTTCAGGATGTGGATACCACGTGCCCGGCGCATCTGACGCCTGGGTAGGTGGGGATGCGCGGCTCGTATATGTCCGGCTGTTTGAAAATACGACGGCACAGCCGTACCTGGATAATTACATGACCGATGCTCTGGTTGAAGAGCTCTCCAGGGCAAGGCTTTTTGACCTCACCGAAAATGCCGATGCTGCGGAAGTGCTGATTGGCGGGACCGTTGATAACTTTACCAGTAGCGCGATATCCTACAGTTCGACGGACACCATTACTGACTACCGTGCAACCATGGGAATTACTGTTCAGTTGTTAAAGAACGGTAACGGTCAGATCTTGTGGCAGGAAAAAATGAGCCGCAGCGAAGACTACAGCGCAGCCGTCAACAAAAACCTGCAGCTGGAGGGGGAGCGGCTGGCCGCGAGACAGGTCGCCAGGCGACTCGCCGAGGATATCCGTGCCCAACTTTTGAATAACTTCTGAAGCAACAACCGACAATGTCATTAAAAGAATTGCAAAATATCCTTCAGGCCGGAACTATTCCCGGCCTGATTTTGCTTCATGGGCAGGAGCCCTATTTTGTTGAGAGGGGTATGCTGGCCGTTCGGGATGCCGTTGTTGCCCCCGAGAACAGGGATTTCAACCTGACCCAGTTCTATGGCAAGGATTTTATTGTCAACGACGTGGTGGAACAGGCCAGGACCTACCCTGTGTTTGCTGATCGTCGTCTTGTTTTGCTCAAAAACATCCACGAATCAAGGGCCGATCAACTGGAAGGTTTGCTGGATTATGTCATGGACCCTGTTCCTGAAACCGTTCTGCTGTTGACCGCAGAAAAGATAGACGCTCGCCGTAAAATTTTCCAATTATTTAAAAAAAATGGTCTGTCGATAGAGTTTAAGAAAATATATGAGAACCAACTGCCTGCTTTTGTCCGAGAGCTGGCCAAGGTCAACAAGCTGAGCTTGACTGCTGGCGCACTGAAGCTGTTTTGTAAAAGGGTCGGGACAAATCTGACAGAGGTTCAGGGTGAGATGGAAAAGCTGGTTGGCTACCTCGGCGAACGGGATCTGGCTGAAGAAGCTGATGTTGCAGCAATCGTCTCGGATACCCGCGTAGAGAGCATCTTCGATTTAACCGATGCGATCGGAAAGGGTGACCGATCAAAGGCTCTGACTTTATTTGATCGACTGATGACGGAAGGCCAGGCCCCGTTGATGGTCCTCGCTATGATGACCCGCCATTTCAGGCAGATGTGGAAAATCAGTGAGCTGATGTCACAGAAAATTCCGCAGAGTGAACTCCCCCGCAGGGTTGGAGCCAGCCCGTATTTTCTCACAGGGTTGATCCAGCAAGCCGCCAGGTTCGATAATCGGCAGTACAGGCGTGTGTTTAATCGCTTACTGGAAACTGACCTGGCACTTAAATCGAGTGGTGGAGAGCCAAGGATGCAGTTGGAGCAACTGCTTCTGGAAATTTCCGATATGAGTGGCAAATAAAAGGGGAGACACTCCGTTTGGGAGCGCTCCCCGTGATGCGTAAAATTCTCAGAGAAAATCAGTCTGCCGATTCTGTTCCGTCGACCAGTTTGGCCAGACGGCTGATTTTGCGGCTTGCCGTTGCTTTGTGAATGACGCCCTTGGTCGCCGCCTTGTCAATATAAGGGACGGCTTTTTCCAGCAGAATTTTTGCCGTGTCAAGGTCACCATCGGCAATTGCGATGCGAACTTTTTTGACGTAACTGCGCATGGTTGAGCGAATATGAGTATTCCGGGCATTGCGAATTTTGCTCTGACGATGTCTTTTTTCTGCTGATTTGTGATTTGCCACTTTTATTCCTCCGGGCTATTTTCTTTGCGTGATTTATTTGTAAAGCGTCAGTTTTATAACATTGGCAGGAACAACAGTCAAGATAAAAAGATTCCAATATATAAAAAAATAGTGTTTAATTTAAGTATGTTATGAATATTAAGTATGGGATTAATAGAAAATAATGCATTGTGCCGGGTGTTGATGTCGTCATGTCTGTAGCAAGTGAAGAGAAAAAACATATCTCGAGAGCGGCCGGTGTTTTGACCCTGGCGACCACGGTCAGCAGGATTGCCGGCCTGGTTCGTGACATAGTTGTTGCCGCAATATTCGGCGCGGGAATGCTGACGGATGCGTTTTTCGTCGCATTCACTATCCCTAACCTGTTGCGCAGATTCTTTGCCGAGGGTTCTCTGACGGCCGCATTTGTGCCGACCTTTACCGATGTGCTTCACCATGAAGGCACCGATGAAGCGCGTCGGGTTGTTCGGATCTGTTGGACGCTCCTTCTGCTGGTTCTGGCCTGTGTCACGCTGCTTGGGATTTTGTCGTCGCCCTGGCTGGTCAAACTGATCGGTTATGGCTTTGCAGGTACGGCTGGGAAACTGGCGCTAACCGATCTTCTCAACCGGTTGATGTTTCCCTATATCTTTTTCATCAGCCTGGTCGCGCTCTTTGCCGGTGTCCTGAATGTGTCGGGGCATTTCCTCTTGCCGGCCCTCTCTCCGGTGCTGCTGAACCTCTCCATGATCGGAGCTGCACTGGTCCTTGCCCCGCGGCTGGATGAACCGATAACGGCTCTCGCCTATGGCGTACTTCTCGGCGGCGTGATTCAGTTTGCCATGCAAATCCCGATTTTGTACCGCCGTGGATATGATCTGAGGCCGGATTTCAACTTCCGCCACAGCGCGGTTGTTCGTATCGTCAGGCTGATGCTCCCCGGTATCCTCGGGGTGGCTATCTACCAGATCAATGTCGTGGTAACTCGCTTGATGGCTTCTTTCCTTCAGGAGGGGAGTGTCTCCTGGCTCTATTATGGGCAGAGACTATTCGAGTTTCCGCAGGGAATTTTTGTGGTTTCTCTGGCTCAGGCGGTGTTACCAACCATGTGTCGGCAGGCCTCGGCTGAGGACCTGGATGGTTTCCGTGAGTCATTGCGGTTCGCTCTGGTTCTGATCATGCTGGTTACCATCCCGGCAGCTTTGGGGTTGGTCCTCTGCAACGAGGCGGTGTACAGCCTGTTCTTTATGCGTGGGAGCTTTTCCGTGTTCGACGTTTCCCAGTCGGCTATAGCTCTGGCCTGGTACGCTCCGGGCCTGCTGTTCGTCGGCATCAGTCGCGTGGCTGTGCCGTGTTTTTACGCCATGAAAGATACCCGTACCCCCGTTATAATTTCTTTTTGGACACTGTTGGTCAATGCCGTAGCCGGTCTGCTGTTGATGCGGGTTATGGGGCATGCCGGACTGGCGTTAGCCCTGACGATAGCATCGGTCTTCAATGCCTTGATCCTCATCGTACTGCTTACAAGGAAGCTCGGTAAACTGGATATCGCAGGGATACTCAACACCGTTCTGAGAACGATCCCTGGATTGTGTTTTATGTGCATTGTAGCGACTCTGGTCCTCAGGCAGGCAGACTGGTTGACGGTCGGTCCGTTCTTGCCGCGTTTTGCTCTCCTTGGTGTCGCCGTATTGTCGGGGTCTTTCGTCTATGCCGCCTGTCTATGGGTCTTTGGGGTAAGGGAGATCAAGCAGGTCTGGTCGTTGATCGCGGGGCGCTTACCGTCCCCACGCAAAAGGTGAGTTATGTCAGGGCAACAGTGGGATATGTTATCCTTTGAATACGGCACAGTGGCGCTGGTTGTCAGCGGCGGCCGTTTATCCAGAATCTGCTTCACACGCTCCTTTGAAGAGTCCTCGCTCGAAGTCCTCAGGCATTGTCCCGACGCCTGCCGGAGCTTGCACCCGCTGATCAGCGAGATTTTTGTCCAGTTGGAGGAATATTTTCAGGGGGAGAGGAGGACTTTTGATGTCAGGCTCGATAATGCCGGATTGTCCTGCTTTGCAAGAAAAGTCCACAAGGCGTTGCTCGAGGTGCCCTATGGCTCGCTGATTTCGTACCTTGATCTGGCCAGGATGGCAGGTTCGCCAGGTGCTGCACGGGCGGTTGGACGGGTCATGTCTGCAAACCCCTTCCCACTGATCGTGCCTTGTCACCGTGTTGTCAATGCTGATGGTCGCCTGGGGCAGTATTCCGGCGGTTTCGGCGGAGAGACCAAGGCCGGGCTGATCGATTTGGAGCGTGGACTCGTATCACAACCGTAGCGGGCCACGGCTGCTCGCCATGTACTTCTTAAGGTCAGGTGTCTATGCAGGTTGCCGGACGGATAACATTGCTCCTCCTTGCTGCTGTCGGTCTCGTCTTCCTTAATGCCTGCGGGGAGAGTGGCTATCTGTTCCAGAGCGTCAAAGGCCATCTGGGGTTGATGTCGCGCGCGCAGTCGATAGAAGAAGTTCTGGCCAGCAACGAGGAACCGGAAATTGTCCTCAGCCAGTTGGAAACGGTTGTCAGGCTGAGAAAATTTGCGGTCGATTCACTGTCCCTGCCTGACAGTGGCAGCTATCATGAGTACGCAGACCTGGGACGACCCTATGTTGTCTGGAACCTGACCGCGGCGCCTGAGTTTTCTCTCGAGATGAAACAGTGGTGTTTTCCTGTCGTTGGCTGTGTCACATATCGTGGCTATTTTGACGAAAACGCGGCCCTGGTCATGGCCGAGGGCCTGTCTGTACAAGGTTTTGACGTCGATGTCTACGGGGTTGAGGCTTACTCGACTCTCAACTGGTTTGATGACCCGGTTTTGAATACCTTCCTGAAAAATGACGAAATCCATCTGGCCGCATTGCTGTTTCATGAGATGGCGCATCAAGTTATTTATGTGCCCGATGCCACGACATTTAACGAATCCTTTGCCAAAACGGTCGAAATAGAAGGCTTGCGCCGCTGGTTTCACAGCACGGAATTTGACGATCTGTGGCAGGAGTGCCTGCTACGTGAAAAAAGGTCTGCCGATTTCCAGGATTTTCTGAGTGGCATCCGTCTGGAGTTGCAGACCGTGTACACGGCCGATTTGGTGGTCGAGGATAAAAGGTTGGCAAAGCAACAGATTATTTCACATGGCCATGAGACCTATGCCCGATTGAAAGAGGGGTGGGGTGGTTATGCTGGATACGACCGGTGGATGGAGAAAGGGATCAACAATGCGCGACTCTCTTCGGCAGCAGCCTACCATGATCTGGTCTCGGCATTTCAGACCCTTCTGCAGAGAGTCGATTATGATCTGCCCGCCTTTTATGTTGAAGTGAAAAAACTCGGGTCGCTGCCCGAAGATGCGCGTCAGGCAAAGCTGAAGTCACTTTCTCCTCGTCTCAACGCTTCTCTGTATTAAGCGAATTCGCCTGCGCGCAGTCACTGGAAGCCGTAGCCATGACTGTTAATACTGCTTGATAAGTGGATGTGTGCAAGGATACTTTCCCGGGCAACATTTGAACTGTAAATCAAGGGTCGCAAATGCTTGGAGCAATTGCCGGAGATGTGATCGGCTCACGTTTTGAACATGCCGGGATCAAAAGCAAGGATTTCGTACTGTTCAATCGGCGGAGTACGTTTACCGACGATACGGTTCATACCGTTGCCCTGGCGGACAGCCTTCTGCATAAAGTCCCCTACCAGGACAAACTCCGCGAATATTTCCACCACTATCCGACCGCTGGGTATGGTACCCGCTTCAGGCGTTGGGCAAGGGCGTCAAAACCAGTCCCTTATGGGAGCTATGGTAACGGGTCCGCGATGCGCGTCAGCCCTGTTGCCTGGTTCTATGACACCCTTGAGGATGTCCTCTCCGAGGCGCTAAGGAGCGCCGAGGTGACCCATAACCACCCGGAGGGTATCCGCGGCGCCCAGGCCGTTGCTGGCGCTGTTTTCATGGCACGTAACGGGGCCAGCAAGGTTATCATCCGCAATTACGTCGAGGACTCATTCAATTACGATTTATCCGCAAAGATTGCAGAGATTCGACCGGATTACAGGTTTGATGTTTCATGCCAGAACTCGGTTCCGCAGGCGATCATAGCGTTCCTGGAAGCAAAGGACTTTGAAGATGCCGTCCGGAATGCGGTGTCTCTCGGAGGGGACAGTGACACCCAGGCCTGTATTGCTGGGAGTATCGCAGAAGCGTATTTTGGGGTGGTCCCGGATCATATCAAGGCGCAGACGCTGGCCTGTCTGGATGAAAGACTGTCTGCAGTTTTAAAAGCCTTTTACCAGAAAGTATCAGGCGTTACCCGGCATCCAGAAATGTTGGAGCCAGGACTTCAATAAACAATTACGGAAAACGGAGAACAGTATGCTGATTATGAATGAGCTTGCCGAAGTTGCCGGATTGATGCGTGCCGCCGAGAACCTTTGTGTTGCCGCACGAACTGCTCCCAAAGGCAAAGGCAAAGACCTGCTTGTGACAGCAATCGTGACGGAGGATGATAAAAAGCGTCTCCAGCAGCAGATGAGGGCAATCGGTGAACGCGATGGCGTGATATTTTTTCTTCGCGATGCAGACAATATAGACCATGCCCCGGTTGTCGTCCTGGTCGGCACTCGCAAAAAGCCGCTGCAGATCCCTGCGTGTGGCTTCTGCGGCTTTGTTGATTGCGATACCATGACCAGCGCGGGGGGGACCTGTTCGTTTAATGCCGGGGATCTCGGGATTGCGGTCGGCTCAGCGGTCGCTCTTGCTGCCGACCTGCGAATCGACAACCGCATAATGTACACGGTTGGCAAGGCAGCGATTGAACTTGGTCTCCTTGGCGAGGAGGTGAAGATCGCGTACGGCATACCTCTCGCGGCCAAAAGCAAAAATCCCTTTTTTGACAGAAGCTGAAAAACCGGGAGATGGGGGGCAGGTTCTGGATATGGACCGTCCAAACCCAGCCCTGGAGAACCAGCGCCCTAATTTAAATGATCGATCCGAACGAGCTGTTTGATATCGTAAATAACGATGACGAAGTCATCGGACAGGCTCCACGTTGCGCCTGCCATGGCAACCCGGCCCTGGTCCATCGCGCGGTACATGTGTTGGTGTTTAACAGCTCCGGATGGTTATTGCTGCAGAAACGTGCTCCAGACAGAGACATCCAGCCAGGCAAATGGGATACCAGTGTCGGTGGACACCTCAACTCTGGAGAATCATATCTCGCTGCAGCATATCGTGAAATGTCTGAAGAGCTGGGATTGACCGGCCTGCCATTGACGCACCTGTACCGGTCCGTAATCAGAAACCAGGTCGAGTCGGAAAACGTGCACTCATATCTCGCAATCACTGATGATGCCATTGCATACGAGCGCAGCGAAATCTCCGAGGTTCGCTTCTGGTCTCATGGTCAAATTGACCAGGCCCTGGGGCAAGGAGTTTTTACCCCGAATTTCGAGGCAGAATGGCAGATGTTCAAGAGCTTTGCTCGCCGTTACCAATCGGCGGATTCGGACCGAATAGCTTTCTGTTCCGGGGCGTCTTTCCCTGACCTGTGGCGAGAGTTGTACAAGGCTTGTTGTCCAGATTCCGAGTGATGCTCAAAAGCTGGGCAATTGGTTGTTAAGATGCTCTATTTGTGAGCATGTATGCGCTTGCTTGTTGACGTGATGTATAGATGTTCAAGTCTTTTTACCTGTAAAAACTCATAAATATCAGACGTTTGTCAATGTTTATTGGTTTGTTTTATTTTAGGCAAGCTAATTGCTATTAGTCATTGCTGGACACTTTTGAGAACTATTTATGCTTAGTAGGATGTGACATCAATTTTCAGAGGAGCGACAAGCCATGAGGAAAGTCGAAGCCATCATTAAGCCCTTCAAGCTCGATGAAGTGAAGGAAGCATTGAATGAGATCGGTATCCAGGGGATTACGGTCAGTGAGGTTAAGGGTTTTGGCCGTCAGAAAGGTCACACCGAACTGTACCGCGGCGCTGAATATGTCGTGGATTTTATCCCCAAGATAAAAATGGAAATTATCGTTGCGGATGAAATGACGGCAAAAGTTGTCGAGGTGATTGGTGAGTCTGCCAAGACTGGCCGCATCGGTGACGGCAAAATCTTTGTGACTGCGGTTGATGAAGTTGTCCGGATTCGCACAGGTGAAACCGGGGACGACGCCCTCTAACGCTAAGACAATTACCCTAGACAGCAAGATCATTATCTTAATAAGGAGAAGTTTAAAATGACCCCACAAGAAGTCGTCAAATTTGCCCAGGATAACGATTGCAAGATGGTCGACTACAAGTTTCTTGACTTTGTCGGTATCTGGCAGCACTTTTCAACTCCGATTGGTGAATTCAGCGAAGACACCTTCGAAGAAGGTATCGGTTTCGATGGTTCTTCGATCCGCGGTTGGCAGCCGATCCACAACTCGGACATGCTGATCATGCCGGATTCGTCGACTGCCAAAATTGACCCCTTTGTCAAGGTGCCGACACTGAGCCTGATCTGCAACATCATCGACCCGATCACCAAGGAAGGTTACACCCGCGACCCGCGTTTCATCGCCCAGAAGGCAGAAGCTTACCTGAAACAGACGGGTATTGCTGACACGGCATACTTCGGTCCTGAGCCTGAATTCTTTATCTTTGACGATGTGCGCTATGATTCCAGCGCCAATGAGTCTTTCTATTCCGTTGATTCAGTTGAAGGCGTGTGGAATACCGGCCGAGAGGAGTTCCCCAACCTCGGCTACAAGCCACGCCACAAGGAAGGTTACTTCCCCTGTGCGCCGACCGATTCCCTCATCGACCTGCGTAACGAGATGGTCGAGGTCCTGCAGAGCGTCGGCATGACCATCGAGGCTGTACACCATGAAGTTGCTACCGGTGGCCAGTGTGAGATCGACATGCGCTTTGATTCTCTGCTCGCCATGGGTGACACCCTGCAGTGGTTCAAATACATCGTCAAGAACGTTGCCGTTCGTAACGGCAAAACCGTCACCTTCATGCCCAAGCCGATCTTTGGTGACAATGGGTCCGGTATGCACTGCCATCAATCGCTCTGGAAAGATGGCGTCAATCTGTTTGCCGGCGACGGCTACGGCGGCCTTTCCAAGACGGCCATGTATTACATCGGTGGCATCATGAAGCACGCCAAGGCGCTCTGTGCATTCACCAACCCGACCACTATCTCCTACAAGCGCCTGGTCCCCGGCTACGAAGCTCCGGTCAATCTGGCTTACTCGAACCGTAACCGCTCCGCTTCCTTGCGTATTCCGGTCACCGACAACCCCAAGTCGAAGCGCGTCGAGTACCGCACGCCAGACCCGAGCTGCAACGGTTATCTGGCATTTGCTGCCCAGGTGATGGCTGGCCTTGACGGTATCGAGAACAAGATCGATCCGGGCGAGCCCCTGGACAAGGACATCTACGGTCTTTCTCCGGAAGAACTCAAAGATATCCCGAATGTGGCTGGTACCCTGCAGGAGGCTCTTGAGTGCCTTGAGGCCGATCATGAATTCCTGCTCAAGGGTGACGTCTTCACCAAGGATGTCATTGATATGTGGATCTCCTACAAGCGCGAAGCAGAGGTTGATGTCGTGCGCATGCGTCCGACCCCAACCGAATTCGCCCTCTACTTCGACTGCTAAGCGATCGAAACAGATAGAAAATCAAAGCCCCTGGTCAATCGACCAGGGGCTTTTTTTATGAGGTTCAGAAGTGAGTTTTTTTCATTGGGGCAGGGATGCGGGTTGTCGTGCCCAGGCCAAAGAGGGTGACATCCTATGACAAGGCATTTCCTGAGAGGTAGGCCTTGACCACCTCGGTCTTCGCATCGATGATCTCGCAGCGCTTCTGCCGATTCTCCAGGCCATCCAGGCTCGACGGACGCTCCGGATCCCGACCGATGGCCTGGTTGACAGCCTCGGGGAACTTGGCCGGATGGGCCGTGGCCAGGCAGATCACCGGATAATCGCCGCCGGGAAGATCCTGGCCGGCTTTCACCCCGGTGGCCGTGTGCGGATCGAGGACATAGCCGGTTGCCGCGTAAAAATCCCGAATGGTTGCCAGGGTTTGCTCGTTGTCCACCGCCGCAGAGAGGAAGGTCTCGTTGACCTTGGCAATCTGCTCTGCCGTGAAGGAGAGCTGCCCCGCTGCCGAGAATTGCTGCATGGCGGCGGCCAGACGTGTCGAGTCCTTATCGAAAAGGTAGAAAAGATAGCGCTCCAGGTTGCTCGCATTCTGGATGTCCATCGAGGGCGAGAAGGTTGGATGGACATCGTCGATCGAGTAATCGCCGGCGTTGACAAAGCGTTCGAGGATGTTGTTGGCATTGGTAGCGAGGACCAGCCTCTCAATCGGCAGTCCCATACGCATGGCGACATACCCCGCAAAGATATCACCGAAGTTGCCGGTCGGGACCGAGAAGTAGACCTTAGCACAACCGGTCTGCTTGCGGACTTGCCCCCAGGCGTAGAAGTAGTAGACGACCTGGGCGAGGACCCTGGCCCAGTTGATCGAGTTGACCGCGCCGAGCGCGTATTTCTGTTTGAAGTCGAGATCGCCGAAGATCTCCTTGACGATTTGCTGGCCATCATCAAATGTGCCTTTGATAGCCAGATTGAAAACATTCTCGTCGGTGACCGTCGTCATCTGCAACTCCTGCACCGGAGAGACCTTCTTGTGCGGGTGCAGGATGAATATGTTGATATTGCGTTTGCCGCGTACGCCGTAAATGGCCGCGCTGCCTGTGTCGCCGGAGGTCGCGCCAAGGATGTTCATGTGTGCGCCGGATTCTGCCAGCAGGTACTCGAAGAGGTTGCCGAGGAACTGCAGGGCGACATCCTTGAAGGCCAGGGTCGGACCATGGAAAAGTTCCAGGATGTAGACGCCGTCCTTGTGTAAAAGAGGCGTAATATCCTGGTGGTTAAAGGTTGTGTAGGAACGGTCAATCATCGATTTCAGATCGGCGGCCGGGATATCTTCGATGAAGTGGCTCATGACATGGAAGGCCAACTCCGGATAGGCCAGTTTGGCCAGAGCGTCAAGATCACCCGGGGTAAGCTGCGGGATGGTCTCAGGAAGGAGCAGGCCGCCATCCTCGGCAAGACCCATCATGACCGCCTGCTTGAAGGGAATGTTCCGGACTTGCCCGCGAGTGCTCAGATATTTCATTGTAACGTCCTTGGCGTTGTTGTGTGGGGCGGCATTTTAGCAGTTGTAAGCAAAACAGGGAAGGGGAAACGCGGTTGTAAGCACAAGGTATCGGAAAACCATATTTACAAAAAAGGAGGGGCAAGCCGTACTGGCTGCCCCTCGAGAGATTCAAAATCTGGTGCTATCGAACAGCGTATGGTTATTTATTATTGTGTGCATATTCCTGGGCGTCGACGACGGCAACAGCAGCCATGTTGACGATGTCGGTGACATCGTCACCGCGCTGCAGGACATGGACCGGCTTCTTGGTGCCCATCAGGATGGGGCCGATCTGCTCGGCACCGCCCAGTTTATGCAGCAGCTTGTAGGCGATGTTGCCGGATTGCAGGTCCGGGAAAATGAAAACGTTGGCGTTGCCTTTGAGCTTGGAGAAGGGGTACTGCTTCTCTACGAGGTCCGGGTCAAGGGCAACATTGGCCTGGATCTCACCTTCAACGATTAGTTCCGGAGCCCTTTCCTTGACCAACTTGGTAGCTCTGGCAACCTTGTTGGTCAACGGGTGCTGGGCGCTGCCAAAGTTGGAGAAAGAGAGCATCGCAACCCTTGGCTCAACCTCAAAGTACTTGGCTTTTTCGGCCGTCAGGATCGCGGTCTCAGCCAGTTCTTCCGCGGTCGGTTCGATGGTCACGGTGGTGTCGGCGAAGAACACGGCCTCTTTCTTGGTGACCATCATGTACAGGCCATGAACCTTGGAGAGGTTGTCCTGCTTGCCGATGATCTCAAGGGCAGGGCGGATCGTTTCCGGGTAGTGGTGGCTGATGCCGGAAAGGAGGGTGTCCGCATCGCCTTTTTCGACCATCATGGCACCGAAATAGTTGCGGTTCTTTTTGATCAGGCGCTTGGCTTCTGCCAGGGTGACGCCTTTGCGCTGACGCATGGCAAAGAGCGCATCAATGTATTCTTTGCGTTTGGGTGAATTCTCGGGGTCAATAATCTCTGCACCTGTAATATCTGCACCGAGTTCCTTGACGCGGGCTTCGATTTCTCCCCTGTTGCCGAGCAGTATCGGCTTGGCGATGTTCTCATCAAGCAGGATCTGAGCAGCACGGATGATCTTGTCTTCTTCGCCTTCCGGGAAGACGATCCGCTTCGGGCAGGCTTTCGCCTTGTTGATCAGGGTCCGCATGACCGATTTCGAGCGGCCCTGCATCGCCTCCAGGCGTTCTCTGTATGCGTCCATGTCCTGAATGGGACGGCGTGCGACGCCGCTATCCATTGCCGCCTGCGCCACTGCAGGTGCAACGTGCAGCAGGACCCGTGGGTCAAAAGGCTTCGGGATGATATATTCGCGGCCGAACTTTATGACCTCGCCGCCATACGCCTTGCGGACCGAGTCGGGAACGTCTTCTTTGGCAAGCTCGGCAAGCGCCATGACCGCCGCGAGTTTCATCTCGGCGTTGATTGCACTGGCATGGGTATCGAGAGCGCCGCGGAAAAGGAACGGGAAGCAGAGCACGTTATTGACCTGGTTGTTGTAATCGGAGCGGCCGGTACCTATAATTACGTCGTCACGCACGGCTTTGGCTTCCGGCGGGGTAATCTCAGGATCAGGATTAGCCATCGCGAAGACGATCGGATCCTTGGCCATCGATTTCAGCATCTCATTCGTGAGGGCACCTTTAGCGGAGACGCCGAAGAAGATATCTGCGCCCACCATGGCGTCCTCTAGGGTTCTGGCATCGGTTTCGGCGGCCAGGCGTTCCTTGTACACGTTCATCCCCTCGGTTCTGCCCTTGTAAATGACGCCCTTGGTGTCGCAAAGGATGACCTTGTTATTGTCGATGCCCATGGTGATGGCGAGATTGGCGCAGGCAATACCGGCGGCTCCGGCACCATTGACGACAATTTTGACGTCCTCGATCTTCTTGCCTATGATTTCCAGGGCGTTGATCATGCCTGCGGCAGAGATGATGGCCGTGCCGTGCTGGTCATCGTGGAACACCGGGATATTCATGATCTCCTGGAGCTTCTCTTCGATGTAGAAGCACTCAGGACCTTTGATATCTTCCAGGTTGATGCCGCCAAAGGTCGGTTCGAGCAGTTTGACGGTGCGAATCAGTTCATCCGAGTCCTTGGTATCGATTTCAATGTCAAAGACGTCAACATCGGCGAAACTCTTGAAGAGAACCCCTTTGCCTTCCATGACAGGTTTGCCGGCCAGTGCGCCTATATCGCCAAGGCCGAGGACTGCTGTGCCGTTGGAAACGACGGCAACCAGGTTCCCCTTGGCGGTGTATTCGTATGCGTCATCCGGGTTCTTCGCAATTTCCAGGCAAGGTTCTGCAACCCCAGGGCTGTAGGCAAGTGCAAGATCCCTGCTGGTTGCGCATGGTTTGGTGGTAATAACTTCGATCTTGCCTTTACGCCCCATCGAGTGGTAATCAAGTGCTTCCTGACGTTTTGACATCTTTCCTGCCTCCTTAGGCTTGGTTGTTTAAGCCAACTTTTGTTAAGGTTTTTTGTTATTAGTAAATATTTTTAGCAATATTAAAAAACTTAGATAATGCTTCCTGACACTTTTTGTCAAGAAAAAACGGCCACAACTCCTGATCAGTCCTGCAAATACAGCAATGCTGATGCCAAAATGGTAAAAAGTGTGAACCTGGCATGAAAGATCTTTGAACATCACTAAAATATCGCTTTTATCTGATGCGTCAAGCGCTGTTATCTTTTAAAACGGTTATTGATAAACAAATAGATGGCGGAAATCGGCCAGGTCGGGCGGCTATTGATCGTTATCAGGAAGATTGACAAGGCGTAGTCAAGGCGTTTTACTATAAATACTTTCCCGCAACGTGAAAACGCTTGTCATACTTTTGCCGAAGTTGTCGTCTGTTGATCATTTAGCGGTGGTTTACCCTTGAGAATAGCTGTCTTTTCAGATACCCACCTTGGCGATACATCAGAAGCCCGGTCTTTTCTCCTCGAATTGGTGGAAGGTCTGCTCGATCCGATCGACATGATAATCCATGCGGGGGACCTGGTTGCCCTTGACCTGCTCGACGTCTTTGACGGCTACCCGGTACATATCGTGCGTGGCAATATGGATCCGTCTTCTCCTGACATCCCGATCAAGAAAGTTATCCGTATCAACGGCTTCAAGATCGGCCTGATTCACGGCTGGGGGCCGGCTGAAGGGATCGAAGCAAGAATTTACAAAGAATTCAGTACGATCCCAATTGATTGCCTGGTTTACGGGCATAGCCATGTGCCGGTATGCCATGTACGCGACGGGGTCCTGTTCTTTAACCCCGGCAGCGCTACGGATCGGCGCAGCATGTCCTGCCACACCGTCGGTCTTCTGGAGATCGGTACAGGCATCAGGGGCACGATTGTACAACTCGATTGATGTTAAGATCTTTGACCCTGGAGATATGACTTATGGATCGTTTGTGGGCGCCATGGCGCCTGGAATACATACAGAAGCCGGAAGCGGAAGAGTGCATTTTCTGTGTCGATGCTGACAATGCCAGTGATTCCGGACGACTCATCGTGTCACGTGGGGATACCTGCTATGTGATGATGAACCGTTACCCTTACTCCAACGGGCATCTGATGGTTTCACCTTATCGCCATCTCGCCGATCCTGCAGACCTTGAAGGGCCGGAGATCCAGGAACTCCATCGTTTGATGGTCCTCTGTCAGGCCGTTTTGCGTAGCAGCTGCTCTGCCCAGGGGTTTAATGTCGGCTGGAATTTTGGCCAGGCAGCCGGGGCGGGGATTGCCGCACACATCCATATGCATATCGTGCCGCGCTGGGCGGGAGACAGCAACTTCATGCCGATTCTTGCGGACACCAGGATTATTCCGCAACATATCGAAAAGACGTATACTTTACTGACCAAGGCTTTTTCCTGAAACAGCACAGCTTTTCGTTGTAATCGTCAGTAGAAACCAATAAAATTAGCCCCATTGCTTGGGTGCTCATCACTCTACTCATTTTCGTTCCTGGAGGAGATTTCGATATATGTGGCTTGTTATCCAAAAAGGCGGGTACCTCATGTACCCGATCGCTCTTTGTTCAATTTTAGCTCTTGGGATCTTCCTCGAACGGCTCTGGACCTACATCAAGGTTCGCAGGGAGTTCAGGGAGCTTGCCCATCAAGTTGAACCGCTGGTGGCAAAAGACCACCGCGAAGACGCTATCACCGTATGTCATAAATCCAACTCGCCATTGGCGCAGGTTTTTCTTGCCGCTCTGCGTGCCGCAGGGCGCAGTCGTGAACAGATCAAGGCCGTGGTCGAAGAGACCGGTCGCCGTGAGGCTGCCCCGTTGCAGCGCTTTTTAGGCCTGTTGGGAACCATCGCGACAATCTCGCCTTTGCTGGGATTGCTCGGTACGGTCCTTGGCATGATCCGGGCTTTCAACGTGATTGCCAGCCAGGGAATGGGAACTCCTGCTACCCTTGGTGGAGGAATATCGGAAGCACTGATCACGACTGCTGCAGGTATGACCGTCGCCATACCGGTCATCCTGGCGCACCGTTATCTGTCCAGCAGGCTCGATCAGTTGATTATTGAAATGGAAGATTACTCTCTTCGACTTGTTGAACTGTTGGGTAAGTAAATGAGCTTTCTGCGCAAAACGAGTGAAGAACCACGCATCGACCTCACACCGATGGTCGATGTGGTTTTTCTTCTGCTGATATTTTTCATGATCTCCACAACTTTTGTGGAAAGCCCGGGAATTTCGATCAAACTCCCTGAAGCCTCTTCGCAGTCGATTGAGCGTGAGCCCCGGGAACTCAAGATATATCTTTCCACCGAAGGTGATATTTATTATCTCGACCGTAAAATTTCCATCACTGACTACAAACGATTGCTGTCCGAGCATCAGTCTGCCGCTGACACCACGACCATCCTGCTCCTCGCCGACCAGGAATCGCGTCATGGCAAAGTCGTCACGCTGATGGACCTCGCCCGCGATGCCGGCTTCGTCAAGTTGGCGATCGCTACCGAGCAGCGCAAGAAATAGGGGACTGACCCAACAGGGGCCGCGTCCCGGTGTTTGGCTGTTGGGTGACCGGTGAAAAAACCTGTCACTCCATCGATGGCCGGAGGAATGTGTTCATGAGCCGAACTATTGCAATATTAACCGGGGGCGGAGATTGCCCAGGACTGAATGCGGTCATCCGAGGGGTGGTGCGCAGCGCTGTCCTCAAACGCAACTGGCGCGTGATAGGTATTGAGGATGGTTTTGACGGCCTGGTGGGCGAACCTCGCTGGCGTGAACTGACGCTTGAGTCAGTGCGTGGTATTTTACCTCGTGGCGGAACAATTCTCGGGACCAGTAATCGTGGCAATCCGCTTGCTTATCCTGTCGTTGAAAATGGCCAGACGCGTTTGCTCGACGTCTCGCATGGAGTCGTCGGCAATTTCAATAAGCTGGGGCTCGATGCGTTGATTGCGGTCGGTGGTGACGGCACGCTAAAAATTGCCCGAGCCCTCCAGGAGCTGGGAATGCCGATGGTCGGGGTACCGAAAACCATCGATAATGACCTGCGTGGCACGGATGTGACCTTCGGCTACAATACGGCAGTGGGGATAGTCACAGAGGCACTGGACAGGCTGCACACAACGGCAGAAAGCCACCACCGGGTCATGGTGGTTGAAGTTATGGGCCGCGACGCCGGCTGGATTGCCCTCGAGTCGGGTATTGCGGGATCTGCAGATATCATCCTGATCCCGGAAATACCTTTTGATCTGGCAGCAGTGTGTGATGCGATCAGTCAACGCAAGGCAATGGGCAGAAAGTTTTCCATAGTCGTCGTTGCGGAGGGGGCCTTCCCGGCAGATGGCCACAAGGTCGTGCAGGTGACCTCGGACGAGAATAGTGGTGTTGAGCGCCTCGGCGGAGTCGGTGCCTTTGTTGCTGATGAAATCTCACGGCGCATGCAGATGGAGACGCGGGTCGTTGTGCTGGGCCACGTTCAGCGCGGTGGGACGCCATCGCCGTTTGACAGGATCCTCGGCTCCCGTTTCGGGGTCAAGGCCGTTGAATTGATCGAGCAAGGGCAATTCGGGCGCATGGTCTCCCTGCAGGGACGTGATGTTTGTGACGTCGAAATCGAGGTCGCGGTTGATTCACTCAATCGTGTTGACCCTGACGGGAGTCTGGTCAGGTCGGCCGAGGCCCTGGGTATCGTGCTGGGAAAGAAACGGGGCAATTCTTAAAGGAGAGGCCGTGTTAATTACCGAGGTCCTGGGTGGCAAAAGCGGCAAGCGTGATGTCGCCTACGCAATTTGCGGCATGCTCCTCGGTGTCATGGCTCCACTAGGCTGGATAACCCTGCGCCTGATCCTGTTCTGGGATGACGGCAGCTCACTCGCCAGCCAGGTCGTCACAGATATCATGGCCACGCAACAGAGCCGCTACATGTATTCCTACATGTGTGGTGGAACCATGGTCGTCCTGGGTTTCTTTGGGTTCTTCATCGGCCGGGCATCTCAACAGATCCATGATCGGGCGTTGAAACTCGATCTCCTCAACCAGAATGTCGCTGAGCAGAAAACCAATTTCGAGCATCGCTTCACTGAACTTGACCGCAGCATCAAGAACTTTCACATCATCAATACGGATCTCCAGAGGAGCATCAACCGCCAGGAAATCCTGCGTCTGTCAGCTGACGGGCTACACGATGTCATCGGCTTTGACCGCGTCAATATCCTGATGTTGAGTGAAGACCGGCAACAGCTTTTTTTCTCGGTCTGCCGTGGCGCCAATCTGGATGATAATGTCAACATCAAGCTACCTTTCGATGAACGAGCGGGTTGCCTGTACAAGTCGGTTGCCGACCGTCAGGTGATGCTGATCGACGACATCGCCAAGATGCCTGAAGAGTACCATCTGCGCCCACCGTGCGACAGCGTCCCGCAGCTGCGGTCGCGTAACTTTATCCTTTGCCCGATCATTATTCGTAACCAGGCGATTGGTTTGCTGGCCGTCGATAATAAATACAAGCGGCACAAGCTGGTCGATACAGACGTTGATACGGTCAAACTCTTCGCAGACCAGATCTCTTCTTCTATGATGCGCATCAACCTTCTCGACGCCGTGGAGACGCTCACCCAACAACTTGAACACACCTTCAATGAATTTCTCAAGTACCGCAATGAACATGCTGATCTGATAACGTCTTTACGTCGCGCCACATCATCAACGACCAGCGCAACTGCGGATATTTCCGGTGGGGCGGGCATCATCCAGGAATCAGTCAATTCGACCCGCTCAGCAGTCGGCCAGATCTCGGTATCTATCGAACAGGTCTCCAACAGCCTGAAAGCTCTCAACGAATTCATGGAGAGTTCGGTCGCTTCCATGACCGAAATCCAGTACACCATCAGCGCCGTCGAAGAAAGCAGTGCCAGGTCGCACGCCATGTCGGAAAAAGTCAAGGAGCGAGCCGAGCATGGTGTTGAAACGGTCAACCATGTTCTCAAGGGGTTGCGTGGGATTGTGACGTCTGTCGAGCATGCCGGAGATGTCATTAACAACCTGTCTGAAAAAGGCGAAGAGGTTGGGATGGTGACCTCGGTGGTGACCGAGTTAACGCAGAAGACCAGCCTGCTTGCTCTCAACGCAGCAATCATCGCCGCTCAGGCCGGTGAACACGGCCGTTCGTTTGCGGTGGTCGCTGACGAAGTCAGGTCCCTTGCGCAGGAATCAGCGATGTCGACAGACCGGATCAATCAGATTATTGAGGAGATCCAGAGATATACGCGAGAGACAGTAGAGCACATCAATTCGACGACAAAGCTGGTCAAACAGGGGATGGAGCAGGGGGTGGAGATGGCGGACGTGCTCGCCCAGATCCTGGACAGTTCTCATCAGGCCATGGAAATGGCACATGACATCCGTAAATCGACCCGGGAAATTTCGACGTCGGTAGTCGGCGTGAGAAATTCGATTGAGGAACTGGGTGTGATGTCGTCGCAGGTTTCCAGAGCCTCCCGTGAGGAGGCCAATGGCGCCAAGAGTATCGTCGCTGCGGTTGAAGAAGTCCGGGCGATGGCTGACGACATGGTGAACGCCACGTCACAACAGACTGACAACACCCGACAGATCGAGACCTCGGTGGATCGGGTCAGCGATATGGCGCAACGGATCTTCGATGAGATGGATGCCCGCCGCAAGGGCAGCCTGCAGGTTATAGATGATCTGCGCAGGCTGAAAGAGAAGACCGTCTGAGGGGTGGTAGAGATAAAAGAGCAGGTTGTTGTTTTATCTTCGAGCCTGCGGAATCCGTTGTTGCTGCCGCCTTGTCTGCTCGGCTGGTCTCAAACGTAGCTTATTCCAGCGGCCGTTTCTCGTTAGGTTCGTTGTCCTGTTGCCACCATTTTTCCTGTTGAATCTCTGCGTGGCGAACTATCTGGGCCGGACAGGCGTCCCTTTCTGGGCAGTCATGTCGTCGACAGGGTTCGACATGGATCGTTACGTCTGTGCCGATAATCTCATCGCCGATTTTTTTCTCTATGTAGTCAGTGATGTCGTGGGCCTCTTCGACCGAGAGATGCTTGCATACGGTCAGGTGGAAATCGATCAGCTTCTGTGATCCGGCTCGCCGTGTCCGCAGGTTATGGTAACCGAACAAGTCGTGCTTGTGTTCCTCAATTAAATCCTCAATCTCCTTGCGCACGGTTTCGGGTAGCTGTTCGTCGAGGATATCCCTCAGGCCATGGCGCAAGAGCCGCAGCGATTCAAAGAGGATATAGCATGCGACCAGGATCGACATGACCGGGTCCAGCCATGGCAGGTTGAACCAGGTCATGAGGACCAGGCCGATAAGCAGGGCCAGGTTGGTGTAAACATCCATTGAAAAGTGTAGTGAGTCAGCCTCGAGTGCGGACGAATCTGTTGCTTTGGCGACCTCGCGCAGGTGACGGCTGATCAGGTAGGAGGCAAAGATGCTGATGGACATGACAGCAATGCCGATGCCGGTTTGTCTGATCGGGCTGGAAACGATTATGCGCTGTATGGCCTCGTAAATGATCCAGGCGCCGGACAGGGCAATGACTACTGATTGAAAAAGGGTCGCCAGGGTTTCGAACTTGCCGTGCCCGTAAGGATGCTGCTCGTCCGCCGGTTGCTCGGCCTGCCGAATGGCCATGAGGTTGATGCCGGACATGAGAATGTCCATCAGCGAGTCTATAGCCGAGCTCAGCACTGCCAGGCTGCCGGTAAAAACACCGGTGAGGAGTTTCAGGACTGCCAGGCACAGTGCGGTGAACACTGAAAGCCGGGCTGCGGCCATTTTGGGTGAACGGGTTGTCTGTGTCATGATATGTCGGGCACCGGCTCAAGCGGGCAGGCCTGTCGCCAGGCGTCAAATCCGTTATCTTCTATGGCCCAGAAATCGTCTATCCTCTGTTGGTAATAATTGACCTCATCGCATTGCCGGGCAATCTTCAGCGCTGCCTGCCGATCTATGAGGTTTTGGCCCGCCAGGAAATCATAGAACAGGGCCGTGCCTCTGAGGACGCATTTCAGTTCAGTGAGATTCGGCTCGAGGGTACGGATGATGTACCAGTGTCCGGCAAACTGCCGGATACGCTCTACTGTTACGGAGAATAGATTGTCGCGACGGTCGGCGATCATGAATTCACGCAGGAAATAATCCGCCCCGTGGCAGATCTCTCCAGCCTGCTCAGGCAGGAGTCCTTCCTGGCAGGTTAAATACTGATTGAAGTGGCGCAGCAGGTCGACGCACCGCTTGTCGACCTGGATCTCATCGTCCAGGGTGACGATGTTGAAGGCATTTCTGTTCAAACCCTGCAGGAGCGGTTTCAGGTCGTTGTCAGGGCACATGCAGATGATGAACTCCTTAATCTGAAGTAGCCTTAACCATAAAGCACTTTAAATGGCTTGGCAACCACCAGATTTTGTCAGAAAAGAGTCTTTGCTATTTACAGTCAACTGGCTGTTTTGTTAACATAATAATGTTTCGATGTGTAGCTTTAATGTTTCCAGAGCGGCCCCGTAAAGGGTTGTTTTTTTTGGATTATTACTGAGTTAATGTGCTGATGGCAAAAACCACGCCCATGATGCAGCAGTACCTGGAGATCAAGTCCGAATATCCGGATGCGATTCTCTTCTTTCGTCTCGGTGATTTCTATGAAATGTTCATGGAAGATGCTGTGGTCGCGGCACGCGTTCTCGATATTACCCTGACGTCGCGAAACAAGGGTGCTGCAGAGGAAATCCCGCTTTGCGGAGTTCCTTTCCACAGTTGTCAGCCCTATGTCTCCAAACTGGTTCAGAACGGTTACAAGGTTGCTATCTGTGAGCAGGTGGAAGACCCCAAGCAGGCCCAGGGGATTGTCAAACGCGCCGTCGTCAGGGTTGTAACCCCCGGCCTGGTCGTTGATACCGACACGCTCGATCCGCGCCGCAACAATTACCTCATGGCCTTGCTCCCGGTTCAGAACGGTGGCTTCGGCATCTCCTGTGTCGACATCACTACCGGGGAATTCCGCGTAACCGAACTGCTCGATCCTGAAAGTACGGCAGGGGAAATCATTTCCCGTGATCCGGCAGAAGTGTTGATGCTCGATGGCGAGACTGGCGACAGTCTTGCCAAGCTTCTGCAAGGCTCACTGCAAGGGCGCAACATAAATCGTCTGCCTGAATGGGCCGCGGCTGAGGACCGCGCACGGCAGAGGCTGCTCGAGTCCTTCCCGGGTAACTCCATGGAAAGTTTTGGCTGCCATGATATGCCTGCAGCTGTAAGGGCTGCCGGGATGATTCTGCACTACCTGGAAGAGACCCAGAAATGTTCGGTCTCCCACCTCCAGCCTCTGCGCACCTACCATGTTCGCGATCACATGGTTCTCGATGATTTTACGCGGCGCAACCTGGAACTGACAGAAACCCTGCACGACGGTGGCCGTCGCGGTTCGTTGCTGGGGGTCATGGATCGCACCGTAACGGCCATGGGCGCACGTAAGCTGCGGCATTGGATCACACATCCCCTGGTCGATCGGCAACGCATAGAAGAGCGGCATGTCGCTGTTGAAGAGCTGGTCAGGGAAAGTCTTTGCCGGGATGATCTGCGCCGCGCTCTTGACGAGGTCTACGATCTCGAGCGACTCAACGGGCGGATCGCCATGGCAACCGGCAATGCCAAGGATTTGGCCGCATTGCGGATTTCACTGGAGAAGCTGCCACAAATCCTTGATCTGCTTGGCCAACTCGACAGTCCCATGCTGGTCGGTTTGAGTAACGCCCTGGATACGCTGCCAGACATGGTCGCTTTAATCTCGAGTGCCATTGTCGACGATCCGCCTTTCGTTTTGCGTGAAGGGGGCCTGATCCGGGAGGGCTACCATGCCGAGCTCGATGAGCTGCGCGGCATCAGCCGCGAAGGCAAGGGCTGGATCGCCCGCCTTGAACAGGAAGAGAAGGAAAAGACCGGCATCTCGAATCTCAAGGTTCGCTACAACAGGGTCTTCGGTTACTACATCGAGGTGACCAGGTCTCAGCTGGATCGTGTGCCGGAGGATTACCAGCGCAAGCAAACCCTGGCCAATGCGGAGCGCTACATAACCCCGACTCTCAAGGAGTACGAGGAAAAAGTCTTGGGCGCCGAAGACCGGGTCGTGGAGATCGAATATGACCTCTTCCAGCAGGTCAGGCGACAGGTGGCGAAACAGGGCCAGCGCATTCAGGCCACGGCCGACAAGGTTGCGACCCTGGACGTTTTGCTTGGCCTGGCAGATCTGTCCCATGAGCGAAATTACTGCCGCCCCGAGATCGACGAATCTACCGAACTGCTGATCGAAGACGGGCGGCACCCGGTTATCGAGACGATGAATCTGGGTGAACGGTTTGTCGCCAACGATGTCCACATGGACACGGAAGAAAGGCAGATCCTGATTATTACCGGCCCCAACATGGCCGGCAAATCTACCTTCATGCGCCAGGTTGCACTCCTGGTCCTGATGGCGCAGATGGGCAGCCTGGTGCCTGCAAAAAAGGCCCGTATCGGTATTGTCGATCGAATTTTCACCAGGGTCGGAGCAAGTGATAACCTGGCCCGCGGCCAATCGACTTTCATGGTCGAAATGACAGAGGCGGCCAATATCCTCAATCACGCCACCCCACGCAGCCTGATCGTGCTGGATGAAATAGGCCGTGGGACTTCCACGTTCGATGGGGTCAGTATCGCCTGGGCAGTGGCTGAGTATTTACACGACAATCCGAAGGTTGCGGCCAAGACACTTTTTGCAACTCATTACCACGAACTGACCGACCTGGCACTAACCCGTGAACGGGTGAAAAACTACAACGTCGCCGTCAAGGAATGGGATGACCAGATCATTTTCCTCCGGCGCATCGTCAAGGGCGGGGCCAGCCATTCCTACGGCATCCAGGTCGCTCGCCTGGCAGGCTTGCCGACAGACGTTATCAACAGGGCCAAAGAAGTACTGCATAACCTCGAGTCGGGGGAATATGTAGCCGGGACACCACGACTGGCTCGCAGCAGGCAGAACGGTAACGCGGTTGTGGCTCCGCAACTGGGACTTTTTGAGCAGCCTGACAAGGTCAGGGCAAAACTTGACGAAATAGATGTTTCGGTCCTGACTCCGCTTGAGGCGCTAAACCTTCTCGATGAACTAAAGAAGATGCTATGAACAAAATGATTCGTTCGATCATATGCATAATGACCCTGGCCAGCCTGATGGTTCCGGCCGCCGCCCTGGGCGAGAGTGCCGAGCAGGCTTACCAGAAGGCCCGTGACGCCTACTATTCATTGCAGAACTCTGCGCGCAAGCAGATGTATCGCGAGCAGTGGGAGCAGGTGTTTGACCGTTTCAGGGCGGTTTATGAGCGTTACCCGGAAACCAGTCGTGGTCCGGACGCCTTGTACATGTGCGGCAAGACCACTGCAGGGCTGTACGGGATCAGTCGCATCAAGCCGGATGCCGAGCGTGCTGTCGAACTTTTCGAAGAGATGGCAGACATTTATCCGGACAACTCCCTGGCAGATGACGCCCTCCTGCATGCTGGAGAAATACTCGAAGAAGTCCTGGGTGACAGGCATAGGGCCTATCTTGTTTACCAGAGGCTGGTCAGTGCCTTGCCGAATGGTGATATGCGCAGCAAAGCCAGTGCAAGACTCAAAGCTCTTGCCGGGTATGCCCCCGCGCCGAAACCGGTGCCTGCCGAAAAGAACCTTGCCAGGAAAGAGGTTCCGGCTCCTCCCGACAGTGCTGTATCACAAAGTGCCCCCGGCGGCCAATTGACATCGATTCGTTACTGGTCCAACCCGGGATATACGCGGATTGTCATCGATGTGTCCGGTGAGGCGAAATTCTCCACAAACTATCTTGCTGCAGAACCGGCCAATAACATTCCGCCGCGTCTTTATGTCGATCTTGAAAAGACCGGTCTGGACGATACCTTGCCGGAAACGACGATTGTCGACGACGGCCTTCTCAGCCGTATCCGCACCGGAAAACCACAGGGTGACACGGTAAGGGTTGTGCTTGACCTGCATAGTGTCAGCGACTACAAGGTGTTTCCGTTAAATGACCCATGGCGTATCGTTATTGATGTGGCGGGCGACAAATCGCCTGAATTGAAACGTGACGAGCCGTCGATCAGCGCCTTGCCCGAGTCCGCCCACGATGACATCGCCACGGTGCTCAAGGAAACACCTAGCCCGCCCGCCTTGCATATTCGGGGAACCTCCGCGACCACGACACTGCGCAGGATTGTGGTCGATGCCGGCCACGGAGGCAAGGACCCTGGAGCTGTCGGTCCAACTGGTGTCCTGGAGAAGGACGTCACACTCAAACTGGCGAAGGAGTTGTCAAAAGAGCTGGCCAGTCAGATTGGCTGTGAAGTCATTCTGACCCGCAGTCACGACGTCTACCTGCCTCTCGAAGAAAGGACTGCGATCGCCAACAAGGTCGGTGCCGACCTGTTCATTTCATTGCACGCCAACGCTAACAAGAGCCGCACGGCGTATGGCATCGAAACCTATTACCTCAACTTCTCCAAAAATGACAAGGCGGCGGCGGTTGCGGCGCGCGAGAATGGCACCTCACTCAAGCAGGTGTCTGATCTGGAGTTGATTCTGTTCGACCTGATGGCCAACGCCAAGATTAATGAGTCAAGCCGTCTGGCGGCAGAAATCCAGAAGAGCCTGGTGTATCGCATCAGCAAGAAATACAGCAATGTCCGCGACCTTGGAGTGAGACAGGGTCCGTTCTATGTCCTGCTCGGTGCGACGATGCCCTCCGTGCTCATTGAAACAGCTTTTATCAGCCATCCGCGCGAAGAAAAACGCCTGGTCAGCAGTGCCTACCAAAAATCCGCAGCGCAGGCGATTGCCTCTGCCATCAAGGAATATGCTGTCAGCAACAAGCTGATAGCGTCTCGATAAATATGGAAAAGCAGCAAACCCCGCCCGATTTCTTTGCCACTGAACTGATGGTGGCCGGTGATGTCTCATTCGCAGAGAGGCGTACCTCCCTGCTTGAAGCAGCGCGTGGCCACATCAATTGTCATCGTAATCTTTGTCAGGAGTTGCACAGCGCAGGTGGCAGCGGCCGCGAGGTGGTCGCATGCATTACCGCCATGGCCGACCAGCTGGTCCGCAATCTGTACCATTGTGCCTCGGCAGAATTTCCGACTTCCGGCAAGGTCTGTTCCGCTGTTATCGCCCTCGGCGGATACGGGCGTGCGGAGCTGAACCCGTTTTCCGATATCGATGTCATGTTCTACTGCAGCGACCAGAACAAGGATCTGGCGGAAAAGATTGCCGAGCGGGTCCTCTACCTGCTTTGGGATCTGAACCTGGACGTCGGTTACAGTGTCCGTACGGCATCCGACTGCCTGTCTCTGGTCCATCAAGATATTACGATCCGCACCGCTCTCATGGACACGCGCTTTCTGGCTGGTGACGAGGCCCTTTACCACGAGTTCGAAAAGCAGGTTTCGCAGCCTGTTTTAAACCGCAACGGCCAGAGTTTTCTTAAAGCCAAATATGATGAGCACAAGACCCGTCTGGCCAAATACGGCTCCACGGTTTACATGCTTGAGCCGAACCTCAAGGAAGGAGAGGGCGGCCTGCGCGACCTGCACACTGCGGTATGGATGGCACGTGTGAAATTCAAGGCGAAAAACCTGCGTGAGCTGCTGATAAAAGGCGTGATTTCTGACCAGGAACTGCAGGAGTTTGAAGATGCTTACGACTATCTCTGGCGGATTCGCAATGAATTGCATTTTCAAGCAAAACGTAAGACCGATCAGATCCAGTTCGAGGCACAGGAAAAAATCGCCGCAAGTTTCGGCTATGCAGGCACCAAGGCCGCACTCCCTGTCGAGCTTTTCATGCAGGATTATTATGCTCATGCCACCCGTACGGAGCATTTGGCCTCAACCCTGATCTTTCGTGCATTCAAGGATAAGGACCCGTCTACCGGCATCCTCGGGCGCCTGGGCCGGCGCAATCTCGGCGCTGACTTCTTCAGTTATCGCGGCGAGTTGAAAACCTCACGCAAAAAACTGTTTGCCGAGCGTCCCGAAGCGATGATGCAGGCGTTCCTGCTTGCCAAGCAGAACAGTCTGGCCCTCAGCGCTGAAGTCAAAGGCCAGATTCGCGACAACCTCTCGCTGGTCAATGACAGCTTTCGCCGCAACCGGGAAGTCTCCGAAATGTTCCTCGAGATTATGCGCGGGCCCACGGGTGCAGCACGCTCTCTAAGAGACATGCACCACCTTGCCTTCCTGAACAGGTATATTCCTGAATTCAAACGGATTTACTGCAAAGTACAGCACGATGCCTATCACGTTTACACGATTGATATCCATTCGTTCTTTGCCGTCGAGGAGATTGAAAAGCTCTGGTCAGGCGTATACCGGGAATCTAAGCCTCTGTATACCAGCGTTGCGGCAGATATCGGCAAACCTGAGCTGCTCGTGTTGGCCGTTCTCTTTCATGATATCGGCAAAGGCGAGGGGAAAGACCACTCCAACAAGGGCGCGGACATGATGCCCAAAATCGCCCGCCGGCTGAACCTGTCGAAAGAGGACAGCAGTCGCCTGGAATTCCTGGTCCGCAATCATCTGGACATGGCCCATATTTCGCAGCGCCGTGATCTCCATGATATCAAGCTGATTCAGGATTTTGCCAACAAGATGGCGATGGTTGAGAATCTGAAGATGCTTTTTCTCCTGACGTTTGCTGACATCAAGGCGGTTGGTCCCGATGTCTGGTCGGAATGGAAGGGGCTCCTCCTTCAGGAGCTTTACGAAAACACCTATGAAACCATGGAGCGCGGCAATTTCATGAGCGAGTTGCGCACTGAGCGTGTCCGTAACCGCAAGCGCAAGGTCATGGACGCCCTCAAGGGTGATTTTGAAGAAAAAGTGATCAAAAATCATCTGCGTGCAATGAGCACCAGGTATCTTCTTACGCACCGCTCATGGGAAGTGCTCGATCACCTAAAGCTGGAGCTGTCCCGTGGTGATGACGCTGTCGCGATCCAGGTCAAACACGATGTCGAAGCCGAGTACAGCAGCGTAACCATATCTACGGTCGATGTGCCGGGTCTCTTCAGCATGATTACAGGGGTTATGGCGGCAAACGGCATTAACATTCTCGGTGCGCAGATTTACACGCGCAGCAACGGAGCCGCCCTGGATATCCTGCATGTTAACAAGTCTGTTGGCGGAGTTATTGACAGCCCAACGCAAATGGCAGAAGGTGCAGTCAGACTTGACTTCAGTACTGGAGGGTCGCGTCAAGGTCTCCAGTCTGGTCAAGAAGCGCCAGAAATCCAACACCCTGCCCGGCCACAAAATGCCCCGTTACCCGAACCGGGTGGAATTTGACTGTGATGTTTCCAGGGCGCACACGGTTATCGACATTTTCGCCCATGACAAGGTTGGGTTGCTCTACAAAATCACCCGGACATTAACTGATCTGGGGCTCTACATTTATGTTGCCAAGATTTCCACCAAGGTGGACCAGGTAGCTGACACCTTCTATGTAAAAGACATCTTCGGCCAGCCGATCAACAATGAAACCAAACGGGAGGAGCTCCGTAAGGCCCTCCTTGAGTGCATGGAAGAATAGCTATTAAAGGCACTTATGAATCATTACCTCGACTATTACCTGAACTATCTTGCCGTTGAGCGTGGCTTGTCCAAGAACACTCTTGATGCATATGGCCATGATCTGGCGCGCTACCTGGAATACCTCGAGAGTGAAAAAGTTGACTGCCTGGAAAAAATAACCCCGGCTGTGGTACTGCGTTTCCTCGGGTCCCTGAAAGAGGGCGGCCTGTCTGCCAGAAGCAGGGCCCGGTCTCTTGCGGCACTGAGGACTTTTCACAAGTTTTTGATCCGGGAAAAGCTCGCCAAAGACAATCCGACCGACCAGATCGTGTCGCCCAGAAGTCTCGTCTCACTACCCAAGACCCTTTCGACTGCCGATGTAGAAAGCCTTCTGTCCAGCCCGAAGGGTGAAACTCCACTCGCTCTGCGCGATCGCGCTATGCTGGAAATTATTTATGCGACGGGTTTGCGTGTTTCTGAGCTGGTTTCATTAAAGCTCGGGGATCTGCAGCTCGATGTCGGTTACCTGACGGCATTCGGCAAACGCAGTAAACAGCGGATCGTTCCGCTTGGTGAAGCGGCCATAGAGGTGTTGCGGCAATATATGCAGGATGGCCGCCCCAGCCTCGACAAGCAACGCGGCTCTCAACGTCTGTTCCTCAATCGTTCCGGGGAAGGCTTGACACGTCAGGGCTTCTGGAAGATTATTAAGCGCCGCGCGCTTGAGGCCGGCATCAGACAAAGTATTACACCGCATACCATGCGGCATTCCTTTGCCACTCACCTGTTGGATAATGGTGCGGATTTGCGCTCCGTGCAGGCAATGCTCGGCCATGCGGACATTTCAACAACCCAGATTTACACCCATGTCACTCGCGAAAGATTGCGGCAGCTGCACGCTCAGCACCACCCGAGGGGATAGGGCCACGCGAGACGCGAACTGCGAAGCGCGACCAATACATACTGACAACTTTTAACATTTCACTTTTTAATTTTTCGGGTACTTATGAAACTCATTACTTTGCTTGGCGACGGTATGTCCGATGAACCTGTCGCGGAACTTGACGGTAAAACTCCTTTGCAGGCGGCCGAAACACCCAATATGGATAGACTCGCCAGGGAGGGGATTATCGGCCTGGCCGAGACTGTCCCAGCCGCCTTTCATCCTGGGTCTGATGTGGCGAACCTCTCAGTCTTCGGCTATGATCCGGCGACCTGCTATACCGGCCGTTCGCCCCTGGAAGCAGCCAGTATGGGGGTCAAACTTGGCCCTGACGATGTAGCGTTCCGGCTCAATCTGGTGACCCTGAGCCTGCTTGGCGGTGATCTGTGCATGCAGGATTTTTCGGCAGGTCATATCTCCACGGGGGAAGCCCGTGAACTGATTCTCTGCCTGCAGGAGGAACTGGGCGATGACGAATTCCAGTTCTATCCCGGTGTTTCGTATCGCCACCTGATGGTTTGGAAGGGCGGCCGTGTCGATATCAACATGCCTCCTCCTCATGACCTGACCGGACAGCGTGTAACTGAACATATTCCACGCTCCGTTGAGGCCATGCCGCTGATGAATATTACCAATGCCGCACAAATGCTGTTCAAGCAGCACCCGGTCAATGTCAGACGCGAAACAGAGGGCAAACATGCCGCCAACTCGATCTGGCTCTGGGGGCAGGGACGGCGGCCGAAAATGCCGACCTTGAAAGACAAGTTCAACCTCAATGGCGCAGTGATTTCTGCGGTTGACCTGATCAAGGGGATCGGCATCTACGCAGGGCTCGATGTTATTGTGGTGCCGGGTGCCACCGGTTATCTGGATACCAATTACAAAGGCAAGGCAGAAGCCGCCCTGGAAGCCCTGAAGAGTCGTGATTTTGTTTATCTGCACGTAGAAGCCCCTGACGAAGCCGCGCATAGTGGCAGCCTGACTGATAAAATTGAGGCAATCGAACGTTTTGACAAGGATGTGGTCGGAACGGTCATGGAAGGGATCAAAAGTCTCGGTGACTACCGGATTCTGCTGCTTCCCGATCACCCCACCCCGGTCGCGAAAATGACCCATACCAAGGATCCGGTTCCTTTTGTCCTGTTCGGCTACGGGATTGCAAGTCCTGCAGATGCGGCGGATGAGTACTCCGAAGCTGCTGCCGGGAAGTCGGGATTGCTTGTCAGCCCGGGACACCGGATCATGGATTTCCTGGTCAATGGCAAAATAATGTGAGTGAAGGGCCCCTGCAAGGATAAGGGAAATAAACAAGCAAGCCTGAAATTTGCGACTTCGCCGAAACAGTCAGGTGGCAGGAAAACCGGGACTTGACTCTTTTCGAATAAGATCAAAAAAAGCCGCAGTCCAGCGTGACTTCGGCTTTTTTTGATCTTGGTCTCTCTGTATCGAGAAAACAAGATGAATAAGCGCGTATGAAATACCTGAATACGACTCGCCCTGAATGGGGCGCTCTCAAGGTTATGGTCGGCGGCATTCTCGGTATGGTGGTTGCCATGGGAATCGGCCGATTTGTGTTTACGCCGATCCTGCCGTTGATGCAGCGAGACCTGGGCATGTCCAACAGCGTTGCCGGGTGGCTCGCCGGCCTTAATTACCTGGGCTATCTGTGTGGCGCAATCATGTGCTCGGTATCGCCCCGGCTGCTTCGTTCCAGGTTGATAACTGGCGGCTCTCTGCTCGTGAGTATTGCAACCACTCTGTTCATGGGCGCCACCATCAGCCCGCAGTGGTGGGGCCTGTTGCGTTTTGCCGGCGGCTTTGCGAGCGCCGTGTTGTTTATCGTGATCACTGCAGAGGTCGGGGAAACGCTAAGTCGGCGCGGTTATGGCCATTGGCTCGGCACCTTGTACGGCGGTATCGGGCTGGGGATTGCGCTGAGCGGCCTTGTTGTCCCGTTGCTGGATAGAATCGGTGGCTGGCATGGCGCCTGGTACGGCGCGGGTGTTCTGGCAGCCATTCTGGCGACCACAGGTGTTTTGCTCGGCCGCAGGCGAGAACTGGTCAAACCGATTACGATTGAAGAATCCGGTTTGCCGGTATCGTTGGCCAGAGTTCGGTTGTTGTCGGTTGGGTATTTCTTCGAGGGGCTCGGATATATCGTTACGGCTACATTTCTGGTCGCGATTATCTCCTTGACGCCGGGGCTGGAAGGTTTCGCTCCCTACAGCTGGGTCGCGGTTGGTCTTGCTGCCGTCCCTTCGACAATTTTATGGCCCTATCTCGGTCGTCGTATCGGCAACAGGCAGGCCTTGCTATGCGCATATGCCTTGCAAGCGGCAGGTATTCTGGTCAGCATCGGTGCGGAATCGATTATTGCCGTGCTGTTTGCCGCCGTGTCTTTTGGCGGCACCTTCCTCGGAGTCGTTGCCCTGACCCTGACCGAGGGGAATCTTCGCCTGCCCGGAGATGGCCGCCGGGCCGCGGCTGTCCTGACCGCCAGTTTCGGCGTCGGCCAGACGCTCGGGCCGGTCTTTGCCGGAGTTCTTGCGGACATTCAGGAAGGGTTTGCCGTGCCTTTGATGCTGGCCTCTGGCTGCGTTGTTCTTGCCGGTCTTTGTGTTGTCCTGGACAGACAGTTCCATCGACAATAAGCGCAAGCGACCACGCGGCGCTTTCTCTCCGGATTGGAATGCCGGACAAGGTAGACGCAATGGTTCTGTATGAACAGGTCAAGTTGCAATGGATTCCCATTGCCGCGGGACTAATTTTTTCTGTGGACGGCAGGTCCCGCAACTGCACACTATTGCATGCCGCCGGCGGGATGCCGGTTGAGGAAATTGCCCTCGAAACCCCCGATCGACTTGCTGCAAGCCAGCGGCTTGCCGGAACGCATGGTTAGCCGATGGCCAATCTCCTCTTTTACACGATTACGGTCCTGATTTGGGGCTCCACCTGGCTCGGGATCAAGTTCCAGCTTGGCATGGTCGATCCGGCGCTATCGGTCTCTTACCGGTTCGCCCTGGCGGCGCTGATCCTTTTTGTCTGGTGTTTCGCCCGACGCCTGCCACTGAGATTCACCAGGGGTGAACACGCATTTATTGCCATGCAGGGTGTGTTCCTGTTCGCTATGAACTACCTGCTTTTCTATCTTGCTGAATTGCAGATCACCAGCGGTCTGGCGGCCGTGGTTTTTTCCACGATCGTGGTCATGAATCTGGTCAACGGGCGACTGTTTCTCGGCACCCCGATCGAGGTTAAAGTGCTGGTTGGCGGGGCGTTGGGGATGGCCGGCCTGGGCTTGCTCTTCTGGCCGGATATGGCTGCTGCGGATTTTTCCGGGTCGGTAGTTGTCGGTCTGCTCCTCAGCTTTGCTGCAACCTACCTGGCGTCACTCGGGAATATCCTGTCGGTCCGCAACCAGCAGCATAAACTGCCGGTTGTGCAGACCAATGCCTTCGGCATGGCCTACGGCTCAGCCTGTATGGCGATCGTTGTGTTGGTCAGTGGCACGTCGATCACGATAGACCTGGCAATTCCATACCTTGCGTCGCTGGTTTACCTGTCCCTGTTCGGTTCGGTGATTGCGTTTGGATGCTACCTGAGCCTGGTTGGCAGGATCGGGGCAGGGCGTGCGGCATACGCCACATTGCTGTTCCCGGTTGTCGCGCTGGGGCTTTCAACGATCTGGGAGGGGTATGTCTGGACCTTGCCCGGTGTCTGTGGAATCATTCTGATCCTGTTCGGGAATTATTTGGCCATGACCAGGAAAAAGATCACCACAGCACGGCAAAGCAAGGTCCAGAAGGCTGTCGCCCTGGATGCCTGAGCCTTGTTACTCCGGTGACGCCATCGATGCCCGGACGTTCTGCTAGCCTCCTTGCCGATGTCGATTGTGCTTTGCACATTCCGGTCTCCCTGCAATGTGACGGCTGAGGACCGCTTCGTCCTGTCAAAGGCGGCATTTCTAATGAAATGCCTGATTTAGAATGTCGCTTTAGTTGACCTGGAAATTACGTATTTGCTAGAGTGCCGCACACGACACTTTGCTGCTGACGGCAGGAGATTTATTTGACGTCGATAGAATTCATAAAGCTGGATCGGCCCGAGATGGCCAGGGTCCTCTGTGACCTGGCAGAGGAATATTATCTCAACGGTCAGCGTGTCCTGGTGATGATTCGGGATGACAACCAGGGGATAACCCTCGACCGCTTCATGTGGACCTGGAAAAAAGGCGCTTTCTTGCCACACGTCTATGATAACGGGTCTGTCGAGGGTCTCGATGAACCGGTGGTTATCGTTTCCGAAGAAGGCAACCCGAATGGCGCCGGTATCCTGATCATGGGCGCGCCCTGCAGTATCGAGTTTATCCGCCAGTTCCGGCAAGCGATCGACTTTGCCGAAACCTATGACGAGACGCGCCTGGAAGAGTCTCGCGCGCGCTTCAGGAGTTACCGGGCCCTTGGATTCAACCCTGTCATGCGTTAATAACGGTGGGCTCAAGAGCCTGGTTCGGTTGGACCATGTCCCGCAGCTTGATCGAGAGACACGTCTTTCTGCTGCAGCACTACAGGCTCTTTCGATCTGGCAGGCCAGACCGGGTGAAGTGATGACCCTGGTTGACCCGCAAGCGACGGCATATCGTGCGCGCATTATCAGCCTGGACCCTGAACACCCGCGCTGCATGCCCTTTGCATGCCTGTCCCGTCCCGCAGAAAGTCCCCTGACCATTGCTGTTTATCAATCCTTGCCGGACCGGGAGCGTTTTGAGCTGGTCCTGCAGAAACTTACCGAACTCGGTGTCGCCCGCATCGTGCCCATGGTGTCGGCACACTCGTCAACCATTGAAGAGCGTGATGCAGGGCAGAAGAAATCACATCGCTGGCCCGATCTGGTCCGGAAAGCATCTCGCCAGTGCCGGCGCGCGATGCTGCCGGAACTCATGACGGCACAATGTTTCGCCGAAGCGCTTCGCACCGCCGAATCGGCAGAATTGAAGCTGATGCTGTATGAAGGGGATTCATCCTGGACACTCACGGAAGGATTCGGTACGTTTAGGCCGCAGAGTGTCGCCCTGATGATCGGACCCGAGGGCGGCTTCTCCCGCGAGGAAGTCGAGCTGGCGCAGGGCGCCGGGTTCCTGCCGGTCAGCCTTGGCCCGCGCATCCTGCGTACCGAGACAGCTGCGATTGTCGCTGCTGCGCTTGTGCAGAGTTATTTGGGGGATTTGGGCTAACAGACACGAGGTGGGGAGCGGAAAGTACGCAAGCGAAGGATTAGGGCTGACAGCTGTCAACGCTAAGAAAGCTCCGGCTCCTCCTGAGTTGCTTTGGTCAAGTCCTTGCGGCGGACAGCTTGGGTTTAATTATGAATCTTGATAATCTGACAGTCGTCCTCGTCGAATCCCGCGGCGAGCGAAATATCGGTTCGGTGGCACGCGCGATGGCAAATTTCGGCGTCAGCGATCTGCGCCTGGTCGCGCCGAAGGTCGATCACCTTGATGACGAAGCGCGTAAAATGGCCGTCAAGGCAAGCGTGCTGCTCGAACAGGCCACCCTCTACCCTGACCTGGAGTGCGCCCTCACGGATTGCCATTATGCTTATGCGACCACGCGCCGCTTCGGTAAGTACCGGGCCGATTTCCTGCACCCCGACAGTGCTGCTGAAGACCTTCTGCCACGTCTCGGTAGTGGCAGGGTCGCGTTGGTCTTCGGTCGCGAAGACAAGGGGCTGAAGACCGAAGAGCTGGATCTCTGCCAGCGCTTGATTACAATTCCGACCTGCGGCAGTATCCAATCAATGAACCTGGCTCAATCTGTGGTGGTCTGCCTTTATGAAGTCTGTCTGCAACATGGCGAGCGACAGGGCAAGGTGCAGGGGAACCGGCGCCTGGCGAGCAACAAGCAGCTGGAGGTGCTCTTTTCACACATGCAAAAGACGCTTCTCGGCATCAAATACCTGAACCCGCAGAACCCTGAACATATCATGCGCTCCTATCGACAGATGTTTGGCCGGGCAGGGCTGGACGACCGCGATGTTCGCATCCTGCGCGGTCTGATGAGTGAAATTGACCGTGTTGAGACCGAACGTCTCCTGCTCGCTGGAGAGGATGATGACGGCAATCAAGGTTGAACGGCTGGCCAACGGTCTGGAGATCAGCTTCAGTGATCAGACTAATCGCTACTTTGGCGATTACCATCGCGTCTGTGTGGTTGCGACAATTAGTTATCTTCTCGACCGCCTTCCTGATGAGACCCTGCGGTTGCAGGCGACCGCTCTCCTTGGTGAACAACTCAAGGTCGAAAAAAGTTTCGAGCGCATGGGCGTCCCGTCCGCAGAGCTTGAAAAGACCCGCAATGTTCTGATCGATGACTTCATGCGACATGCCGCTGCTTACCTCTCGCGTCCCAATTACCCCTGCCTGCTGGTTGCCGCTGAGTTGAGAAAGCCGCGTTCAGGCCGATTGTATGTCTGAAATGATCATGGACCTGGAAATTACCGGGTTGGTCCATGGTGGCCGCGGTATAGGTCGTTGCCATGGCAAGGCCGTTTTTGTCCCCATGACAGCGCCCGGCGACCGGGTTGTCTGCCGGGCCATCAGGTCGAAGCCGCACTATGTCGAAGCCGAGCTGGTGGAGGTGGTCGAGCCTTCGCCACACCGGCGGGTGCCGCCTTGCCCTTATTTCGAAATCTGTGGCGGCTGCCAGTGGCAACACCTCCCGTACCCGAGCCAAACCCGCTGGAAAGAAAAAATCTTTTTCGACCAGATGCTGCGCAGCAAGTGCGCTTCGGCGGCATGCTTGCAGCCGATCGTCCCGGCTCCGGATGAGTGGCGCTACCGCAACCGGGTCCAGTTCAAGTGCCATATGGCCGAACATGGGCTGGCCGTCGGTTTTTATCGCCCCAACTCGCATTTCGTCGTCGATATCGAGCACTGCCGACTTCTTTCAACACCGATTCAAGGCGTTCTGGGTCTCCTGCGCGAGGAGCTGCCGGGCGCTCCCTGTCCGGGCTGTATTCCCCAGGTCGATGTTGCCGCCGGCGATGATGGAGCCCTCAGGGTCCTATTGCATGTTCTGCCGGAAGCTCGCCGCCAGCTGCGGGCGTGGTTGCTCGGCTTTGCTGAACGTCATCAGCTCAACGCATGCTTGCAGTCTGGACGAAAAGAAACCATTGAGCTTGTCTACGGTGATGCGGATTTGTCAGTGTTTGTTGATCAACCGCCGTTGACCATGAGTTATGGCCCCGGCGGGTTTGCCCAGGTCAACTCGGCGCAGAACCGCAATATGGTGGCCGAAATGCTCGCAATCCTCGATCTGCAAGGGACAGAAAATGTCCTCGACCTGTTTTGCGGCATGGGTAATTTCAGCCTGCCAATAGCCCGTCGAGCGGACCGGGTCACCGGGATTGAAAGTTACCCCCCTTCCATAACATCCGCACTTGACAACGCTGCCGCAAATAGCCTGCGTAATGTCGCATTTCACGCCGCAGACGTATCGACAGTCATGACCCGCGACGATCTTGATGCATTCGACCTGGTTGTCCTTGACCCCCCTCGCAGCGGCAGCTATCAATCCAGTCGGGAGATATTGAAGGTCAGGCCGCAGCGGATCCTCTACATCTCCTGCGATCCGGCTACCCTGACCCGCGATCTGGGGCCACTGGTGCATGACGGCTACCAGATTGTCTCCAGCCGGCCCTTCGATATGTTCCCGCAAACCTGGCATATCGAGAGCATGACTTTGTTGCGAAGGCTGGATGGAGGAAACTAGGGGCCGGCTGAGAAGCTGTTGGTCCTGCCGGTTCCCAGACCCTGGTCGGCAAAGTCTGCTTTTTCCCTTGCATTGCCCGGCGAACTTTGATAGAAGACACGCAATAGCTTTTCATCTGAAAAGTGAGCTTCGGCTCGCTTTTTTTGTTTTGGAAAAATGATGCGGCAAGAGATCCAGACCCAGATAGAGACATTAATCGTACCGATCCTCGATGACTTCGGTTATGAACTTGTTGACCTGCAATACAAGAAAGAAGGCCACAGCATGGCCCTCTGCCTCTTTATTGACAAGCCGGGCGGTATTACCCTTGACGATTGCGTCACGGTCAGCCGGGAGGTTGGTGCAATCCTCGAGATCGAAGACCCGATCAAGGCGGCCTACCGGCTTGAAGTTTCATCGCCCGGCCTGGACCGACCTCTGAAAAAACCTGCAGACTTTGAACGCTTCTCCGGGCAGAAGATCAAGGTGAAGACGCTGCGTATGCTCGATCCGGACAAGCGCGGCACCAGTCGGAAAACCTTTACGGGCGAGCTGCTTGGCCTGGAAGGCGACATGATTCGCCTGGAACTGGACGATAAACGCGGCGGTCTGGCGGTGATCGCGCTGGGCGATTTGGAAAAAGCCAACCTGGTGGAAGAATTCTAGCGAAACCATTGGCTCACACATTAACCATTAACGTTTAACGGTATAATAAAGACTTCGACAGCAGCCACCGCAATGATGTGGATGGCATGCAGGGGGAAGGGATGAATATCAACCTGAATCACATTATCGACCAGGTGGTTAAAGACAAGGGAATTGACCGCGCGGTGCTGATAGAGGCACTGGAAGCCGCGGTGCTGTCGGCAGCCAACAAGAAGTATCGCAATACCCGTGAACTCGAAGCCCACTACAATAATGAAGCGGGTGAAGTGGAAGTCTTCGAGTTCGTCACTGTCGTTGATGAAGTGGAGAACTCTTACCAGGAAATTGACCTGTCTGAAGCCCGCGAAATCGATCCCGACGTTGAAGTTGGCGATTCGCTCGGGATGAAGATGGATGCAAGCAGTTTCAGCCGCATCGCAGCGCAAACGGCCAAGCAGGTGATTATCCAGAAGGTCCGTGAAGCAGAACGCGAAGGTGTTTTCAATGACTTCAAGGATCGTGTCGGTGAGCTGGTCAACGGCATCGTCCGTCGCTACGAACGTGGTGATCTGATCGTTGACCTGGGTCGCGCCGAAGCTCTGTTGCCGCATCGTGAGCAGGTCCCGCGCGAAAACTACCGCCAGGGCGACCGGGTCCGTGCCTACATCTCCGATGTGCGTATGGCCACCAAGGGCCCGCAGATTATCCTGTCACGCACCCATCCGGGCCTGTTGGCAGAGCTTTTCCGCATAGAAGTCCCGGAAGTTGCCGAAGGGATTGTCGAGATTCATGCTGTTGCCCGCGAACCGGGCAGCCGTGCCAAGATCGCCGTGCTCTCCAATGACCCGGACGTTGATCCAATTGGCGCCTGTGTCGGTATGCGCGGCGCGCGTGTCCAGAATGTGGTTTCCGAACTGCGTGGTGAAAAGATTGATATCATCAACTGGACACCTGACATCGCACGCTTCGCCTGTTCGGCGTTGTCTCCGGCCGAGGTAACCAGGGTCTATGTCGACAACGACGAGGAGTCGCTGGAAATCATCGTTCCCGATGATCAGCTGTCGCTGGCGATTGGCAAAAAGGGTCAGAACGTGCGGCTGGCTGCCAAGCTGACCGGCTGGAAGATAGATATCATCAGCGAGACCCGTGCCGCAGAGGCCGAACTCGAGGAATTGACCGGCGGTGGCCGCAGCTCTGAAGATGAAGTTGAAGCTGAGACCCCTGACGAACTCCTCTCGGGGATGGGTGCCAAAGAGGCCATCGCCTTGATCGAGGTTGCAGGGTCCGTCGAAGATATCGCCGGTAAGGAAATTGGTGAAAAGCGTGTCACAGTGATGCGCGCATTCGAGGCAAAAATGACGGAGCTGTCAGGCGACGAGAGCCAGGAGAGCTGATGGCCGAAGGGCGCAAGCAGCCGCAGCGCACCTGTCTCGGGTGCCGCCAGGTCAAGGATCAGTCGGAACTGATCCGTTTTGTGCGCTCGCCCGTTGGTGAAGTACTGGCTGATTTGAAAGCACGTTTGCCCGGTCGCGGCGCCTACCTCTGCAACAGTCGCGCCTGTATGGAAGCGGCAGTGAACAGGCGCCAGTTCGGCAGAGCTTTTCACAGCGAGTGCCTGGCTGTGGATGTGCCGGAGCTGGCTGGCAAGGTAGCGGGGGAATTGCTCAGGCACCTTGCGAGTTTGCTTGGGATGGCGCGCAAGTCGGCAAACTTTGTTGCCGGCAGCAATGCTGTCCTTGATGCTCTGAGTCGCAGGAGAGCTCTGTCGGTCATCGTCCTGGCAGAGGACATCTCGCCACAGATAGGCGAGAAGCTCAGGCGGAAAGCTGAACGTCAGAACATATTAACGACGAAATTATTTGACAAAATGGAACTTGGCCGCATACTCGGGCGTGCGGAAAGAAGTGTTGTTGGTTTGCCCGATGGCAAGTTGGCGGATGCATTCATTGATGGTTTGCACCGTTATAAGGATATTTCAGGGGATAATTGATGGCTAAAATTCGTGTTTATGAATTGGCGACCAAAATGGGCCTGGACAACAAGGATGTTGTCGAAAAGTTGCAACAGGCCGGTGTCGAGGTCAAGAACCATATGAGCGCACTTGAAGAAGATGTTGCGCAGAAGTTCGAGGCCGAAATGGCTGGCAAGGATGTCGTTGCTCCTCGGCTTGACGAGAGCGTCGAAGTCAAGGTCAACGAAGAGCGGATCAGTTCTGGTTTGATCCGCCGACGCCGCAAGACTGTCGTCAAGGAAGAGCCGGTAGCCGAAATTACCGAAGCCGCTGCTGACGCCTCTGTTGAAGAAGTGGTTGCTGCCGAAGTGGCAAAAGAGCCGGAAGCCGCGCAAACAGCAGAAGATGCCGCTCCGGAAGTCGCTGCGGAAGGTGCCGAAACAGTACCGGCGGAGGCCCAGGCCGAAGAGGCGGAAATGGTCGAGGCGCCGTTGGGGAAGGCTGACCAGGATCTTGCCAGGAAAAAAACCAAGAAGGAACCGGTCCGTGCCAAGATTCTCGGCCGGGTTGAATTACCGACCCCGGTAGAGAGACCGCGCCGTCAGGATGGCGCTGCCGCAAGAGGCCAGCGAACCGAAGCTGGCGAGGGCAGGCGTCAGGATCGACCGGCGGCGCGTCCCGATGGACGTCCTGCCGCACGCCCAGCCGCGCGTCCCGACGGACGCCCTGCCACGCGTCCCGATGGACGTCCTGCTGCACGCCCTGCTGCACGTCCTACCGTCCCGGCAATCCCTAATGATCAGCTGGATGTGCTTTCGGAAAAAGAAGGCCGTGGCGTCAAGAAGAAAAAGAAGGGGCGCGATACGGTTCGAACGGATGCCGACGGGCCGCGTCGCAAGAGTCGCAGGGAGGTTTACGAGCCGGATCGTAATGAGCGCTACCGCAAGGGCCGGAAATCGAACCGGCCGGCCAAGAAGACAGAGATTACCCAGTCCAAGGCGATCAAGAGGAAAATCAGGATCACTGATGTTATTACGATTGGCGAACTGGCAAAACGCATGGGTGTCAAAGCCAACGACCTGATCAAGGAGTTGATGGGGCAGGGCCAGATGGTCACGATCAACCATCCTCTCGATTTCGAGTCAGCGGCTATCCTGGCTTCCGAGTTCGGTTATGAAGTTGAAAACGTGGCTTTTGACGAGGAAACCATCCTCTCTCATTCCGCTGTCACCTCGCAGGGCGATGATGATGGCGCGCTGGTGCCACGTCCGCCGGTTATAACGATCATGGGTCATGTCGATCATGGCAAGACCAGCCTGCTCGACGCAATTCGTCAAGCCAAGGTGACCGAAGGCGAGGCCGGTGGCATCACCCAGCATATCGGCGCTTACGATGTTGACCTGGGTGGGCGCAAACTGACCTTCCTCGATACCCCCGGTCATGAAGCTTTTACCGCAATGCGTTCCCGCGGGGCACAGGTGACCGACATCGTTGTCCTGGTGGTTGCTGCTGATGACGGTGTTATGCCGCAGACCAGGGAGGCGATCAACCACTCCAAGGCTGCCGGTGTGCCGATTATTGTGGCGGTCAACAAAGTCGACAAACCCGACGCCAATCCAGACCGGGTCATGCAGGAGCTCTCCGATCTGGAACTGCTTCCGGAAAGCTGGGGCGGAGACACGATCTTCGTCAACGTCTCTGCCAAGGCAAAGACCAATATCGACCAGCTGCTGGAGATGATTCTGCTGCAGTCCGAAGTTCTCGAACTCAAAGCCAACCCCGACAAAAGAGCCCAGGGGACGGTCATCGAAGCGCGTCTCGACAAGGGCCGCGGCCCCGTCACGACAGTGCTGGTGCAGCAGGGCACCTTGAAGATTGGCGACCCGATAGTTGCCGGCCTGCATTTCGGCCGCGTCAGGTCGATGGCCGATGACCGTGGTCGGTCCGTCGATAAGGCCGGACCATCATTACCGGTCGAGGTGACCGGCCTATCAGGTGTCCCTGAAGCGGGTGAATCTTTCCACGCTGTTGAAGATGAAAAGGTTGCCAAAGATGTCGCCCAACATCGGCTGCACAAAATCCGTGAGGCCGAACTGGCGAAGAACAGCAAGATTTCACTGGAGCAGCTCTATGCACGCATCCAGGAGGGTGATGTCAAAGAGCTCAAGGTCGTGGTCAAGGCCGACGTCCAGGGGTCCGTCGAGGCTGTGGCCGATACTCTGACCAAGCTGTCCACAAATGCCTGTCGACTGATTGTTATACACTCAGGCGTCGGGGGGATCACTGAAACCGATATCAGTCTGGCTTCCGCATCTGACGCGATTGTCCTCGGCTTCAATGTCCGTCCTGCTCCGAAGGCGGCCGGCCTTGCCGAACTCGAAGGGGTTGATATCCGCCTTTATAATGTCATCTACGATGCCATCAATGATATTAAGGATGCCATGGAAGGCCTGCTCGCACCGACTCTCAAGGAAGTCGATCTTGGCCGTGCCGAAGTTCGAGAAGCTTTCAACGTGACCAAGGTCGGCACCATCGCCGGTTGTTACGTAACTTCCGGTAAAATCCAGCGTAACGCCTATGCACGCCTGTTGCGCGACGATATTGTGGTCTGGACCGGAAAACTTGCGTCCCTGCGCCGTTTCAAGGATGACGTTAAGGAAGTTGGCACGAACTATGAGTGTGGTATCGGCCTTGAGCATTACAACGATATAAAGCCTGGTGATATCATCGAGGTGTACGAGATCAAGGAAGAGAAAACCATCCTCTAATCTGTAGCGGTTCTCGAAATGGTGATTGGAGTCCTGCAAATAGACCTGCGTCTGCATGCACCACAGAACCTTAAGCAGAAGCGCGGCATCACACAGAAAATCCTGGCCCGCTGCCGCAACCGTTTCCCGGCCAGCTGTGCCGAGATCGGCCATCAGGACCTCTGGCAGAGATGCTTGCTGGGATTTGCAGTCATCAACAACTCGGAACAGGTGGTCGCACCGATTCTGGCGCGCATCGAAGCTGAAATACTGGATAACAGCGAAGTCGATCTGATTAATGCCGACACGGAATTTATTCATTACTGAACACAGGAATCGTTGAAGGTGGCCTCACAGCGCGCACAAAGGGTGGCTGAAACCATCCACAAAGAAATATCGAACCTGTTGATCAAAGGACTCAAGGATCCGCGCATCGGATTCGTTACGATTACCTCGGTTGATGTCACCTCAGACCTGCGCCAGGCCAAGATTTACTACACCCTGATGGGTGGCCAGGGCGACCGTGACCAGACCAAATCCGGTCTCGACAGCAGTACCTCTTATGTTCGGCAGCAGCTTGGAAAAGTTCTGCGCCTGCGGCATATCCCGGAAATCCAATTCATCTACGATGCATCCTTTGAATACGGCCAGCACATCGAAAAACTCCTGAACGAAGTCAAGTCAGACCTGCAAGAAGATGATTGAAGCGATCCTGCAACTTATAAATCAGAACCAGACCTTTCTGGTTGCCTCCCACGAAAGCCCTGATGGCGATGCGATCGGTTCGACCCTGGCCCTGACCAACCTGTTGCGTGAGATGGGCAAAGATGTCGTCGCTTACAATCGAGACCGCGCACCCCTGGAATATGCCTTTCTCCCCGGATACGCATCAGTCGTCAATGAAGTGGACGATACGCGGGCCTTTGATGTCGGTTTTGTTCTCGACGCCGGTGAATTAAAGCGTGCCGGCAGCTGGATTAAAGGGTGCTGCCGCAAGCTGGTTAATATCGATCACCACCCTTGTTCAGAAGATTTCGGCGACCTTTATTATCTCGATACCGTGGCCTGTGCCACAGGCGTCATGATTTATCGTATTTTGCAGGCGGCAGGGCACACGCTTTCACTCGATGTCGCCACCTGCGTCTATACGGCAATCCTTGCCGATACCGGCTCTTTCCGTTACTCAAATGCCAACCCGGAAGCGTTCCGGGTTGCTGGTGAAATGATCGAGGTCGGTGTCGACCCCTGGTCGATTGCTTCCGGCCTTTATGAAAGTCAGGAGAAGGAACGGTTGGCCCTGCTCGCTATGGCGCTGCCAACCCTGCAGGTCTCCGCATGTGGCCGGTACGCTTCCCTTGCGGTCACCCTGGACATGTACGACAAGACCGGCGCCATCGAACAACACACCGACCGGTTCATTAATTATCCCCGCTCGATCCGAGGGGTTGAAGTTGCAATTTTCTTCCGCCAGCTGGATCATAACCTCTTTAAAGTTGGCTTTCGCTCCAAGGGCAATATCGATGTCGGGGCGCTGGCCAGGGCCATGCATGGCGGTGGTCACCACAATGCCGCCGGCGCAACCGCCGAGGGGAGTCTTGAGGTCGTCCAGAAACAGGTCTACGATAAAGTTTCCCTTCTGCTTGCCGACCCTGAATGAACGGTTTTCTGATTGTCGATAAACCGGCCGGTATGACCTCGTTCGATGTGGTTCGCCAGGTCCGTCGTATGGTGAACACGCGCCGGGTCGGGCATGCTGGCACGCTCGACCCGATGGCAACCGGGGTTTTGCCTGTAGCGATCGGTACGGCGACGCGCCTGATCGAGTATACGATGGCCGGAGACAAGAGCTACCGTGCAACCCTGAAGCTGGGGAGCGTGACCGATACCCAGGATGCGGAAGGTCAGGTGCTTGAAGAAAAACCCTGGCAGCATGTCGACAGGGCAATGCTTGATGCTGCTGTCGAACACTTTATCGGTGCAATAGATCAGCTCCCGCCGATGTATTCCGCCCTGAAAAAAGATGGTCAACCTCTTTACAAGCTGGCGCGTCAGGGAATCGAAGTTGATCGTGAACCGCGTAAGATTTATGTGAAAAGCCTGGCTATCGACGAATTCACTGCCCCGCATCTGACCTTCACCGTAGACTGCAGCAAAGGGACGTATGTCAGAACCCTTTGCCACGATATAGGGCGCATGCTCGGTTGTGGTGCCCACATGACTGGCTTGCGGCGCCTGACCTGCGGTCGTTTTGAGCTTGCGCAGAGTTATCCACTCCAGGTATTGCAAGATTTGTCAGCGCACGGCAGGCCTCTGCCGCTGCTGTCCCTGGCAGAGGCCCTTGCCGACTGGACGGAACTGACGGTTGACGGTGTGATCCTTGAGCGCCTGCAGAACGGCGTCGCGCCGAACATGGCAGACCTGGCCGGTGACAGGCCTGTGGCCGGTGATAAGGTCCGGTTTATGACTGCAGAGAGACTGGTCGCGGTCGCCAGCTACACTCCAGGAGGCCATGGTAAAAGGGCCGGAGATTTTGAGCTTTTAAAGGTTTTCCCGCTTGCCGATAATGAATGATAAATGCTTTACTCTGCCAGGTATTTGTGGTAGATAATGCTTCTTTAGCTCAGCTCGCTGCTGAAGATAACTATAACTCACAGAAAAAGACTAAGGAGGTGGCGCCGTGCTGGCCACAGAACGCAAACAAGAAATCATTGAAAAATTCAAAGCCCATGACAGCGATACGGGTTCCCCCGAAGTTCAGATCGCTCTTCTTTCAGAGCGCATCACGTATCTGACGGACCATTTCCGTACCCACAAAAAGGACCACCACTCCCGTCGTGGCCTCCTGAAAATTGTCGGCCAGCGCCGTCGCCTGCTCGATTACCTGAAAAGCAAGGATGTTGAGCGTTATCGTACGGTGATCAAAGAACTGGGTATTCGCCGTTAAAATCAGGCAGCAAGCTCGCTATTGTTGAGAGCCTGCTGCCTTTTATTCGTAAGTGTCGAGGCCGGGAGGTTGTCCGGAGAGAGATTCTGATCGTCATCGTATCAGGAGCTGTCTCAGGCCATCCTCCTCTGCCATTTTAGGAAGCAGTAAATCACAGGTGACCGGACGTCCGGTCAGAAAGAGGAAAAGATGGCTTATCAGAAAGTAGAAATCGAATTCAACGGCCAGCCGTTGATCATGGAAACAGGTAAAATGGCCCGTCAGGCTGACGGCGCTGTCGTCGTTACTTACGGCGAGACCAAAGTGCTCTGTACCGTCGTCTCTGCCACGAAAATGCGAGAAGGGCAGGACTTCTTCCCTCTCACTGTCAATTACCAGGAAAAATTCTACGCCGGCGGTAAGATCCCGGGCTCTTTTTTCCGCCGCGAACGCGGCTCCACGGAGCGTGAAACGCTGATCTGCCGGTTGATCGACCGGCCGATGCGCCCGCTCTTTCCCAAAGGCTACATGTTCGAAACCCAGATCATGCCATCGGTTATCTCGGCTGATATGATCAACGATCCCGACACTCTTGCCATGGTTGCTGCTTCGGCATCTGTCGCGGTGTCCAATATCCCTTTCGAGGGTCCGATCGCTGCGGTACGCGTCGGTAGAACAGATGGCAAGCTGATTGCGAACCCGACCATTGAGCAACGGGCGCAGAGCGATCTGGAGATCGTTGTCTCCGGTTCGAAAGATGCCGTGATGATGGTTGAAGGCGAGTCGGCCTTCCTCACCGAAACCGAGATGCTGGATGCGATTTTCTTCGGTCATGAGGCTCTTCAGCCCCTGATCAAAGCGCAAACCGAACTTGCTAAACTGGTTGGTCTTGAAAAGCGGGAATTCGTCGTTGCCAAGACCGATGCCGAGCTGGAAGTCAAGGTCGCCAAGCTGGCCGAGGCAGGTGTTGCCAAAGCTGTCAAGATCAGGACCAAGCAGGAGCGTTATGCTGCCCTGGCAGACAACCGCACTGCGATCAAGGAGCAGCTTGCCGAGGAATACGCAGGCCGTGAAGGCGAAATCAGTGCCATCCTCGGCTCGATCGAAAAGCGCGTCGTCCGCCAGATGGTGACCAGGGACCGCATTCGTATCGATGGCCGCGACATGAGCACGATCCGCCCAATCAGCTGTGAAGTAGGCGTCCTGCCGCGTGCACACGGTAGCGCCTTGTTTACCCGTGGCGAGACGCAAGCCCTGGTCGCTGCGACTTTGGGTACCAAGGTCGATGAACAGCGCATGGACAATGTCCAGGGGATGGATTTCAAAAAGTTTATGCTGCACTACAACTTTCCGCCGTTCTGTGTCGGTGAAACCAGCATGCGTCTTTTCCCCGGTCGTCGTGAGATTGGTCATGGTATGCTGGCAGAGCGCAGCACAGCGCAAATCCTGCCTACGCATGACGCCTTCCCCTACACGATCCGTATCGTCTCCGATGTCCTTGAGTCGAATGGGTCGTCTTCAATGGCCTCAGTCTGTGGCGCATCCCTGTCGTTGATGGATGCCGGTGTGCCGGTCAAGGAAGCGATTGCCGGGATTGCTATGGGCCTGATCAAGGAAGGTGACGATGTCGCGATCCTGAGCGATATTCTTGGCGACGAGGACCATCTCGGCGACATGGACTTCAAGGTGACCGGTTCTGCTGCCGGTATCACAGCTTTGCAAATGGATATCAAGATTTCCGGTGTTACCAAGGAGATCATGACGCAGGCCCTGGCGCAAGCCAAGCAAGGCCGTATTCATATCCTTGGCGAGATGGCCAAGTGCATCGATAAGCCGCGCGAAGAACTGTCCAAGTACGCACCGCGCATTACCAGTATCAAGGTCAAATCCGATCAGGTCCGGACCGTTATTGGCTCTGGCGGCAAGAATGTCCGCGGCGTGATCGAAGCGACCGGCTGTGCTATCGACATTCAGGATGATGGCACGATCCATATTGCATCGACCGATGGCGAAGCCGCCAAGCTCGCCATCAAGATGATCCGTGACCTGATTCAGGAAGCCGAAGTTGGTAAGCTCTACAGCGGCACAGTGCGTAAGATCATGGAATTCGGAGCCTTTGTTGAAATCTTCCCTGGTACTGACGGCCTGGTTCATATCTCCGAACTGGATAAGGAACGCGTCCGTGCAGTCACCGATGTCCTGAACGAGGGTGACAAGGTCCTGGTCAAGTGCATCGGCATCGATAAGCAGGGCAAGATCAAGCTGTCACGTAAAGAAGCCCTCGGCCAGACTTTGCCCGAAGAGGCTTAACCTTAAGGCGTTCATGACTCGAAGAACGATGCTCGATAATGGCATCCGGGTGCTTTCCGAAAATGTGCCCGGATGCCATTCTGTTTCCCTCGGGGTATGGGTTAACAATGGCTCGCGCCATGAACCTGTTGCACTCAACGGTATCTCTCACTTCATCGAACACATGCTCTTCAAGGGTACTGAACGGCGCAGCGCACAAGCTGTCGCCCGCGAGGTCGACTCGGTAGGGGGCCTTCTCAACGGTTTTACCAGCCGTGAATTTAGTTGTTATTTTGTCAAGATCCTCGCTGAAAAACTGCCGATGGCAGTCGATTTGCTTGGCGACATGATCTGCCATTCCAGATTCAGTCCCGATGATATAGAAAAAGAACGACGGGTTATCCTGCAGGAGATCGCCATGATCGAGGACAGCCCCGAAGATCTGATCCACGACCAGTTTACTCATTCTTTCTGGGCCGGGAACCCGCTCGGCATGCCGGTTATCGGCACCCAGGCGAGCGTAGGCAACCTTAGTCGGCAGCAGATGCTGACGTTCATGGGTGACCGTTATGTCGGTGACAACCTTTGCGTTGTGGCCGCCGGTTCCGTTGCCCACGAAGAACTGGTCGGCCTGGTTGAGAAGGCTTTTGGTGATATTCCCGAATCGGGCGTGAAACATGAAGATCTTGTCCCTGTTGTGACCAGAAAAGTCGAAGTGACCCGCCGTGAACTTGAACAGACCCAGCTCTGCCTAGGCGTCGAGGGTCTGCCGCAGAGCCATCCGGACCGTTATGGCACATACCTGCTGAATACTATCCTGGGTGGCAACATGAGTTCGCGCCTGTTTCAGAAGATTCGCGAGCAGCTTGGACTGGCCTACTCGGTCTACAGCTATCACCATAACCATTCTGACAGTGGTGCCTTCATTGTCTACGCAGGGATCGCTGCGGAAAACGCCCCGCTGGTGGCCCGTACCATCCTCGATGAAATGACCCGCATGCGTCATCAGATGGTGACTGCGGAAGAATTGCAGAGCGCCAAGGACTTTCTCAAGGGCAGCATGCTGCTGGCAATGGAAAGTACCGACAACCGCATGACCCGTCTGGCCAAAAATGAGCTCTTCCTGAGAGATGTTGGCATCAGTCTCGAGGAGAGTCGGGAGATGATTGATGCGGTTACCGCGGAACTGATTCAGGAACTGGCAGACAAGCTGTTTGTCAACGAAACCCTGAATATGCAGGTGGCCGGAAGGGTGGATACGGCAGCTTTCCCGGATAGTGATTTGCAATTTGGATAGAGGAGAAACGGCCTTAAAACTATACAGCCTTGCAGCGTTAAAGGCATAAAACTTACAACCCTCCAATTCTACAGCGACGACTTATTATGATTCAAATCAAAGTCAAAAAACTCCACCCGAATGCCCTGGTCCCCGTGTACATGACTGAACATGCCGCCGGCATGGACCTTTGTACCGTGGTCGACGAGCCGGTGGTCCTCGCGCCGGGTGAGCGGGCCCTGTTACCGACCGGACTGGCCATGGAAATCCCTGCCGGTTACGAAGGCCAGGTGCGGCCGCGCTCGGGCCTCGCCCTGAAAAAAGGTATTGCCCTGGTCAACTCACCGGGAACCATTGACGCCGACTATCGTGGTGAAATCGGCATTATCATTATCAACCACGGCAGCGAGCCGGTTGAGTTCATGCCGGGGGACCGTGTCGCCCAGTTGATTATAGCCCCGGTCACACGGGCCGCACTGATCGAGGTGGAAGATTTGAACGATACCGGTCGCAACTCAGGTGGCTTCGGCCACACCGGCGTCAGCTCCAAGCCATGAGCCAGGCTTCACCGCAAAAAGAGCTGCTCGAGTTCCCGTGCCATTTCGAGTTCAAGGCTTTCGGGCCAGGCGACGATGATGAGACGTTTCTCGTCAAAGTTCTGCATGCCATCTCCTCAGTGGTGCCGGTTTCGCGTCAGGCAATGAAGTCCCGATCGAGCTCCGCGGGCAAATACCAATGCGTCAGCGCCCTGGTGACCTTGCAGAATCGCAACCAGTTGGAGGCCGTCTATGCGGCCTTGCGAAACATCGATGACTTGAAATATCTTTTATAACGAGCTATAAGCTGTAGAGCTGTAAAGATCTAAGCCTGTAAGGAGATCAGAGCCGGTTATGTTGCTGCACATCAATCCTGACAATCCCCAGATAAGGCTCATTGCCAGGGTCGTGGAAACCCTGAAGCAGGGCGGGGTCATTGCTTACCCCACCGACACAACCTACGGCATCGGTTGTGACATTTTTAACCGGCGTGGCATCAAGAACATCTACCAGATCAAGCAGCGCGATGCCAAGAAACCCTTTTCCTTTATCTGCGCGGACCTCTCCGATGCAGCCAATTATGCCCGCGTCAGCAACTTCGCTTTCAAAATCATGAAACGCCACCTGCCAGGGCCTTATACCTTTGTCCTTGATGCGACGCGCATCGTCCCCGACAGCCTGACCACCCGACAGAAAACCGTTGGTATCCGTATCCCGGACGACTCGATTGCCATGGCAATTGTCCGTGAGCTCGGGCACCCCCTGGTGACCACCAGCGCCAATCTGACTGGTGAATCACCACTCCATGATCCAGAAGAGATCCAGGCTACAATGGGGCGTTTGCTCGACCTGGTGGTGGACGGTGGCATACGCTATGGCGACCCGTCGACCGTCATCAGCCTGATCGATGACCGGATCGAAGTGCTTCGCGAGGGCTGTGGCGACATCTCCTGGATCGAATAGCATGTTCCGTATGACACCTATCAGAACAATCCTGTCTGCAGCCCTGATGATTGTTTCAATCTGGTTTGCAGTCCCAGCTGGCGCGGATGATGTTGCCTTTGGCGGCATCGGCTTACAGGTGGTGCCGACGGTCGATGGCGACCTGGTCGTTTTGAACGTGCTGCCAGACGCCCCGGCGGCAAAGCAAGGAATCCTGCCAGGTGACATGATTTTTCAGGTCAATGGCTTTCTCCTGAAGGGGAGCGACTTCGGCAAAGTTGTTACCGAGCACCTCTGGGGCCCGGTTGGCGCCACTGTTGAGCTTGTTTACCGGCGCCCTGGTGTTGCAGGTGAGAAGCGGGTGTCGCTCGAGCGGACGGCAATCGCGCCGAAACTGATTGTGGCGCCAACAGTGCAGGACAATGTGCCGGACGAGGGTGGGAAGCCGCAATGACCAGCAAAGAGATTACAGTTGTTCGTTACAGCTACCGATTGGTCAACAGCGACTGGGCGCCCGCAGTCGATATGGACGCCTTGGGAGGATTTATAAGAAACCTCCATAATGATCTAATTCCTCTCGGCATTACAGTTACCTACCTCGATGAACCTGACCAGGAGCTTGAAGTAAAAGGCTATGGCGATTTGCTCAATATTATTCGTCTGCGCTCACCGAAGGACCACATCGGCAACCTGTGCCTCGGTCACATCATTGGCAAAAGTGGTAACTGTGATCTGTTCGAGGATATCCGCCGCGGCGTCTCGCGGGTCGCTTTCGCCCCGGAGATGATCGAGCCGGAAGGGTCCAACAAGGTTGTTTGTCACAATTGCGGGTGTGGGTGCTGAAGACGTGGTGCGTGGTGTGGGGTGCGGAGAACATAAACTAACTAAAGGGGGCAGAGACATTCTGTCCCCTTATTTTATTGCTTTTCAATTTTACGCATCCCGACCTTCGCGCCTCCTACTTTGCGGTTTTCTGAAAACTCCTGACATAACCGAGTAGCGCGACCATCTCCTGGGATTCGAGAGAGATCATTTTGGCGCCGACTGCGTCGCGCAGGCAGGCGTTGATGATGTCCTTGAGCTGCGTGTCGTTGAAGTCCCCGATCATATCCAGTCCCTTGCCTTCGGCGTGGCATGTGACGCAACCGCGGCCCTTGGTGCCGAGCTCAGTGGTTTCAAAGAGGGTCTTGCCAAGCCCCAAGGTGGGGCCTTCCGTGGCCTGGGCGCAGACCCCCGTTATCAGCAGTATGCCAAGTGCAATGATCGATTTATTCATGGCGATCTCCCGGAAACTGTGTAAAATGAAGGAGTTGCGAATCACTGATAGATTAACCTTGAATACCGTTAAAGACAAGCCTCTTCTCTTTACCGGCTGTGGAGGAAGACCAATGAAAATCAAGCTTGGGTTCAGCCTGCTCCTGTCGCTTCTGGTGTTCGTCTTTATTACCCAGAATGCCGAGTCTGTTCAGGTCAACTTCATCATCTGGTCCATTGACATGTCACTCGTCCTGCTGGTTTTCATCATGCTGGGTGCAGGCGTCATGATCGGCTGGTTTCTGAGCAGTTATTTTCGCTTTGCCAGAAATCGGCAGCAAAATAAGGCAAAAAGTGTTGAACCGGTAAAAAAGAGCCTGGTTGAGAAAGACAAGATATGAGCGGCAAACTCAATCCGATACTGGAGATCACACAAGCTGCAATCGATGCAGGCAAGCCACTCGAAGTCAAAAAGATTCGTCAGTTGCGTGCAGTAAGCAAGCAGGCTGTGACGACCTTCAAGGCGGTCTTCTGGGCCGGTATCGTGATCTTCAATCTGGTCCTTTGGGCGCCTCTGCCAATCGCTGTGCCCAAAGCGGTCCTGTACGGTGCGGCGTTTATCGTCCTTGCTATCGCCATCGTTGTGCCGATTCTCGGTCTCAGGAAACACCAGATGAACCTGGAATTGCTGAAAGTTAACAAACAGACGCTGAAAAGGAAAACGCTCAACGAAACGGGCCGGGTCTATGTGGACAAGGTCAAATGGCAGGACAGGCCGTTTATCAATGCCGAGTTCGAACTTCTGGATGGCAGTAAGTGGTCAGACGCACCGGCCCAGGATAATTGATTTTGCCTTGCGGAATCTGCCCCCAACTTTTTCGCATCGAACTGATGTCGAGAGAGGATAGCTATGAATTACAAAGTCATCAATAGCCAACACATCTCCAAAAATTGCCTGGTCTGCGGGGTTGAGAATGACTTCGGTCTGAAGACCCGGTTCTACGAGACAGCAGACAATGAGTTGGTTGCTGTGTTCAGGCCCATGCGCGAGCATCAAAGCTATCCGAACGTGACCCATGGCGGGATCTCCGCCGCAATTCTTGACGAGGTCATTGGCCGGGCAATCATGATGACGACCGACAGTGAAACCTTCGGTGTCACCGTCGAACTGACAGTGCGCTACAAGAAACCGGTTCCGCTTGATTCCGAACTGAAGGTTGTCGGGCGAATTACCAGGGATCGCGGCAGGGTCTTTGAGGGGACAGGAGAACTTTACCTGCCCAACGGGGAGGTTGCTGTTGAGGCAGTGGGCAAGTACATGAAGCGCCGCCTGGAACAGATTACCGACCAGGACTTCACCAAAAATGAATGGTTTGTCCCCGACGATGACTTGCCCGGAGAAATTTCCGTATAATCGGCAGCCGAACGGGTAAATTTTCTTTCTGAGCCTGAACAGAGAACCTCATGCTACTGGACGATAAAGACAAGGAATTCAGCCTTGTCAAGAACATCATCAACACGATGTTGCTGCTCAGCAAGCAACAGAAGATCTACGCGGTAGAGAACCAGTTGGTGAAATTAACGGCAACCCGATTGCTCGGATTCTTTGATGCTTACTTTCTGTATCGCGAGAACTTCCAGCTGACTGTCGTCCGGCACGGCTTCATGCATGATGAGAATTTTGTAGACCGCCCCAACAAGGCGTTCGAACAGTTCGCCTACACGCTGTTCCAGCACGGTATCAGTGCTATCAGAATCCAGAAAGACCTCACTTCTCGTGACCTGCAGGTATTCCTCTCACTGACGACAAGGCCGCCTTCTGAAAGCTGGGAGGAGGGCGGGTTTATCTCTTCCATGAGGATGAGGGCTATTGAGAAAATCGAGATTCGCGAGATGTCCGAAAGTGATATCGTCTTCCTTGGCGAAGTCAGGCCGGTCGAGAGAAGTGAAGCTCTGCAGCAGAAGTCCGGGATCTGGGACCGGTTCGCCCTTGCCGTGTTTCACGGCCTGAAAGGATACCGGAAAAACGGTGACGGCGAGCCTGAAGAGATCAAGCCGGGCATGCTTGCCCAGTTGACCAACCAGATTCTTGCCGGAATGTCAGAAGTCAACAAACAGAAATTTGCCAAGGGCGTGAGCAACTTTCTGACGTCGATCCAAAGCGAAAAGATCAACGAATATCGCGGCCGCGCCCTGGCCAAGCTGACCGATTTTATCAACCGTATTGCACCTGAAATTCGGCAACGGCTGTTCAGCAATATCTTCAACCTGAACCTGAAACCACAGTTTGCAGAAGAGTTTTATTCCGGCCTGTCCGATGAAATAATTCTCGAGATTCTCGAAAGTTCGTCGCAGGATAATACCTATGTCCCCCCGGTTATCCTCAAGGTCCTGGGTAAAATAGCCCTCGACAAAAAGATCGTCATGTCGAATGTCAACGTCGACAAAAAGATCGCCGAAAAAAAGGCCGACATCGTCAAACTGTTCCAGAAAGACGATTTCGCGAAATATGTGCCGGAGAAGTATCGTGATGCCCTGTTCAACATCATCCACCATGACAATATTCCACAATCTTCCGAAGCCGGTCTTTTGCTGCTCCGGACGACCCTGGAAGAGGCCCGGCAGGAAAGGCACACTGCGGATATCATCCTGGAGATTTTGCACGCATCCCCGGACCCCGCACACATCATGGGCCTTGATCAGAACCTGGTGAACATCGTGTCGCTATACCTCGATGAGGCTGATTACACGGGCCTGCTTGGGCTCTGGAAACTGTGCTCCGGAGAAGGTTACGGCCGACAGTTCAATATGCTGATGCGCGTATTTGCCGGTGCCGAGTTTGCCGACAGGATTGTCGATCACGTTGCCCAGTCCGGCAAGCCTGAACAGGCAGAGATCGAGGCTCTCATCGTTGCGGTCGGGTCACCTTTCGTCGCACCACTGCTCGAACGGCTGGCGGTTGAAACAAACCGTGCCTCCCGCATGCGTTATCTGCGATTGCTTCAGGAACTTGATGAAAAACAGGTCATTGCCGAAGCGGTCAAACATCTTGGTGATCAACGGTGGTTTTTCGTCCGGAACGTTATCTACCTGCTGCGCAGCCTGCAGAGTGATGACGCCATGCCCTATCTCAGGCCGTTGACCAGGCACCCCCACCCCAAGGTCCAACTCGAAGCAGTGCGGGCGTGCCTGAAATTTGGCTGCCGGGACTCCCTTGTCGAGCTGGTCAGGATGCTCGATGATAAAGATCAGAAAACGGTGGATACAGGCGTTTCCCTGGCGATGCAGGTCAGTAACCCAACCGTGACCGAAAGACTGCTCCTTTTGTTGCAGGATCGGGCCGTGTTTGATTACAGGCTGGAACAGAAGGCCGCGATTGTTCAAGTCCTTGCCAAAAACGCCCAGGCCGAGGCGTTGCCGGTCTTCTCGAGCATCCTGTCAAGCTCCAACCTCGTCCATGCCAAAAAGCATGAGAGCCTGAAAGAGGAAATTGTTAAATCATTAACCTATTTCGACCCGGTATTGCTGGGACCGTTCATAAAACAGCTGGTAGGCGTCACCAGCGGCAACATCCAGGGCAGGCTGCAGATGCTGTCGAGACGAATCGGAGCCGGCCATGGCGCAAACTAAACGGCTGGCCATCATCCAGGAACTGGTTCGCAACATGGCCAGTGCTCTTTCCTCCGCATCACTCTATGCCCCTGAGCATCCACAGGTCCTGGAGTATCTGACAAAACTGTCAGATACGTGCCGAAGCTTTTTCAGATATGAACCGGAGATTCTGATCGCAATCGTCGAAGATGAGCTGCTTTTTCAGGGCAAACCTCTTGGGCATTCACCGAACGCTGATCGCCTCGTGCATTACTGTTCGCGGCGAAAGGTCGGTTACCTCAAGTTCACCCCGGGGTTTACCTCAAACGAGCTGCTGCAACTGATCAAGGTCCTGTTGGACAAGGCGAGCCTGGACTCCCTGAAAAAGTTGACCAGTAATATCCAGCTCGGCAGTGTGGACGCTCACGGAGAGGACGATATCAGGCCGATCGCCACTTTTGAGGAACTCACGGAGAGTGAGAAGAAAGGCCTACAAGAACAATTTGACAATGTTGCCGAGCAGGGCAAGATGAATGTTCAGAATATTGCCAACCTTGTGGCAGGCTTCATCTCTGCATTTCGTCAGGAAGCCAACCCCTTCCTCGCCCTGGTACCGATCAGGAAGCATGATGAATACACCTTCACCCATTCGGTGGATGTCGGGATCCTAAATATCGCCCAGGGGATGGCCCTGGGTCTAGAGGGCCAACTGCTGCATGATATCGGGATCGCCGGAATTCTCCATGATGTAGGGAAAATATTTGTCGATCGGGAGATATTGAACAAGAAGGGAAAACTGGATGCCGATGAGTTTGCAAAAATCAAGCAGCATCCTTCGAGGGGCGCGCAGTACCTGATGAATCAGGAAGGGATCCCCCGCCTGGCTGTGTTCAGCGCTTATGAACATCACATGCGTTACGATCTGAGAGGCTACCCGCGCCCCCCTGAAGGGTGGAAGTTGAACCTCTGCAGCCAGATGACGATGATCTCCGATACCTTTGATGCCCTCCGGACGCGCAGGGCGTACGAGGATTCCTGGGATTTTTCCAAGGCCAGCGGTCTTATGCTGCGGCTGGCGGGAGAGCAGCTGAATCCTGATCTGACCTTAAACTTTTTGCGTACCCTGGCACATATGGGAGAAGATATCGAGAGCTTTGGCGACAGTCGAGAACAGGCGGAGATCAAGCTCGAGATTATCGGCTGTCACTGTGCTCTGGAAAACCCTCGTTGCGGCTGAATGCCGGAGTATGATTGGTGATAAGGGAAGAGGGAAGAGGGAAGAGGGAAGAGGGAATAATGCCGGCATAATCTTGTCCGACTGGTTAATCAAGGTCATCCGTCCCATCTCAATACCATTTTAATTATCCGGTGCTATAGTTTGTCGATGAAGAATCTCGCACGATGGTCTTTGCTGCTGACATTTATTTTCCCGTTGTTTCCCCAGGGCGCGCTGGCGCAAGGGGCGCCGCAGGATTTTGCGGCCTGGCTTGAACTTTTGCGTGTGGATGCCCGTTCTGCAGGGATTTCGGAAAAGACCTTGAATGCGGCCCTGGGCGATCTTGACGCACCAGATCCCCAGGTGTACGAACGCGATCAAAATCAGCCGGAAAAGACGGTGTCGCTGCAGGCTTATGTCGCCACCAGGGTCAGTCAGGAGCGCATCGACGAAGGGCGCCTGATGCTGCGTCGCTACGCCACCTGGCTGGCCCGCATCGAACGGCAGTACCGGGTGCAAAAGCGTTTCATCGTTGCACTTTGGGGGATTGAGAGCAGCTACGGTCGGCACGTCGGCGAGCATCCTGTGATTCCGGCACTGGTCACCCTGGCTTATGACGGGCGGCGTGGGGATTACTTTCGCAATGAGTTGCTTGAGGCGCTGAGAATCCTCGACGCAGGACATGTCTCTTTGCCGCGTTTGCAAGGTTCCTGGGCGGGGGCGATGGGGCCTTTCCAGTTCATGCCGTCCTCTTATCGCCACTATGCAGTCGACGCTGACGGCGACGGTCGCATCAATATCTGGGGATCAGTCCCCGATGCGCTGGCCTCGGCGGCCAATTACCTTGCAAAAGTCGGCTGGAAGAACGATCAAACCTGGGGTCGAGCCGTTAAACTGCCCGACGAGTTTGATTCTTCAGTAAAAGGTCTGGAAACCCGGTTGCCGCTGTCGCGCTGGCAGGCTCTCGGTGTACGCTGCAGCAATGGCAGCGCACTGCCTCGCCGCAATCTGCAGGCCTCGCTGATTATTGCCGATGGTCAACCCGCACCGGCCTATCTGGTCTACGACAATTTTCGGGCCCTGCGTCGCTGGAACCGTTCCAATTCTTTTGCTGTTGCGGTTGGGACCCTTGCCGACAGTTATTGACTGCAGTGAAACCAAGGGGATCCGCACGAGCCACGAAAAAGTTTCGCCTCGCTCTGTTCAGCGACGAGTGATTTGGTAAGATGATATTCCTATCAGGCCTTATGAGAGGTGCCTATGATCAAACCTGACCCTATGCCGATCGCCAAAACCGATGAATTCCTCGGTCTGCTGCCGCGCATGGCCAATCGCCATGGCCTGATTGCCGGGGCGACGGGAACCGGCAAAACCGTGACCTTGCGGGTTTTTGCGGAGCATTTCAGCCGTATCGGTGTGCCGGTCTTCATGGCCGATGTCAAAGGAGACCTCTCGGGACTGGCAAAAGCCGGTGGCGACCACCCCAAGGTCATGGAACGCGTCGAGACTCTGGGACTCAATGACTTCGTGCCACAGGGCTTTCCCGTCGTTTTCTGGGACTTGTTCGGGGAGCAGGGACATCCGGTTCGAACCACCGTCTCAGACATGGGGCCACTTCTCCTGGCTCGCTTGCTCGACCTCAATCCGACCCAGGCCGGTATCCTCACCCTGGTGTTCAAGGTTGCTGACGACCAGGGCCTGCTGCTGCTCGATCTCGAGGACCTCCAGGCCATGGTCCGTTTTGTCGGCGACAATGCCAGGGAGCTGCGCACGCAATACGGCAACATCTCCACGGCCAGTATCGGCGCCATCCAACGGTCGTTGCTGACCCTGGAACAACAGGGTGCGGAAGACTTCTTCGGCGAACCGGCCCTGAACCTTGACGATCTCATGCAGACCGGGCCCGGCGGCCTCGGCGTGATCAATATCCTTGCTGCTGACCGCCTGATCCAGACCCCGAAAATATACGCAACCTTCCTGCTCTGGCTGATCGCAGAACTCTTTGAACAGCTCCCCGAGGTCGGCGACCCGGACAAGCCTCGCATCGTGTTTTTCTTCGATGAGGCCCATCTGCTCTTTGATGACCCGCCGAAAGCGTTGCTCGACAAGATTGAACAGGTCGTCCGCCTGATCCGCTCGAAAGGTGTCGGTGTCTATTTTGTCTCCCAGAATCCGCTCGACGTTCCGGACGCCATCCTCGGCCAGCTTGGCAACCGGGTTCAGCACGCCCTGCGGGCCTTCACGCCGCGCGACCAGAAAGCCGTCCGTGCAGCCGCACAGACCTTTCGGCCCAACCCGCCGCTGGATGTCGAGCAGGTGATCATGGAGCTTGGCGTCGGCGAGGCGCTGGTCTCTTTTCTGGACGCGAAAGGGATTCCGACCCCGGTGGAACGCGCTCTGATCTGCCCGCCCGCCAGCCGCCTGCACCCGCTTGATTTCGAGGAGCGCAAACAGGTGCGTGCAGGATCTATCGTCGGTGACTTCTATGATCAGGCGATTGACCGGGAATCGGCTTATGAGCAGCTGGCGGCGAAGGCCCGACAACAGGCAGCGGAAACCCCACCACCGGCCAGTCGCAGCCGTGCGAAGCAGTCCAATTCAATGGGCGATCTTCTCGAAGCCGCAGGCAAAAGCGCCGCCCGCTCAATCGGCACCCAGGTCGGTCGCCAGATCATGCGCGGCGTGCTTGGCTCGCTCTTTGGCAAGGGGCGCTGGTAACGCACAGCAGGTCAGAGCTCAACCGGCAAAAATTCTTCCTGTGACATCAGCTCCCAGCTGATCTTTTCATCAAGAGGTTCAGACGAAAACAACCAGGAGTTTGCCGAGAACGCTTTGTAGAGAGAGTAGTAGCCCGGTTCCCTGGCGAAATCACGATAAGCAAATAATTTTACGCCATCGCTGAACAGGCAATTCAGCGCCGAATACTTGTGTTTCTGCTTGATCACCGAAACCGTCTCAAGGAACGCCCGGCCCAGGTCCTGAGCCTTGCTGCTCATCACGTGGTAAAAGAACACCTCTGTATCGCGGGCATCTGCACCGAGCCCCGGTCTCTTGATGGCGGGGATCAGCTTCTGGTAGTCATAGACCACGCCGTTATGAAAAAACACGGTGTTGTCGAGATGGAAAGGGTGGGCGTGCCGGGTGCTGGAGGTGTTTGCCCAGGCGGATTTGCGCAGGTGCAGGATCATGACCGGCGAAGTCTTTGCCGCGCTCAGGATCCGGATAACCTGGTCGGTCTCTTCCAGAAGGTTGACGCCGCTCTTATGAACGACCAGAGCCCCCTCCCGGTAGTAGGCCAACCCCCAGCCATCCGCGTGTCCGGGAGGATCTTCGGCCATGACCACGCCGCTGCGTGCGAGCTCGCAGAACCGCGCAACGATTTGCCGGTGCCTGGAGTAGTCGAAATTGGTGATACCGAGAACCCTGCACATCTAGAAAAACCACCTTGCAACGGCAACCGCCACCACGATGCCGATAAAATCCGCAACCAGGCAGACCGGCACAAGGTAACGGGTTTTCTTGATACTGACAGCGCCAAGGTAGACCGCCAGCACGTAAAAAGTGGTTTCGGCGCTGCCCATGATGATGGCCGACATATAGGTGGCAATGGAGTCGGCGCCGGTGGTCTTGACGATGTCCGTAAACAGCGCGGTCGAGGCGCTTCCGGAGAGCGGCTTGACGATCGCCATGGAGACGGCCTCGATCGGGATATCCAGGAAAGCAAAAACGCTGTAAAAGGCATCCCTGACATAGTCGAAAGCGCCTGAGGCCTGGAACCCCTTGATGGCGACGAAGATGGTTAAAAGATAAGGGAAAATATTCAGGATAATTGCCGGTCCCTGTTTGGCTCCGGCAACAAAGGAGTCATACACCCTGACTTTCTTGAAGGTCCCGTACAGGACCGTAAAGAGAATGAACAGCGGGATAATCAGCAGCGATACGTATTCTACGTACGATATCATCTGAAAATCTTCCTGAACGCGGCCAGGACCAGCAGCGCCGTCATGGTCGAAATTGCGGTGGCGATCAGCACCGGAAGCACGACCGCAGCCGGATTCCGGTGTCCGTAGTTGGCCAGGATGCCGATTACCGAAAACGGGATCAACTGGATGCTGGCGGTGTTGATGACGATGAACGTCATCATCTCGGGCGTAATGGCCCCTTTGTCTTCATTCAGCGCATCGAGTTCCTGCATGGCCTTGATCCCCAGCGGTGTGGCCGCGTTGCCGAGCCCGAACAGGTTGGCCAGGACATTCAGGGTGATCGCTGTAATCGAAGGGTGATCACCGGGGATGTTCCTGAACAGCCGGGAGATGATCGGTCTGAACAGATGGGCGATCCGGTAGATCAGACCCGAGTCCTCCAGGATCCTGGTGATCCCGAGCCAGACCGAGACGATGCCAAGGAGATACAGCGAGATCTCCACCGCCGATTTTGCGCCGTCGAAAATGGACTTGGTAAACGCCTCCAGGTTGCCGGTAAAAATGGCGAACACGATACTGACGCAAATCATGATCAACCAGAGGATATTCATCGGTTGCCTCCGGGGAAAGACATTGTCCTGATCGTGAGCTGCTTGCGATCCGTATCCAGCTCGACTTCTGCACCGACAGGCAGGGTGATCTTGTTGGCGACATGGCCGATGTAAGGACAGTGAACCACCGGGAAGTCCAGCGCCATTTGTGAAGCCAGGATGTCATAGACCTGCTTGCTCCTGATGCCGCGGAAATCGCCGAGGATGAGTCCGTTGAGACCTTTGAACCTTCCGGCAAGGACCCACTGGGTCAGGTAGCGATCCACCTCGTGCAGACGTTCGTCGACATCTTCGAGAAACAGGATCGCATCGGTCGTATCGATCTCCCAGTCGGTACCGATCAGAGCGGACAGGGTGATGAGATTGCCCCCTTTCAGGGTCCCGACTGCGGCGCCGTGGTTGTAGACCCTGCAAGGGGCGCCTTTGAACAGGTTTTTTTGCGGGTAGCCTGCGACAGCGTTGAGCAGCGATCTGACCGTGAACGCCGTTGGCGCGTCCAGGTTGATCACCATCGGCGCATGCAGGGTCACCAGGCCAGTGCGTTCGTAGATTGGATTGAGCAGCGCGCTCAGGTCGCTGAACCCGGCGATCAGTTTGGGGTGTCTCTTGATGAGCTCGAAGTCGATGAACGGCAGGGACTTCATCGCGCTGTAGCCGCCGCGCAAGGCCAGCAGCATATCGATTCCGGGGTCTGCAAACGCCCCATGGATCTGGTTTGCCTTCTCCAGGGGCGAGGGAAGTGACTGCGGAAATTCCGGGTTGATGACGTTAAAACCCAACTTCGCGAGCTGCCTGAGCCCGGCGCCAAAGTCACGTTTCTTCTTGATCAAATAACTCGGCGTTACAATGCAGACGTTATGCAAGGGGGAGACTCCATAGATATCGAGAATCTGTCTTGCTTCAATTTATCGCCAAACCAGGACAAATACAACCTGATTAAATGTATGGCTTTACACGGGAATTCCCGGGAAATCTCCGACTTGAAACGACCGCAAAGATTAGCATAGGCATTCGTTGCCCGGATTAGGTATGATGTCGTTTGACTAAAGCCACAAACCTGCCACCCCTGTCCGGGAGGAGCCCATGAGTATTCATCACAGGCCGATCGCTGAACGCGTTGAATGGCTACTCGACCTGGCCCGTCGCCACACCTCCGAATACCGCAGCCCGGAGGCCTGCCTGGCCCGGGAGCTCTACCTGGCGAAACACCCGACTGCCATTATCGTCCTCAAATGTATGGACGGCCGCATCAACATCCCCGTAGCCACCGGCACCCCTCCCGGGATCATTCAACCGATTCGGAACCTTGGCGGCATGTTTGACCTCGGCTGGCCGCACCTGGGCGAGGTCCTCGCCGAGAGCGTCCACCGCATGGTCGCCGCCGGTCGCCGGGTGCTGATCTTTATCACCTACCATTTCTCTCGCGGTGATGCCAATCGGGGCTGCGCCGGCTTCGCCTACGACACCTCGGCGGCCCTCGAACACTGCCGGGCCATCAAGCGGCAGGCCGAGCACATCTTCGGTGCCGGTCATGATACGGTCTACCCGATCCTCTGCGGTTACGAAACCGATGAGGACGCCCTGCTGCTGCACGGCTTTAACGATGAAATCCTTGACCTTGCCAGCATTACCCAGGCTGACGCGCCCTCCCTCGGCCGTCGCCTGACCTCTCTCTGCCCTGACATGCCCGAGCAGATACGGCACGACCTGCTGCCGCTGCTTGAAGGGAACCTCAAGTGGATAGCCCAGGTGCGCGGCGCCAACCGGTCGCTCGATATCGAACACCGGGAGTGGATGATCTGCCTGGGGCGCGGTTTCGATTTCCTCCATACGCCCAACCTCGCCCTGATCATCGGCCCCTACAGCCCCGATCTGGCTGACCCGATCCGCAAGGCCGCCGGGATCATCGAAGCCAACATGCACGCGGGCCGGATCCCCGACGACGGCTTTCTGCTCTTCGCCTCGGTCCCCTACCAGGAGATCGGCATGGACCGGGCCCGCGCCGAGCTGAAATCCGAATTCCTCGCCGATTTCGCCGCAGAGGTCATTATCACCGAGTTTCCCGGGCTCGCAGAGCGTATGCACGTCCAGAAAGCGGTCCTCTCCTGGCGGTCGCGGGCCCTCGAATTACTCGATTGAGGGGCG
>CAVQRZ010000027.1:0-8722 GCA_963715335.1 uncultured delta proteobacterium
GTATCGCGCACAGGGGCGGGGACTTTTCTCGCCAGCGCGATACACAAAGGGAGCTTGTATGGCAACGATCAACTGGAATCCGGCGGCACTCCTGAAATTGTCCGGAAGTTACTGGGAAACCTGTGCCCTGCATGCCGGGGTCAAGCTGGAGCTCTTCACGCCATTGGCCGCCAGGCCGCACACCGCCGCCGAACTGGCGGAAGAACTCGGGGTCGCCGAGCGTGGCCTGGCTATGCTGCTCGATGCTCTGGCCGCAATGCAGCTGCTGGACAAGCAGGGCGAGAACTATGCGGCCACAGGCTTTGCCGCGGATTTCCTGGATCGCAACGCCCCTGATTACCTCGGTCACATCATCCTGCACCATCACCACCTGGTCGAGAGCTGGAGCCGTCTCGATGAGGCGGTACGTCAAGGGGGCCCGGTGCGCAAGCGGGTCTCCCATGAGCCGACGGCAGCAGAGCGCGAAAGCTTTCTGCTCGGCATGTTCAACCTGGCCATGCTCAACGCGCCGAAAGTGGCGGCACAGGTCGACCTTGCCGGACGACGACGGCTGCTTGATCTCGGTGGCGGACCTGGCACCTATGCCATCCACTTTTGCCAACAAAATCCACAGCTGCAGGCGACAATTTACGATTTGCCGTCGACGCAGCCGTTTGCCGAAGCGGTATTACAGCGATTCGCCATGTCGGATCGGATCAACTTTGCCGCTGGCGATTTTCTTGCCGGGAGATTGCCGGGTGGCTTTGATGTTGCCTGGCTCTCCCATGTCCTGCATGGCGAGGGGCCGGGTAACTGCAGCAAGCTGCTGGCCAACGCCTTTGCAGCTCTTGAGCCGGGCGGCCAGTTGCTGGTCCAGGAATTTATCCTCGATCAGACGCGTGCTGCGCCGCTGTTCCCGGCATTGTTTTCCCTGAATATGCTGCTTGGTACCCCGCAGGGGCAGGCCTACAGCGAACCTGACTTGATCGCGCTGCTGCAGCAGGCCGGCTTGTCGCAGGTCGAACGGCTGGCGATCGAACTGCCGAACGGGGCCGGCATTATGATCGGTCGCAAGGGCCGGTAAGCGACCAACGAGCCAGACGACGTCTGGCTTGGGAGTCAACCGATGAACGCAGAGCAGGGAGCCTGGATTGTCCGGGCCATGAGCGAGCCGGCATTCTATGACCACCCCGTGACCGAGGTGGTGCTGATTGAGACTCACATCTCGTGGGTTTTTCTGGCTGGAGACTTTGCCTACAAAGTCAAAAAACCCCTCAATTTCGGCTTTCTCGATTTTTCGTCCTTGGCCAAACGCCGACACTATTGCCAGGAAGAGCTGCGGCTCAACCGGCGCTATTCAACAGGTATTTATCTCGCTCTCACGCAGATCGGCGGCGACCTAAATGCCCCGGCTATAAATGGCGCCCCGGCCCTCGAATTTGCTGTCAAGATGCGCCGCTTTCCCCAGGACTGCCAGCTTGATCGCATGCTGGCCGCAGGCCAACTCCACTCACAACACCTCATTGCCTTTGCTGACAAGATCGCATCGTTGCATCTGCAGGCCGCACTGGCAGGGGCAGGAACCCCCTATGGGTGTGCCAGTGCAGTGATTGACCCGGTCTTGGAAAATTTCACCCAGATCCGTCCGTTAGTGCAGAGGGACCGACGCCGAACCACAACTGGCAAAGTTGGAACAGTGGACGCACGCAGCTTGCGAGCTTTTAAAGCCCGTTCTCCGGCAGCGCAAAGCTGATGGCTTGATCCGCGAATGCCACGGCGATGTCCACCTGGCCAACATGGCCTGGTTTGATAACCAGCCGCTCCTGTTCGACTGCATCGAGTTCAACGAAAATCTTCGCTGGATCGACGTTGTTAACGACATTGCTTTTCTGGCCATGGACCTGGATGACCGCGGGCAGACGGCCCTGGGCTGGGTTTTTCTCAATCGCTATCTGCAGGAGACCGGCGATTACCAGGGGATAAGCCTGCTCAATTTCTACAAGTCCTACCGGGCGATGGTCCGGGCCAAGGTCACGCGCCTGCGCCTTGCCCAGGGCGACCTCGACGCAACGCAGCGGCTTCAGGCCGAACAGCTGTTCCAGAGCTATCTTGACCTCGCAGAGCAATACACCCTGACCCATACCACGACCCTGATCATCACCCATGGCTTGTCCGGTTCGGGAAAAAGCACCTTCTCCTCTCGGCTGGCGAGCCTGATTGGCGCTATCCACCTGCGCTCCGATCTGGAACGAAAACGGCTGCATGGGCTCGCCGCAACCGCCGATAGCGGATCGCCGGTCGGTGGCGGCATCTATAGCGCAAAAGCCTTTAATCAAACCTACGAAAGACTGCGGGATCTCGCCGGCGTGGTCCTGCGCTCCGGCTTGCCGGTCATCATCGATGCGACCTTTATCAAGGGCCACCAGCGCAACCTGTTCAGCAGGCTTGCCGGGGAACTGCAGGTGCCGTTGGTTATCCTTGATTTTCCGCTGGCAGCAGGGGAGCTGCGCCGGAGAATTGAACATCGAGCTCACAGCGCGACAGGTGATGCCTCTGAGGCAGGGATTGAGGTTCTCGAATACCAGCTCGAACATGCAGAGCCGTTGTCCGCGAGCGAAAAACAGCAGGTCATAACCATTCACCCCGATTCAAGCGCAGAAGCCGTTGCAGACGCTGTGCGTGCGGTTGTGCCGGGTGTTAAGCCGTAGCCAGGGGGCCAGTCTGTTACGGGCTGTGCAACCAAAATACGATCCAGAGGCTGAAAACAAAGGCGAAAATCGGATGGTCTCGTGCCGTCGGACGACAGCCTTTTTTAGTTTATTTTTCCATTTCGTGTTTTTGTAGGAACTTGACAGAACGTTATCAAGTGCTAGCGTGTTAGCAAAGGAGACAGATTGGAGGTTTCTTCACATGCTGATCCCGGTAGTGCTTAGTGGCGGTCACGAAGATTTGACCAGTAAAGAAGAGTTGCAGTTTCTGCTGGATCTCCATCAGGTTATGCTGTTCAAACGTTCAGATGGCTGGGTGCAGGTCGGGCAAGACAAAATGCGCGTCGAGAGCGCCCCTTACGATGGCAGGGAATGTCGGACGCACGAAGACTTTTCAACTGTTCAGGATGAGGTGTTTTCTTTAGACGCCTGATCTTGACGGCCCTTCTGACGGTTTCGGAACGGTAAATAGAGTTCCGCAGTCCCTTCGATTTTAAATCGTCGGGATTTTTTTGTTCCGGGTTGCTCTTGCCAATTACCCCTGCCGCAAAATGACCCGCTCGAATGAAGCTCGAAAACCCCGAAAGCAATTCATGGCAGACAGCTAAGCACGACCTCAAGCTGTCGTAATTGTTAAATTTCTGGCAATACAGGCCTATCTGTGTGATTATTGATCCGGTTTAATTTCTAGTCTTTGAGATTGCCCGGTTCAGGCAAAGGGTGGCTATGGTGAGTTCTTCCGGGGGTGCAGGTCTCAGCAAGTCACTGATCCTCAAAGGGATGCAATGTCCCAAGGCGCTTTACCTCGCCAAGCATCCCCCTGCGTTTGCGTTCCCCCCACGACCATATCTCGAAGCGAAGTTCCGGTCCGGCAACCAGGTCGGCCTGCTGGCCCAGCAGCTGTTTCCCGGTGGGACCGAAATCCCTTATGACGGGCTGTCTGTGGCAGAGCAGGTTGCGCAGACCCGGCAGCTGATCGATGCCGGTGAGCAGGTGATCTACGAGGCGTCGTTCGCTTTCGACGGCATCTTCGTCAAGGTCGATATCCTGGTGCGCGACGGCGATACCTGGCAGATCCATGAAGTAAAGATGGGCACCTCGCTGAAAGAGGTCCATTGCGATGATGTGGCGATCCAGTATTACGTGCTGGCCAACTGCGGTCTCGCGATCTCGTCAGCTTACCTGGTGCATATCAATAACAGCTATGAGCGCCAGGGTCAGATCGATGTGCAGCAGCTCTTTGCCGGCGAGGATGTGACTGATGCGGCCATTGCACGACAGGCCGAGCTGCCGGAGCTGATCGCCGAGCTGCGGCATGTGTTGGCGTGTATTGAGCCGGATATCGATATCGGCCTGCACTGCAACGATCCTTACGAGTGCGACTTCATCCCTTACTGCTGGCAGCGGATCCCCGAGGATTCGATCTTCGATCTCAAAGGGCGCGGCATCAAGAAGTTCGACTATTACTACCGGGGCATTCTCATGCTTGCGGATGTGCCTCTCGATGAATTGAACGCGGCACAACGCAACCAGGTCGAAGCGACACTCAACCGGCAGGATTCAATCAACCCGGACGGCATCAGGGAATTCCTCGCGACGCTCTGGTACCCGCTCTGCCATCTCGATTTCGAAACCTTTGATACGCCGATCCCACCCTTTGACGGCACCCGCCCGTACCAGAAGATCCCTTTCCAGTATTCGCTGCATAGGCAAAATAGGGCAGGGGCCGAGCCGGTGCATTCCGAGTACCTGGTGGAGCCGGGCCATGACCCGCGCCGCGAGCTTGCCGAGCGGCTGCTGGCTGAGATCCCTGCGGATGCCTGTGTGCTCACCTACAACCAGGCTTTTGAGAAAGGCGTGTTGCGCAACCTTGCCGAGCTCTTCCCCGATCTGGCTGATGCACTTAATGCTCGGGTAGAAAATGTGCGCGACCTGATGGTGCCGTTTCGCCGGCGGGATGTTTATCGTTGGCAGATGCGGGGTTCTTATTCGATCAAGGAAGTGTTGCCGGCCCTGGTGCCGGACCTTTCGTATGACGGCATGGCTGTCGCCGATGGCATGGCGGCGATGCGGGCTTATCACGAGATGTGTGCGCTGGATAATCCGGTGGCGCTGGCTGAGTTGCGGCGGGGGATGTTGGCGTATTGTTGTTTGGATACTTTGGCGATGGTTAGGATATTGGGGGCGCTGGAGAAAGCAATTGAGTAGGGTGTCCCCAGATTCAGGTATCCAGAGTGTGAATACCACTAGAATAGGTATTATGTCCCAGTCCAGAGGAAAACTAAAATATGAGAGATTATGATTCCAAGTGGTTGCCGGTTTCGAACGTCCTGTCACACTTAACTAGGAACTGCAGGAGAGCATCGAACATCCCGCCCGGTGGCGCGCCCATTCCGGCCGCTTGCCGGCAAACTCCTCGTATTCCGGCTGTTCCGCATAGGGCTGCCGCATCACCTGCAGCAGCTCATTGACCAGGCTGTGATCGCCCGCCTCGGCCTTGTCGATCGCCATTTGCGCCAGGTAGTTGCGCAGCACGTACTTGGGGTTGACCGCATGCATGCGCTGCCGGCGTTCCTCTCTGTCGAGCCCGTCTTTTGCGACCCGCTGCAGGTAGCTGCGCAGCCAGGCAGCGATTTGCTGTTGGTTCCTGCCCGGTCATAGCCTCCGGCTGGTAGTAGGCCTCGCGCAGCGGAGCGAGTAAACTCGCATCATCCTGGTCTCCTGCCGGTGTCAGCTCAGCCAGCTTGCGGTAGAAAATCGTCATGTCGGTTTCCACCAGCTGCAGCACTTCTTCCAGCTTGGAGATCAAGGGCAGATCAGTCTCCGCCTCGAAGCTCTTCAGGCCGAGTTTTTGCGCCATCATCGCCTGCCAGCCCTGCTTGTAACAGTCCCCGTAAATTTGCAGCGCCGCTTCCAGCGGTTCGACCTGCCCGATCAGCGGATAGATGGCGTTGGCCAGCTGGGCGAGGTTCCAGAGAGCAATATGGGGCTGGTTGCCGAAACGGTAGCGGCCGCCGGCGGCGTCGGTGGTGTTGGGCGTCCAGTCGGGATTGTAATCATCGATCCAGCCGTAGGGGCCATAGTCGATGGTCAGGCCGAGGACCGACATGTTGTCGGTGTTCATCACGCCGTGGACAAAGCCGACGCGCATCCAGTGCACGATCATCGCCGCGGTGCTGCGGCAGAGCTCTTCGAACCACTGCAGGTAAACGGCCACCGAGGGCGCGCCCAGGTGGGGAAAGTCGGTGCGGATGGTGTAGTCGAGCAGCTGGCGTAACGGCTCGATTTCGTTGCGTGAGGTGAAAATCTGAAAGCTGCCGAAACGGGTGAAGGAGGGCGCGACCCGGCAGACCACGGCGCCCGGCTCCTGCTTGGGATGGCCGTCGTAGAACATGTCGCGGGTGACCTGCTCGCCGGTGAGCAGCACGCTCAAGGCGCGGGTGGTCGGTACGCCGAGGTGGTACATCGCTTCGCTGCAGAGAAATTCGCGCACCGAGGAGCGCAGCACCGCCAGGCCGTCGCCACGGCGGGAATAGGGCGTGAGCCCCGCACCTTTGAGCTGTAGCGCCCAGCGTTGACCGCGCTGGTTGATGATCTCCCCCAGATTGATCGCCCGCCCATCACCCAGCTGACCGGCCCAGTTGCCGAACTGGTGACCGCCGTAGCAGCAGGCGTAGGGATCCATGCCGGGCAGCAGCCGGTTGCCGACAAAAACCTGTGCGAACGCCTCGCCTGCACAGCTCGCCGGCGGCAGGTCGAGCAGCTCGGCAACCTCTGCGGCATAGGCGACCAGTTGAGGCGCGGCCACCGGCGTCGGCTGGACGCGCGAGTAACAGGCGCCGTGCACCTGGCGCACGCGATTGCTGCGGTCCGGGTCGGCGGGCAGTTCACGGACGAAGGCGTTATCGAAATTCAGCGTGGCCAGCAAGCTGTCGCTCGGTTGTCTGGGGGCATCTGCTTTCATGTAGTGATTGTCGCACGGCTGTGACGCCCGGGGCAAGATGTGGGCTTGCGGGGCAAGATATGAAGATCAGAGCAGGGGACACTGAAACGGGACACTTGCATTTCAAGTGTCCCGTTTCTCTTTATGCTACAGCAAGGTAGTTGCGAATGGCTTGCACCTTGGCACCCCAGCCAGCGTCGAGCCGCTGTTTGAGGAAGGCTGCGAGCAGGCTGTCAAAGAGTTGCAGCCCCTGTTCCACCAGGTACATGCGTTCAAAGAAGAGAGCCTCGCGTTCCATCGAGGCATCGGTAATGTCATCCTTTTCCAGGGTGACAGTGGGAGCCTTGAAAGAGGCGAAGTGAAACGAGGTGCCTTTCAAGGTCATTTTCCAGAGATCCTCCTGCTTCTCCAGAAAAAGCACCGCTTCGAGGATATCCTTGCCATCCTGTAGCGCGGCGCGGACTTCGTTAAAGTTGTTCTGTGGTCCGGTCACGCTGACTTTCTGTACCCCTGTTTCGCTGTTGGCGGCCAGCACCAGGCGGTCGTTCAGATAAGCGATGAAGCTGTCTCCGGCAACCGCAGGGCCATCCTGCGTGACGCTGTACTCCGAGGCCGAATTCATCGTTTCGTGCATCAACCAGAGCAGAAAATCTTCTCCCAGCCAGTGGTTGGCTGTCAATCTGCTCCAAAATGTTGCCACTGCTGCTGGCGTTAGCGGCATCCAGAGCCGGCTTGAGCGATGCATCGACAACCCGGGCGGCGCGTGCCATCGGATGCAACGGCACCAGGCGCAAGCCTGCAAAGCTCTTGTTGAACAGATCGACAAACTGATCGATCGCCCTGGTGCTGAGGCTGCAGAAACTCACCAGGTTACTGCGCGTATCCCAGACGGCATCGTAAATGGCCGGCGAGGGCAGGGACTTGGCAAACAGACTGCCGCGGACCGCGTCACGCAGGTCCTCCCGCTGTTTCTTCGGCACGCGGTTAAACTGCGGGTTTTCTGCCAGCCATTGTTCCTCGGCCTTGAGCACATAGGGTTTAAGCAGCGCCTGCGGCAGCTTGCGCTGATCGATGCGCAGTGCGAAAGCAAAGTAATGGTCGTGATGGTAGGTGTGTGCGCCGTTGAATTCGCTGTCCTGGTAATCGTTGAGTTGGACCCAGCCGATAGACAACTCTTCACTCGTCTGTTCGATTGAGCGGAAGCGGTTTTTGGCAAGACCATCGCCGACCCAGCTGACGAGATCTTTGTTTTGCGCCGCGCCGATGAGTTGGAACTGGCTGATGCTGACCGTGTTGTTAAGAATACCCATGAAAACTCCTGTTAGAATGAAATGAAGGTCATTGGTGTTACGCATTTCTCCACGAGATAGCAAGGAGAATTTTAAAAACCGAACATTTGTTTTCTGCTCGGATTTGGGGCAAGACAGGCACCCCGAAGCAACCTAAGAATATCAATAGAAATAACCGACAAAATGATGGCCACCCGGTTTTGCCCGGGGGCCGTTTTCATGTAAGTCGAAATTTTTAAGAAATTTTCGATTTGTAACTAATTAGGTGTGTTCGGTTTGCGTAGAAGCCAGTGGGATAGAAAGTAATTTAATTTTAAGGGTCGCTCAGGTGTCAGACATAGATTCACGTTCTCTGAGTAATTTCATTTCTTCAGAAATAACAGCTTCAAGACTAGCGATTAAATGTTTTATCTCTTTTTCGTTTGCGGACTCGGCAAAGCCCATACTAATCATTATTTCACAAAGATTTTTTAACCGTACGATAGAGTCAACCATAAGTTACTCCATTTGATTTCGAAATTACTATAACCTCACTGCAATTGTATCAATGATGTCGTCAACTTTCAATTCATCAAGAGAAACATTCGAATCGCCCCATGCTTCATCATTCCCACATTGCAGGGTCACCAAGAATTGCGCATTTCGCCAGTTGCATGCCTTCAGAACAATATCGTAGACATAAGCATCTCTTTGACCTTGTTATACGATTGCTATAGATTGGCAATGCTTTTTATGTAGGTATCTGAGAAGAGTCGTTTAACGGTATCCCCGCTAACAACTGGCAAGATCGGACAGATGCTACA
>CAVQRZ010000028.1:0-71744 GCA_963715335.1 uncultured delta proteobacterium
CGTCACGTACGATGAGCAAGATCCGCGCAAGTTCGTGAAACACTTCAGTCGCAATGGCCGGGCATTACTGACCGCACTCTATGCTTTCGGGGTCGCGGAGACCGTCGAGTTTTTTGCCGGTCATGGAGTCCCGCTCAAGGTTGAGCGCGGTGGGCGCATCTTTCCAGAGAGCGGCCTTGCCGAAGACGTGCAGAAGGCCTTGGTCGACTTTGTGCGTGGCGAGGGGGTTGAGATCCGCACGGGGTGCGAGGTCAAAGGTCTCCTGGTCGACGCAGAGCGGGTTCGCGAAATTGAGACATCCGACGGTAATTTCGCCGCGGACAAGGTTATCCTTGCTACAGGCGGTCTGTCTTACCCGGAAACCGGCTGTACCGGAGACGGCTACGCCTGGGCGCAGGATTGCGGCCACCAGCTGGTCAAGCCTGAGCCGGCCCTGATGCCGGTCAAACTGAAAGAACGCTGGACCTCCGAAGTCAGCAGATTTAACCTCAAGAACGTCCGGATTACCCTGTTTGTTGACGGCAAGCAGGTCGACGAACGCTTCGGCGAAGCCTTTTTTACCCGTTCAGGTATCGGCGGACCGATCGTGCTCGACCTGAGCAGTCGTATCCGCGATGCACTGAAGCAGGGCAAGGTAAAGCTGCAGCTCGATTTCAAACCGGCTGTCGTCGCCGAGCTGTTCGACAAGCGTTTGCAGCGGGAACTGGCCGAGCACAGCAACCTGGATTTCGGTAACTCCCTCGGCAAGCTTTTGCCTCGCGACTTGATCCCGATCTTTGTCAGGCTGGCCGGAATCGATCCTGCCAAGAAATGTCATTCGGTGACCCGCACGGAGCGACAGCGCCTGCTGAAGCTTTTCAAGGAGATGGATCTAGAAGTGACCGGCTGCGCAGGCTTTCGGCGCGCGATCATCACTTCCGGAGGCGTTTCCCTCAAGGATATCGACATGCGCAGCATGCGTTCGAAGAAAATCTCAAACCTGTTCTTTGCCGGTGAGATCGTCGACCTGGACGGCCCCACCGGCGGTTTCAACCTGCAGGTCTGCTGGTCGACCGGCTACCTGGCCGGTCTTAAAGCCGCAGAGGAATAGACTGGCTCCCGGCTGTCCGGGATGCTGACAAAATTCAGATTTCATATATAGAGAGTGCAACAGATGGTTCATCTGTTGCACTCTTTCTTTTCTTGAAATGCGTAAAAGCAAAACCGGCGGGTCGCGTCCCGCCCGACGCCATACTTTTGTCCGGCAACAAAAGTATGCAAAAGTGCCTTCTCCTTGCGGAGGGCATCTCCTCTGCCAGATTTCTGTGACTTCAACAACCTTTACTGATGGGGATCCGGCCCTGTGTCAAAGGGCCTGACCTTGCCGTGTGATTGACAAGGGAAAAGCCAAAACAACCTCTACCGATGCAAGCCTCCACAAAAGGAGAGGCTCTCAAGAGCCTCGGCTCCTGCGGGGGAAGCGTAGGCTCTTGATCGTTTAGAACGATCCGGATTGAGGTTGCCGCCTTGACGAACCAGACATGCCCAGCGCAGCGCAGGCCCTTTTCTGCTTACTCTTTTGGGCCAGCAAAAGAGTAAGGCGCAGTCGGGGGGCGCAACCCCCGGGTTTGCTTTTGTCTTTGAATTCCAGAGTACAATAGAAAAGGGCAACAGATTAACCCTCTGTTGCACTAAGATTCATAGCGCCCCATCGGCCAAACCCAAAAAATCCCGCATTATGTGTAGGATCTGATCAACGATCTGAGGCCGGCCCACGGACTGCCCTTTGTTTATGGAAGCAAACCTGCTATAACTTATAAACTTGTGAGTCACGCCAGAATGAACCTGGACTGAGTTAATCGTTTGCACCGATAAAAGGGAGGAAAATATGCAGGATTGGGGCCAGGGTCCCTCAAGCGACGACCTGGAAAAGAAGGTCATCGAGATCAGGGACTATTTCAAGAACAAGTTCAACCCGCAAAAGGGTTTGCTGCCGATACTGGTCGTCGTTGTCCTGGTCGTTATCGGCGCCTACACCAGTATGTACGAAGTCGATACCGAAGAGACCGGTGTCGTCCTACGCTTCGGCAAGTTTTCCGGCTTCGCTGACCCCGGGCTGCATTTCAAGCTGCCACTCGGCATTGACCGGGTGTACCTGGTGCAGACCGGTCGCGTCCTCAAGGAAGAGTTCGGTTTCCGCACGGTCACGCCGGATATCCGTTCGACTTTCACCAAGGGTGGTCTGGAAGAGGAATCCCTGACCCTGACCGGCGATCTTAACGTCAGTGATGTCGAGTGGATTGTGCAGTTCCAGATTTCCGACCCCTTCAAGTTTATCTTCCGTATCAAGGATCCGGTTGATACCATCCGTGACATTTCTGAAGCGATGGTGCGCAAGGCGATCGGCAATGCCAACGTCACCGAGGTCCTGACCACCGAGCGTGCCCAGCTTGCGAGTGACATTGAACGAGACCTGCAAGCCACTCTCAACCAGTACGATATTGGTGTGCGGATCGTTACGGTCAAATTTCAGGACGTGACCCCGCCTGACCCGGTCAAGGCGGCCTACAACGAGGTCAACGAGTCTGAACAACAGAGGGAGAGCCTGATTTTCCAGGCGCGCGAGCAGTACAACCGAGAAGTTCCGCGTGCCCGTGGCGAGGCAAAGCAAGCCCTGCAGGAGGCGGAAGGCTATGCTGTTGAGCGGGTCAACAAGGCGCGAGGCGAGACCAACAGGTTTTTGGCGCTGCTCACTGAATATCGCAAGGCCCCCTCGGTAACCCGCAGCCGAATCTACCTTGAAACGCTTGAAGAGGTATTGCCGAGACTCGAGGAAATCTACGTTATGGACGATAAAACCGGCGGGTTGCTGCCGTTGCTGCCGCTGCGCAAGGCAATGGAAGGAGGGGCCAAACAATGAAAGCACCTGTGATCTTTTTTGTTGTCATTGCCCTGATTTTTGTCGGCATGGATGGCCTTTACGTGGTTAATGAAGCGGAGCAGGCAATCGTCACCCAGTTCGGTAAGCCGGTCGGTGATGTGGTCGGCTCGGGGCTGCATCTGAAAATGCCTTTCGTACAGAAAGTCACCCGTTTTGAAAAACGTATTCTGAAATGGGACGGCGACCCGAACCAGATCCCGACCAAGGACAAGCGCTTTATCTGGATCGATACCACGGCACGCTGGCGGATCAATGATCCGCTCCTGTTCTACACCACGGTTGCCACCGAGCGTGGCGCCATGAGCCGCCTCGACGATATCATCGACTCCGTGGTGCGTGATGCCGTCTCCGGGCGCTTGCTGGTGGAACTGGTCCGTGGTCGCGACTACCAGTCCCAGGCGGGTGGAGGAGAAGAGCGCTTTGAGGTTGAAGGTGTGGAAATTGCCAAGGAGAACCTGGTTGGCCGTGAGGAGATCATGGCCGGGATTCTCGAAAAGGCCCGAGCCAATACTCCTGAATACGGCATCGAACTGCTTGATGTCGTGATCAAGCGCATCAACTATGTCGAGCAGGTGCGGACCCGGGTCTACGAGCGCATGATCAACGAGCGCAAGAAGGTCGCCGCCCAATACCGCTCGGAAGGCGAGGGCGAGAAGGCCGACATCCTCGGCCAGATGGAGCGTGAGCTCAAGAATATTAGTTCCGAAGCCTACCGCAAGGTGCTCGAGGTGCGCGGTGCCGCCGATGCCGAGGCTGCAGCAATATACGCAGAGGCATACAACAAGGACAAGGAGTTCTACGCTTTCCTGCGGACACTCGAATCTTACAAGAAGTCGATTAAGGAGAACGGCCGTTTGGTGATCTCCACCGACTCAGACTACTACAGGTACCTGAAACAGGCTCAGTAGTCCTGGCTTGAGAAGATGACGCTGAGTTCTCGTCAAACGTACCGTGATCTGCTCGACAAGCTGGTCACACAGGACGTCGGGCAATACGCTTTTGACGTGCCGCTGTCCGGCCACAATAGCTGGCAGATCGGCGGCCCGGCCGATCTGCTGGTTGAGCCCGACCGGGCTGAGCAGGTGGTCGCGGTTGTCCGCTTCGCCAGCCAGTTCCGGATTCCCCTGGTCGTCATCGGCCAGGGGACCAATCTGCTCTTTGACGATGCCGGCCTGCGCGGCGTCGTGCTCAAGCTGGGCGAGAATTTTTCCACCATCACAATCGAAGGCAACCACATCACCGCCGAGTCCGGAGCCTGGGTCCCGGGCTTGGCGCGCAAGGCGATGCTGGCCGGCCTGGCCGGGCTCGAGCACATAATCGGCATTCCCGGCACGATAGGCGGGCTGGTCCTGATGAACGGGGGCAGCCAACGCAAGGGCATTGGGGAGAATGTGCGCCGGGTCCAGTTTGTCGACCGCGAGGGTGAGATGCGCGAGCTGAACCGTGAGGAGTGTATATTCTCCTACCGGAAGAGCGCCCTGCAGGGGATCGGCGCCGTGGTGGTCAAGGTTGAACTGGAATGCGAGCGCCTGGATTCACGGCGAATCCGTCGCATGATGCTTGATGACCTGCGCGAGCGTCGACGCAAGTTTCCACGCAAGGAGCCGAATTGCGGCTCGGTCTTTCTAAGCACCAGTGAAATGCACGCAAGTGTCGGCCCGCCCGGGAAAATTATCGAGGAGGCGGCTCTGAAGGGCTTTCGCATTGGCAATGCCGAAGTGTCGCATCAACATGCCAACTTCATCGTCAATCGTGGCGGGGCCACGTCCAGGAACGTGCTCGACCTGATCAGTCACATCCGCCGGACGGTCAAGGAAAGAATCAGTTTCGACCTTGACTGTGAAGTCCGTTATGTCAGCCCGACCGGGGACATTCTACCGGCGCACATGGCTGGTCGACAGAACTGATTGCCTCTACACCAGCCCCGACCTGTTCCACCCATTCCAGCACTTCGGTCAGTCGAAAAGGTTTTCTGATCACATGCAGACCTTCTCCCATGATCTGTCTCTCCTCCTCATCGGTTATGGCGCTGCTCATGATTGCCTTGTTGCACAATGGGATTTTACAGCCATTTTCAGACAAACCGGTCAGGGCTTCGACGACGGACAAAGTGGGCCTTTTCATGTTGACAATGACCGCATCGGCACAAGCCGTGCTAGACGGGCACTGGTTGTCACCGAGGAGATTGAAGGAACAGATGTGTGGTTCGGGGAAGGCCCGGACCTTGTGACCATGATTGGTCAGGAGGGTTTTCAGTCTCTCCAGGGTTGATATGTCGTTGTCGAAGATAGTGACTTTCACGGCGGTGTTCCCCGGATCAAAGCAAATGATATATACTTTTCTGCATTTTTCGGGCCTTTCCGTGTAACATGCTGAAATAATAGAGTTGTAACTGTTTTCCTGGGGCACGTGGCCGCCAATTGACGGACTGTCACTTGTGCAGATCTCAGGGTTTCGGTGATTTGCCCAGATTTGTCCTGATCATCGATTTCGGTGTATTATGAAGTCTCAATGCTGGTTGCGAACTGTCAGGATGATAAGATGACCGCTCGAAATGAGATTATTCTGGAAACCGAAAGCGTCCGTGTCCGCATCATGTCCCTCGAAAACTGCGCAGCGACGGCGTGGCATTATCACACCGAGGTAACGGACAACATGTTCTGCCTGGACGGACCTATTGCCGTCGAATTCCGGAACCCCGGCGAGCGCATCGAACTCGTCAATGGCCAGCACTGTGATGTCTCTGTCAAACGGGTGCACAGAGTTGTCAACCTGAGTACACGGCAAGCTAAATATCTTTTGGTCCAGGGTATTGGACACTATGATTTTAACGTGGTGGAGGAATGAGGGGTGGGAATGTTGAATCGGTTTGTGATGTTACTGTAGGGGATTTCCCTGGAACAAAGCGTTAATATTCAGTCCTCAGGGTTGAAAAGGGTGGCCTGTAAAGCCTGGTGTGATGCAGCCATTCAATTTAACAGTACTACAGAAAACCCCAACCTGCACAAACGGGAAGGGGACGATTTTGCTTCAGTAGTGATCTATAGAACCCCCCGAAATCCTCAAATTTAAGGCTTCTCTCATAGCCGGCCTGTTTTTAGAACTGAAAATTCAGAGTCATGGTCAGGTCGTTACGCAACTGGTTTGTGAGTGACAGGTTCCACTTCCGTGCGGCCTTTGTCGCCCCGTAGACGTTGCCAAGATAGAAAGGCAAGCCTATGCCGCCGACAATTCCAGCCAAGGCGTAGTTTTCATCGTCAATTGCGGCAACGGTTCCCGCGATAAACAGGCTGTTGACCAAGAAAGCCATGAGGCCGTCTTGGTAATGTTCCGCGTACATCTGCCCGCTACCAGGGATGACAGTGGACAATGCACCGGCCAGGGCCGGGGATTTCCTTGGCCGCGCTTCGTAAGCATCAAGAAGGCTGAATGAGTCCTGGATTTTGCTTGACCGCTCATCTTCAGGATAATTAACTCGGAAATTTATCAATTCGGACCGAGTTTTGGGGATGTCATCCTGTGCCGTAGCGTTCAGAATCAGACCAACATGAGCATTGACTGCGTCGGGGTGTTTTACGTCAAATAGACGGGCTCGTTCGTATGCCAGGGCCGCGGCGTCAGGCATGCCGAGTTTTTCATAACTCAGCCCCTCGTAAAAAGCTGCACTGCTGAAATAGCTGGACGCGTAGGTCTGTCGTACCTTGGCAAAGCTCTTTACTGCCGAAGCGTAATCTTTCCCCTTGTAATAGGCCGTGCCAATCTCGTAGAGGGCCTCCGGCAGGCGCGCTGAATCCGGGAAGAGAATAACCAGCTTTTTGTATTCCGTGATCGCTCTATAGTAGTCCCCCTCGGCCATAAAGGCGTTCCCCAAAACCATCTGGAGATCATCGGTGAGTTCAATCCCATGCGCTTCCCTCGCGGCATGCCCATGACAGAACAAAAGCAATAGCAGCAGGATTACAGGAAGGACGTTTTGTTTACTCATAGCTGGCTCGACTGGTTTTTTCGACCGGATCGTGCAAAGCCCCATTCGGCAACCGAGGATAATCCATGCCCGGCTCAGTCCAGTAACTGCAGCGCATGAGACGATCAGCTGTCATGACGACTCCTGCGAAGGGGCCGTGTTCGTGAACTGCGTCGTAGCCAAACTGGGAACAAGTTGGCGAGAAGCTGCAACGTTGTCCATCGACCGGCGAAAGCCATTTCTGAAAGAATCGCACACTCCCTAATAAAGTGGAGCTTAGGATTGAAGATGGTGTGTCAGGACGAGGGGGCTGAGATGTCGAGACCTGAATCCACTGTGGTGATTTCATGTCACGGGTCTCCAGGCCTTGTGCCGTGCAGGTTGTGCCATGCAAAAGCCAGAGGACAAGAAACCCCGCACAAAAACCGGCGGGGCTTCGCATGTATAAAGATTGAGTCAAACCATGCATGGCATCAGGTAGGAAAAGGATTAAATACGGCTAGTCAGCCTTAAGAATCTTCTCTTTCGCCTTTTCAAATTCCTCGTCTGTGATAGCGCCTTGATCATGGGCGGCCTTAAGATCCTGTAGTTGCTGCCCGGCAGTAGCACCACCACCTTCAGGAGGAGCAACAACAACGGTCTCCTTGCCGCCGCCACAGCAGCCGGCCAAAACAACCGCCATGACAAGAATGACCAAACCACTAACGAGAGAGCGTTTCATTTGTAACCTCCTAAGGCAGATAAAGTATTATGGGGAACCGCTGGGATGGAACAGGCCACGATTTTCATAATAATGTGCAGTTCCATTTATGACAAGGGTTTTGGTTGGCTTGCTGTTTTCGGCTCGGCAGTGGTGATAAATAGTTAGATGTCTCTATATAACTCAAGCTGATTTCTCCCGTTCTCCTTGGCTCGATAGAGTGCGTCGTCGGCCCGTTTAACAAGTTCCTCGTCAGAAAGGGCTGCCCCTGCGGCCATGGTTGCGACGCCAAGACTTAAGGTCACAACTTGCACGGGCAATGATTTCTCATGCGCAATCATGAGAGACTCAACAGCCGTTCTGATTTGCTCGGCAATATGTATAGATTCTCTCTGTTGTTAATCCTCCCGCATTGTCAGCACAGCTTGAAAATACAAAATGCGACTGCCCCTGATTTCTCCGGCCATCAGGGATGCCAGAAGCCATCTGTAGAGAATCGCAGATCCCAGCCAATTATCTCGCCAAATCACAATATCCCGCTTTTTCGCTTATAAACACCGCCATACCTAATAGTAAAATCAGGCACTTATGATATGGCACGCAGAATGCATACTAAAGCAGTAATGTATGCGTGATTCAAAGTAGTATCTTGTTGGTCGGGAATATAATTGTTGATGCAGACAAATGCTAACAAGAAAGATCCCTGAGTGGAGGCACAGCGATGCAAACAAAAAGTAATACAGGGAAAAAATTAAGGTGGGACATGATTTTCTTCTTCAATGCTTTAGCTGCGGCGATATTCAGTTTCAGCGAGATTGCTCCTGTTGCTGCCGGAGTCGCCAAGGGCTTTTGCTACATCTTTCTGATCTTTTTCGTGCTTTCCCTGTGTAATCTATTCTTAGAGAAAGCTTTAGAGTGACATTCTTGCCACAACTACGCGAGAGGCAGGAATGGAGCAGCCCCCGGGAAGGCCGGGGGCTGCTTTTTTTGAATTAAAGGGTGCCATGACTCTGCCTACCAATAACACCCCCGTTTTCGACTTAGCAGTGGTTATGACTTAGACGTATTTTCAGTTTCTCGATAAGGTTTGTCATGGTGCTACCCAAGGTGTCCCAATCGCCGCATATTACGAATTGGGGCTTCTCAACAGGGCTAGAAATTCAGTGTAACTGGAGGACATCAAGGCCCGTTCGCTCAAGCCCTCAGTGCGAAAGGTTGCCGCAATGTCGGCGAGGATCTCCAACTGTGCGCCGTTGTCATGCAGCGGGGCGAGGATCATGCAGATGATGCGTACCGGGATACCGTCCGGAGCATCGAAATCGACACCCTGGTGCGCCAGGCCGACCGCCACAAACGGCCGGTCGAGCCCTTCGAGTCGCGCGTGCGGCACCGCCACTCCCCTGCCGATGCCGGTCGCCATGAGCTGCTCACGGGAGAGCACAGCATCGGCGACCACATCGGGCGGCAACCCAACCAGCGCGGCAAGACGCCAGCTCAGTTCACGGATTACCGCCTCGCGGTCGCCAGCTTTGAGCTTTTTGAAAAAGGCATTGGCCGCAAGGTAATCGATCATCCGGCGCGGCCGCTTGAGATGCAGGATATACTGAAGCACCGGCCCGCTTAGAATCGAAGTGGCCAGCGCCATGACCACCAGCGAAACAAATACTGTCGAAGAGATCAGGTTGATCTGCAAGGCCAGAACACCGAGAATGATCCCCATTGTCCCCTGAGCGCTCATGCCGAAGCCAACAGCCCAAACTTCTCGTTGCGGCAGCCCACCCCAGTGACCGCCCAGAGAACTGCCCAACACTTTACCGGTTACGGCCAGGGCCATCAGCACCAGCGTCAACTGCAGGTTGAAATGGGCCAGGAAATCGACCCGCAGACCGATGCTGGCAAAAAACAACGGCGCGAAAATGAAGGAGATGAACTGGTCAATGGTGGCGCGGGTCTGTTCGCGCAGGTGGCGTGACTGACCGAGGGCCACTCCGGCCAGAAAAGAACCGAAGATGGCATGGATACCGAGCCACTCGGTGAAAGCGGCAGCGAACAGACAAAAGGAGAGTGCAAAGCCAAGCACTACTCCAGGACCACTAGTATAGGCCAGGGCAAATGCCAGAAGGTGGTTGATGACCCATGGCACGAGAGTCAGCATTATCAGGGTGAAACTGATCACTATGCCGATGGTCGTGCCGATCGGCAGCCCTTGCCCATGGATGACACCCATCTGACCAAGGATGACGGCGAACACCAACCAACCGAGCAGGTCGTTAAGCACCGCGGCAGCGACCATGGTGACACCGAGTTCGCTGCGATAGATATTGAGATCCATGAGAATCTTGACGATAATCGGCAGCGCCGAAATTGACAGCACCGTAGCCATAAACAAGGAAAACGCCAGGTGGTCGGTGCCCGCCTGCCAGCCTAACAGAGCCGGCAACCACCAAGCCGCGGCAAAGCCGAGGCCAAAAGGCAGCAGCATGCCGCAAAGTGCCACCGTCAAAGCCGCGCGTCCTCTACGCCAGACCGTGGCCAAATTGATTTCCATTCCAGCTACCAGCAAAAACAGGGCAATAGCCAGCGTAGTCAGGCCTTCCAGCATCAGTGCCCCGTTACCCCGGGCCGGGAACAGGGCGGCGCTCAACCCGGGCGCCAAATGACCAAGCACGGTCTGTCCGAGCAATATGCCGGCGAGGATCTCACCGATCACCGACGGCAGGCTGAGTCTGCGGGCCATCTCGCCCAGTACCCTGGCGCTCAGGAGCAGGGTGCCGAGTGCCAGGAACATGGTGGTGATTTCGTGAGGTTGCAAGTTATCCACGGCTGAAGTTCGGCAGGGGGTTCCTGTCCAAGGAGGCTCGAATAGACTAACTACAAGTCAATATATTGGTATGATATCTGATTTTCTCAACTGAGCTAGTGGAAACCATTAAAGAAAGATAAAAATACTTTATTTTCGGACAGGGTTTCTACCGGCATTCGGGCTATGGTGTTCAATACGACGGCTATTTTTGTCCCGGGCGTTGTAACTTTTGTGATCTTTCCACCAGGGCCTTCGATGGTTTTTTAACTATAGGCTTCCGAACGGCGAAATTGCTTAGCATCCTTCGTTCAAGAATAGTATCGAGTGAGATTGTCGTCGAAGCGGCCGAAGAATGCAAAGTGCCAAGCACAGAAATCCCCATCGACTTCGTAGTGGCTCTTGATGTATATTCTTCGTGTCTCCCTGAATGTTGGGGACTGGCAATTTGATGCGTAAGCGGTCGGAACCCAAACAAAAGTCATGTCAAGTCTGTTGTATCGCCTGCATCCTTCTCCACGGCGAGTGAGATGCTGGCTCGGGCTTTTCGTCATCTCCTGTCTTTTTCTCAGTCACGGAGCCTGTACTAAAGAGACGCTTACAACGGCCCTGTCGTTGTCGCTGTCCACATTGCCGCCAGCGCAAGAGCAGTCAATCCTCCCCTATCCCAAACTGCAAATCGTTCATCTCCTGTCCGTTCAGTTTTACTCCGCATCACCTGAGACATCGTTCCTGACGGACCCCGGTCCGTCGGCTCGCCGTTCCCAGTTCGACGACTTCCATCCTCATTCCTATACACTGGCGTGGCCATCCCAGTTTTTGCCGCGACCACCGAACTGCTGATCCCGCTATTCTCCTGTATCTAAAAGATAAGCATACGGCCGAGCCTTGCTACTCTTCGTCCCGAGGTCTCTCCCTTTGGCGGTGACTATCAGTGTGCCAGCCTGGAACAATCACAGCAGAACATTCAAGTGGAGCTATATATGGAACTCATCAGGCCGCAGACCAAGTTTGACTTTGTTGGCAAAAATCGTTTTGCGGTGACCATCTCCTTGGTGGTCATCGCCGCAGGGCTGCTATCCCTGTTGCTCAAGGGTGGCCCCTCTTACGGAGTGGATTTCGCCGGAGGGACACTGGTCCAGGTGCGGTTCGCTGAACCCCAGCGCAGCGACGATATCAAGGAAGCCCTGGCCGGGCTGGGGCTGAGCAATATTACCGTCCAGCAGTTCGGCGATCGCGAGGGTGAATTTTTGATCCGAACTCCGGATGCAGACGACGAGACAGACCAATTCTCCAAACGCTTCGAGCAAGTGCTCACAGACAGATATGGAGAGGGCAGGCTAGAAATCGTGCGCACAGAGATGGTCGGCCCCCAGGTTGGCAAGGATCTTCGACAAAAAGGGGCTATGGCGCTGATTTACGCTATGGCCGGGACATTGATCTACATCGCCTGGCGATTCGATCTCCGTTTTGCCGTTGCTGCCATTGTCGCCCTGGTTCACGACGTGCTGATCACCTTGGGATTTTTTTCAATCTTCGATAAGGACATCGACCTGCCGATCATTGCGGCTTTCTTGACAATCATCGGTTATTCCCTTAACGACACGATCATCATTTACGACCGGATTCGCGAACACCTCGGCAAAACCGCTGGAGAAGACTTTGCCGGCCTGGTCAACCGCAGCATCAACGAAACCCTGTCGCGAACGATTCTGACCTCGGGGACCACCTTGCTGGTCGTTCTCTCCCTGTTCATTTTCGGTGGCGGCGTGATTCATGACTTTGCCTTCGCCTTGCTGGTTGGCATTATTTCGGGCACCTATTCCACCATTTTCGTGGCCAGCGCCCTGGTCCTGTTCTGGGAAAAGCACCATCCAGGCAAGATTCAGGCGGCCCTTCTTGGTCGCAGCTAGTTTTTGTCCAGCTGTATGGGTTTGAGAAAAGGCAACGGCGCCGGTCAGACGGTGCGGAGAGGTGGACATGGTTGAAGAGACGCGCTTGTCTATGGGCCTTCTGGAGAGCCTGCGAAGACGGCTGATGCTTGCCGGAGGCTGCTGGCTGGTCAGTTTCATTCTGCTGCTGAGCGTATCGGGTCGGCTCTTCAGCCTGGTCTCCGCACCCTTGCAGCGAGCCTTGCCGGCAGGTGGTTCGCTGGTGTTCCTCTCGGCGACGGAGCCCATATTGACTTATCTCACCGTTGCCGCCGTAACGGCTCTGGTCGTTTCGTTGCCGGTGGTGCTGTGGCAGCTCTGGGCGTTGATTGCTGAAACCGGTTCGGTTCAGACGCGCGGCGCCGGGGTGGTCTTCGCCCTGACCGGCTTTCTCGCATTTCTGGCTGGGGCATGGCTCGGGTTTTACTATGTCTTTCCCACCATCATCAAGGTGCTGCTGCGGATGGGCGAGGCCACTGGGGAACTCGACGCCATGCTGTCGATGGGTGACTACCTGGCCCTGGCCATGAAAATGATGGTAGCCTTCGGACTGGTTTGTGAATTGCCGGTAGTTATGGTCGCCTTGTCCCGTATGCAACTTATCGATCGCGGCTGGTTCATCGCCAAGCGCAAATACATGGTCATCGTCGGTTTCGTCTTCGGTGCGGTCATCACTCCTGGGCCGGATGTCTTCTCCCAATGCTCGATCGCCATTCCTTTTGTTATCCTCTACGAGGTGGGCATTCTTGGTTGCCGCGTGTTTGGCCGGGGGGCCGCGCCCCCGGTTCAATCCCCGCGGATGACGCAGCCGTCGTAGCGCTGCCTGCTGTTCGACGATGACTTATGGTCGGGTCCCGCAACTTCTTCTCTACCTGAAATCAGCGATCACCGTTCCTGCCTGGCGGACTTCTTTTTCGTGCTCTTCATCTCGCCAGACTTCACCCAGTGCCGAATCATACCACTCCTTCATGGACGGCAGGGAAAGGAGTTTATGGGTGTATTGCAGAGATATCTCAGACAGTTTTGGCGCGTACGTTTGAACACGGAAGGCGACGGGGGCAAAAAACGCATCGACTGCAGTGAACGACTCGCCGGTTAAAAATGCCCCGCCGAACCGAGAAAAGCCATCATTCCAGAGCTCATCGATGCGATCGAGGTCGTTAAGCAATGCCGGTGGACAGGGATCAATCCGCACTCGCAAGCCACAGTTCATGGGGCAAATACCGCGCAGGCCTGAAAACCCGGAATGCATTTCCGCAGCAGCGGACCGCGCCCAAGCTCGTGCGCCCCTGTCTGCAGGCCATACATTGGGAAATTGCTCTGCCAGGTACTCGACAATGGCCAGTGAATCCCAGACCACGGTATTGCCGTCCATAAGGCAAGGGACCTTTCCAGAAGGAGAGAATACGCGGAAGGCGTTTGTCTCGCCAAACGGACGCAATTCTTCCTGGAAGGGAATCCCCAGTTCGCGCAGGAGGACCCAGGGCCGCAGTGACCAGGAAGAGTAGTTCTTGTTGGCAATGTAGAGGCGAAACATAAAAACCCTGTCGTATGATTAGTTCGCGGCCTGAAAAGTGGCCAAGGAACAAAGATGCCATGAACTCTTTAGGATACTTCTAGCACCCGCTGTAAACTTTGCAACTTGTGACAAAATCGACGGGACAAGGCTCTCCTGATTTATCACCAAGCACGTTTCCTTGCCACAAGCTTTAATTGCCATAATTCTGAAAGATTTGACGTAAGAGAAAATGGCCACCCGGCAGATCCAGGTGGCCATCATTTTGTCTTCCTGAATGGCTATCAATAAGTCGCCTGTTTTCGTCCCGCAAGTCATGACTTGCGGGAACAAGTCGACATCAATAACTGACTGCACAATAATCGATTCAGCCCTTGTTCTGACTCTCTATCTCCATTTCCTCCCCAAGTCTTAGTACAGCCTCCAACAAACCGTCGACTTGCGATTGTTCTGCACGTGCCCCCACATAGCAGGGGCGAAGCGCTAACCGCCCTTTTACCCGGGTGGTACTGGGCATATATTGATTCTCCCTTACCAGACGGCGATGAAGTCTTTGGTTAAATTGGTCAAGGTCAGTAATCTTGGGGGAAACGTAACGAAAACAACAGATAGAAAGTGTCGGTTCAACCAGGACTTCCAGATTAGGATGCCCTTTTGCATATTGGGCAAGGTAGCGGGCCATCGCATTATGTCGTTTCACTCTCCGGCTCATCCCCTGAACACCAATTTCCCGAATCAATGCCCAAACCACAACCCCACGGCAAGGAGAACTCAACTCGACGCCGAAATCAAAATAGGGGATACCAAAGTCGTCCATCGAGTGTTCTATCGCTGAGCAGGCAGTGTCCTCATGTTCTACTGACCCTTCCAGGTAGTCGGCTGGCTCTTGAGTAAATGCACGGTATAAAATCTGTCTGTCACGAACAAACGTAGCTGCTACGCCAACAGACGCGCCAAGCCATTTGTGAGGGTCAACAATAACCGAATCTGCCAAGTCAAGGCCTTTGAAGAGGTGGCTGACCTGTTCGTCCAAAATTCCGGGCAGGCCATAAGCCCCATCTACATGGAACCAGATCGAATTTTCAGCGGCAATTTCACCCAGGACCTGTAGAGGGTCGATTGCTCCCGTGTTGGTCGTGCCCGCATTGGCGACAATGGCAACTGGCAGCCTTCCCGTTGCCTTGTCTTCTGCAATCGCTTGCCGTAAAGCCTCTGGTTGCATACGGCCCTTATTATCACAAGCGATCAACTTCACTGCATGCCGTCCGAGGCCCAAGACACCACAGGATCTCTGAATAGTGTGATGACACTCTTCGCTGGCATAAACGGAGGCCTGCCGGTTGACGCCATCCGCCGAAGGATCATGCCCGATCTTTTCAAATGCGGACTGTCGAGCCCCGCCCAGGGCAACGAGATTTGCAACTGAGCCACCACTGCTATAGACACCCTGCATGCTTTTAATGCCACACATTTCTGCCAACCATTGTAAAGACAGTTCTTCCAGAAAATTGAAAGCGGTATGCATATAGCGTTGCGGAGAAGCGATGCTTGCTGCAGCGGAAGCCAGTGTTGAGGCAGTCGTCGAACCGGTCGTAATGAAAGAGCTAAAGCCAGGTCTGGGAACCGGTGAACCGTTAGGAATAATTTGCTTGATGAGGTCCTGAGTGACCTGCGCAATACCGACCCCCTGTTGAGGCAGGGGGATGTCTAAAAACTCACGCCAGTTATTGCCAGGGTGCAGTGCGTCTGGGTGTTCAAATTTTAAATACTGATCCAGGCCAGCCCCCACCTGCGCCAATAATTTCTGTAAATTACCGGTCTCAGCCTGTTCATTAAACATAACGACTCCCCTGTAGTGAGAATAAACGACCAGCAGAACTTGGCATGGTTCTCCAGTGGACAGCGTTTTGAGTTCCAAAGTACAAGTTACTACCAATTAAAGACCAGTCAAGTCACCTATTGGATTGATTGAAAATTGATGGCATCCAAACAGTTAACCAGGGCGGTTTTCCAATAACCCCTGACGAATAAGAAACGGCCACCCGAAATCGATCCGGTTGGCCAGTGTTTTGTCCTCATAAAGGGCTCTATCAATGACACGCCTGCTTTCATCCTGGCAGGCGTGACTGTAAGAAAAAAACCCCACAGCTCTGGAGGTAGAGACTGTGGGGCAAGCTTTTCTATGTTTAGGAGGTTTTGAAGAAGATTATCTCTGACCCGCCTGCCACAGCAGGCCTTCGATGGTTGTTAATTTATCGAATCCTTCAATAAAAAGATACGTGGTGTCTGGTAAAAATTGACTCTACATCACACGAAAATGAACTGTGCAATGACGCACTACCGAGGATCCGATTGATAGCGATCAAGTCCGCGCCTATTTAAGTCTTGGCAGTGGAGATAAACAATAATTGCAGCGTAACTCAACAGTGCGCTTCTTCATGTCAGCTGGACTCGTCTTTTTAATCACGGTCTCCCAAAAAATCCCCCGAAGCGATTACTGGCAACCCTTCGGTAGGCCGATTGTATAAATAGACCCATGCCGGCAGCTTTTGGCCGGGGCCTAGGACTACTTCCTGCTTTACGCGCACATACTCCGTGGGTTCAGTGGCCATGGGGCCACACCCTTCGTACTGATCAAGGGTGGAAAGTAGTCTCGCAGGCTCATGGAGGGAGTATACCTCACCTTTCACCTGCTGAGTTGGGTCGTCTGAAGGTACGGTGCCAGGGTAGTCGTCAATTCTGTACAGTCGACCCTGGTATGTTGCTTCGCCCACAAAAACCGCACAGCGAGCGAGGAGATGGTACATCTCGCTTGCTGTATCTCTTCTCAGGGTGCCATATACGAACAAGTACTCCAGCATTTCCCCTTATCCTTCAATCCTCACACTTGTTGGCAGAAATGCGAGATTCCTGCTAACCATGCATGCTGAGAAACCAACACGACCATGCAGTTTCAAAATGGGACTCACAGGGTTGCCAGTTCTATCTTTCAACGCGAGATTACAAATACCTTTTTGAACTAGCGAAGCGGATCGAACAGGGATTCGAGACCGTTTAATTTTATCTCGTAGACAGCGCGCAGTCTTCTCCCAAGCGGCCCCTCCGGGAAGCCCTGGTTGGCGAACCAGACCAGGTAATTCTCCGGCAGGTCAATGAGCCGGCGGCCCTGGTATTTGCCGAACGGCATGCGCGCTTGTGCCAGATCCACAAGCTCCTTGTGTCCGGAATCGACATCACTGCTCATGATGGTTCAATCTTTGCGACCAGGTTGGCAAAGGCTGCCAGGCTCCTGACCCTTTTCAGCTTGCCGACCGACCGGGCAAATTCGGGCTGATCGAGAAACGCCAGAACGTTCTTGGCCTTGTCGAGAATCTGCTGTTCGCCACGGAAAAGTTCCTGGTAACGTTCCAGAACAGCGCCCATGTATTTGCGAATCATTTCCGCCGTTTCGACTGGCGTCGGTTCGTGCGTGCAGTGGCTTCTGATCCGGGCAAAGAGGAGCGGGTCGGCGATTGCGCCGCGTCCGAGCATCAACCCCGAGGCCCCGGTCGTCTCGAGCACCAGAAGCCCCTGTTTCGCGCTACGTATGTCGCCGTTGGCAATGACCGGTATTGAGGTCCGCTTAACCAGGCGTGCGGTGATGGAGTGGTCAGCCGAGCCGGCATATTTTTGCAGGACTGTCCGCGGATGCAGGACCAGGAAGTCGACCTGGTTGTCCTCGAACAGCGAGACCAGGGAAAAAACCTGTTCGGGGTCGCTGTAGCCGGCCCGCATTTTGATTGAGAAACTACCTGTAATCGCCTGGCGCAGGGCCGGTATGATGGCCGAAAGTCGCGCGGGGTCTTGCAACATGGCCCCGCCGGTTGCGCCGGTGGTCATGCGCCCGTACGGGCAACCCATGTTGAGGTTGATGTGGCGCGCCCCGGCGGCTTCAGCGTTGCGGGCGGCAGCGACCAGCGCCCGGGGGTCGTTGCCGACCAGCTGCGCCACCAGCGGAACGCCTCCGGTTGCGCTGCCGGCCTCGGTCAGGTCGTTGCGGGCCAGGCGCTTGCGGCTGACGTTGCTGACTCGCATGAACTCGGTAAAGACCACGTCGGGGCGAACCCAATTTATAAACAGGTCCCGCATTGCGCGATTGGTCAGCCCCTGCATCGGCGCCAGCATAATCGGGGTTTCACCTTGCCGCCACGGCAGCTTGCTGTGTATGCAGCCTCCCTGGTCAGTCGATGATCTGTTCTCGTTCATGGTTTGCGTCTTCGACGGGTTAATCGCTCAGGGCGTCCAGCTCTTCCCAGCGGCTATAGGTTGCGGCGAGTTCCCGTTCAATTTCTTCTAGCCTTGTATTGACTTCTGCGACCGTAGCTCCCGCGGTCCGGTAGAACTCCGGGTCGGCGATTTTCTCGTGCAGTTTGGCGACCCCCGTTTCAAGGCTCTCGATTCGCAAAGGCAGCTCATTGAGCTCCTGTCTTTCCTTGAAGGTCAACTTTCGCGGCCGCTCTTTTTTCGGCTTGCCACGGTTAAGGGGCTTTTCCTTGTCAGGCGACGATCGAGTTTTGCGGCCTCTGGTGCAGCCAGTCGTCATAGCCACCGACATACTCCCGTACCTGGCCGTCTCCCTCAAAGGCGATGGTGCTGGTGACGACCCGGTTGAGAAATGCCCGATCGTGACTGACCAGAAAGAGCGTGCCCTTGAAATCGGCCAGCAACTCCTCGAGCAGGTCCAGCGTCTCCAGGTCAAGATCGTTGGTTGGTTCGTCGAGGACCAGGACGTTGGCCTCGCGAGTAAAAAGGCGGGCCAGCAGGAGCCGGTTCCGCTCTCCTCCGGAGAGGATGCGTACCGGGCTACGGGCTCGGTCGGGCGTGAACAGGAAATCCTGGAGATAACCGATCACGTGGCGTGACCTGCCGTCGATAACCACCGAATCCTGATCACCGGCAAGGTTCTGCTGAACGGTCAGGTTGGGGTCGAGCTGCTCGCGCATCTGATCAAAATAAAGTACGTGCAGGTTGGTGCCGAGCCGCACTGTCCCCTGTTGTGGCTTGATTTCACCCAGCAACAGTTTCAGCAGGGTCGTCTTGCCGATCCCGTTTGGCCCGATAATGCCGATCCGGTCGCCACGCAGGACCATGGCCGAGAAGTCACTGACCAGCGGTACTTTGTCATACGCGAATGACAGCCCCTTGACTTCGGCGACCAGTTTGCCGCTGCGTTCTGCCTCCTGCAGATTGAGACGCGCCGTACCGATACGTTCACGGCGCTGGCGGAACTCTTCGCGCATTTTCTTCAACGCACGGACGCGTCCTTCGTTGCGAGTCCGCCGGGCCTTGATCCCTTTGCGGATCCAGACCTCCTCCTCTGCCAGTTTCTTGTCGAAGCGGGCCTGCTCCTGTGCTTCGGCATTGAGCAGTTCATCCTTGCGTTGCAGGAAGGTGTCGTAGTCGCAGGCAAAGTCAAACAGGCGGCCACGGTCTATTTCGACGATGCGGGTCGCAAGCCTGCGCAGGAATGCCCGGTCGTGGGTGACAAAAACCAGAGTCAGGTTCTCACGCTGCAGAAACTCCTCGAGCCAGGTGATCGATTCGATGTCGAGATGGTTGGTCGGCTCGTCAAGCAACAGGATGTCGGGGTCGACTGCCAGGGCGCGCGCCAGAAGCACCCGGCGCAGGATCCCCCCGGAGAGGCTTGAGACCGGTAGGTCGGTCGGCAGCTTCAGGCGGGAGAGGACTTGCTCGATACGCTGCTGGTGTGACCAGCCGTCGCTGCTCTCGAGGCGCTGCTGAACCTCTGTCAATTGGCTGCTCAGGCCGGTTTCACCACTGTCCGCGCGCCGGGTGAGGTCGTGATAGCGGACCAGCAGGGCCCCTGTTTCAGCCAACCCTTGTGCCGTAGCTTCGTAAATGGTCCCCTGCAGGTTTCTGGGGACGTCCTGCTCCAGGCGTGCGACCCGCAACCCCTGCTGGCGGTCGATGAGTCCGCCGTCAGCCTGTATTTCGCCGGCAATGACCTTCAAGAGCGTGGATTTCCCCGTGCCATTGCGTCCCAGCAGAGCGATACGCTCACCTTTTTGTATCCGCAGGGAGATATCCAGGAGCAGGGGGGGGCCGCCGAAGGCGAGGTTTATATTGCGCAGGTTGATCAGTGCCATGGGATTGCTTTCCGTGGTAAAGACGGAATTATGGCAGAGCCTTCCGAAGATGAAAAGTAAAATGGGATATTTCTGCGAGCCTTGATTTTCAATGTTTTCTTGAGGCCTTGATGTTAGACTGACTACCCGTTGTTAACGGTTATATCAGGAGTCTGAGAATGCTTGAGCCTGGCCGCACGAACCTGCTTACAGTACATGCGATAGATGATGAAGGAGCTTGGCTCCAGGTCAACAAGGAAAGAGCCCTGCTGCCGAAATCCGAAGTCCCCGCAGAGATGGCCCCGGGTGACCAGTTGGCCGCCTTTGTCTATGCGAATTTAGAAGGTCAAATGGTTGCGACACTCCGACAGCCTTTGGCGGAGTTCGGCGAGTTCGCCTTGATGCGGGTCAGCCAGGTGAACAGCCACGGTGCCTTCATGGACTGGGGGTTAGCCAAGGATCTCCTGGTGCCGCCCAAGGAGCAGCTGGAGCAGATGAAGCCGGGACGGCGCTATCTGGTCAAGGTGCGCCTTGATCGCCAGAACCGCCCGATCGGGACGGCGCGTATCGAGAAAAGCCTCTCATCCGCCGATGAGACGATACAGGCCGGGCAGAAGGTCGACCTGATCGTCTACCTGTTCACGCCATTAGGGGCCAAGGTGATTATCAATCACCGTTTCAGCGGTCTGCTGTATCGTGATGAAATCGGTAACCGCCTCAGTTATGGGGATCAAATCTCGGGCTATATCAGACAGATCCGTGCCGACGGCAAGATTGACTGCTCGCTGAGCCTGGGCACCCGTGACGGTCTGGATGATGCCAGGGCGACGATCATGAAAGCGCTGAATGATAACCAGGGCTTTCTGCCCCTGCACGACAAAAGTTCGCCGGAGCAGATTCAGGAAACCCTCGGCCTAAGCAAGAAGCTTTTCAAGAAGGGGATTGGCGGGCTATACAAGGCTGGCCTGATTAAATTGACTGACGGTGGGATTCGCCTTAAAAATTGAGTCAGGAGCTTTGACAGACATAGAATGCTGTTGTAGAAGTTCAGTAATGGTTTAGTTCTGACCGACACCGAGCGCTATAACAAAATCTGACAACAAAAGGAGAGAATGATGGCTACTTATAGCTGTGCAAAATGTGGCATGGGTGTGAATGCAACCTGCGCTAAGTGTGATGCTCCTCTAGAAAACGACAACCTGAAACTGCCCGATGGCAAGAGCGTTCAGATATCCAAATGCCCGAACGGCCACGGCAAGATCAAGTCGCCGATGTGTTGTGGCCAGGATATGAGTTGTTCCATTTGAACAATTCACGGTATAAGCATTAAAAAGGCAGCCGGTTGGCTGCCTTTTTTTGGTCGGCCTGCTTGAGGGCCTTCCCCTTCACAGTTCATGTTTGGGAGGAAACCCGCTTTTATCGACATATTGTCTGGATTTGCCGCTACGGAATGCGAGGGTGATTGTCAACAGGACCGCCAGCGCAAGAGAGATGCCCCCACCCCAAAGTATAAGTTGATCAAACCGGCCGCCTTCATTCGTCTTCAGGGCTGCAAGCTCTGAACGGGTTTCTGCGAGCTGTTCTTGCGTTTCAGTGAGCTGTTGTCGCGTTTCTGCCAGGGCCTGTTCGGTCTGCTTGCGACTCGAGGTGAGTTCCTCACGCAGGGTTCGAAGCACCCCTTCCTGGGAGTCAGATTTTTCTGCCTGTTGTTGCAAGCGGGCCTGATTCTGCTGGTTGAACTCGTTGACCATTGCCTGGACTGTCTCCTTCAGGCTTTGCATGGCGCTCTCTATCCCTCGCAAAGCTTCCTGCTGACTGCCAAGCGTCTTGGTCGCGGCCGCCAAATGCGATTCCAGGTCGCGCTGTTTCTTCTCGGTGCCGGCTAAAAGGCGGTTGAACTGCTCCGGTTGTTTTTCAATGAGGGCTTTCTGTGTGGCAAGGTCTCTCTGGAGATACCAGATTTTTTCCTGAATCTGTTCTATTTCAGTTAAAACCAGGGCCTGGTCGGCATACAGAGGGGCTGCACAGAGCAGTGCTACGAATAGGGACAGTAGTGTTTTCATCTTGAACGTAACCCTTCTTCTTGTTGCAACTGGTTAGGTAAGCGTTGCTTGGAGCCTCCCGCGATGGTAACAAATTTTCGTGTTATCTGTTATGTTTTTTGCATTGAAAATGTGGCGGCGGGTTCTTGTAAAATTTCAGCTGTCGATTTATGGTTAAACTTACGATGTGTTTAGAGGCCTTATGCATGTAGTCGTTATTCATCGCGGGCATGAAGCAACACCGGAACACGTTCAATCCCTCGCGGTAACTCTAGGCACCACTGCATTCGATGCACGCCAGAGGCTCATTTGTCAGGGACCCGTCATAGTTTCCACACAAGCAGACCCTCGGCGAGCCCTTACCATTCTGCGGCAACTCCAGGAAAGCGGACTCCATGCCTTTGTCGTCGATGTCGATACAGCGCTGAACAAATGTCCGGTTTTTTTCGTTCAAAGCTTTAAGTTTCAAGATGAATTGATTCGCGTTCTTGACCCCGCAGGGCGTAAAGGGTCGATCTCCTACAAAGACATAAGACTCATCCTGCCTACCTCTCGCACGGTGCCCATTGCTGAATTTGACACCGTGGCCGAAAGAAAGTTTAGTGTTGGCAAGACTCTCATGACCGGAGGCTTGACAATGACCAAAAAAGTTACATTCCAAGAAAAGTCCTCAAAGGAGGAGCGCGAAAAAATCCTCTATTTATGCGGTGGGCAGCGAGCGAGATTAATCTGTGGTCAAGAGCAGATGGAATATGAAGGCTTCAGTGACGAGATGAAGCCTTCAAGGGAAATGAACTTCAATCTCTTTGTTTCCAAAATACGTCAAAAGTGTCCTGCCGCAGCTTATGATGAACGGTTGATGAAGCGTACCGAGCAGATAAAATTGCTTGGCCCATTGCTGGACCCAGATAGCCACATCGGCCTTGCTGCTGATATTCTCGCCACTTCTGCAGCAATGGGAGATTGATACGATTAACCATAGGTGTATGCCTGCGGAAGCTTATGTCAGTCTCTCTTGGCTCGGTCTTAAGCCTTCTGAATGGAGCGCCCCGGTATTCTGGCTTCGGTTAGAGTTCTTACAAAGGATGTCTGATGAAGAACATCGATCTTGGCAAAGCCCTGATTACACTGATAGATGAATGTATCGTATTATTTGAAGCAGGCCCTGACCTGGTGATAGACAAAAGGGCCGCGACAGATTTTTACAATGCAATTAATCAACATGTTACAGGCAACTACAGCTTGCTAATTCACAGAAAACACAAGTATCAATTGTTGCGAATGGAGGTTTTTAGTGTCATTAACAGCCAGGAGAGGTTGGTTGGAATGGCCATCGTCGCACCCCATAATACGGCAAAAAAGATGGCTGACATGGAAGCCCCTCTCAGCCAGAAACCCTTTGCAACATTCAACAATCTTGACGATGCAATCGTCTGGCTCAAAACATTGCATACTGATGGACGAGAGCAAGCATAGCCAAGGCCCCCATTAACGGAGTCATAAAGCAAGAACGCCCTCAATCTTTGGATCGGGGGCGTTTTTATATCACGGGCGATGTGAGAAAAAAATGAGGCCTATTTGTTATAATACCCATTGATGCTTGGGAACCGACTTCCCTTAAAGGACGGAACAACGATAGTGGCTTTTTGCAATTGTGACAGCAGTCTCCCCGTAATCACAGAACTTATCAGCAAAGAGGCAGGTTCCTTTCAGGCAACGCATACTTGCTCTAATTGTGACAAGGATGTGTTTGATTGCGAGTTGAATCCGGGTATGCAACTTATTGCCACCAAAGACATCCTCAACATTACAGGCGATTATGTGGTTCCCCAGGGCAGGATCTTGCGCATTTCAGCTTTTAGCGAATTGCCGGCAGTCTCATCTCCCGGCTTGCTCTTTGCCGGGCTGTTCGGGGTTGGCGCTTTCCCCCCTCAAGGTTTTGCCACTCAGTGGGATATTCACAAAATACTGAGTACGGCAGATCAAGGGTCCAGATAGGTCGGTCGGCCAAACTGGAGAGTCCTTTGGTTTGTCACGACTTCGGAGGCGAAAACGACTAATCCGCAAAATTATGGCCACCCGATACCCGGTGGTCATTCTTGTTTTGCCCTGATCAGTGGAATCACGTAAATTTTCATGATATTTCTGGTTAATAAACAGAGTCATATCGGGACCGCTTGATTCTGAACGCCAAGCCTAACTAGCTGATGTCTTTATAAAGAAGCAAAAGCTGGCGCCGGCATTCTTCGTTGGCTTACTTGTTGCTGTATTAACTTTTAATCTCCGATAATGGCAAAACCGATGCGAGTCGGTGACGCAAAACCACAGGCCCCATGAGGGTAGCTGGGTTGCCGAAGAAAAAAGCATCAAGAAGATCTTTTTGCTCGTCTCGGCGCATCGGGACGAGTTTTTTTGTGTTAGGGGATTCGGGAAAGGGGTGGGTCAATGGCAATCAAGATCGTAGACATCATTGTCGAGAGGAGAGGCAAGATTCTCTTAACGAAAAAAGGCGACTTCTGGATTTTGCCAAGCGGAGAGAACGAGCCTGGTGAAGACGAGATGCAATGTCTCGAAAAGATTGTCGCCCTAGAGATCAATGATCAGGTTGCAAGCGTTTTCAGAAAGCTTGAAAAATCCATCAGAGGTCTTTCTCCTGTCAGGGGGGGAGAAGTTGAAGTCTCTACCTATGTTGGGGAGATCAGTAGCACGAAAATGTCTGAAGTGAGGGATTGTAATGCCTACTGGTTTAGCAGAGAGAGTCTCCCTTCGGTAAGGCTTTCCAGTATTACCAAGGAAGTATTGAATGCCTATTTTTCCGAAGGATCAGAAGGTTGAAATAGGGGTTTGGAGAGGTGCCAGTTGTCGGAACCTTCCTATGCCAATCTGGACGAGGTGATTCTCCCGGCGGGATAGGAACGGCAAAGCGGTTGGCCTGAGTCCCTGCTCTCCGTGAAGCCTGGGTCGGGATGACTAAATTCGCAAAGTGCCCTCCTGCGCCCGCATTATTTGGGCAGGCAGGGAACCAATGTCTGATTAGATTCCTCACCCTTTGCGGAATTATTCTCTCAGACTTTCTTTGAGCTCAATAAGGCTTGTCACTGTAATCGTCGGCTCGATCCCCCATGGATCAAACACAGCTTCTGGAGAACGACGAACCCACGCTGATCGCATTCCTGCGGAAATCGCGCCGATCACATCAAAGGGATTGCTTGAAATCAACCATGCACTGCCCCCCGTCGACTTTGATTGCCTGAGGAAGTGACTATATACCGCTGGATTAGGCTTGAACGACTTGATGTCGTCGACACTGACGACACCGAGAAACAGGTCACGAATCCCGGCATTGCCCAGTAACACTTCAAGGGCTTCTGCTGCGCCATTTGAAAAGGCATAGAGGCGAAAGCCAGCTTCTTGCAAACGGGCCAGGCCCTCTTGAACGTCATCAAACGCTGGCAGGATGCGATAGAGGCTCATCAGTTCCTTTTTCTGCCCCTCGCTCAGGCTGGCCCCGTAAAACGTGCAGGTATAATCAAGGGCCTGGCTTGTACATACGGCAAAGGTCTCGTAGTTTTGCATCAGGCCTTTGCGAAATGAATACTCCAGCTGCTTGTCCCGCCAGGTGTTCGAAAAAGCTTTCGCATCACCACCGACGAGTTCTTCCAGCGCGGACAGAACCCCGTGTGTGTTGATCAGGGTTCCATATACGTCAAAAGCAAGTGTTGTCATGGTTTTCTCCCTCCCTGGGGTCGCTAACGGTCCCTTTAGATTGTCTGCAATCAGTGAGGTTTTTGACCTGTAATCAGAAAGACCGGGTAGGCATGCTCAACGTCACCATGCTGTTTAAGGAAAGTGTGAACGATTTGTGATTTTAGGGCAATGCAACCCTGTTGTTCCAGCATGGTTATAAGCGCTTGTGAGTCGAAGCCGAAATGGGCAATGCCTGTTGGGTCGTCGTGAAATGTGCCATCTTCGCGTTCCAGGTCGGCGAGGGCCAGAAACCCCCCGGGCTTTAGTCCATTCAGAAGGTTTTTCAGCAAGCTTTGGATATCTTCAACATGATGTAAAACCATGCTGGAGAAAACCAGGTCATAGACTTTCCGTGGCAGCGTCCAGCTATCCGGCGAGATGAGGACTGATGTCACATTCCTCAATCCAAGCTCCTGGCATTTCTTCCGCAGCTCTGCCAACATTCCTGCTGAGGTGTCAGCTGCCGTCAAATGGCCTATCCCCGAGGCCAGCTTTAATCCGCACAGGCCGGTTCCGCAACCGTATTCCAGGGCCTGAAACTCACAATTCAAAGGAATGTTGGCTGTAATCCCCGCTGTAACAGCCTCCGCCACCTGGCGTCGCTGGGGCTTCTCATCCCAGTTGGCAGCGACTTTGTCAAAGTCGCGACGCAATTCTTTAGTCATGAAAATACATTTCCTTGCTGGTTCTATTGATCGGGCATCATAAAATATAACCCTTAATTGATAATCTTCAAACGGCAACAAGGCCCAACCGAAGAGCTTTGAATGGGCCTAGTCAGATTTTCGATTTTACTTGTCTGGATGGCTGCGCTCAGCTCCGACCGCCTCCGCCACTTCCGGAGCCACCATTACCACCATCACCACCGCCGGTACCATTTGTCGCCTGTAGACGCAGAGGCCTCCTCACCATGGGAGCCGATAACACCGCTGTCATCGTTATTTATCTCGCCCTGCATTGACTGGTTGGCGCTGACGGTGCCATTGATATTGTCAGGTCCACCGCCGAGGTTGCTGTCACCTCCCTGCATGGAGGAGGTCATGCCACTTCCAGCCGCATCCTTTTGACCCCGGCCCTAGGTTGCGGTACATTGGCAGAGAGACTGACAGACAGGGCTTCTGGGAAAGAGGGGTAATCCCTGAATGAGACCACAGGCCAATCCTTGTATTTCGGGCCGCCTGCTTTATTAAATGGTCTGTTTTGGAGAAGCTTACGGTCTAGTCTTTGAACGAGGTTTTCTTTGCCGGGGAATCGCCATGCAACTTTTTCAATGGGATCAAACTTTTGAAACTGGAAGCACCGTCGTTGACGGACAACACCAATACTTAATTGAAATTATCAACCAGTTTGGTGAATTGATAACACGCAATGACCCTGAAACGAAAGAAATCGAAGAAGTCTGCTTAAAATTGATGGAGTACACAAATTATCATTTTTCCGAGGAAGAGCGGTTAATGGAAACGGCCGGTCTTGACCAAAGGCATATCATCCATCATTGCCAGCAGCACGAAGATTTACTCAATGAAGTTATCCCGTTACGCCAGTCGCTTGTCGCAGGAGATTTGGCCGCAGGCAAACATCTATTCGAGTTCCTGATCAACTGGCTGGTTTTTCATATTCTTGGCACGGATATGCTTATGTCCAGGCAGATAGATGGTATGCATCGTGGGATGACGGCCAGTGATGCCTACTCCTTTGAGGAAGAGCACAACCAAAAAACAACCGGGGTCTTGTTAACAGCAGTCAAGAAACTTCTCTATCAGTTGTCCAGCCGCAACCGGGAACTGGTTGAGCTCAATGAAACGCTCGAGAAAAAAATTCAAGACCGAACGATTGAATTATCAAAGGCTAACGAGAAGTTGACGCAATTGGCAAGCACCGACAGCCTGACAGGAGTCCTGAATCGCAGGGCCTTCATGGAAAGCGCGCAGAGCGTGTTTGATTTGGCTCAACGTTACCGGCGCCCCTTGTCACTGCTTATGATTGATGTGGATCATTTCAAGCGGGTCAATGACACTTTCGGACATCAATCTGGAGATCTCGTATTAATCCGCCTCAGCGAGATGATGAATAAATGTCTCCGTGGGACGGATATCATCGGCCGGGTAGGGGGTGAGGAGTTTGCCGTGATTTTGCCGGAAACCGGTCCGGAACAGACTGCTCAGCTCGCCGAGCGATTATTGACCTCTGTGCGTGGCGAAGCTGTTGAGGTCGAACAAACAACCAAGGTAAATATTACAGTCAGTATCGGGTTTGCTACTGTACCGCCATTGGCGTCAGATGTGGATTCCGTCATGAAAGAGGCCGACCGTGCCCTTTACACAGCGAAGTCAAAGGGGCGGGATCGCTGTTGCAGGGCAGGCTGACCAGCCGGTTGTTTCCCGTCAACCAGCACTGTTGAGCCGAGAACGTGCGTGTCTCTGATAGTCACGTTTGGCCTGTCCTTTAGTCTATGTATGGCCGCCCGGGCTCACGCCGGGCGGCCCTTTGTTTTAAGAGGTCGTTGGACTGTGTTCTTGCACAGATGCTTTTCGTTGAATAGGGCCACCTTTTTTACGAGTCTCCACGTTTATTTTTACAGCGTAGAGTTGTACCTTATGAGCCAACAGAGAGTTGTTGTGGAAAACGGGTCTGCAACAACCGTGCTCATAACCTCCTTATAGCCCGTTACCCTAATACCCCACAGTCGCCCCCCCCCTCCTGACTGTGGGGTATTTTTTGCATGTCACGCCTCCCGATTACATTGCACGGAAGCCTCACGGGTCACTGCGGTGAAAACCTTCGCAGAGGTTTAGCCCGTTGCTACGTCATTGCTACGCTTTTTGGTGTAGCGCGTCGAAAATCATGTCAAGTACGGCTCTCTGCCGAACTTCATGTTTATTCAGGACCGCCAGGCATTGCCCCATCGGGAAGCATTTGTGCAGGTAGTCGGCGTCGCGTCCGGATAAAATGATAATACGCCGGCAATCGAGGCCCTTCGCGGTTGCATAGGCCAGGAGTTTGCCGCCGTCAAGGTCCGGCATTTCCAGGTCGAGCAGCAACAGGTCGAGATCGGTATTGATGTGTGCACAGCCCCTGCAGGGCATTATCAAAGGCGAGAATTTCAAGGTTGGGATAGCGCTCACTTACATAGTCTGTAAGAAAGTTCAGGAAGAGTTGATCGTCATCGATGATCAAAACCTTTTTCATGGTCCAAGTCCGTCGTTTTTCTGTTTTGGCTAAAGTATATCAATCATTATTAAAAAAGGGCGACCGTCTCGGTCGCCCTTTGAGAAGCAATTTACAAACTATTTTCCCCACTTGTCCTTGATTCTCTGCACCGCTGTTTCAACGTTCTTTTTGTCACCGAATGCAGAGAGTCTGAAATAACCTTCGCCGGAAGGACCGAAGCCGCTGCCGGGAGTACCGACGACGTGACATTCGTTGAGCAGCTTGTCAAAAAAGTCCCAACTGGACAGTCCCCCCGGCGTTTTAAGCCAGATGTAGGGGGCGTCGACACCGCCGTAGCAGGTGATGCCGGCGGCGGTGAGCCCTTCGCGGATGATGCGGGCGTTGTCCATATAGTAGTCGATGATCGCCTTGGTCTCCTTCCACCCCTGTTCCGAGTAGACGGCGGCCGCAGCTTTCTGCACCGGGTAGGAGGCGCCGTTGAACTTGGTAGTGGTGCGGCGGTTCCAGAGTTTATTGAGGCTGTACTTCTCACCGGTTGCGGTGGTCCCCATCAATTCCTCGGGGACGACCACCAGGCCACAGCGTACGCCGGTGAAGCCGGCGGTCTTGGAGAAAGAGCGGAACTCGATGGCGCAGGTCCGTGCGCCGTCGATCTCGTAGATCGAGTGCGGAATCCCCGGGGTGGTGATGAAAGCCTCGTAGGCGGCATCGAAGAAGATGATCGCGCCGTTGGCGTTGGCGTAGTCGACCCAGGTTTTGAGTTGCGCCCTGGTGGTGACGGCGCCGGTCGGGTTGTTCGGCGAGCAGAGGTAGATGATGTCGACCTTCTCACTGGGCAAAGCCGGGACGAAGTTGTTCTCCTCGGTGCAGGGCATGTAGACGATCCCCTTGTAGTACCCCTTGGCATCGGCCTCGCCGGTGCGGCCGACCATGACGTTGGTGTCGTTGTAGACCGGGTAGACCGGATCGCCAATGGCGACCGTGTTGTCAAGGGCAAAGATGTCAAGGATGTTTGCGCAGTCGCACTTGGAACCGTCAGAAATGAAGACTTCGGAGGTTTTCAGGTCGACGCCGAGTGATTTGTAGGACTTGTCGATAATGACCTGTGACAGCCAGTCGTAGCCCTGCTCGGGGCCATAGCCGGCGAAGTTTTCGCTGGTGCCGAGGTCGTCGATGGCAGCGTGGAAGGCCTTGAGCACGGTCGGTGCGAGCGGCTGGGTGACGTCGCCGATGCCGAGGCGTATCACCTTGGCGCTCGGGTTGGCGGAGGAAAATTCACGTACCCGGCGGCCGATCTCGGGAAAAAGGTATCCTGCTTTGAGTTTCAGATAGTTGTCGTTGATTCTTGCCATCTTATTTTATGCCTCCATTGGATAATTTCTTATGGGAGGCGCGAGGCGCGAGGTGCGAGGTGCGAAAAATCGCACTTCACGCTTCGCTATTCGCGCTTCGACTTGGCCTCACTTGAGGCCAAGAACATCCTGCATATCGTACAGCCCGGCTTTTTTGCCGCCCAGCCAGCCGGCAGCGCGTACGGCACCGCGGGCAAACATGTCGCGGCTCATGGCACGATGGGTCAGTTCGATGCGTTCACCCATGCCAATGAAGTAGACGGTGTGCTCACCTACGATGTCGCCGCCGCGCACGGTCTGCATACCAATCTCTTCGGCGGTGCGTTCGCCGCATATCCCCTCGCGATGATAGTTGGCAACCTGACGGTAGTCACGATCAAGGGCCTCGGCAACAATCTCACCCATCCGCACGGCAGTCCCGGAGGGCGAGTCCTTCTTCTTGTTGTGATGCAACTCGACGATTTCGATATCGAAACCGTCGCCAAGGGTTTTGGCCATATCCTTAAGCAGCTTGAAGCAGACATTCACTCCGACGCTCATGTTCGGTGCAAAGACTACGGGAATCTTTTCGCCGGCCCGGACAATGCCCGCACGTTGCTCAGGGTTGAGGCCGGTTGTGCCAACCACCATGGCCTTGCCGAGTTCTGCGCAGATTCGGGCATTCGCCAGGGTTACTTCCGGCCAGGTGAAATCGATCAGCACATCGCTGCCGGCCATGGCCTGTTCCAAGGAGGCGGTTATGTTCACGCCGAGGTTGCCACAGCCGGCGATATATCCGGCATCTTCGCCGATGCGGGCGTGTCCGGCCATTTCGACAGCGCCGGTTACTTCGAGCCCTTCGGCTTCTGTGACCAGGGTAATAATGCGGCCGCCCATCCTGCCGGCGGCTCCGGTAACAGCAACTTTAATCATGATAGGCCTCAATAAAGGAATTCAGAATTCAGTATTCAGGAGTAAGAATATTCTGAATCCTTGATACTGGATACTTGTCTGCGACTCAGATCAGGTCATACTTCTTCAGGACCACTTTCAACTTCTCGAGGGTATCGACACCCATGCCGACCAGCGGCAAGCGGACGTTTGCCTGCATCTTACCCATCAGCTCAAGAGTGGTCTTGACCGGCACCGGGTTTGACTCGATGAACATGGCGGTGTGGAATTCGAGGAGCTCCAGATGCCGTCTGCGGGCCATCATGTAGTCGCCGCTCAAAACCGCTTCGACCATATCCTTGACCAGCTTGGGGATGGCGTTGGCAGAGACCGAGATAACTCCTTTTGCACCGCAGCACATCATCGGGAAGGTCAGGAAGTCGTCACCAGAGATGACATCGATCTTGTCGCCGGCCCTGGCCAGGATTTCACTGACCTGGGTCAGGCTTCCCGAAGCCTCTTTGATCGCCACGATGTTGTCAAATTCGGCCAGGCGGACGGTCGTATCCGCCGCCATGTTGACTCCGGTGCGTGCCGGGACGTTGTAGAGGACCTGCGGGAGGGAAACCTCCGTAGCCAGCGTCTTGTAGTGCTGATAAATCCCCTCCTGGGAGGGCTTGTTGTAGTAAGGGCAAACCAGCAACAGTCCGTCGGCACCCATGGCCTTGGCGTTCTTCGACAGGTGGATCGCCTCTGCGGTATTGTTGGCACCGGTGCCGGCAATGACCGGAATCCGCTTGTTGACGTGGTCGATACAGACCTTGATGACGTATTCGTGCTCGTCAAAATCAAGGGTTGCCGACTCCCCGGTCGTTCCGCAGGGGACAATGACATCGGTGCCGTTTTCGATCTGGAAATCGATCAACCGGCGATAGGTTTCCTCGGCGAACTTCCCTTGACTGTCGAACGGGGTAACGATGGCGACCATTGATCCAGTGAACATGATGCTCTCCTTGCGTGAATATCAGAAAATTATCTTTGAGTTTGTGTCAGTAAAGCTAAGTACCTAACATAGCCCAAGTCTCATGTAAAGAGCGTAACAACGACTCTACTGCGGGGTGATCAACGCCCCCGGGCTGGCCATGCTCTCGATCACCTGGTCGCCGGCGCTGACCAGTGCGCTGACCCGATATTCATAAGCCCTGCCATTGTCGAGGCCGCGATCGAGCAGTTGAGTCTCTTGCAGCGGCTCTTTGTTAACAGGGATGATCGGAAAGGCGCGTTTGGCGTGACGGCGGTAGAGGTTGTAGCCGATCAGTTCCATCCCGTCCGGCAGTTCAGGGGCTGCCCATTGCAGGAAAACCCGTGCGTCGCCCGCTTCGGTCCGAAGGTTGGTTGGTGCCGGTGGCGGCTGCACAGCGGCCAGGTGAACCAACGCAGCCGGAGTCTCATGGCCGCCAATGGTCAACGGCGCAATCGCATAGCGGTACCCGGTGCCGGGGCGGATGTCGAGGTCACGCCAGTAAAGGCGTTTACCGATGCGCTGTGCCGGGTCGGGGTACTTCAACTCGATCTCCGCCACTTCGGTTTGCGGATCTCGGCAGGTGGGACAGCCCTCCGCACCGTCATAGGTCAAACGCTTGATTCGAAATCCTGTCAGGTCTTCAACTGCAGTGCCGTCCTGATGCTTCTCGGGGATTGCCCAGCCGAGGACGAACAGCATGCCCTGCTGTTGCAGGGTGACTTCCTTAGGTGCTTCCGGAAGCGTGTCGAGCTTCGGCCGAACCGGGCCTTTTTTACCACAGCCTGTCATCATTGTCAGAGTCAGAGTGATAATGATAAGAAGCCCGAGGCGCGAGACGTGAAGCGCGAGGGTTCTGGAGAGATAAACAGTATTCATTCTCGTCCTTCCTTCAGAGCCTGGCGGGCCAGGGTAATTTCCTTTTCGACGGCTTCACGGGCGGTACCACCGGTTGCCTTGCGGGCATTTACCGAGGCCTCAAGAGTGACAAAGCCAAAGATGTCGCTATCGATCTCTGCAGAGAACTGACGGAATTCCTCCAGGGTCAGATCCGGGATCGCCTTTTCATTCTCAACGCAGAAACGGACGGTTTTGCCGACCACTTCGTGAGCATTCCGGAATGGCAGCCCCTTGCGTACCAGGTAGTCGGCGATGTCCGTTGCAGTGGAGAAGCCACGCCCGGCGGCAACGCGCATCTGCTTGGGATTGACCCGCATTTCAGCAATCATGCCGGCAAAGACCTTGAGGGAGCCACGTACCGTGTCGATGGTGTCGAAAAGGGGTTCCTTGTCCTCCTGCATATCCTTGTTGTAGGCCAGCGGCAGCGACTTCATCAGTGTCAGGAGGCTGATCAGGTTGCCGTAGGTCCGACCGGTTTTTCCCCGCACCAGTTCAGGTACGTCAGGGTTCTTCTTCTGCGGCATGATCGAACTGCCGGTGCAGAAGCTGTCAGAGAGTTCGACAAATGCGAAGTCGGCACTCGACCAGAGGATCAGCTCCTCGGAGAGGCGCGAGAGATGCATCATCAGAATCGAGGCAAAGCTGCAGAATTCGATGGCGAAATCACGATCTGAGACGGTGTCCAGGCTGTTGCGTGTCACGCCGGCAAAACTGAGTTGATCGGCGACCCATTCGCGATCAATGGCAAAAGTTGTCCCGGCCAGGGCGCCGGCACCCAGCGGCATCAGGTTAAGGCGGCTGCGCAGATCATGGAGCCGGCCGGTGTCGCGGCTCAGCATTTCGACATAAGCCAGCATGTGATGGGCAAAGAGCACCGGTTGGGCGGTTTGCAGATGGGTGTACCCAGGCATGATGACATCGAGGTTGTTTTCGGCCTGGTCAAGCAGGGTCGCCTGCAATGCACCCAAGGCCTGGACAATCGCGTCGACTTCATCGCGCAGGTAAAGCCGGACATCGAGGGCGACCTGGTCATTGCGGGAGCGGGCGGTGTGCAGTTTGCCGCCGACCGCTCCAATCTTCTCGATCAGCCGTGCTTCGATGTTCATGTGAATATCTTCGCGGGCAACCGAAAATTCAAAGTCTCCAGCCTCGATTTCCACGAGAATCGCCTCGAGACCATGGACGATCGCTGCAGCCTCAGTTTCGGCAATGATCCCCTGCCTGGCCAACATCCTGGCGTGGGTGACCGAGCCGAGAATGTCGTAGCGGTACAGGCGCTGGTCAAAGTTGATTGAAGCGGTAAATTCTTCGACAAATGCATCGGTTGGTTGGGTAAAACGTCCGGCCCAGAGTTTTTCGCTCATGATTTGTCTGTCTTCCTCCCTGCAGAATCGGCGGCGTCGATCCTGCGCGCCGCTACGTAGTCATGATGACTGTCGGTCTGCGTCTGGTCAAGGTCGCCGCAACGTTCCCAGCCGCCAGTTGTTGGCTTGTAAATGGCATGAATCTTCATCGGGAAGCGGGTGGTCCGTGGGTCGAGTTCGTGGAATAGCGGCAGGTTGAAGTAATAGAGCCGGCTCGCTGTGCCGAAACGCATACGGCAGACCGGCAGATTGTCGAAATTATCGCTGACGTATTCGGGCGTTTCTGCCGGGGCTATTTTGTGACTCTGGTGCATGATGACCATAGAACGACCGAAACTGAAGTCCGGGTTTTTGCCAAAGCCGGTGGTCTGCTCGGAACTGTTGCAGAAAACCGTGATGGTGTCGCGCACACCCGGGGTGTAGGCGAGGTATTCGCCGTAAAAACCGTTGACCACGTCGCGGAATGCTTTGTGCTCGGGCTTTGGATTACATTCCAGCACGCAGAGCAGGTCGAGACGTTGGCGGGTCTGGTAAAACAGCTCATTGGCTTTATCGATCAGGACGCTGATGTTTGACTGGTAGAGGTCGCGGTAGATGTAATCGAGACAGATCATGGTCATGAAGTTAAAGCCGTTGGGGGTGCAACGTAGCAGCGGGAAAACCTTGCCACGATAGAGATCATGGCCCAGGTCGATAGTCTCCTCACCGAAAAATGGATGGCTCTTGGCCTGAATAAAGACCCGCAATTGACCGTCTGACTCCTTGACTGCTGTGACGCAGCAGTTAACCGGAACCCCGGCAATATCGGCGGCAGAAAAATCCTTGCGGACACATGCCAAGGCTTCACTATTGTCATCCGCGTAGCGCTCAAGCAGGTTCTGGTAGGTTGCCAGGTCGATATGCTCGATGCCGAATATGGTAACAGAGTTGGCTTTACGGTGGCGATCGATCAGGGTGAGCAGGTCGTCAAAGCGAGCATAAGGCACGGTGCCTTCCGGGAGCACCAGGAAATGTAGCCGGCTGAGGTTGCTGCCATTATCGGCCACCAGTTCGAAAATCGAACAGAGCTGCTGCCATTGCTCCTCCGGGTCGCTGATCACGCAGATATAATCCTGCTTCTGAAGATGGTTGGCGATTTGGCAGACCAGAGCATGCAGGTGGTGGCCTCGCGGGAATTCGAGATTGACCGGTTTATCTACGATCTGAAACATGGCTTTTACTCAAGATTCCGGGGCGTCACCGCCCACCTGTAGCCGATTCGACAATTCATCTTCCGGTTCGCCGGGGTCACTTACCCGGCCCGGCAAAACCTGGGCGAGGATGTGCCGGGTTCCGGGAGTCATATCATATTGATGCAAATCTTCGCCGGCGACCCAGGCCGCTTCGGTCACTTCTCCGGGGTTGAGTTCAAGTGTTCCGCTGAGCGGGTGGGCGCGGTAATAAAGAATCACGTAATGATCTTCTACCGCACCGACCCCGACATGCTCATAGGCGTCGAGCAGGCCATCGACAAGAATCTCCAGGCCAACCTCTTCACGAACCTCACGATGCACCGCTTCGAGCAGCCGCTCGCCATGGTCAATCTTGCCTCCTGGCATAACCCATTGGCCGCAAAAAGGTTCTATGCAACGTCGAGTTAACAGGACGCGCTGCTGGTCATCGATGATGCAGGCAACGACCGAAGTTTTGATCGATTGTTTTTTAAAGTCCATTCATCCGGGACGCGTGACGAGGGACGAGGGACGAGAAAAATCTTGTCCTGTCGCGTCCCGCGTTCCGCGTTCCTCGTCCCGTTATTTTTTTGCTTCTCTCTGCAGTGCTGCGATACGCAGACGCAAAGCGTTGAGTTTGATGAAGCCTTCGGCATCGGCCTGATTGTAAACCTGATCGGCTTCGAAGGTGGCGAAGTCAACGTTGAAGAGGCTGTCGGTGGCCGAATCACGACCGACCACGCGGCAGTGCCCCCTGTAGAGCTTGATCCGGGCCTTGCCGTTGACGGTCTGCTGGGACTGGTCAATCAGCGCCTGCAGGGTGAGGCGCTCGGGGGCGAACCAGAAACCGTTGTAAATCATACTGGCATAACGCGGAACCAGGGAATCGCGCAAGTGCATCACTTCGCGGTCCATGGTGATCGATTCGACGGCACGGTGTGCTTCCTCAAGAATCGTACCGCCCGGAGTTTCATAGACGCCGCGGCTCTTCATACCGACGAAGCGGTTTTCCATCAGGTCGACACGACCTATGCCATGCCTGCCACCCAGTTCGTTGAGTTTGGCCAGCAGATTGGCCGGCGACAGACGTTTGCCGTTGACGGCCACGGCGTTGCCCTTCTCGAATTCAACCTCAACGTATTCGGGCTGGTCTGGTGCGTCCTCGGGGCGTACCGTGAGTGCGTACATCTCTTCCGGAGCCTCGGCCCACGGATTTTCCAGCACATCGCCTTCAAAGGAGATGTGCAGGAGATTGCGGTCCGAGCTCCAGGGGAATTTCTTGCTGGTTGGAACCGGAATCTTATGCTTGCGGGCATACTCCTCCAGGGCAGTCCGGCTGTTCAGATCCCATTCACGCCAGGGCGCGATGACCGTTACCGAGGGGTCGAAGTGGTAGTAAGCGAGCTCGAAACGGACCTGGTCGTTGCCCTTGCCGGTCGCGCCGTGGGAGACGGCGTCGGCACCTTCCAGTTTGACCACATCCATCTGGGCTTTGGCAATCAACGGCCGGGCAATCGAGGTGCCGAGAAAATAGCGGCCCTCGTAAATGGCGTTGGCGCGGAACATCGGGAAGACGAAGTCACGGGCGAACTCCTCGCGCAGATCGAGGATGTGGCACGCGCTTGCACCGGTATTTTTGGCCTTTTCGGGGATGCCATCGAGTTCTCCGCCCTGGCCGAGGTCGGCTGAATAGGCAACCACCTCGCAACCATATTCCTCGATCAGCCACTTGAGAATGATCGATGTATCGAGTCCGCCGGAATAGGCGAGCACAACTTTTTTGACAGTTCCTTTTTTGCTCATTTGACTGAATCTCCTTAAGGTTATATCGGCAGCGCGAGGTGCGAAACTCTTCGCTTTTCCCGCTTCGCGGCTCTCGGTTTATAGTTTTATCACATATGTGCCTGCAATTTTATCGTGTAACCCCTGCTTCTGGTTGTCGAAAGCGACCATGAGGTAGCCAATGCCCAGCAGGATGCTTGAGACGAATTTGCCAAGCACCTCACGTTTTACCGCGCGGCCATAGGTGAGAGGGTTGCCGTCCGATTGTACAACCTTGATGCGCAGGGCCATTTTGCCTGGGGTCTGACCACAGTAGCCGACAAAGAAAACCGCGTAGCCGAGACTTAACGTCGTGCCGAAGAGCCAGACGATGATACTTACTGCAGGGTCATCGCCGGCAGCGATACCCAGAAATCCGATCGTCAGTGTAATCGTCAGGGTAAGGACAGACTGCACGATAAACAGCAGGAACGTGTCGAGCAGCGTAGCGACCACACGGACCCAGAAGCCCGCTTTGGGCTGGAATTCCGGTGACTGGTTGACAGCAATGCCGCGTGGCCTGGCACGATTCGCATTGGTCTCATCGGCGTTTGGCTCTGCCGGGGCCTGTTCTTTCTGCCGGAGACGATATTTGGCATAGTTGACGCCGCAGCCGTTGCAGTTGTCCTGTTTTGCCTGAGCCAGGCCGCAAGCCGGACATATGACCTGTGCAGGCTGGGTCGGCCCGGCCGTTTTGCCGGCGCTTTTCGCTTTTTCAAAACTGAATGACGCGGCGCATTTCGGACAGTTCACCTTGATCGGACGGTCCGGGACCTGTGCCGGGTCAACAGCCTTTGAAAAACCACATTTGGGACAAGTTATATTCATTCTTCTGTTAAAGCCTTTTCGCGTTTCTCGCTTCGCGCCTCGTTTTTAACCCATCAATAACGCCATGATTGCTTTTTGCACATGCAGACGATTCTCGGCTTCATCGTAGATGATCGAATGGCGACTCTCCATGACCTCGTCGGTGATTTCTTCATCGCGATGGGCCGGCAGACAATGCATGACAACGCAATCCGGGTTGGCCAGCGCGAGCAACTCCAGGTTGACCTGGTAGCCGACGAAGGCTTTCTGCCGCTCTGCCTGTTCGGCCTCCTGGCCCATGCTGGCCCACACATCAGTATTCAGCACGTCGGCGCCCCTGGCAGCCCGTTCCGGGTCGTTGGTGTAGATGATGTTGGCTCCGGCTTCGGCGGCACGTTCCTTGACCATGGCATCGGGCTCGTAGCCTGCCGGTGTCGCTACACGCAGCTCGAAACCGAACACGGAGGCGGCGTTGATCCAGCTGTTGGCCATGTTGTTGCCGTCGCCGATCCAGCAGTAGGTCAGATCCCGGTAGTTGCCCTTATGTTCGATAACCGTCAGCAGGTCGGCCAAGATCTGGCAGGGGTGATACATGTCGGTCAGGCCGTTGATCACCGGTACCGAACTGAACTCAGCGTACTCTTCGACCGCCTCTTGCGAGTAAGTCCGGATCATCACGCCATCGACATAACGGGCCATACAGCGGGCGGTATCCTTGATCGGTTCGCCGCGGCCCATCTGGGTGTTCCCCGCAGCAAGGAAGAGCGCGTGGCCACCGAGATGGTACATGCCGACCTCAAAGGAAACCCGGGTTCGGGTCGAACTCTTCTCAAACAACATGCCGAGAGTCTTGCCGGCCAGCAGGTGATGCGGTTCGCCCGACTGCTGCTTGGCTTTGAGTCCTCTGGCCAGGGCAAAAATCTTTTCCAGCTCTTCAACGCTCCAGTCACTGAGACAGAGAAAGTCTTTCTTCACAATCAACTCCTTGAATCTTTATTGGCCGGCGCTAGCCTGCCTGCGTGCCGAGATCAACCGTTGCCAATACACTATCGAGAATAGTGATGGCCTCGTCGATTTCATCCTTGTTCACGATCAGTGGCGGGACGAAGCGCAAAACATTGCCGACGGTACAATTGATCAGTAAACCACGCTCCATGGCGGCAACCACCAGCTTGCCACCTTCGGTCGTTAATTCCATGCCGAGAATCAGCCCTTGCCCACGGATTTCCTTGATGACGGCGTATCTATCCCTGAGCTGTTCCAGCCTCTCCGCGAGGTATTTCCCCATGGCCCGGCAGTTCTCGAGGACGCCGTCCTCGGCGATTGTCCTGATGGCGGCAAGGGCTGCGGCACAGACCAGCGGATTGCCACCGAAAGTGGAACCGTGTGTGCCTGGGCCAAGCCGCTCGGCGAGGGTCGCTGTGGTCAGCATGGCCCCAATCGGCGGGCCGCCGGCCAGTGCTTTTGCCAGGGTCATGATGTCCGGAACAATCCCTTCCTGCTCGTAGGCCCAGAGGGTGCCGGTCCGGCCACAGCCGACCTGCACCTCGTCGAAGATCAACAGAAGGTCGAATTCGTTACAGAGGGCATTGACTGCCTTGAGGTAGCCGGGCGGCGGAACGTTGACGCCCCCTTCGCCCTGGATCGGTTCGAGCATGATGGCGCAGGTCTGCGGCGTCACCACTTCACGTAACGCGTCAATGTTACCGAAAGGAACGTACCTGAATCCCGGGACAATGGGGCTAAATCCTGCGCGGACCTTGTCCTGGCCGGTGGCGCTGATGGTGCCGATGGTCCGGCCGTGGAATGACGCCAGTGCCGTGATGATCTCGTGGCGGTTCTCCCCGAACGCCTCCAGGCTATGTTTACGCGCCAGCTTTATGGCGGCTTCGTTGGCTTCTGCACCCGAGTTGCAGAAGAACACCCGGTCGGCAAAGGAATGCTTGCAGAGCCAGTCAGCCAGTTCAATCTGCCGGGGGATATGATAGTAGTTGGAGCAATGCAGCAGTCGGGCGGCCTGATCCTGCAGGGCGGTGACCACCTTCGGGTGGCAATGGCCGAGGTTGTTGACTGCCACCCCGGCCAGAAAATCGAGATAGACTTTGCCGTCAACATCCCATAGCCGACACCCCTCACCGCGCTCAGCGACGATCGGGTAGCGACCGTAGGTCTTCATGACGCATTGCTCTGCTTTATCGATCCAGGTTTGTGTAAGATTCATAAATGCTCCAAACTCATGTATCCAGCAGTCAGGATCAAGCGTAAAATTCTGAACTCTGAATCCTGAATTCAGGTGTTATCTAAATTTAGCGACTGCAGTTCCAACCCCCTGGTCGGTGAAGATCTCCAGAAGACAGGCGTGCTCCATCCGGCCGTCGATGATATGGGCCTTCTTCACCCCGGCGGCGATCGCGTCGAGGCAGCAGGTCACTTTCGGGATCATGCCGCCGGCGATGGTGCCGTCGTCGATCAAGCCCTGAACATCGGCGATGTCGATGGTGTTTAACAGTATGCCCGCCTTGTCCTTGACCCCCTCAACGTCTGTCAACAGGATCAGCTTCTCGGCCTGCAGGGCACCGGCGACCTTGCCGGCAACCAGGTCGGCATTGATATTGTAGGTCCGACCCGATTCGTCAGCGCCGACAGGGGCAATCACCGGGATGAAGTTCGCTTTCTCCAGGGAAGTGATGATGGCCGGGTTGATGTCTGCCACTTCGCCAACCATGCCGATATCGATAATCTCCGGTGTCAGGGTGTCGGGGTTGATGGATGTCATCTCCAGCTTGCGGGCCGTGATCAGGTTGCCGTCCTTGCCGGTCAGACCTACTGCCCGGCCACCGTGCTTGTTGATGTTGGCGACGATCTCCTTGTTGACCTTGCCGCCGAGCACCATCTCGACCACGTCCATGGTCCTTGCGTCGGTCACCCGCATCCCCTGTTCAAAGCGGGTCTCAATGCCCATCGCCTCAAGAACCTTGCCGATCTGCGGTCCGCCGCCATGCACGACAACGGGGTTCAGTCCGATGTACTTCATCAGGATGATGTCGCGGGCGAAGCCTTCCTTGAGGCACTCTTCGACCATGGCGTTGCCGCCGTACTTGATGACGATGACCTTACCGTAAAACTGCCGGATCCAGGGCAGTGCTTCAACCAGGACGTTGGCTTTGTTAATCAACTCTTGCATATCAGGCACCCTCCGGGGCCATTTACAGGATATATCGTGAGAGATCTTCGTTGTCGGCAATCTTGCTGAGCCGTGCGTTGACAAAGGCCCCGTCAATGTGCAGATGCTTCTCCTGCCGTTCCGGAGCGTTGAAAGACAACTCTTCGAGCAGGGTCTCCATGATCGTGTGCAGGCGCCGGGCGCCGATATTCTCCATGCGTTCGTTGACCCTGGCAGCGGTCCTGGCGATTTCCCGGATCGCATCATCGCTGAAATCCAGCTTGATCCCCTCGGTTGCCATCAGGGCCTGGTACTGGCGAATCAGCGCGTTTTTCGGCTCGGTCAGGATGCGGACAAAGTCGGTCTCTTCGAGGCTGTCCAGCTCAACGCGGATCGGAAAGCGTCCCTGCAGTTCAGGGATCAGGTCCGATGGCTTGGCGACATGGAACGCCCCGGCGGCGATGAAGAGGATGTGGTCGGTCCTGACCGGGCCGTATTTGGTATTGACCGTGCTCCCCTCGACGATCGGCAGGATGTCGCGTTGCACTCCCTCCCGGGAAACTTCCGGGCCGTGGCCGCCTTCGCGACTTGCGATCTTGTCGATTTCATCTATGAAGATGATGCCATTCTGTTCGGTGCGTTCCCTGGCCAAAGTCTGGACTTTGTCCATGTCGACCAGTTTCTCCGCTTCCGTTTCGATCAGCAGCTCCCGGGCTTCGGATACCTTCAGTTTGCGTCGCTTGGTCTTCTTCGGGAAAATATTGCCGAACATCTCCTTGATGTTGATGCCCATCTCTTCGGCGCCCTGGGGGCCGAAAACCTGCATGCTCGGCATCTGGGCGTCCTGGGTTTCGACGTCAACCACGCGTTCGTTGAGCTCGCCCATGCGCAGCAGGCGCCGCAGCTTGTCACGCGTTGAGCTGTCCTTGTTGTCTGCCAGGTTTTGCTCGCCGGGCAGCAGCAGGTCAAGCAGACGCTCCTCGGCCAGGTCCTCTGCCTTGAGCCTCTGGCTCTTCGCTTCTTCACTTTTGACCATCAGGATCGCCAGCTCGATCAGATCGCGGACCATGCTTTCGACATCGCGGCCGACGTAGCCAACCTCGGTGAATTTGCTGGCCTCGACCTTGACGAAGGGGGCCTGGGCCAGTTTGGCCAGGCGCCGGGCGATCTCTGTCTTGCCGACCCCGGTTGGACCGATCATGATGATATTCTTCGGTGCGATTTCTTCGCGTAAATCCGGGGCGACCTGCTGTCGGCGCCAGCGGTTGCGCAAGGCGACTGCAACCGCGCGCTTGGCGCTGTTCTGGCCGACGATAAAGCGGTCGAGTTCGGAAACGATCTCCCGTGGAGTGAAATTGTTCACGTCAGGGTCTCCACAGTAATCTGGTCGTTGGTGTAGACGCAGATCTCGGCTGCGATCTTCAGGGCCTGTTCGGCAATCTCGGCCACCGGCAACTGCGTGTGCGCAACCAGGGCTCGGGCCGCTGCCTGGGCGAATGCGCCGCCGGAGCCGATCGCCGCGATGCCGTGCTCCGGTTCGATGACGTCACCGACTCCGGAGAGCACCAGGGTCGTCTCGCGATCGGCCACGATAAGCAGGGCTTCGAGGTGGCGGAGGATGCGGTCGGTCCGCCAGTCCTTGGCCAACTCGACGGCAGCTCTCTGCAGGTTGCCGCGGTATTCCTGGAGTTTGGCGTCAAACTTCTCAAACAGGGTAAATGCATCGGCTGTACTGCCGGCAAAACCGGCGATGACCTGGTCGTCGTACATGCGACGCAGCTTCCTGGCGGTGTGTTTCATGACTGTATTGCCAAGGCTGACCTGGCCGTCGCCGGCCATGGCCACTTCGGCGCCGCGGCGTATGCAGAGAATCGTTGTTCCCTTGAACATTATAACCTCGCTCTGAATCGTCCCGTAATTCAGCGAAAAATATTGCAAATATAACATAACCGTACGGGCAGGCAAAATAAAATGCCCCCAGCCGGCAAAGATGTCAAGACCCTAATTTTACTGAAAAAGTTGGCGGGTTAACCGATCTGTCAGCGCGCATTCCCGATGTGCCAGTAGGCAGGGCCGGTTTCGCTGGCGGGAGACTGCCGGTTTGTCGTGAAGCAGTGCCTCTGTCAGGCTGTTGATGGCAGTGCAGAAATCGAAAGGCGCGGAAGCCGGATCATCACGGAAGTCCCCTGGCCGAGTGTGCTGTCAAGGCTGATTTTGCCGCCATGATCTTTGACAAACTGGTTGGCATAGAACATCCCCAGCCCGAAGCCGCGGATCTGCCCGGTGTTGTTCGGGTCGACCTGGTAAAATTTTTCGAAGATCTTGCCCAGCTCTTTCGGGGCGATCCCAGGACCGTTGTCAGAGATGGTCAGTGAAATTTCCCGTTCACCAAGCTCTCCCGACAAGGTTATCTCTCCACCCGGCTGCGTGAACTTGATGGCATTGTCCAGAATTGCATCGAGGGCAAACTCGATCCGCCGTCGGTCAACGGTCACGATCGGCCAGTCGCCCTCCAGTTTGGTGTGCAATACCTGCCTGTTCTGTTCGAGGGTATGGCGTTTTCCGGTAACGACCTTGGTCGCTATTTCCTTGAGGTCCTCGCGGGAGGTTTTGCGCTCACTGTCCTGCAAGATGATATCGCTGTAGTAAAGCAGGTCCTGGATCAGGTAGGCCAGGTACTCAGACTCCTTGCGGATTGCCTCGACTGCGGAGGCAAAGCCGGGATCCTCGAGGGTGAAAATCCCGCTGGCCAGGTTCTGGATGAATAGTGAGATTGAGGTTGTCGGAGTCCGTAGCTTGTGTGAGATCAGGCCGAGGAAGTCAGACTTGAGCCGGTCCAGCTGCTTGAGTTGCATCAGCTCACGGCGCAAAGCCTTTTTTTCCAGGGCCTGCGCTATAGTGGTCTTCAGCTGGAGGAGGTTGATCGGTTTCTGAATGAAGTCGTCGGCGTGGGCCTTGAGGGCGCGCAGGATAATGTCTTTGTCGGCGTAACCGGTCATGACGATGACCAGCTGCTCGGCATCCTTGTCCTTGATCTGCTGCAGGAGGTCAAGGCCGTTCATTACCGGCATCATGACGTCGACCAGCAAGAGGTCCACGGGCCTTTCGCTGAGAATGCTTAAAGCCTCTCTGCCATTATCGGCTTCGAGGATATGGTAGTCCTTCAATGCTCGGGCGCAGAGGTCGCGGATGATCTCCTCGTCGTCGACGACGAGGATGGTCAACTTCTCCCCTTCCTGCAGGAGTTGTGGCTCTTTGCGCGTTTCGAGTCGCATCGTATCCCCGAGAAAAGTTACCCTCTTATCGATCTGTGCTCAGCCGCACAGCGCGCTGCGAACCAGGGTGCCGGCGAGTTCCAGTGCTGCGGATAATCTGTTTGGCCGGCTGCCGCCCGCCTGGGCCAGGTCCGGACGACCACCCCCCTTGCCACCGACTTCTGCCGCCATGGCCCCGACCAGCTTACCCGCATGCAGCTTGTTCGTCAAATCGTTGGTGACGGCGACGAGCAGGTTGACCTTGCCTTCAAATGGACAGCCTATGGCAACGACCCCCGATCCGAGCTTGTCGCGTAGCTTGTCTGCCATATCTCTAAGGCCCTTGCCGTCAGTTGGGTCCACTTCGGCAGCCAGCAGCCGCACACCGCCAATCTCCTGGACATTGCTCATGATGTCGTCTGCCTGGCCGGCCTTCAGGCGGCTCTCAAGTTTGACCAGTTCTCTTTCCATTTCTTTCTGGCGTTCGAGCATCTTGACCAGGCGGGTTTCCAGCTGCTGAGGGTCGCTTTTAACCAGGTCAGCCAGCCTCTGCAGAATCTTCTCCTGGCGGTGGACCTGGGCTATCGCCCCATCGCCGGTGGCCGCTTCGATCCGCCGAACTCCGGCAGCGATGCCTCCTTCGGAGAGAATGCGGAACAGGCCAATATCCCCTGCGGCATTGGCGTGAGTGCCGCCGCACAGCTCCATGCTGTAATCGCCAACGCTGATGACTCGAACTTCATCCCCGTACTTTTCACCGAACAGCGCCATGGCCCCGGCCGCCTGGGCCTGGTCGGCGGCCATCACCCGCGATTCAACTGTCGCGTTGACGCGGATCTGGGCGTTGACTTCCTCTTCGATTTGCATAAGCTCTGCTGTGGTGACCGGCGAGAAATGGGTGAAGTCGAAACGCAGCCGTTCCGGCTCGACCAGCGAGCCCGCCTGCTTGATGTGGTCGCCGAGGATTTTCTGCATGGCGGCCTGCAGGAGGTGAGTCGCGGTGTGGTTGAGGACGATCCTTTGCCGGCGCGCAGCATCAACCTTGATCGTTGCTGTGGCCCCCTTCTTGAGCGCTCCGGTGACGACTTCGCAGAGATGAACGTGCAGGGCTTCGAGCGGTTTCCTGGTGTTGATGATGCGCAGGCTGGCTTCAGGTGTTGAGATTTCACCGGTATCGCCGACCTGGCCGCCTGACTCTCCGTAACAGGGGGTGGTGGATGTGACCACTTCGACGGTTTCACCGCAGAGTGCTTCTTCGATCTGTATGCCATCCCTGATCAGCGACAGGACTTTACCGGTATCTTCGGTTTTTTCGTAACCACTGAATGTTGACCTGACGCCCTGGTCGACCAGTTGTTTATAAATGGCCGAAACGGCTTCCTCCCCTGAGCCCTTCCAATGTTCACGGGCCTTGGTGCGCTGGGCTTCCATGCAGATTTCAAAGCCGGCTTCATCGAGGCTGTAGCCGTCCTTTTCAACAATGTCGGCGGTCAGGTCGACCGGAAAACCATAGGTGTCGTACAACTTGAAGACGGTTTTCCCTGGAATAACGGTCTGTCCGGCTTTTCTCAGTTGGGCGACCTCGTCCTGCAGAATGCGCAGGCCGTTGCCAAGGGTGGCAATAAAACGTTCTTCCTCGTTCTGTACAACCTTGGCGACAAAGTCCTTGCGTCCCGCCTCCGTCGGATAGGCACCGACCATGAACTCGAGGACAAAACTGGCGGTTTTGAACAGCACCGGACCTTCGAACCCGAGCATCTTGGCGTGGCGCATCGCCCTGCGCATGATCCGTCGCAGCACGTAGCCACGCCCCTCATTGGAAGGGAGGATGCCGTCGGCGATCAGGTAAGCCATGGCGCGGCTGTGATCGGCCATGACCCGCATCGAAACGTCGTCTTCGGTGTGGTCGCCGTAGCGTTTGGCGGACAACTTTTCGATGTAGCCAATGATGTCGCGCAGGAGGTCGGTGTCGTAGTTTGATTGGACGCCCTGGATAACCGTACAGAGACGTTCCAGGCCCATGCCGGTATCGACCGCGGGCTTGGGCAGAGGAACCAGTTCGCCGTCCGGTTGGCGGTTGAACTGCATGAAGACGTTGTTCCAGATTTCCATGTAGCGGTCACAGTCGCAGCCGACCGCGCAGTCCGGTGAGCCGCAGCCGATTTCCTCGCCGTTGTCATAAAAAATTTCCGAACAGGGTCCGCAGGGGCCGGTATCTCCCATCGCCCAGAAGTTGTCTTCTTCGAAACGGAAGATGCGTTCACGGGGAACCCCTTCCTGCTCGTGCCAGATCTCCGCGGCCTCATCGTCATCGGTGTAGACCGAGACGTAGAGGCGGGTCTTGTCAATGCCGAGATTAACCGTCAGGAACTCCCAGGCATAGGCGATCGCCTCTTTTTTGAAGTAATCACCAAAGGAGAAGTTGCCGAGCATTTCAAAGAAGGTATGGTGTCGGGCGGTCCGACCGACATTCTCCAGGTCATTGTGCTTGCCGCCGGCGCGAACACATTTCTGTGAAGTTGTCGCACGGACGTAGTCGCGCTTTTCCGCTCCGAGGAAACAATCCTTGAACTGGTTCATCCCCGCGTTGGTAAAGAGCAGGGTCGGGTCATTGTGCGGGACGAGAGAAGAAGACTCGACCACCGTGTGGCCGCGTTCTTCAAAATATTTCAGAAACAGTTGACGTATTTCACTACCGGTCTTCATTGTCCGAGGCAATACCTTTCCGTGTCAGTTGGTCCATGATGCGGCCGATTGCGAACCCGCGTCGCTGGAGAAAATTTACGATCCGGCGCTTTTCCCTGGCCGGGGCCGTGTCGTAGCTGAACCCCGGAAACCTCCGGGTCAGCAGGTCTGAGAGCAGGGCCTCTTCGTCACAGGCCTCGCGAGCGGCCGCCAACGCCTGTTCGGCAAGCTCTGCACTGACGCCGCGTTGCCGCAGGTCTGCCAGGATCCGGTGGCCGACCGCGCGACCATGACTCATCAGGCTGGTCGCCCGGGCCAAAGCGTAGCGTGCGTCGTCGAGGTAGCCGAGGTCGATGCAACGCTGCAGGGTTGTATCTATTTGTTCAGGATCAAACCCCTTGTCGGCCAGTCGCTTCCGTAGTTCGGCCTGACTGTAGTCACGACGGGTTAATATCCGCAGGGCCTCTGGCCAGGGATTGTCCTGGTTCGTTTTTGACTCAGGTTTTTTTCTCACCTTCGTTATCGGTGCCACCGAAGGCATCCCAGGAAAGATCTGAAGTTGACGAGACACCGGAGACCTTGAGCTTGAAGTCGTCCGGGTTGGAACACTGGCGCAGAGCTTCCTCGAAGCTGATGAGCTTTTGTTTGAGCAGGCTCATCAGGGACTGGTCGAAAGTCTGCATGCCGTAGGACTCGTAGCCTTGCTGGATCGCATCCGGTAACTGTTTGGTCAGCTCCTTGTCATCAATCATCTGGCGGACGCGGGCCGAAGCAACCATGACTTCGACCGCCGGGACGCGGCCCTTGCCATCAAGTTTCGGAACCAGGCGCATGGAAATAACTCCGCGCAGAACGGCGGCGAGCTGGATGCGCATCTGTCGCTGCTGGTGTGGCGGGAAGACCGAGATGATACGGTTGACGGTTTCCGTTGCGTCAATTGTATGCAGAGTTGAAAGGACCAGATGCCCGGTTTCGGCGGCGGTCAGTGCCGTTTCGATGGTTTCATGGTCACGCATCTCGCCGACCAGAATGACGTCGGGGTCCTGACGCAAGGCCGATTTCAGGGCCTGCTGGAAGCCTTCAGTGTCGGAGCCGACTTCGCGCTGGTTGATGATACTTTTCTTGTCGCGATGCAGGAACTCGATCGGGTCCTCAATCGTGACAATATGTGATTTGCGGTTGGCGTTGATATAGTCGACGATTGCTGCGAGGGTCGTCGACTTGCCGGAACCCGTGGCTCCGGTGACGAGAATCAGGCCGCGGTTGGCCATGGCCATCTTCTTGATGACAGGCGGCAGGAGCAGGCCTTCGAGACCTTTGATGTCAAACGGGATGGCGCGAAATACCAGTGAAACCGAACCGCGTTGGGTAAACGCGTTGACGCGGAAACGGCCCAAACCGGGAACCCCGTAGGCCAGGTCGACCTCACAGGATTTCTCAAAACGTTCCCTCTGCAGATCATTCATGATTCCCTCAGTGATCTGCTCGGTCTGCTCGGGTGAAATCCTCGGTGCTTTCGGCAGGGGCCTGAGGGTGCCGTCAATCCGATAGATTGGCGGCAAACCGACCTTGAGATGAATGTCGGAGGCCCCGGATTTCAGTCCAATGGCCAGGATTTCATTGAGGTCCATGAATTATTCTCCTTCAGGCCGTTTGCCTGGGGATTTAAGGCCGTAATGTGCGAGAACTCTGGTTTCGATTGCAGCGGCTGTTTCCGGGTGCTCCACCAGGAACTGCTTGGCATTCTCGCGCCCTTGCCCGATCCGCTCCTCGCCATAGGAGAACCAGGAGCCGCTTTTTTCGACGATGTTGCATTCAACGCCGAGGTCGACCAGGTCTCCTTCCCGGGAGATACCGGTGCCGTACATGATGTCGAATTCGGCTTCTTTGAAGGGCGGGGCAACCTTGTTCTTGACAACCTTGACCCGAGTGCGGTTGCCGATCGCATCCTGCCCCTGTTTGAGAGAGGCAATCCTGCGGATGTCCATGCGTACGGAAGCGTAAAATTTCAGGGCGTTGCCACCCGTTGTGGTTTCGGGGTTGCCGAACATGACGCCGATCTTCATACGGATCTGGTTGATGAAAATCACGCAACAGTTCGATTTGCTGATTGTCGCGGTCAGTTTGCGCAGGGCCTGTGACATCAGGCGGGCCTGCAGGCCCATGTGGGAGTCACCCATTTCGCCTTCGATTTCTGCTCTAGGAACCAGGGCTGCAACCGAGTCGATCACCAAAACGTCGATCGCCCCGCTGCGGACCAGGACTTCGACTATTTCGAGGGCCTGCTCGCCGGTGTCGGGCTGAGAGATCAGCAGCTCATCGGTGTTGACGCCGAGTTTCTTGGCGTAGTGCACATCCAGGGCGTGCTCGGCGTCGATGAAGGCTGCTACCCCTCCGACCTTTTGGGCTTCCGCTGCAATGTGCAGGGCAAGGGTGGTCTTGCCGGAAGATTCGGGACCGTAGATCTCGATAATCCGGCCGCGCGGCACACCACCGATGCCCAGGGCGATGTTCAGGCTCAGGGCACCGGTCGAAATAGATTTGACATCCGGCAGAACGGCGTCCTCGCCGAGGCGCATGATGCTGCCTTTACCGAACTGTTTTTCAATCTGGCCCATGGCCAGTTCAATAGCTCTGTTGCGATCACTCTCTGCCATTACTTTCCCTCCTCGCAGGGCGAATGCCCACATTGAAATTTATGGATGTTCCAGGAAGTCATCAGTCTCATTGGTCAAGCCTATCGTAAATAATGGGATATGTTCAGCACCGCCGGGTCTGAGCCGGCTTTCATACAGGACCAGCCTGTCGACCGGGAGATGCCCGATCAGTCGATCTTCGAGTTCACCACCCACGGCGATCAGTTCCTTTGTCCGCTGCCTGGCCCTGCCAATCGTCAAGTGCGCAGAATACGGTACGGTGTCTGTGACAAGACCCGCTTCCCGCAAAGCCCTCTGACAATCTCGGTGCAGTTGTCCAAGCTGATCCTGCGGATTCAGACCTAGCCAGAGGACCCTGGGGCGTCGCAGATCAGGGAAGGCCCCCAACCCGACCACATCGACCTGGAAGGGGCGATGGCAGCGCTTAACGGATAGCATAGAAACCCTGATCTTTTCAAGGTTTTCCTGCGTGGTTTCACCGAAGAAATGCAAGGTCAGATGAAGGTTCTCCGGTCGGCTCCAGCGGATGTCACGAATCCGGGTCTTGAGGTTGCTCTGCAGCGAGTGGATGGCCCCCTGCAGTTCTGCTGTGATCGGCACACCCAGAAAGGCTCTAACCGAGGACATGTTTCCCCTCTTCAGGGGGGCTCAGAGGTAACAGGGCCGAAAAACAGCTGCCCTGGTCGGGGCCGGCGCTCTCAACCCAGATTAAACCGTCGTGGGTCTCGATAATCCCTTTGACCAGGGTCAGCCCGAGCCCGACCCCCTTGCCGCCGAAACTCTCACGGGATGACGAATGGCCTGAGATGTCGCCGACGCCGTGGAACTTGTCGAAAATCCGCAGTTGATCGTCCTTGGCAAGCCCGATTCCGCTGTCACTGATTGAAACCTCCAGGTATTTGTCGCTTAGGGGGGCGCTGAAGAAGCTCTCCGAGAACTGTTTGAGAATGTCAGCGCGGGAGACGACCTCCGCCCGGCTGGTTTCGCGCCCGCCGACATGGACCCAGCCCCCACTGGGGGTGAACTTCACGGCGTTTTCCAGCAGCCTGCCAAAGGCACGCTTCAGGTAATGGCTGTCGCCCCTGACTACCGAACACTCGGGGAATTCCAGGATCTCAAGTCGCAGGTTGCGGCTCAAACAGTCGGCCCGGTAATCGTCAACCAGCTCCCTGATCATCAACAGCGGGTTGAAAGACTCCCGTGCCATGTAGAGGACCTTCGCCTCGAGCCTGGCCGCTTCGAGCAGATTGTCGACAATATGATTCAGCCGTTCGCTGCCGCGCGTGATGACATTCATGGCCCGCTGCTCGTTTTCTCCCAACCTCTCCCCGACCGTGTCCTGGAGGAATTCTGCACCGGACATGATGGTCGTCAGGGGGGTGCGCAGCTCATGCGAGGCCAACGAGAGAAATGTGCTTTTCATCTGATTGAGGCTTTGCAGGGCACGGTGGTTCTGTTCGAGTTGCTCCAGGTGGCTACGTAGCGCCACACGGGATCTTTCGAGTTCGCGCATACTGGCAAAATTGAGCCGATGCTGCCACTTCAATTCATCGAAAAGCTCGGCATTTTTCAGAATCGGTCCGAGTTGTCGGCCGATCGCCTGAATCAGCCTGACATCCTCCCGGTTGAAAACCCGGTGGCCGCGATCAAAGACGAAGAGGACACCGAGCGTCTCCTCCTCGGCTATAAAGGGTACGGCCAGGAAGGCTCGCCAATTGTCGGCGAAGACGGCGCTGGAGATGCGCCGCTGGTCTTTTTGCAGGTTTGTCGACATCCGCGGACGGCCGGTTTCCACGACCTTGCCGGCCAGCCCCATGCCAGGTCGGAACCGTCCGAGTTCTTCGACCACATTGTCCGGGATGTTGTGGTGCAGGGCCAGCTTCATTTCCGTGCCACGATGCTCCAGAAGGAAGATTCCGCCGCCGGAAATGGAGAAGCTCCTGACAACCTCGTCAAGGATGATCTCCAGAGTCCGGGCCAGGTCGTGACCTTCGGCAACCCGATGGGAGATCTGGTTCAGAAGCGTCAGGTGGTGATTATGACGGCGCAGTTCAAGTTGCAGGTTGGTGATTTGAGTTGTGTCGCGAAAGGTCCCGTAGATGATGTTTGTCTCGTCGATGCGGCCGGATTTGAACTTGACTTCGCCGACAAAGTGAGAGCCGTCCTTACGGCGGATTTTGATGCCAGATATCTCTGCGCATCCTGATTTGCATGCCTTGCTGATGGCGCGCAGCAGGCGCTGCCGCTGATCACGTGAGAAGAGGGTTCTGAAGCTCAGAAGAATGGTTTCTGACGATGTGTACCCCAGCAGCTGTCTCGCCAGTCGGTTGACTTCGAGCAGGGCGCCACTCTTCTGGTTGAAAATGAAGGTCGCTTCTCCGGCGTCCTGGAAAAAGAGCCGGTCCCGGTTGCGGAAATATTCGAGGCGTACGTCCCGCTGTGCGGCCTCCTTTTCCAGCTTCGCCAGGCTGGCTTGCATGGCGCGGGCTCTTTGTCGGCAGGATATGGCCCAAGCCGAAGCGACGAGGATCAAGACCCCGGCAATGACGAAGATTGCGAAAGACATGGTCAGCTCTCCAGCACCATACCGGAAATCCGGTGCATGGCCTGGCGGCGAAGCCAGTCGAGGGCTGTGCAGGCGGTACGTATACGCACCTGCTCACGGTTGCCGTGGAAAAAAAACCTCTCGACGCGCTCTCCATCGGGGCCAGCCATGGCCAGAAAGACCGTGCCGACCGGTTTATCGTCGGTGCCGCCGTCCGGCCCGGCAATGCCGGTCACGGCGAGGCCTATGTCGGTCAGCGATGCGCTTTTCACCCCCCTTGCCATGGCAATCGCGCAGGCTTCGCTGACCGCGCCGTGCTGTTCGAGAATCTCGGCGGACACGTGCAGACAATCGATTTTTGCCGAATTGGCATAGGTGACGACGCTGCGATCGAGAAAGCTTGATGCTCCGGGCTGGTCAGTGAGCAGCTTGGCAATCAGGCCGCCCGTGCATGATTCGGCGAGCGACAGGGTCAGCCCCGCCGAGATCAGATGCCTGGCCGTTGCTGCCGCAAGGGTCTCGCTGCCAAAGCCGACGACATGCTCCCCGAGTGCCCTCCTGACGACGACCTCGGCGCGGTCAACCCGTTTCGAAGCATCCTTGCCCCTTGCCCGCAGCTTGATCCGGACCACCGGCAGATCGACATTGAATGCCAGTTCAATCCCTTCCGGCAGGGGATGGCTAATGATCCGCGACTCGATCTCGGGTTCGGGCAAGCCCAGAACTGTGATGGTCTGCTGGCACAACAAGGGCGGGTCGGGAAAGCGACGCAGCAGTGACGGGACAATGTGTTCATCGAGCATCGCCAGCATTTCCCCGGGCACGCCCGGCAGGAAATAAAGGTCCGTCTCGTGATGCTGCAGATGGAAGCCGGGAGCCGTGCCGTTGCGGTTGGCAATCACGGTGCTCCTGCCTGGCAGCATGGCCTGCTTCTCGTTGGCGGGAGGCATGTCGCGCTGCATGGTGCGAAAGCGAGCCCGGATTTGTTGCAGGGCCTTGTCGTTCAGGCTGAGAGATCTGTTGAAGGCTGCAGCGGCAGCCTTGGCGGTCCGGTCATCCTCGGTCGGGCCAAGCCCGCCGGTTACGACAACCGCGTCGTGCGTTGCGGCCAGGCGTTGCAGTGCAGAAGCGATGTCTGTTGCCCGGTCGCCTACGGTGACCGCCTCACGAACCGACAGCGAATGGTCGATTAACAGCCCTGCGATGGCGGCGGTGTTGGTATCAGCCAGGTCACCGTTGAGCAGTTCATCTCCTATGGTAAGGATTGCAATCCTCATCGGGCTCCGGTTTCCGTTCAGATTGATATGGGCAGTGTTGTGCCGGTCTCAGTCCAGGTTGAATATCCACAAAGTCAGGCGCAAAGCAATGGCTGCGTAAATGCCTGCTGCAAAATCATCGAGTACGACGCCGACCCCATGCTTGAGATTCTTGTCAAGCCACCCTGCAGGCGGCGGTTTGAGAATGTCGAAAAGGCGGAACCAGAAGAAGCCGAGCAACGCCGCGCTCCAGCTCCAGGGCAGAAAGGCAACGGTGACGAGGTAACCCATCAGCTCATCGATGACAATCCGGCCGTCGTCGGCGACGCCGTAGATCTGACCAGCGGCATCGGCGACCCAGAAGCTCAAAAAGAGCAGGGCGGTCATGGTGACCATGTATAGCCACCATGGCCACGCCCCGGTCAGGTAGAAGACTGGAATTCCGGCCAGGGTGCCGAAGGTCCCGGACGCAAACGGCGCATAGCCGAGGCCGCCGTTGCTGGCAAGGAAAAGGGTCAATTTGCGCACTTAATCCTCCAGTCCGAATTGGCGGTTTGCCGCCGTCGTGACGATACGGTAAACGTCCGGCAGGGAGCGTCCGCTGGCTTTCGCCAGCTGCTGGCAGCTGGCATGTTCCGGGGTTATTCGCAGCAGCCGCTCTGCTGCGTAGATCAACTTCACTTCAGCATCGCCGAGGCTTGTCCGAACCGTTGCCGGTTGCCGTCTCAGCTTCATGCGCCGGGCCTCATGCAACCGTACGCCTGTGGCGCTGCTCTCCAGTAAAATTGTCCGTGCCAGGGCTGCCGCATCATGGGGCTCGGCAACCACGGTCAGGCGTGTCCCCGGGCGATTCTTTTTCATTTGCAGGGGCGCGAGGGCGGCATCCAGGGCCCCGTCTTTCAACAATCGTTCGATCAGGGAACCCAGCCATTCAGGCGAAGAGTCGTCTATATGGGTTTCGATGACTGCGACGAGATCATGTTCAACTCCTGCAGCGGGTTCCCGGCGGCCAATGATACCGCGCAACAGGTTGGGCCGCTCATCCAGGTCCCAGCCGCCAACGCCATAGCCGATGCAGTCGATAGTCATTTCCGGTATGGACCCGAATTGTGCGGTCGTCGCAGCGATGGCTGCCCCCGTTGGCGTGACCAGTTCCCGAAGACTGTCAGCGTTGCGGATCGGACGGCCTGAAAGAATTTGCAGTGTGGCCGGTGCCGGCAACGGAATGCTGCCGTGGCTGCCCCGGGTCATGCCGCTGGACATCGGCAGCGGAGCACACAGGAGCTCCTGAATTCCGAGCAGGTGCAGGCCGATGGCGCTGCCAACAATATCAACGATTGCGTCGACGGCGCCGACCTCGTGAAAATGAACATCATCCAGGGCAACCCGGTGCACATGGGCCTCCGCCTCGCCGAGGCAGCGGAAGATGCGGCGCGCCGTGTCTTTCACCGGTGCGGCAAGTGCGCTTTCGGCAATCATGGTGTCGATCCCTGACCAGGTTCGCGACTTTTGCTCGCCGTCACAGACGACCTCGATCCGCGTGCCAGCGATGCCGTGGCGCTTTTCCTGGCGCTGCTCAAGCCGGTAACCGGTCATCGGCAACTTCTCCAGCTCTCCCCGGAGCCCCTCAAGGTCAACACCCAGATCGACCAGCAGGCCGAGCATCATGTCGCCGGATATCCCGGAAAAAGTGTCGAGGTAGAGGGTTGTCATGTTTCGCGTTTCCGGTTGATGCGGGTCGCGGCAAATGCGGCGCCAAAGCCGTTGTCAATGTTGACTACGCTGACCCCCCCCGCGCACGAATTGAGCATGCCGAGCAGTGCGGCGATGCCGTTGAAAGAGGCGCCGTAGCCGACTGAAGTGGGGACGGCGACCACGGGAACATCGACCAGCCCGCCGACCACGGAGGGGAGAGCCCCTTCCATGCCCGCAACGACGATAATCACGGTTGCTTTGCAGAGTTCGCTGGTGTGGGCCAGAAGCCTGTGGATGCCGGCGACGCCGACGTCGATCAGTTCCTCAACCTGGTTGTTGAACATCCGCGCGGTTATCACGGCTTCGCGAGCCACCGGCAAGTCCGAGGTGCCGGCGCAGATGACAAGGATTTTGCCCCGACCGAGGTCGACGAAGGGTTTTTGCTGCAAAACGAAGGTTCGGGCCTCCGGGTTGTATTCACCTTCCGGATGGGCATTTACCAGCAATTCGGCTTTTTCACTGGAAATGCGGGTCACCAGGACATTTTCGCCGTGGGCGGCCATGTGTCTCACGATTGTCGCAATCTGCTCCGCCGACTTTGCTTCTCCGAGCACCACTTCGGGCACGCCCTGGCGCAGGGCGCGGTGATGATCGATCTTGGCGACATCGGTCTCCTCGTACGGCAGGGCACGGAGACGTTCAAGACCCTCCTCGACACTGAGGTCGCCGGTCTGCACGGCAGTCAGTAAGTGCTTTAAATCGTTGATATCCATCGTCTGGTCTCCGTGCTGCGCTGAAGTTCACATGTTAGCATTCCCAGGCGGTTTTTCAAACTATTCGCGGCGAGTGACAGAATATTAACCACCGGCTATTTGGGCTGCTGGGCTGTTTGCCGTCATGGTGTGGTCAGCGGCCCCCGTACTGTCCTGGCCACGTCGCAGAAAAAGGGCGCGGTTGTGATCGAGAAAAACTATTTGCGGTGGCATGACAAAGAAGAATGGCCACCTGTTGCCAGGCGGCCGTTTTCCTTACTCCGATTTGAGAGAAGCCATATCGATTGAGAAACGGTACTTTACGTCAGACTTCAGCAGCCGCTCGTAGGCCTCGTTGACTTTCTGGATCGGAATGACTTCTACGTCGGAGGTTATGTTGTGCTCGCCGCAGAAATCAAGCATCTCCTGGGTCTCTTCGATGCCGCCGATCAGCGAGCCGGAGAGGCTCTTGCGACCAAAGATCAGGGCGAAGGCAGAGACCTGCAACGGCTTCTCCGGAGCGCCTACCAGGGTCAGGTTGCCGTCGAGGGTAAGCATGCCGAGGTAGGCGTTGATATCGTGATCGGCAGCGACGGTGTCGAGAATGAAGTCGAAGCTTCCTGCATGCTTTTGCATCTCTTCGGAGTTGGTGGAGATGATGACCTCGTGGGCACCGAGGCGCAGTGCATCCTTTTTCTTCCCCGGCGAGGTGGTGAATACCACAACGTGGGCACCGAAAGAACAGGCGAACTTCACCCCCATGTGGCCCAGTCCACCGAGACCGACAACGCCAACCTTTTTCCCTTTAAGATCTCCCCAGCGACGGATCGGCGAGTAAGTGGTGATTCCGGCACAGAGCAGCGGTGCTACCCCGGCCAGGTTGAGGTTGCCGGGGATGCGCAAGACAAAACGTTCATCAACGACGATACTTTCCGAGTAACCCCCGAAAGTGACCGGGGCCGTGCCGTGCTTGTCCGGCGAGTTGTAGGTGAACGTTGCGTTTGCACAGAACTGCTCGAGGTCTGCCTGGCAACTGGGGCAATTGTGGTCCGAATCGACCAGGCAGCCGACCCCGACAATGTTGCCGGGCTTGAAGTCGCTGACAGCCGAGCCGACCGCAGTGACCCGGCCGACAATCTCGTGTCCGGGCACGCAGGGGTAGGTCGTGGCCATGACGCTGCTCCACTCATTGCGCACCGTGTGCAGGTCGGAATGGCAGATACCGCAGTAAAGGATTTCGATCTGCACGTCGTTGGAGGTGGCGTCCCGGCGCGGGATGGTCGTTGTGGTCAGCGGCGCCGTGGCGCTGGAGGCTGAATAGGCTTTGGCTTTGAACATAGCTGTATCCTTTTGTTAGGGCTCTCAAGTAGATGTGACTGGAATACCATTATACCTCCTGCCAGAATTATTTTCATTACAGCCTGGCAGAGGGGCAAGGGCCTTGTCTGCTCTGTCCTGCAAGAAAAAGCCCCACAGCCAGGAGGGGACTGTGGGGCATCGGGTGCTATGGGTTTTTCTCTAGGAGGTAGAACATGAAGAAGTATGTCCTGACCAATAGATTACTACAATGGTCATGTATGTCAACAGGAAAGTAATCGTGACCGTTTACTCTTTCATCCATTCACACATCCGCTTGATGGCCGTCATCACCTTGTCGCAGTTGCGGCGGAGGAAATCTTCACCCAGCGACTGGTCGACCGGAACCTGTTCGGCGGCAGCCAGGGTCCTGGATCCGTCGAAATCAACGTAGGCAAGCCTGGCGGTCAGTTCGGTTTGCGGACGACCGAAACAGCTTCCCGGCAAGATCGCTACTCCGGTGTCCTCGAGCAGACGGGTGCACAGCTCGGCACTGGTCTTGATGCCGCGCGCTGCCAACCGGTCACGCAGCGGACTGAAGTCGGGGAAGGCATAGAAGCCGCCATCCAGGGGAGCCATAGTCAGCCCGAGCGTGGTCAGTTCGGCATGCACGCGCGCAGCAATTGCGGCAAGCACCCGGCGCGACTGCCAGAGGTAGCGCTCGATGGTGACGCCACCGTTGAATGCACGCACCGCGGCATACTGGATCGGTGCGCTGGTCGAGGTAAAAGTTTCGGACGAAACGGTCGCCATCCCCTTGACCAGCCATTCCAGCTCCTTCGGCGCGGCGAAAATGCCGAGTCGCCAGCCGCCGGCACCGCACCACTTGCTCAGACCGCTGCTGATGATCGTCCCTTCCGGGTAGTAACGGGCAATGGAACGATGACCGCCGTCGAACTGGGTCTCGCCGTATATTTCATCGGAGAGCATGATGATCTTGTATTTGCGCGCGACCGTTGCGAGGGACTGCAGTTCGTCATCGCTGTAAGTGTAGCCGGTGGGGTTGTTCGGATAGTTGAGGATGACTATGCGGGGTTTGGAGGAATCCTCAGCACAGACTTTGTCCAGCTCCTCGGGGGTCAGCAGCCACTTGTTCGCAGCGCTGGTCGGGATCCAGCGTACGTGACGACCGATAATGTGGGCCTGGGGTGCGTAGGAGACCCAGCTCGGCGTCGGGATCACCAGGTCTCCGTAGTAGACCAGCTGGAGGATAAACATCAGCTCCTTGGAGCCTGGGCCGACCAGCACGTGCTGCGGCTGGAAGACGAGATCCTGGGTGCGTTCGAAGTAACTGGCCACCGCTTGCTGCAGGGCCGGCAGGCCGCGCACCGGCAGATAGTCCTTCTGGTGGGCATTGACTTTGAGTTCATCGACCACCACCTGCGGCACCGGAAACGGCGACTGACCGAGGCCGAGCTTGTAGACCTGCTTCCCCTGGGCAAGCAGAGCGTTGGAGAGCTCATTGATCTCGAGCGTCGCCGAAAGCGGCAGCCCGCGAACATTGAGGTTGAGATGCATCTCGTGGGTACCATTGGGAGTCATGTTGTTCGTTTCCTTCCTGCTCCGATAGGGAGGTCAGGCCGCCAGACAACGTCGCGCATGGCCACGCAGCATTTCGACAAAATTCGCCTCCGAGTCGCCACGGTAGACCAGCGATGAGGCCAGCTCGCTGGCGAGGATCGCGTAACGGTATTTCGGCGGCAAGTTTTTGATCCGCGACCGGAAGCGCTTGGTCTCGACAAGGAATTTCGGCAGGTGCTGCTCGATGATGCCGACGAACAGCGGGTCATTGGACAGGGCTGGGTTCTTCTGAAAATAGTCGAACAGCCGCGCATAATGGGCGTTGATCTCGCTGCTGATGGCAGCGGAGATTTCCGTATAAAGCAGGGTGTTCCCGGGTTCGGCAAAACGCCGCAGGATCAGACGTGCCTCGTCTTCGGCGCGACGTTCGAGGATTTGCAGTACATCGGCGACATAGCGCTGCTTGTGCAGCAGGAACTCCTTGTCACTGAGCATCAGGTTGGCGATGATTTCATAGGATGAGGAAATCACGCCGCATTTGTTGGCTGAAGCGTCACGCAGGATGATCGCCCCATGCTTCTGCAATCCCACCCGTGCGGCCGGGGTTATGAACGAGTTGGCGCCTTCGACAATGACCTTTGAACTCGGCGTTCCGTCGATCTTGAGAAAGCTGTTCCAGTTGTCAGCGTCTATGGTCTCCGGGCGACCACCGGCCGGGATGAACAGGTCGGCTTCGACGATAAACGGCAACGTGTTGTAATCACGGAAGAACTCATCGGCAATGATCCAGCTTTCGACCAGACCGTCCACGGTCCGTTCCATTTTGCGGTAAAGCTGACGAAGCCCCTCAACCTGGCGTTGATTGCGATAAATGATGAAGCCGCCGATATGCAGGGCCTGCGGATCGAAGGCTTCGACGTCCGCCGTCAGCACGATCTTGTGCAGTGCCTCGCGATCGGCTCCGAGAGGATCATAAAGGGCGCCGGTGCCGTCGACGATGAGGCGGATTTCAACCTCGGGCGAACGCTCGAGCAGCAGTCGCATGGCGTTGCCGGCGACGTCGCCGTTGGGGCCGCCGGTAAACTTGACGCTGTAGGGTTGCCGGCGAATGTCGATCCCCTGCCCGGCCATGACGATCTCTGCAAAGGTGACCACGCCGGTCGAGGTGACGCCGAACTCCTTGTGGTTGATACCGACCTCTTTGCTGGAAATCACGCCGATCCCGAGCAGGTAGCCGCGCCGGACCGACTGGCGGGCGATCAGCTCAACCATCGAATCGTGCATGTTTTCGTCCGGACCGAGCTCGATCGGCTCATCTTCGCCATAGTAATCGACAACCCGCGGATTCCTGGCCCGGCCGTTTTCGGTGACGAAGATATCGAAAAACGCATTGATGAAGCCGAACTGGACCTTGTAAAGCCGCCGGGTCACCAGTTCCCGATCCGAGAGGTCGGCCGCGTCGAGGACCACGACCATCTTCGAACCGCCTTCGTAGATGTCCTTGTTCTTCAGGTGCTGGGTATGTGCGAGCACGTAGTTCTCACGAAAAATGGTGTTGGAGATGGTGATAAAATCATCCCAGCCCTGGCTCATGACCGTCCGCCAGCCACCACGGGCGATGTCGGAGAAGCCGATATGGTAGCCGGCACCATGGCGGGCATAAAAATAAGTGACCCGGAACGGTCGTTCCGGCGGCAGGTCGGCGGTAAAATCGGGACCGAGCCGGTCGAGGTAGGCGGGATCGAGACGAAACGCCAGCGCCTGCTTCTCGGCAACGAAATAGTTGGTCTTCAGGGTATGGCTGATAAACAGCAGCGCGGTGCGCAAGACCGTACGCCGAATTTCATCCAGGTAGCGATGGCCGGTGTTGTAGGCATCAATTGCCGCCGATACGTCGTTGAGCAGAACCTGGCAGCGGTCTGCGCGGTCCTTGAGCAGCGGATCAAATCGGGCATGGAACAGCTGAATCAGCTGCAGCGCAATGTCCGGGTGCACGGTAAACGAGTACATGACATCTGCATAACCAAAACGGTCCGGCTGATTGTGCGCCAGGTTGGTGTGGCAGAAGGTCGCCATGGCGTTGACCAGTGCCGCTTCCGGTCCGGTCACCAGTCCCCGACCTAGCAGCTTGCGGTAGGGGGCGGAAGCGGTGCCGAGAACCTGAGTGTTGTAGAGTTCGGACTGCAGCCGCAGGTAGAGCTCGGAGCCCTTGTCGAGCAGGGCGGCCTCACGGCTGCGAATATAAAAAGTGCCGAGGAAATAGGGCAACTGGCCGTTGCTGATAGTCAGGCAGTAAGCCCGGCGGACGCCGAGGCCCAGGCGGTTGAACAGCTCCATGATCTGGGTCAGGAAATCAATCTGCGGCGGGTTGGCGGCCGCAAACATGACCCGGTATTCCGGTTCTCCGTCGACGGCCAGTTCGGTGGCAGGCTCGATGTCGAAATATATTCCTCCCAGCAGGTCGCTCTGCTGGTACATCCAGAGGACCTGGGCGACCCGTTTGGCTGGCGAAACCCGTACATAGTGCTCGTTGTTGAGCCAGAGGATCTGCAGTAGGGGGCTGAAACTACTGAAGTCGAACTGCGGGTAGAAGGTCTTGAGCGCGGTGCGAATTTCCGTGCGGACCCGCAGGGGGATCGTTACGTTGCCGGCTTCGCTGATCTGCTTGTGGTCTTTGCGGTCGAATTCAAACCGCTGAACTTCGATACCGGTCTCCAGGCCAGGAGGAACACTGCTCGACTGGGTGAACTGGGCGTAAGAGATATCCCGCTCCGGCAGCTTGGCCATGGTCCGGTAGAGAGATCCCGGACGATTCTGGGTTGCCACCACCAGCCGCTTGTCGCGCTCGGCGAGGATCAGGCGATCGACGTTGGCGAGGTTCTGCAGGCGAATTGCCAGGGCCGCTATCGCCTCCGGCTCGTCCTGCATGGTGATGGAAAAATAAGGGTGCATCTGTTCCAGCAACCAGGTGAGGTTGCCGGCGGCGCGGCCGCAGCTGCTGCCGATTTCACGCAGTACGCCATCGGCCAGGCGTTGCTTGGCACTTTCAACCATGTAGACAGGGCCTCCGACTATTGATTCTGATGAAGCGGCACGATCAGCATCGGCCGATGACTTTTGTTAAGCACCTTCTCCGCAACGCTGCCGAGGAAGGCGTACTTGAGCGCGCCCTTGCCGTGGCTGCCGAGTACGATCAGGTCGGCGTCGATGCGGTCGGCCATTTCAAGGATGTTGGCAACCGGGTTGCCGTGGTGGACCTCGATCTCCTTGAGTCGCTCAACGTCCTCAGGATGGTCACCGAGCTCTTGCTTGGCAAACTCGTGCAGACGCTTGCGGATCATGTCCTTGACCTCTTCCTTGTGAGCAAGCTCAAGGTCGGCGAGCTGATCCTTGCCCATCACCGTCGAGACATAATTGACCACCGCAGCCTCGACGTCAGGCAGCACATGCAGCAGGTGGATGTCGGCCCGGTATTTGCGTGCCAGGCTGACTGCGTGGCGAAACGCCTGTGCCGCATTGACCGACAGGTCGGTCGCATAAACGATTTTCTTGTATTCAGCGATCATTTAATCCTCCTAGGCCACGGCCGGCTGAGCTTTTTTCGTGCGCAATTTCTGCAACAGGTAGAGGCCGACAAAGCATCCGCCTCCGATCATATAGGCGAGGTGATGTTCCTGCACCCCGATCAGCCCGGCAAAGAAACGGGGGCGGAACATGAAACCACAGACCAGGACGAGACCGATCAGTTCGTACCAGCGGTTCTTGGCGATGAACCAACCCTGGGTCGCTGCGGCGAAGGCGCAGGTACCGATACAGGTCATGATAAAAATAAACACTGCTTCGAAAAAATTGTTGATGCCGATCAGCAGGATGTCGGTGTTGAAGATGAACATGAATGGCAGGGCTGCGGTGCGCATGTCATAGAGAAAGCCCTGGACCCCGGTCGGGATCGGATCACTTTTGGCAATCGCCGCAGCAGCATAGGCCGCCAGCCCCACCGGTGGGGTGTCGTCGGCCAGGATGCCGAAATAAAAGCAATAGAGATGCGCCGCGATCAACGGTACGGCAAAGCCGTTCAGGTCGGCCAGAGTCACCAGGGCCGGTGCGGTCAGGCTGGCCATGACGATGTAATTGGCGGTGGTCGGCAACCCCATGCCGAGAATCAGGCTACAGATGGCGACGATGAAGAGCATCATGTAGAGATTGCCCATGCTCAGTGTGTCGATGATATCTGTGACCAGGCCGCCAAGGCCCATGGTCACAACCCCGACCACTATTCCGGCCGCCGCGGTTGCCACCCCGACGCTGACCATGTTGCGTGCCCCGGCCACCATCCCATGATAGATATCGGCGATCCCCTTCAAAAAGCCGGCACTTACCGAGTGGCCTTCACGGCGAGCCCGAATGGCGTGCTGGAAAAACATCAGGACCAGCAGCACCATGGTCGCGCGGAACGCAGCCATATCCGGAGAATGGCGGGGGATGATCAGTTCGTAGAGCAGGTAGAGGATCGGCACCAGGTAATGAAAGCCGTTGAACAACACCTTGAAAAATATCGGCAGCTCCGCCTTGGGCAGGCCACGCATCCCGAGTTTGCTGGCCTCGATATGGGTCACGAAGAAGAGTGCCACGTAGGACGCGAAGGCCGGGACAGCCGCCGCCTTGCAGACCTCCAGGTAGGGCAGGTTGACGTATTCGGCGATGATGAAGGCTGCGGCCCCCATGACCGGCGGCATCAACTGGCCGTTGGTGGAAACGGCTACCTCGATCGCCGCCGCCTTCTTGGCCGGGTAGCCGACTTTCTTCATCAATGGGATGGTGAAGGTCCCGGTCGTCACCACGTTGGCGATCGACGAACCGGAGATCAGGCCGGTCAACCCCGAGGAAAGTACCGCGGCCTTGGCCGGCCCGCCCTTGTAGCGACCGAGCATACTCATCGCCAGGTCGATGAAGAAACGTCCCGCACCGGCTTTTTCCAGCAGTGCCCCGAACAGCACGTAGAGGAATACGATCTTCGCCGAGACATAGATCGGTACCCCGAAAATCCCTTCGGTAGTCAAGGAAATCTGGCCGATGAAGCGGTTGATGCTGACCCCTTTGAAGGCGAGGAAGTCAGGCATGTAGGGGCCGAAAAAGGCGTAAAGCGCGAAAAAGATGCCGATGATCGACAGGGCCGGCCCAACCACGCGCCGTGCGCCTTCCCAGAGGAACAGGATCAGCAGCGTGCCGAGGATCATGTCGCGGCCGTTCAGCAGGCCCACCCGGCTGGCGATCCCCTCGAAATCGATCACTATGTAGAGCGCCAGGAAGGCCGCAAAGCAGGCCAGCACCAGGTCCATCAACGGAATCCGGTCGGTGGCCGAGAGCCAGCGCAGACCCGGTATCTTGATCTGCCGTTTGAACATCGGGAAGGAGACGAATATCAGGAACAGGGCAAAGGCCAGATGAATGGCACGGACATAGGTCGAGTCGAGCAGCAGCCAGCTGGCCAGCGAAAGCTGGAACAGTGACCAGGAGAGGGCCACGATCGGCACCAGGAAGCGCTGCCAGCCGGAGACGTGGCGCAGGCCCATCTCCTCTTCTTCAACCATCCGTTTGGCCTTCTCCAGCCCTTCGTCTGTCTCATCCACCTGCAGCTTCCGAGTCTCGTCAGTCATAACGGCATTCTCCCAATCGATTGAATAGGCCGAGCAGAGCAGCCAGTCATAGGTACGGTGACTTCAGCCAAGGCAAGGACGCGGTTCCGTTGCCTTGGCTCAGGTCAGCGCGACAAAAATGGGGGCACAGCCAAGCTGTGCCCCCACGGGTGGTGCAGTTACTTCATCAGGCCGGCTTCTTTGTAGTACTTGACTGCGCCGGGGTGCAGCGGAGCCGAGAGGCCCTGGAGCATGCTTTCCTTGGTCAGGTTGGCAAAGGCGGGATGCAGGGTCTTGAACTCGTCGAAGTTTTCGAATACTTCCTTGGTGATGGCGTAAACCGCATCGTCGGAGACGGTAGCGCTGGTGCAGAGAGTCGCCTTGACACCGAAGGTCGGGACGTCGGCGGCACTGGTAACGCCAGGGTAATCGGCAACCGGGATGTCGGCAGGCGCATAGTAGGAGAATTTGTCGGTCAGTTTCTTGACTACATCAGCCGGAACCGCAACAAAGTTAACCTTGGTCGCGCCGGAAACGGCTTCCTTGACCGAGCCGTTCGGATGGCCGACGGTGTAGAAGAAAGCGTCAATGCGGCCGTCCTGCAGCATGCTGGCGGACTCAGCGGCTTTCATACCTTCAGACTTGAGGTCCTTGTCGATGTCAATGCCGGCCGCAGCGAAGAGGTCTTCGGCGTTGCCGCGTTGACCGGAACCCGGGTTGCCGATATTAACGATCTTGCCTTTGAGGTCGGCTACGGTGTTGATGTTCTTGCTGGCGTTGGCGACAATGGTCACCGATTCGGGATGGATCGAGAAGACCGCGCGCAGGGTCTCAACTGGCTTGCCTTCCCAGTCGGCGGTGCCGTTGTAGGCCTGGAATTGGCGGTCAGACTGCACCACGCCGAACTCGAGATCGCCGGCGGCGATGGCGTTCACGTTGAACACAGAACCACCTGTCGACTCAACGGTGGCACGCAGGTTGTACTCACTGCGCTTCTTGTTGACCATTTTAGCGATCGCGCCGCCGGTCGGGTAGTAAACGCCGGTAACGCCGCCGGTGCCGATGGTAACATAGGTCGGAGCCGCCACTGCGCTGCCGAAGGTTACCAGGACAAATGCTGCTGCCATGAACAAGCCGATCAGTTTTTTCATTTTCTTCCTCCTCGAAAGGTTTGGTGGCCCAGGTGGGCCCAGACGTTACAACCGCACCCTGCGGTCGTGAACTAGCTGATGATCACTTTCTTTAGAGCAAGAGCGATGCCATATCAATGCGAACATTTTAACCGACTGTTTTATATGGCTGTTTATCACGGGAATCGAAGCGGACAAAAAAATGAACGGGTATAACGGAGGTTATCACTGCCAGACGTTTCTAGGCTCAAAGCCCCTGACCAGGCGGTTTTTGTCGCACATAACGGACGTTATCGTTATAACGATGGTTATACCGGTTTGCAGGTTACTTTTTCTGTCGCAACCGCTTGCTCAGCGCCGGCTGGGAAATACCTAGCATGCGTGCTGCCATGGTCTGGTTGCCGTCGGCTCGGCTGACCGCCTCCTCGATCAACAGCTCGAGGGCCTCCTGCAGGGTCGGCAGTTGCTCCAGCCCATGAAACAAATGCCGCTGGCATTCCGCAGCTATGTCAGTCGCCGCAGCCAGCCCGTTTGCATCAATTGCCCTGCGGAAGCTTTCCATTGACAACACCCTGGACCGGTGTGCGCCGACGGCGTCAAAAACCATCGACCGCAGCTCCCTGACGTTGCCTGGGAAATGGTATGTCCGCAGCAGCGTCACCAGCTCCCGTGGCGGTGTCGGCTTCGGCTTGTTGAAGACGGTCGCCGCCTCTTCCAGAAAGGTTTCGAGCAGCAGCTGGATATCGCCCTTGCGTTCTCGCAATGCCGGCACATGGACATGGTGAGTACACAGCCGGTAGTAAAGGTCGCGGCGGAAATTACCCTGTTTTTGCCGTTCGGCGAGGTCCTGGTGCGTGGCCACAACGATCCTGGCTGTCGACTGGCGCGGCTGGTCGGCCCCGAGTGGAAAATACTCACCGTCCTGCAACAGTCGCAGCAGCTTGACCTGGGAAGAAAGGGCCAGATCGCCGATCTCGTCAAGTAACAGGGTGCCGGCGGCGGCCTGGGCGATCATCCCCTCCCGAACCGAATCTGCGCCGGTAAAAGCGCCCCGCAGATGGCCAAACAGGGTGTCGCTGAAGACGTTGTCGTCGAGTCCGGCGACATTGACCGTCACCATTGATCCACGGCGGCCGCTGGCCAGGTGTATGGCCTGGGCGATCAGCTCCTTGCCGACCCCCGACTCACCGGTGACCATGATTGGCTGCGGGCTGGCGGCGATCGATTCTACGTAACGAAAGACCCGGCGTAGCGCCACATCCTTGGTCTGGATGGCGGCAAAGGCCTCAGGCTGTTCCAGGCGAGTCTGGAAAAAACTGGTACGCAGCGCGCGGTTCTCCTCTTCCAGTTCCAACATGCGGATCGCTCGCAGGACCCCCTCGAGCAGACGCTCTTCCTCGACGGTTTTGACAAAATAGTCGAACGCTCCCAGTTGCACGCAGCGGACCGCGGTGTCGACCTGGTTGAGGCCACTGACGACGATCACCTGGACCTGTGGGTGCTTCTCACGGATCTGGGCCAACAAGGTTTCGCCGGAGATGTGCGGCATGGTCAGGTCGAGCAGCACCAGCCCGATCGGCTCGGTTGCCAAAAGTTCGAGGACCTTGCGGCTGTCGTCACACTGGCCCAGGTTGGTGATGCCGCCCCGGCCTTCGAGAGTCATGTTCAGGCTGCGCAGCCAAGCGGGTTCATCATCGACAAGCAATACCTTGAAAGTTGGGTAGAGTCGATCAGTCATGCGCTTCCTCCTCGAGCACCGGCAGGTTGAGGGTCACCCTGGTCCCCTGACCAAGCCGTGAACTGAATTCCAGAGAGCCACCATGCTCACGCACGATGCCGGCGGAAATGGAAAGACCCAGGCCGGTGCCGCCCTGTTCGCGCTTGGTGGTAAAAAACGGGTCGGTCAGATGTTGCAAGTGGTCCTCCGCGATCCCTTCCCCCTGGTCTTCAACGACGAATTGGACTCGCTTCGCTTCAGCTTGCCAGCAGGTAGCCAGGCTGATGCCAGACTCCGGATCAGGCAGTGACTGACAGGCGTTCAGGACCAGGTTAACGATCACCTGTTCGATCCGCTGAGGATTCCCCTGCAGCGCAGGCAGGTCTGATGCTAAATCGACACGCAGATGCCGGGTCGCCTTGCGAATCGAATTATCGACCAGGCGCAGTGCGGTCTCGACCACTTCGTTCAGATCGACTCGTATCATCCTCTCGGTATCTTCCTGGCGGGCAAAATCCTTCAGATCCTCGACGATCCGCTTGATGCGACGCGCTCCATCCTGCATCTCCTGGAACATCTGAGGGATCTCCTGGCGCATGCGCGAATACTGCAACCAGCCAAGCTTGAAATCCCCGTGTGTCTGATAATGTCTTTCGAGGATGTTCTGGGAATCCTCGTAGGCCTTTTGCAAATGCGGCAGATTCAGCAGCAACAACCCGGTCGGATTGTTGATTTCATGCGCGACGCCGCTGACCAGGATGCCCAGCGAAGTCATCTTGTCAGCCTGGATCAGCTGGCGTTGGCGAACCTTCAATTCCTCCATGGTCTTGCGATGTCCGGCGACCTCCTTCTGGAGCTCGGCGGTACGCAGGGCGACCTCTTTTTTCAAGGTGCGCGACCAAAGCACCACCATACCGATGACCAGCAGCAATGGGGCCGTCACCATGGCGACATACCATACGAACCGTTTCCAGTCGAAACGAACCGGCTCAAAGACACCGAGCCATTTGCGATAAATCTTTTCGTATTCGCCGTTCTGATGCAGTATCGCCAGTCCCTCGTTAAACTTGGCTAGCAGCACACGGTTGCCTTTTTTGACCGCGTAGCCGTAATCCTGGGCGATCAGCGGCTTGGCCACCGGAGCAACATTGGAAAGGCCCAGCTTGTCGATCAGATACTGACCAGGGAGCTTCGCCACCAGCGCGCAGTCATGCGTGCCGGAGGACAGCAGGCGCAGTGATTCGGCCAGGGAGTCGGTGAGGGTCAGAGGTGTACCGGGATGCCGCCGAAGCATGAAATCGTGCATGATGCTGCCGCGCATGACGATGACCTGCTTGCCGGCAAGATCCTGCTCCCGGGTGATCGGCGGCAGAGTCTCGCGGTTCCATATCGACTGGTGGACAACTGCATGCGGGACCGAGAAGTCGACCTCCTTGGTCCGCTCCTGCGAGTACGCCATCCCCTGGAGGATGTCGATCTTGCCTGTGGCCAGCGCCTGGCGCATCTCCCCCCAGGGGCCGAGCTGGACTTTAACATCCATGCCCATCACCCGCCCGACCGCATGGCTCAGTTCGACGTTAAATCCGGCTGGGTCGCCGTTTTCATCCAGATATTCATAGGGAGGATAGCTGGTGTCACCGCCGACAATGACGACCGGCGGATCTTCTTCTTCAGCCAGACAAAATGCTGATGGCAAAAAAATCAGAGAACACGTCAACAACGAGGTCAATATCAAGCGGAGAAAAATCATGGCGTGATTGTCCGATTTTGCCAGTTAATTGTCAACGCAGTGAAATCGGGCAAGCATTGTTAAACCTGTAACGGGTGATGCAGATTAGGCGATGACTGTTTGTTGATCCTATTGAGATGGCAATATAAGCGATTACAGTTAATCGCCAAAATTACAGGGTGTCAGAAATCGTGACTTATTGAACAAAGCTTCACGATTGATGATGATCGAGGGCGATGCGAACCTGAGTTAATGCCCGAAATATGCAAGTTTAACGCGGAAGGCTTGGCCGTGCGCTCGATTCAATGGCCATTCATGACCAGTCTGCGATCTAAAGATGGTCTGCTCGCGCTGCAAGACACTCGTATTCACCCACCTCAAACTCACGGCAAATCCATGGCCGCCTCTCGTAGATCGTACAAAGCATGGTCTCTCGATCCAATGCTTTACACAGGCCATCCTCTAACCGCGCCATACTTCTCTCTCCCTGCGGATTTAACTCGGTTAAATGAACAGGGACTTCGGTGTCGTTAAAGAGCATCGCTTCCTGGCGACAGCAGCAGGCCTCACAGTTTGCACAAGTCACTTCGACATCAGACCGCAGTGCAATTTCGTTTGTCATAGATTTCTTTTTCCTGTTGATATCGCCGTTCATTGACATGGACCACATTGGGCTGAGTTGCTTCGAATAGCAAGGGGCAATTCCTCGACTAAAGGGCTGGCGGATCGAGTGGCTCCGGGTTGTTCACTGTAGGCATGAGTTTTGACCGAATAAAAATATAATGCACTGTATGTTTTCCCCATACACGACCCCGTCCCGAAAATAAATCAGGTATTTTCAGAGGGTTACAGAAGTCATCGGTGGTTAAAACCGGCGGAACCATCCCTTTAACGTATATTTTTAATATTTCCTCACCCGTGTATATGAAGCGCCATTCTCACGTTTAAAACTAAAATGGCATGTAAAAACAGTTGGTTAGAAGATTGAACAATAACTTTACAAGAATGGCACGCATAATGCTCTATTACTTTGGCAAGAGCAAAAAAACGTACCACAAAGAAATTAAGGGCCACAGAAGGGAGGACGCTATGAAAACCATGAAACTGTTCACACTGATCATGATGAGTAGTCTTTCAGCCGCCTACGCGGCAAACGGCACACTGGGCGAAGGAGCAGGAGTCCTGACTTATCTTTTCCTTGGGTTCTTTGCCTTGATCATTGTGACCCAACTGGTCCCGGCGATGATTCTTTTTTTCGGAATCGTAAAGAGTGTGTTCACCCCCCGGGAAAAGACTTCAACGAATGGCAACTAGAAGATCCGTACCAAGGACAGACTGCAGAACTTTGGACAGGAGAATGACAATGTATCCGTCAGAATTACTCATCGCAGATGAAGATGTAATGAGCAGGGAGCTGATGGCGAATCTGTTCACCAATGCCGGTTACCAGGTCACCGCGACTGACACGGCCTCTGGAGTCCTTGACGGGGTTCTCAAAAAATCAGTAGAAGTTGTCCTGCTGAGCACCCGGCTTGATGAATTAATGGCGACAGAATTAATTCCAATCCTGAAAAAATGTAACCGTAACCTGAATATCATTTTAGTCGCCAGCGAATTCCCTTTGGCGTTGATTCGCAGGGTTAGACACGAAGGTATCTTTTATCATGCCCTCAAACCAAGCCATGCGGGTGATGAAGAGGAATTGAAACAAGTGGTTGAATGCGCTTTTAAAAAAGTTGCATACGGCCTTGTCGCATAAGCCTTAACAAACTAAAGAAGGAGGAAGTCATGAAAAAGTTCAGAAGTTTATTCCTGGGAATGGCAATGTTGATGACGATGGTAACCCCTGCTTTTGCCGTGGATACCAGTAAAACATACTCCAGCGGGATTCTGGTCGGCGCCTTTCTGGCCTTCTGTGCACTGGTTGTTGTTGTGCAACTGATGCCGACGCTTTTACTCCTGTTCGGTTTTGTTAAAGGACTGGTCAAAGGCGCGAACCATCGGGAAGCCCATCAGCGCAGCAGAGGCTAGAATTTCCAGAAACTAATTCTAAGGACATCTTGCAAGAAAAGGGGCCGGGTTGGAGAGACGGTCCCTTTTTGCGATTATCCGGAGACCGTTTGATCGTCCCCTGCAAACGGTTGCAAATCCCCAGGTCAGTAATCATCCAAGATCTTGCCAGAGTACGGAGGTGTGAAGACAAATATTTAGGCTGTGTTCGTGAGTTGAACTGATATGTAGTAGTCGAGACTTGATCTGACAGAGAGTGCCTGGCTTCTTCCGACTCAAACGCATACTAAATGTCCCTAGATAATCCAAGAACGAGTTGCGACAGGACTTCTAAGAAGCGTTGGTGAGTGGCGTTCTGCTTTCCAAATGTTGTGAC
>CAVQRZ010000029.1:0-102384 GCA_963715335.1 uncultured delta proteobacterium
TTCGGGTCTTTGGAATCTGCTGTTAAAAAATGAAATCTCTAGGCTCAGGGGGTTCAATGCCAAAAGCGGCAGATCGTATTGAACTTCAGAAGTCAGGTTCAGTAAGAATTGTGCTGTTTCTATAAGTTTGACCACATCAAAACAATGTGAGAGGATTTCTGATAATTCATAAGTGTGTCAGTCGGAGGGCTCTGGAACAAGATTTCGAGTGTGTCATGGCCGAGGTGGATAGGACGTCTCTACCTAAGAGAAAAGGCCCGTCCGTTTGACAAAATCATAATTAATCACTATTGTTCAAATATAATCAAATGTAGCTTACTGGCTGATCAGGAGATTAGTGATGGCACAAGCAAATACCAAAGTATTGACGGCACATATCCCTCTACAGATGGCAGATAAGGTTGATCAGATGGCAAAGCGACTAGAGCGTTCTCGTGGTTGGATCATGAAACAGGCACTGTCGGCCTGGATCGATCAAGAAGAAGAGCGTAGTCGTCTTACCCGAGAAGCTTTGGCTGATGTCGAGGCTGGTCGTGTCATTGACCATCAGTCCGTACAGGCTTGGGCTGATAGCCTTGATTCAGACAACCCAATGGATGTGCCACGTTGAAGGAATTGAAGTGGACTAGCAAGGCTTTGTCAGATTTGGCAAGGCTCTATGAGTTTCTGGCTCCAGTCAACAGGGCAGCTGCGGCACGCACTGTTCAGTCACTGTCTGACCGCTCCGACCAATTTACTAGGAAATCCGCGAATCGGGGAAAGGCTTGAAGAGTTTGATCCGCGTGAAGTTCGCCGAATCCTCGTAGGTCATTATGAGATGCGCTACGAGATTCAGGAATCTACAATTTATGTTTTGCGACTTTGGCACACGCGTGAGCAGCGATGATTTATGGGGGTTGATGTGTCAACACCACACCTTTGAAACGTGATTTTGGGTGCCTCGTCCACCTAAGGTGAATAGGACGCTCAAAAAATTAGCTCCAATACGCTTGGTCCGTTGGGCGGCTGGAAGACCCTCTACCAGAATGAGCAATCGCAAAACTAAACGCCCGATGTCGGAGCCAGAGCAGGAATTCCTTAGAGATATCCTGAAAAACGCTAAAACCAGTGCTCGTCGATGGAAAATAGCTACTGTAAACGCAGTGCTTTATTATTCCTTATCCGTGCTTGCTTTCGTGGTTGTCTGGAAAGTAATTGCATGGATGGCGCGGTCTACTTTAAGTGTTGAGATTGGCTGGCATAGTCCCGCGGCAGTTTGGATCGTCGCGTTGTGTGCAGTCGCCTGTGTTCCGCCCGCCATAATCTCCAGTGCCCGTTGGCTTAAGTCACAGAGCGATATCCGCCCAAGCCTGCGCGCTGATCTCGAAAAGGGATTAGTAACCGAAGAGGCTTATGAATTCACTGCGATAAAAAGGTTCCAGGAGCCGGAGCACGGTGGTTTGATCTACTTTCTGCGAACCATCGATGACAAGGTTTTGGTATTATACGACGATGAGAGTCAGAAACTAGGGGCACAGGGGGAAAATCCCCTGAGCAGTAAATTTAAGCCAAGCACAGAACTCCTGCTAGTCCGTGCTCCTCAGACCGGAATTGTTATTAGTAGACATTTTTCTGGTTCAGCGCTCGACCCCGGCAAGCCTCTGGAGATATCAGTTGAACCGCAGGTATGGCCTGAACCGGAAGCTTACTGCAAATACCGTTGGGACGAGTTAGAAAAACGTCTCAGTGAAAAAGCACCGTAAAGATGATGCCCAACCATACACATCAAAGAACGTCAGGCCGAAAGTGTCAGTCGGACCTCCTGACACTCTGACTCTCGCGTTAACAGTTCTCCCTGCCACATGGATTAACAGCTCCGTAAATTCTTAAAAACCCCGATCTTGACACACTACGCTGAAAAAATCTTACAAGTTATGTCAGCAGCAATTCTTATATTATCTAAAGCCACTGACACACTCTATTTCTTCTCATAAATCTCTATTTACGGGCACTCTCTTCATCCGGATGCTCTGCTGTTTCCACCTCGCCAGGGGATTTGTTCCAGCGCCCCAGAACAAAGGAAGCAGAGGCCGCAACCAGGCCGAAGGTAAACACACTGACCATCAGCGGCATCCCCTTCAAGTTCACCATATCCATCAAAAACACCTTGCCGGCACCGATCACGATCAAAAAAACCGCGACGTTTCGCAGTTCCTTGTTATGCCTGAGCAGAGCCAGCCAGAGAACGACGATCGCAGTCACGTTGATCAACACGGATTGGGCACCATCGAAGTTGCTGCGGGTCGCCGCGTGCAGAAAATCGAGCGTTTGATAAAGGCCGACCCGCATCGTGAAGAAACCGCTGAACAGTGCTGCAACCAGCAGGACAGTGGCACCCCGGTCATGCCTGTTGAGCTTGTGCAGTAAGGTTTCTCCAGCAACGATCGGGTTGCGCCGGGACCAGAAATAATGCACAAAGGCGATCGAAGCAAGCAAGCCGGAAGAAAGTGCGCCAACCACAGAGGGCCGTGTGCCGTCGGTCGACCAAAGCAGAAAAACCAATGCTGAGCACGCATACAGCTGCAACAGGTAGGATGCCAGGCGCAAACCGGTATTGTTGCGTCGCATTGAAAGCCACGCCATACCAATCGCGAGCAGGGCAACCAAAGCCGAAGCAATCACGGCATGTCCGAGCGCCATCGGTGCAGTGAACGCCAGCAGAATGCCTCCTGCAAGAGCAAAAGAGGTCGTTCCCAGGCTGCCCCCCTCGGACCGGTGTGCAAGCCACCAGGCAATTGCCAGGTGTGCTACGGCTGCGACGACGGCAATCCAGCCAAAGGTCGATGCCGTCGTCAACCCCTGGTTGATGGCGTACTTCGCTGCCAGGAAAATCCAGCAGACATTGATAACCGGCATGACAACATCAAACTTGGAGATTTTTTCCTGGACCTTGCCGAGGACTCCGAGCAACGAAATTGCAACGAAGACCAGGCCGAGGAAGCCGATCGACGGCATCAACCCCTGGACAGAGAACTCCAGGTTTTCCGGCGTCAACTTGCTCAGATAGATATTCAGCTTCAGGTCCCAGATCTGGATCATGAAGAGGGTTAAAATCAGCAACAGCCAGCGCAGCCAGGACGCCCGCAACAGGCGCGTTGCATAGGTTGCAAAAACATTTGCCAGCCCCATGATGATCACCAGGTACGGAAAGACCGGGCTTGGATAATCAAGTGCGAAACTGCCGAAACTCATCCCGAGAGTGCCGACAAACACCGGCAATGCGACGTGATGCATCCGGCTGATCATGGTCCCGACCAGGCCGGTCAGAGCCATGGCCAGGTAGGCAACTTCCGTGGGAACCGTGGCGAAAACCCGGTGCGCTTCCACCACCACACTGCACATGATCAAGGTCCCCCAGAGCGTGTAGACAGGGGCCTGGATACTCCCCTCCTTGTAGGCAAACCAGCCGTAGATGAGTAAGCCCATGGCATAGAGCATGCCGATGAATGAGCCGATCTGCAGGTCGACAACACCACTGTCCGAGGCCGTGCGCAGAGCAACGGCCACAGCAACGATGAAACTGGTCGTGGCAACCCGCGAAAGGATGTACGATTTATCGACCCAGGAGAGAATCTCTTCAGAAGGGCCGCCTTCAACAGAGCGTTTGCGAGGGGGCTTCTTCACCGCGGTTTCCGGGGTAGAAACCGTCTCGCGAGCAGACCGCAACTCACTCACTGCTTGAGTCAGCAGAGCAACCTGCTCCTCAAGGTCTGCAATCCGCTTTTCTACATGGTTAGAAGACTCAACCATAGCCCCCTCGTCTTTTCCGGAGCAGGCAAATTCCATCCTGCCTGGACGTTGAAATTAACCCTATTACGAGTAAACTTGTTCGGGTATCTGAATTTTCTTGCCACTGCGGCCATCCAGTGTTTATTGCAGAACTAACTGCAAAAGCTATTATAATACCCCACTAGCGTAGTAAACTATGTTTAATAAAACAGTATTTTATTTTATTTTAATTGTCAAGAGACACCGATCCCAGAAATATGAAAGCCAAATCACTAATGAAATTTAATGCTACAAACCATTGATATCATGTAGTTTAGTGAAATAATTATTTACAAGGAAAGCTGACCAAATCACTTCCAATAGTTTGACACAACCCTTTGTGTTGTGATAAAAAAACAAACCTTGTTTTACATACGAACCCTCTCAACTCAGCGTGGAGGAGCAACCGTGAAAATCCATTTCCGGCGATCGCTATCATTGGCAATATGCTTATTGGCGCTTGGTGTCACAGTCCTCCCTGCCGCCGAAGTCGAGAAATTTTTTGACCGTGCTGGTAACCTGGTCGTTCAGGAAAAGGTTGAGAAATACAAGCGCCGCGCAGATGAAGGGGAAACCTACCCCGTGCCACCGCCACCATTTTCCGAAGGCATCTTCCCCTGTTCCGACTGCCATGCTGACATGGAGCCCAATCCGGAGCGCCGCGAACTGGTCGATATGCACGACGATATCATCCTTGACCATGCAGAAGGACAGCGCTGGTGTCTCGACTGCCACAACCTGAACGACCGAGACTCTCTGCATCTGGTCTCAGGCGAGAATATTCCATTCACGGAATCCTACCGCTTGTGCGGCCAGTGCCACGGCGACAAACTGCGGGACTGGAAAGTCGGTATCCACGGCAAGCGAACCGGCTACTGGAACGGTGAAAAACAGTACCTGCTCTGTGCTCATTGCCACAACCCTCATAGCCCCAGCTTCAAGCCACTGCAGCCGCTACCACCACCGGTCCGGCCCGAGAACCTGAATCGACAAAGTGCTCCTGCAGCACCAGTGCAGCACTAATTTAAAGCACGCGAGCAACCTCACTTAAGAGGAGACACCATATGTGTAGTGGACCCAAATGCGACAAGAATGCCTTCCGGAAATCCCGCCGCAAAGTCCTTAAGGGGCTGGCCGCCGGCGTTGGAGCCCTGGCGTTGCCGACCCCCAATGCATCGGCATCAATCTGGGAGGCCTTTTTCCAGAAACATTTCCGTGAACTGGACAAAACTGAACTGCAGAAGGTCCTGACACGTCTCGAGGGTGAATACAGCAAGGAGTTCGGTAAAGCTGTAACCGTCAAGGCCACTCCGCCTATTGAAGGGGTCACGTTTGGGTATGGACTTGACCTGTCGCGTTGCATCGGGTGTCGTCGCTGCGTCTACGCCTGCGTCGAGGAAAACAACCAATCTCGGGATCCGCAAATCCACTGGATTAAAGTGCTGCAGCTCGACAAAGAGAAGGGTGTTGATCTGGAGCGTGCCGAGCATTATTACAACCCGGTTGAAGTCCCGGAAAAAGGCAAATTCTACATGCCGGTTCAATGCCAGCAGTGCGAAAATCCGCCCTGCACAAAGGTCTGCCCTGTCCAGGCGACCTGGCCGGAGAATGACGGCATAGTCGTGGTCGACTACAACTGGTGCATAGGTTGCCGCTACTGCATGGCAGCCTGCCCCTACGGCGCCCGGCACTTCAATTGGGCCAAAAGCAAGCTGCCAATAGATGAGATGAATCCGGATACACACTACCTCGGCAACCGACCGCGGCCGACCGGCGTGGTTGAAAAATGTACTTTCTGTGTTCAGCGCACTCGAGAGCAGCCGGGACGTTATCCGGCCTGCGAAGAAGTCTGTCCCGTAGGGGCTCGCAAATTTGGCAATCTGAACGACCCCAAGAGTGAGATTCGCTACCTGATCGAAAACAAGCGCGTTTTCATTTTCAAGGAAGACCTGAACACTCAACCAAAATTTTTCTACTTCTACGCGACCTAACGGCGGAGCAATCAGATGAAAAATATCTGGAATTTCTTTAAAGGCACGCTGATCCTGACTGCACGCGGTAGCACCGCCTATTATTTCTGGGTGGGTGGACTGCTCGCGCTGATGGTTATCGGCGGCATCACCTACGTGATTCAGCTCAACGACGGGCTGATCGTCACTAATATGCGGGACCAGGTTTCGTGGGGATTTTATATCTCCAACTTCACTTTCCTGGTCGGTGTCGCGGCGGCGGCAGTCCTGCTGGTCATACCTGCCTACGTTTACCATTGGAAGCCGATCAAGGAGATCGCCTTGCTCGGCGAACTGCTTGCCGTTTCTGCAATTGTCATGTGCCTGCTTTTCGTTACTGTTGACATCGGTCGCCCTGACCGCTTCTGGCACCTGATTCCCTTTGTCGGCATCCTGAACTTCCCTCAATCTCTCCTGGCGTGGGATGTGGCCGTTCTCAACACGTATCTGGTTCTTAATTTAACCATTGCTGTTTACTACCTTTACAACCTTTACTACAAGCGCGAACCGAACAAGAAGTTCACCACACCGTTGTTGTTGTTCTCGATCCCGGCTGCCATCTCGATTCACACGGTGACCGCTTTCCTTTATAACGGCCTAGGTGCACGGCCCTTCTGGAACGCATCTATTCTGGCGCCACGGTTTCTGGCCTCGGCCTTCTGTTCCGGGCCGGCATTCATGATCCTGGTGTTTTTCCTGATCCGTAGATACACGCGTTTCAAGATCAGTGATGAAGCTATCCAGAAGATTGCCGAACTGATCGCCTATGCAATGTTCATCAACCTCTTCCTGCTGGGCGCTGAGATCTTCAAGGAGTACTACACCGCATCCGTCCACCTCGCGCCGATGCAATACCTGCTCCAGGGACTGCACGGTCACAACGCGCTTGTGCCATGGATCTGGACCGCCATGATCTTCAACTTTACAGCCTTCATGATCTTTCTGGTCCCCGACACGCGCCGCAACAACACCACTCTGGTTCTTGGCTGTGTGTTGATTTTTATCGGTGTTTACATTGAAAAAGGGATGGGCCTGGTGATCCCCGGCTTCGTCCCTGATGTTCTTCACGAAATATATGAATATGTCCCGTCCGGCCTGGAAATGTTACTGGCAATCGGGATCTGGGCCACAGGATTATTCGTCTTCACCATGCTTTTGCGCGTAGCCATCCCAATCCTGAATGGAGATTTTCATGTCGCTGACGATGGTGTTGACTGTCACATCGGCGACAATCTGTTCTTTCTTGGCAAGGTCGACCGGGACAAATTCCTCCGGCAAGAGGAAGAAAAGCGGGCTGAAGAAACCGAAGACCCCGGATAAAGAACGGTCAGGTTTAAAGTGTTTCCTTTTTCCGTTGAAAGCACGACGGAACGGTTTTATGGTCTCACACTTTAAAAAATACAATTAAACCAGAAGATTGGATTAGTTTTAATCCAATCTTCTGGTTCGGCATTTCTAGACAATCTCTATTTAAAGGAAGAGAGGGACAGAATTGTGAAAAGTCACGTTTGGCGGCCGCTGTATGTGGTCATTGGCATCGTCGCCGTAATCCTGCTGTTCCGGGAATTTTACGTTCCGGAAAATTTCGGCTCTGGTGAATACGGCTTCATGTACAGCTACCACAACAAGGACAATGAGGAGGTCTGGAAAAATCAGCCTCTCAAGTACCGCGACACAGGCAAGCAGAAGATGCATGAATACTGTGCAGAGTGTCACGGTGACGTGGTCGATGTGCGAACTGAAGACTTGCACGGCATCATCCCCTGCGAGAACTGCCACGGTCCGGCCTTGGATCATCCCGACGATCCCGAACTTCTGGTCATCAACAGAGATCGCGAACAATGTTTACGCTGCCACACACTGCTGCCGTACACAACCAGCGAACGTAAGCGCATCCCGGGCATCAATCCCGCAGAGCACAACGTGGATGAAGCCTGCGTTGACTGTCATGACCCGCACAATCCGAGATTGGAGGATATGTAACCATGAAGAGGCGTGATTTTCTGAAAAACACGATGGTTGTCATTGCTGGTGCGTCGGTTCCTCTCTCGGCTCTTGAATTCTTTGATCCGAAAGAGGTCCTGGCCGCCAACCCCCAACTCCACTGGGCATTTTTGATCAACACCTACACTTGTGTCGGTTGCGGCTTTTGTGTCAAGGCCTGCAAGACGGAGAACGATGTGCCTTTTGATGCCAACGTCAGCCGCACCTGGGTAGAGCGCTACGTCTATACCAAAGATGACCGGCGATACGTCGACAGCCCGCACGCCGCCCTGTACGGCTTCACGACGCCAAGATCGATCTAGGAGAGCACCTCGGCTATAAAGAGATCGACGCAAAAGATGTCGGTAAGGCGTTTTTCGTACCTAAACTCTGCAACCAGTGCGAAACACCGGCCTGCACCCAGGTGTGTCCGGTCGGAGCGACCTATAAAACTGATGACGGTGTGGTTCTGGTGGATCGTTCATGGTGTATCGGCTGCGGCTACTGCGTCATGGCCTGCCCCTTTGGAGCCCGCTACTTCCACCCGGTACACAATGTCGTCGACAAGTGCACCTTCTGTTATCACCGCATCACCAAGGGCCTGGAAACAGCCTGCGTCAATGCCTGTCCCTTCGGCGCCCGCAAGATGTGCAACATCAGGGACATCAATGATCCGATTACTCAGATTATTCTGAATGAACGTGTCGGTGTTCTGAAAGACGAATTCGGAACCAATCCCCAGGCCTTCTACATTGGCCTCGACCACGGAGGTGCGTTAATCATGGTTGAGCAGCGCTATGCACGTACACGGAGAACTTGGACCGTCAAGGAACTGTTCGTCCTGCCCTAACGAATATATCTATTGGTCAATCCAAATCGTTATGTACCCCTTCATGACCGGTCTGGTTGCCGGTGCCTTTGTGTTGTCGTCTCTGTACCATGTGTTCGGAGTCAAACAGCTCAAAGAGATCGCCAGATATTCGCTGGTATTCTCTTTCGCACTGTTACCGGTCGCGATGATGCCGTTGCTCCTTCATCTGGCACAACCACTGCGAGGGTTCCATGTCCTGATGACGCCACATTTTACCTCGGCGATCTCAGCCTTCGGTATCGTCTTCATGACCTACGCCTTCATCGTCGCTGCGGAGCTTTGGTTCGAGTATCGCAAGCATTTTGTCCTGACGTCACAAGCGCTTGCTGCAGAGTCGAACACAGTAGCTTTGAAGCATCCTGCGTATGCACATTTTCAAGACTGCTCACCCTGGGCGCGATGGACATCAGCACTGAAGCGGTCCAGAAGGATCACAATGCGGTCAAGAAACTAGCGACCTCGGTATCCCGGTTGCCTGCTTTCTGCACGGCTATGCAGGCTTCATCTTCGGCTCGGTCAAGGCCAACGCCCTCTGGATGACACCCCTGATGCCGGTTATTTTTATCTGTTCGGCCGTTGTCTCCGGTATCGCACTCTGTATCTTCTGCTACGTCGTCACCATGGAAATGCGCAAGTGGATGGCCAAACGCGGAAGATGGCCGCTGTCCGGATGCCCATGCTCAGGCGGGACGGCCTACTGTCGAGGAACTGCAGTATCCGAGAAGTAGGAAATCCAAACGACTTCTAACTACCTGCTTATTTCATGACAGCAGCGATTACCCTGGAGATTCTCGACCTGATTTTCCGGGGTTATACGCAGTGAAATCCTGGGACATTCTGCGTGAGGTCATCACGAGCATGATTTCACGAAAATTTTCGTTTACTCAGTACGCAATTGGCAATGCCCTGCCATTCCTGATACTGCTGTTCCCGGGATGAACATCAGACGTGCCACAGTAGCCAGTTTCCTGGTTCTCTTCGGTGTCTTCATGATGCGTTGGAATGTTGTCATCGGCGGACAGGCCTTCTCTCTGACCTTCGCCGGTTTCATGGAATACCACTTGCCAATTATCCCACACGACATTGAGACGTTTAAGGAAGGACTGGTAGGCGCACTCTCGGTTATGGTGACCCCATTTGTTATTTTTTGGTTCCTCAACATGATCTTCCCTGCCTTCATGTCGGAAGACGAGGCCCACTGAAAAATCCAGAATCTTACAACAGGAAAGGCCGCCTTCGATCGAGGGCGGCCTTTTTAACAGGTTACAAGGGGACCGAAACTTTTCGGTCCCCTTGTTGTCTTTGAATTTTAGTTGAACAGCTTGGCGCCGAGGTAGGCCAGGGCCGGCCAGGCGATCAGCACCGCCGAGATGAAGGCGAACAGGCCGAGGACACCCATGACGGCGATCGTGTAACTGGCTTTGACGGAACTGATGATGTTGGCTGCGCTTTGCATGATGTGTCTCCTATGGGTGTCTCGCGCTTCAGGCGGCGAGGTTAAAGTGAATAAGTCCTAGTTGAACAGTTTCGAGCCGATGTAGGCGAGTGCCGGCCAGGCGATCAGGACCGCCGAGATGAAGGCGAAGATGCCGAGGGCGGCAATGACGAGAACCAGGTAAGAACTTTTTACGGTATCCATAAAGCGGCTTTGAGTTTTCATGATGTCCTCCTCTTTGTTAGTTCTTCTTGATTGATCTTGATTAGAGTTTTAACATTAGAGATCATTCATGTCAAGCATAAAAGTTAAAATTTTTTCATATTTTTCCTAAAAAACGCTAACTGTGCTTTTTTGCTTGTTTTTTTTAACGCAGTTTGATAAAAAATCGCCCAATTAATCTTTCTTAAACTAGCAGCCGTTTTTCAAATTTTGCAATTTTTCCATCCACTTGATTAAGAAACTGTCTTTTTTCCCACGACCAACAGGAGTGTTTCATGGGCCAATTTGACATGGTCAAGGATTTTTTCCTTGGCATCAGCCGCAGCCGCGTTTCCCTGATCGGCGGGATGATCGTAACGATCACCACGCCCTTCCTGCTTGCGTACATGCTGGCCGACACCGTCTGGCACATCAAGAATCCCTATTTCGGTGCAGCCGTCTACCTCGCGCTCGGGCCGTTCTTCCTCGGCGGCCTGGCGATGATCTTTATCGGTGCCTTCTTCTTTCGCGGCGACCGCGATGTTCATCTGTTTACTCTCGAGTATCTGCGCAAATATTTCACTGAGCCGGAACTGTTCGGCCGTCTGCGCAAGAACGTCTTTCTGATTGTGCTGCTCACTTCGGTCAACTTCGCCGTTTTCAGCATGTTCCTGTACCGGGCCTACCATTACATGGAATCAACCCAGTTCTGCGGTCAGTTCTGTCACACGGTCATGAACCCAGAGCACACGGCGTACGAAAACTCTCCTCATTCACGCGTATCCTGTGTCGAGTGTCACATCGGTTCCGGCGCAGACTGGTTTGTCAAATCCAAGATCTCCGGTGCCAGACAGCTGCTTGCTGTCGCCGCGTCGACCTACCCGACCCCGATTGCCACACCGGTGCATGGATTACGCCCGGCTCGCGAGACCTGCGAGGAATGCCATCGCCCGGAACTCTTTCATGGCGACAAGCTGTCAGTGACTAAACGCTTTCTGCCAAACGAAGAGAACACCCCTGTTTATGATGTCATGTTGATGAAGATCGGCAGCGCCGGCGATCGCGTCCAGAGTTCCCACGGTATTCACTGGCATATCGCCCCGGAAAACAAGATCACCTATCGGGCAACAGATCACAGCCGTATGGTGATTCCGGAAGTCGTTCTCACCCAGGCCGACGGTACGCAAACCGTCTTTCGGACTGCAGATGCAGATGAATTGCTGGCAGGTGCAGCGCGCGAGGAGGATATGCGTGAAATGGACTGCATTGACTGTCACAACCGGCCGTCACATATCTACCTGACACCGGACGACGCTCTGGACCGCAAGCTTGCCGAAGGAGACATTCCCCAGGGATTACCGTTTATCAAGCGCCAGGCAATGGAACTGATAACAGCAAATTATGCAACCGGGGATCTCGCCCGCGAAACCATTACCAGCAAGCTGACCAGCTGGTACACGGAGAATTACCCCGAACTGGTGACCAAAAGCCCGAAATTGCTTGAAGACGCTGTCAAAGGTGTGCTTGCGGCCTATAGTGACAACGTCTTTCCAGAGATGAAGGTCGAATGGGGCACCTATATCAACCATATTACCCATGGCCCGGATTTCGACATCGGCTGCTTCCGCTGTCACGACGACATGCACGAAAGTCCGGATGGCAAGATTATCTCCGCAGATTGCAACACCTGCCACACCCTGCTGGCAACCGAGGAGGAGAATCCGGAGATTCTCAAACAGCTGCAAGGGCAGAATTGATAGTCGGACTGGTTTAGAACTTGAAGGCCGACCCTTACCGGGTCGGCCTTTTGTTTGATAATTACGGGGGCACCATACTTGATTGCACGGTGCCACCTTCTGTTTTAGACGCTCAGATTCTAAAAACAAAAAGCAAAACCGGCGGGTCGCGCCCGCCCGACCGCCATACTCTTTTCCGGCAACAAAAGTAAGCAAAAAGGGCCTTCTCCTTGCGGAGGGCATCTCCTCTGCCGGAGTGTCTGTGACTTCAACCGAACCTTCTGAACGATAGGAACCGGCGCTTCCTGTGTCAAAGGGCCTTGGAGCCTCTCCTGTCGTGGAGGTTTACATGGGAAAAGCCAAAACAACTTTTCCCTGAGCAAACCTCACACGGCAGGAGAGGCTCTCAAGGCCTCGGTTCCTGCGGGGGAAGCGCGGACTCTTCATCATCAGAACAGGTCTCATTGAGGTTGCAGACATCCGGCCAGACATGCCCACCGCAAGGCGAAGGCACTTTTCTGCTTACTCTTTTGGGCCAGCAAAAGAGTAAGGCGCAGTCGGGGGGCGCAACCCCCAGATTTTTCTTTTAAATTTGGTATTGCTTTTCAAGATTTTATCGTCCCAATAAACAAAGGAGGCGTAACTTAAAAAGTTGCGCCTCCTACAGTTCAATATCAGATAACCCCATGTAAAGGCCCACCTGGAGCACCGAGCGCATCCACCCGCGCTTCGATGGCAGGATCGTCATCCAGCGGAGGCGCGTGATAACCCTTGGTGCGCGCATCGATAACCAGGCTGCCATGGCACCCCCAATGCTTAACGTGGGAGAAGGATTCGATCCCTTCGATATCCGCGGCCGGTGCGGACCGGGTAAAGGCAACCCAGAGCAGGTTGTTCAGATTGCGGGCGGCAAACTCGGCGTCATCGACGATAACGATCAGGGGAAAGGCATTGATTTCATCATTTCGGGTATAGGAACGACAGAAGGCGACCAGGTCCGCCGCGGGCAGTCCACGTTCTCCCTGCCAGGGCTCTCCCTGGATCACCAGGACGCCGGGCAGGGCGATGCCAGGGCGCGAGAATCCGGACGGCAGACGCAATTCACCGCGCAGTTCGTTTGGCAGGTCACGGCGCACCGGACCTGTTGCAGCAAGCACGACCTTGGATCCGGCATTCAGAGCTTCACCGGAATAATCGAGGGTATCGATCGTGGTGCGAGTCTGGAAATGCAGGTCCCGTCGCCAGTCAATCCGGCAGAGAAGGGCTTGCAGGAATGCGCCGATGTCGTGGATGTCCAGTCCCGGACAATCGGCTTGATTGACGATCAGCAGGTACTTGGCCAGCGACAACTGGCCCTGACCGAGCAACGCGTTGGCCTGGGTGAGCAGTTCCTGCGGGCCGTCACTTTCGGCATAGGGAGTATAGCGCTCGCTGCCGATCGCCAGCAGCAGCGGATGAACCCCCGCGACATCAACCGCATGCACTGCCCGAACCCCTGCGACCAGGTCCGGGATGGCGGCGCCGGTCATTTCGTGAATCAGGGCGCCGAAAGTGGTGTCCTCCTGGGGCGGCCGGCCCACGGTAGTGAACGGCCAGATCGCATCAGGTCGATGAAAGACGTGGGTTACCTGCATCACCGGAAAATCGTGGGCCAGGCTGTAATAACCAAGATGGTCGCCGAAGGGGCCCTCCGGCCGGGTCTGGTCAAGGAGGATCTGTCCGCAGAGGCAAAAGTCTGCCTGCGCCGGAGCAAGCAGGCCGTTCGGGGTTCTGACCACCTGCAGGCGATGGCCACCGAGCAATCCGGCAAACGCCAATTCCGGCATCCCCTCAGGCAACGGCATGACCGCTGCGAGGCTCAAGCTCGGCGGGCCGCCGACAAAGACATTGACCGGCAGTGGCTGGCCTTTTGCCAGCGCTTCGGCATGATGGACGCCGATGCCGCGATGGATCTGGTAATGCAGGCCCGCTTCGTCGTCGGCATATGCACCGCCGGAGATCTGCACGCGGTACATGCCGAGATTTGACTTTTGCCATCCTCCCTTGCCGGGGGCTTCGGTATACACCTGCGGCAAGGTGATAAATGCGCCGCCATCCTTCGGCCAGGACACCAGCTGTGGCAATTCTGACAGGCTTGTGCTCAGCTCAAGGGCCGGTCCCCTGCTGACCGATTTCGGCAGCAGGTTCAAGGCGTGGCGGCCCAGGCCGAGGGCCGCCGGAATGTTACGCAGCGCAGCACCCGGGTCGACCTTCAGCTCAACCATGCGCTCTATTGCCGGAAGAGTGTCACGGAACAGGTAACGGGCACGCTCCAGGGTTCCGAACAGGTTGCCCAACATCGGAAAGCCGCAGCCTTTGACGCGCGGGAACAGCAGGGCCGGTCCCCCGGCAGCATAGACCCGTCGCTGGATAGCGCCAATTTCCAGATGAGGATCGACCTCAGCGTCGATGCGCTTCAGCTGACCGGTTTGCTCAAGGGCGGAAACCGTTTCTTGCAAATTGCGATAACCCATGGTCACCTGTCAATCATATGCCTGATCAAGATGAAAGCAAAACGACCCGATCATTGTAACGGCAGTCTCCAAGGAAAACAAAAGCTTTCTTTGGCTGATAGCAACTGGCAAAAACCGGCATAATCCCATATACTGATACGCGTGAAGAATGAATGGCAGACACAGATCAACTTACCCACCGAAACGGGTCTGCAGCGACTGGCGACGATCGTTTACGCCCTGCAGGCAGCCAGCCTGTTTACCGGCAGCCTGACCCTGTTTGCCGGGGTCATCATCAACTATGTCCGCATGGAAGATGTCCAGGGGAGCTGGATTGAAAGTCACTTCCGCTGGCAGACCAGGACCTTCTGGTACACGCTCCTGTGGCTGGTGATCGGCGGCGTGACAACTCTCCTGCTGATCGGCTGGGCGATCCTTCTGGCCGTCTCAATCTGGCTGATCTATCGGATCGTCAAAGGTTGGGTTTATCTGAGCGAGCACCGGGCCATGCCGCACTGAAATCTCGACTTCCCCTGCAACCGACGACGTCCTGCCCCCAAAACATTTGATCAGCTCCGCAGCGCAAGCTCCTGCTTTTCAAGCAGTTGAACCCGATCGCGCAGCTCAGCGGCCTTTTCAAATTCGAGGTCGGCAGCCGCCTTCAGCATCTTGACGCGCAATCGCGCGATCTCCGCGCTCAGGTCCTCACAGGAATCGTATGCGGCCAAAGCTTCGGCAGCCAGACTCTCCTGGGGAGATCGTCCCTGGCCGAGATCGTCAAGGATCGAACGCAGCGATTTATGCACCGATTCCGGAGTGATGCCGTGGCGCTCATTGTAGCTCAGCTGGGCGACCCGGCGTCGGTCAGTCTCATCGATGCAGTTCTGCATGGAGCCGGTGACCCGATCTGCATACATGATCACCCTGCCTTCAAGATTACGGGCGGCGCGGCCGCAGGTCTGGATCAGCGAACGGGTGCTGCGCAGGAAACCTTCCTTGTCGGCATCGAGGATTGCAACCAGGGCGACTTCCGGGATATCAAGTCCTTCGCGCAGCAGGTTGATCCCGACCAGGACATCGAATTCCCCCTGGCGCAGGGCGCGGATGATGCGGATGCGTTCGACCGTGTCGATATCAGAGTGCAGGTAGCGCACCCGGATGCCGAGTTCATCGAGGTAGCCGGTCAAATCCTCAGCCATGCGCTTGGTCAGCGTGGTGACCAGAACACGCCCCTGCTTTGCCGAGACCCTGCGGATTTCATCGATTAAGTCATCAACCTGGTTGCCCGCCGGACGGACGTCCAGCGGCGGATCGACCAGGCCGGTCGGTCGGACGATCTGTTCAACGACCACGCCGGCGGCCTGGGTCAGCTCGTAATCGCCCGGGGTCGCGGAGACGTAGACCGTCTGCAGGTTCTTGGCGGTGAATTCATCGAAGGTCAGCGGCCGGTTATCCAGGGCAGAGGGGAGACGGAAACCGTATTCGACGAGGGTCTCCTTGCGGCTGCGATCACCACGATACATCCCCCCCAGCTGGGGGACGGTGACATGGCTCTCGTCGATGAAGACCAGCGCGTCTTCCGGGAAATAGTCGAAAAGCGTTGCCGGGGATGAATCTGGTTCGCGGCCGTCCAGGTGACGGGAATAATTTTCAATCCCCTGACAGAAGCCCATCTCCTCCATCATCTCGATATCAAACAGGGTGCGCTGCTCGATGCGTTGCGCCTCCACCAGCTTGTTCCCGGCGCGCAGGAACTGGATGCGTTGCCGGAGCTCGTCCTGGATGTCGCGAATCGCTCGGTCCAGGGTCGGCTTGGTGGCCACATAATGGCTCGCCGGGAAAATCGCGGTCGACGGCAGTCGATCGATCACCTTGCCGCGCAGCGGATCGATTTCACTGATCGTCTCGACTTCATCGCCAAAGAATTCGATCCGCAGCGCGCGCTCCTCCTCATAGGCAGGAAAGATCTCCACCGTGTCGCCACGCACCCGGAAACTGCCGCGATGGAAATCGACGTCGTTGCGGCTGTACTGGATGTCGACCAGTCGCCGGAGCAGCTGGTTGCGCTCGAGTTCCATCCCCTGCTCCAGGCGAATCAGCAGGCCGTGGTAGGCTTCCGGAGAGCCGAGCCCGTAAATGCAGGAAACCGACGCAACGATCAGCACGTCGCGGCGGGTCAGGAGACTGCGGGTGGCGCTGTGGCGCAGCTTGTCAATCTGCTCATTGATTGAGGAGTCTTTTTCGATGAAGGTGTCCGTAGTCGGGACGTAGGCTTCGGGCTGGTAGTAGTCGTAGTAGGAGACAAAATATTCAACCGCGTTGGCAGGGAAAAGCTCCTTGAATTCTCCGTAGAGCTGCGCGGCCAGAGTCTTGTTCGGTGCCAGCACCAGGGTCGGCCGCTGGACCCGGCTGACCACGTTGGCCATGGTAAAAGTTTTCCCTGAGCCGGTCACGCCAAGCAGGACCTGGTGCCGGTCGCCTCGCCGGAGGCCCTGCTCCAGTTCATGAATGGCCTGGGGTTGGTCGCCTTGCGGTCGGTACTCTGATTTCAGTTCAAATTTAGCCATAGTCCTGGCAATACAAGCTCTGCATGCGAAGGGCGAGCTATATTGGGGGCCTCAGAGATGCTTGGGACTTCTGAGTTTACTGGTCGGATTTTGGCAAAAAGGCCTCTATGTTGTTGCTGACCCAAACCGGATCAAACCATTCAATAGGATTCACCGGGACACCGTTGACCCTTACCTCAAAGTGCAGATGGTCACCAAAAGCCAGGCCCGTTTCTCCGGAGACAGCAATCACATCACCTTTTTTTACATTGTCCCCTTCCCGGACCTCGGCCTGGTTAAGATGGCCATAAAGGGTGTGTACGCCGTAGCCATGATCGATGATCACAACATTGCCATAAATGCCTATTTCCCCGACAAAGATTACCCTGCCATGATTGGCTGAGAAAATTTGCGTGTTGTTGACACCGGCAATATCGAGGCCGGTGTGAACCTGTTTGCTGACAACCTCTGCACGGTGTTTGTACGTGCGTTGATCTGCGAAACCGGCCTTGGGTGCGCCCTGGTTGCGCAAGAACACGCCTTCCCAAAGTTTTTCAGGTTCTGTGTTTTGGCATAGCTGAACAATTTGCTGATAGTTCTCCTGCCGGGTTTTGTTGTTGATTTCGAGAAAGGCCTCCAGTGGGTTCTTGGTTGATGTCGCCATCATTTTATCTTTGACAGTTTCCAGGAAATCGTCCGTCAGCTCAATTTCCTCGGCATGATAGGCCCGCGCAGCGGTTCTCGATCCGGGTCTGATCTTCCTCGTATTGCCGGCTTCGTCAACGGCGAAAACTCTCGGCTTGAACTCATCCGCTTCAATGTAGTAAGGGTGCGCGTAAAAACTCAGATACCGGTTTTCGCCCAGTTCAAAGGACCTAAACTTCAAAGCGTCCAGAAGGACCCCGGTTTCAGCTGGCACTTCACTCACTTCGTAAAGAACGACACCTGCCCCGCCACGCTTCATGTAGAGAGTCCCACTCAGAATCGCCAGATTTGGCGCTTGCCTGTCGTAGGTCAATTCAATGGAACCACTCGCCTTATTTGCAATGATGGAGGTGTCGACCACGCTGACCGTGGCCTTGATCTTTAATGGCTCTGCATTGACAGCGCATTGTGCGGGGTCAAGCAGCAGGTCAAAGGATTGCAAGCCAAGGTCTTTTGAGCAACTTTCTTCACCGGAGCAGGATCCGCCGGACAGAGAGAAGCAGACATCTTTCAAGCCCTTGTCGTCAACGATGTTGATTTTTAAAGCGTCGTTTATCTTTGCATTTTGTTCCACACCCCACGTGATCACGGGATCTTCAGTATCGATGTAAAGATAAGCAGCGCCAAAAGAGCAGACAATAAGGACAAACAGCAGTGTAATTCTTTTCAAGGTTTTCTCCTGTTCTTGTTTCTCGATAGACCCCGGACGACGGGCAGTATACTCGTATTCCTGAATTTTTGGACACCAAACACGAAAGTTGTCAGCTTCTCACGCTATGGCAGAAAATGCCTGAGAGTTTTCAACAGCAAAAGCCAAACAGCCTTGTTCTACCCGTTACTTAATCTTCCATGTCGTTCCTGCCGGTGAATCAAGCAGCTCAACACCCTTTTGCGCCAGCTCGTCTCGAAGCTGGTCGGCCCGGGCGAAGTCTTTGCTGCTTCGCGCCTCCAGTCGGTCCTTGATTGCTGCTTCAACATCGGCCTCAACCATGCCAAGTTCCTGCAAACCCCTGAGGTTCTGCTCTCTCAGCCAGCCGGCCGGGTCGGAACCGAACAGGCCGAGGACATCACCCAACTCCGAAATTTTTTCTCTGAGGGCCCTGACTGATGCGACCTTGTCCGCCTTTTTACGGAATTTTTTCTCGGCGATCAGGCGGTTGATCGCCCGTGCCCCTTCGAAAAGATGGCCAATCGCCTGGGCCGTATTGAAGTCATCATCCATCGCTGAGCGGAATTGTTCATCGAGCTTTGCCGCTTCTTCCGCCTCCCCGGCACCTTCCGGACAACCCTGCACGGCATCGGCCGCCGCCTGCAGCGCTTCGTAGAAACGGCTCAGGCCGGACCGGGCTTCCTTGAGGTTCTGGTCGGAAAAGTCGATCGGCGACCGGTAATGCGCAGTCAGGATGAAGAACCGGACCACCTCCGGATCATAAGTCTTCAGGATATCCCGAATGGTAAAGAAGTTCCCCAGGGATTTGCTCATCTTCTCCTGGTTGATATTGACAAAGCCGTTGTGCAGCCAGTACTTGACAAATGGTTTGCCCGAGACGCCCTCGGACTGGGCGATCTCGTTTTCGTGGTGCGGGAAGATCAGGTCGCGACCGCCGCCGTGGATATCGAAGGTGTCACCGAGCAGGGTCGAACTCATCGCCGAGCACTCGATGTGCCAGCCGGGACGGCCGGGCCCCCAGGGCGACTCCCAGCTTGGCTCGCCGGGCTTGGCGGCCTTCCAGAGGGCAAAGTCCATCGGGTTGCGTTTCTGCTCCCCCGGGGCGATGCGTGCGCCGGCCTGCATCTCTTCCATGTTGCGCTTGGAAAGCTTCAGATAGGTTGGAAAGGCTGCGACGCTGTAGTAGACATCCCCCGCCACTTCGTAGGCCATCCCCTTGGCGATCAGCTGTTCGGCAAGGGTAATGATCTGCTCGATATGTTCGGTGGCCTTCGGCTCGTGAGTCGGCTTGCGCAAGCCGAGGGCAGCCATATCCTCATCAAAGGCTGCGATGAATTCTTCCGCGAGCTGCTGGCTGCTGATCCCTCGCTCATTGGCCCGGTTGATGATCTTGTCATCAACATCGGTGTAGTTACGAACATAAGTGACGTCGTACTTACTGTACTGCAGGTAACGATAGACGATATCGAAAACGATATTGGCCCGGGCGTGGCCGATATGACAATAGTCGTAAACGGTCACACCGCACACGTACATCCCGACCTTGCCCGGGACGATCGGCTGGAAATCTTCTTTCTTACCTGACAATGTATTGTAAACTCGTAATGACATCTTCTTTTCTCCGAGCTTCTGGTCGTTCCTGTCGATTTGCAATACCTGACGGCTCCGTCGCCGCAACCATTAGTCGCCGGACAGCTTGGCCCAGGTGTCGCGCAGGGTCACAATCCGGTTGAAAATCAGAGCCCCTGGCTGCGAGTCTACCGTATCAACATTGAAATATCCGAGCCGCTCGAACTGAAACGCCTCGCCCGCTTCAGCATCGGCAATCCCCGGCTCCACCAGGGCCGCCAAGGTCTCGAGCGAGTCCCGGTTGATCAGTTCGCGGTAGTCGCGCGGCTTCTCTCCTGCCGGGTCGGCGACACTGAAGAGTCGGTCGTAGAGACGGACTTCAACCGGCACGGCATGGGTCGCCGAAACCCAGTGAATGATCCCCTTGACCTTCTTGCGCCCTTCCGGCAAGGTACCCCCGCCGGTCTCCGGATCATAACTGCAACGCAACTCCGTCACCTCGCCGGTGACCGGGTCTTTGATCACTTCATCGCAACAGATGACGTAACCGTAGCGCAAACGCACTTCACATCCAGGGCAGAGCCGGAAGAACTTTTTCGGCGGATCCTCCATGAAATCATCCCGGTCGACGTAAATCTCCCGGCTGAAAGGGATGGTCCGGGAGCCCATATCAGGGTCCTTCGGATGTTTCGCCGCGGTGAATTCTTCGACCTGTCCCTCCGGGAAGTTGGTGATGACCACCTTGAGCGGCCGCAGTACGCCCATTGCGCGCGGCGCCTTCTGATCGAGGTCATCGCGAACGCAGTCCTCGAGCACGCTCATGTCGATCACGCTGTCGCTCTTGCCAACGCCAATCCGCTCGCAGAAGGTACGGATTGCAGCGGCGGGAAACCCGCGCCGACGCATCCCTGAAACGGTCGGCATGCGCGGATCATTCCAGCCGGTCACGTGCTTTTCCTTGACCAGTTCCAGCAGGCGGCGCTTGCTCATCACCGTGTAGGTAAGGTTCAGCCTGGCAAACTCGATCTGTTGCGGACGGTAAATCTGCAACGCCTCGCAGAGCCAGTCATAGAGGGGACGGTGGTCCTGAAACTCGAGGGTACAGAGGGAATGGGTGATCTTTTCAATCGAATCCGACTGGCCGTGGGCAAAATCGTACATTGGGTAGATGCACCAGGCATCGCCAGTGCGCGGATGGGTCGCTCTTAGAATTCGGTAAATCACCGGATCCCGCAGGTTCAGGTTCGGTGCGGCCATGTCGATTTTGGCCCTGAGGACCCGGGAACCATCGGCGAACTCACCGGCCCGCATGCGCCGTAGCAATTCGAGGTTCTCCTCAACGCTGCGTCTCCGGTAGGGGCTCTCCTGGCCGGCTTCGGTCAGGGTGCCACGGTGTTCGCGCATCTCCTCGGGACTCAGGTCACAGACAAACGCCAACCCCCTCTCCACCAGTTTCTCCGCGTAGTCATAGAGGGTTTCGAAGTAGTCCGAGGCATGGTACTCATGCTCGCCCCACTCAAAGCCGAGCCAGCGGACATCCTCCTTGATGGCATCGATATACTCCTGCTCTTCCTTGACCGGATTGGTGTCGTCAAAGCGCAGGTGGCAGCGTCCCCGGTAATGGCTGGCCAGGCCGAAGTTGAGGCAAATCGATTTGGCATGGCCGATATGCAGGTAGCCGTTCGGCTCCGGGGGGAAGCGGGTAACGACGGTCTGGTGCTTGCCGTTGGCAAGATCCTCGTCGATGATATTGCGAATGAAATTGGGCCCCATCTGGACCTCGGGATGATTCATGTGCCGGTGACTCCTGGTAACTCTGCTGCGTACAGGACTATTGTTCGATTGTTGTCATCAGGACCACGGCGTGGGCAGAGATCCCTTCGCCGCGGCCGGTAAAGCCGAGCCCTTCGGTGGTCGTGGCCTTGACGTTGACACTGCCGCTCGGCACCTGGCAGACTTTGGCAAGGTTGGCAACCATCTGGGAAACGTAGGGTGCGAGTTTCGGCCTCTGGGCTACGATCGTGGTATCGAGGTTGCTGACCCGGAAGCCGCGCGTCCGGGCCAGGCCGACCACATGCTCCAGCAGCAGCATACTGTTGATACCCTTGTATGTCGGGTCCGTATCAGGAAAATGGCGGCCGATATCCCCCAGGCCAAGGGCACCGAGAATCGCATCTGCAACCGCATGCAGCAAAACATCCGCATCAGAATGGCCCAGCAGACCGTACTCGTAGGGGACCTTCACCCCACCCAGCATCAGGGGTCGCTCCGGGACCAGGCGATGGACATCAAAACCGTGGCCGATGCGCATCATGTCAGGCTCACCTCTCCGCCCTCCAGCAAAGCCCTGGCCAGAATCAGGTCTGCGGGCGTCGTTATCTTGATATTGTGCGGATGACCATGCAGTACCGCGACCGGCCAACCACACCATTCGATCAGCGAAGCGTCGTCGGTGCCGGTATAACCGCCGACATGGGCCCGGCGATGCGCCTCGCGAATCCGCTCGCAACGAAAGGCCTGAGGGGTCTGGACCTGCCAGAGCAGGCGGCGGTCCAGGGTTGAACGGACCCGCCCGTCGAAAACCTCTTTGATGGTATCCTGCGCCGGGACCGCGAGCAGGGCCGCACCTTCCATGTCAGCCAGCTGCACCAGGCGCCCGATCTGGTCCTGCGGGAAGAAGGGGCGCACCCCGTCATGCACCAGGATGACATCCTGGTTCGCTGCGCCGCAGGCTTCCAGGCCGTTGCGTACCGAATCCTGGCGTTCGGTGCCACCGGCTATCACGGCACCGATCTTTTCCAGGCGGTAGTGCTCGACAATTTCACTACGACAGAACGTCACGTCTTCTTCCGGAACGATCAGATGAATTGCGGTGATCTGGGGCAGAGTGGCAAGACGCGCCAGGGTTCGCACCAGAACCGGCTGACCGCCCAGTTCGAGATACTGTTTGCGGGTATCGCCATCCAGCCTGCGGCCACTGCCTGCTGCCGGAACCAGGACGTGTACATTCATAAATTTTCCTGTCGTCTTCAGTGAAGGCAGGTCAGGTTGCTTGAATTGTTATATTTATCGTATTTACCTTCACTTGAAAATCATTAATCACAGATTCTGCCCGATCAGGCACAAAAAAGCCGGGTGCCTGTCAGCACCCGACTAAAAAACCTTGTTCAGTCACATTCAATCAGTTGACCATCTTTTCGAGCCGCTGGGAAACTTTCTCTTCGGCAACCCCTTCAGCAAGGGCCAACTCCTTGATCAGCAATCTGCGCGCCAGTTCCAGAACCTTCTTTTCCCCGTAAGAGAGTTCTTTCGATTCCTTGATCAGGTACAGTTCGCGCAAAACCTCTGCGACATCCTGCGGATTACCGGTCCTGATCTTATCGTTGTATTCGCGCTGGCGCCTGCTCCAGGAGGCAATCGAAAGGACTTCGGCTTGCTTTTCCTCGAGGACACTGTATATTGTCTCGACCTTGTCTTTGCTGATAAGGTTGCGCAAACCCACCTGGTTGGCATTACCAACCGGAACCATGATCGTCATATCGTTGTCGATGATACGCAGGATATAAAAATCGTGGGTCTGGCCACAAAACTCGCGGGATTCAATCTTCTCAACAACGCCTACTCCCTGTGCGGGGTAAACAGCACGATCACCAATTTTAAACATTCGTTTTTCTCCTATGGAAACCAACAGACTACCACAGAAGCCCCTCTTGGTCAAGAAAACCACTGATTCTTTGCGGGTTTGTTTATCAGGCAACCCTTCAGCGACAAACCAAAATGCCGGGAGGAGAGCATGCGAATCGGCGTGATCGGCGCCGGGGCCCTGGGCCTCTACTACGGCGCCCTTCTGCAGCGGGGCGGGCACGACGTGCACTTCCTGATGCGCCGCGACTTTCAGGCGGTCTCCAGCGGAGGACTCAAGGTCACCTCGCCGCGGGGAGATTTCCACCTCGCCGAGGTCAAGGCCTACCGGAACAGCCGGGAGATCGGTCCGGTAGACCTGGTCCTGGTTGGCCTCAAGGCCTACGCCAACGACCAGCTGGTCGCGCTGACCCGCCCCCTGGTCGCAACCGGGACAACCATCCTGACCTTGCAGAACGGCCTCGGCAACGAAGAGGTCCTGGCAAGCGCCTTCGATCGGCGGCAGATCATCGGCGGCGTCGCTTTCCTCTGCTGCAATCGCGGCGAACCGGGCACCGTTTATCACCTCGACCAGGGTTCAATTCGGATCGCTCAATTTGCTGGCGACCTCAGCACCCGGACCGAACAGCTCGCCGAAACCTTCAGCCAGGCCGGCATCCCCTGCGAGGCCTGCGCAGACCTCACCAGGATCCGCTGGGAGAAACTGGTCTGGAACATCCCTTTCAACGGCCTCTGTGCCCTGACCGGCCTGCCCACCGACCGGCTGCTGAACTGCCCGGAGACCCGGCAGCTGATCGCCGACCTGATGCAGGAGGTCATCGATGCCGCCAACCGGCAGGGCTTCTCGCAACCGATCGAGGGACCGGCCTTCATCGCACGCATGCTGCAGGTGACCGAGGGGATGGGCGCCTACCGGCCGAGCATGATGGTCGACCGGCAACAGGCGGCCCCCCTCGAACTTGATGCGATCTACCGCATCCCCCTGCAGCGCGCCGCAGCAGCCGGCGCGCCGATGACCCGTGTGACGATGCTGCACGCCCTGCTCGAAGCAACGGAAACCCGGTAAGCCTTGAAGGGCCTCAAATCGCTGGACCGCAGCGCACCAAACCGGGCCCCCACTCTGAAAGCTGCCCCTTTTAAGCGTGGTGCCATGCAAAAGTTACACGTTTGTGTCACAGCCTCTAGCCTGTAACATATGACCAGAGCTGCAATATCAATGAGTTAGGCCATTACCCCTTTCACCATCTCGATGGCTCGCAACTTGCAAAAGCTATTTAAATCTCAGTTTAATCGTGGTCGATGGAGGATATAAATGCCTGCTGCTAAAAACACCCAATCCGGATTCTCGCTTGTTGAGCTGCTGACGGCTGTGATGATTCTGGCTGTTGGTCTACTGGCTCTGGCACAGTTGCAGATCTCGGCGATCAAGGCCAACACGCAGAGCGATTCAATTACTGTTGCTAATGCACTTGCCCAGAAGGTCGTTGAAGACGTTGCGGCGATGTCCGCGGACGAGCCGATTTTTTCCACGGCGGTCACCGGTGCGACCTGGGACGGAAGCCCTTTTACCGTTGACGGCGCCGGGGTTTACAACGTGACCTATGATGTGGTGCCAAACTATCCTCCGGCGTCCCCGGTTACTGGCCTTTCCCAGGTCACTTTTCATGTGCGCAGTGCCGGCGCGATCGCAAATATTCTTGGCAACAGACAGCGAAGCGTAGATGCCATAACTTTTAAGCGGTCATTTTAGGAGCCTGGATGTTGAACGTCATGAGAGAGAAGGGCAAGGTTACACGGCAGCGGGGGCTGACCCTGGTGGAAATGCTTGTCGTGATGGCCATTTTGGGGGTCGTCGTCATGGCGACGATGAGCCTGTTTATCCCCGCAGTTCGCTCGACGACTGTGCAGACCCAAGTCAGTGATGTGCAAGCCAACCTCCGCCTGGCTTTGAATACTATGACCCAGGACCTGCTGCTGGCCGGGTTCCTGGTGAGCCCCGGAGACGTGACTGGCGGCGGCGCTGCCGGGGCCATTTATTGGCAAGGCGACGTCACACCGAACGATACGGACGACCTCACCATCCGCACCCGCACAGCGGATAACGCTTTTGGCCGGGTCATTGCCTACGACCCTGGCAAGCTTGGCTTGAGCGATCCGGAGATGGCTTCACTCTTTCCTCCTGGAACGAAGATCAGGCTGTTTCAACCGATGACGGCTGATGAGTTTGAGCCCGGCGTTCTTTATAACGTAACCGATAACGCCACACCCGCCACGATCGATGCGGTGACTTATCCCACCCTGATGTTTACACCCAACCCGGCAGTCGATGTGCCCAAGGAAACGGTTGTTGTGAAAGTAAGAGATGGCGCGGCGCCTTCCTTGCAGACGATCCGTTATCGGGTGGCTGATGGCGCCTTGCAGCGGATCGTCAATGGTACGACTCAGCTCCTGGCGCGCGATGTGGCTTCAGTATCGTTTGCCTATGAAGCTTCGGCAACGGGCGCGGTCAAGCGTGTCGATATCACTTTGACCGGACAGCCGGTTAGCTTGGCTGGTGGCGGCATTGAGTCCAGCACAAAAGACCGCAGCCTGTTTACTTCTGTTGCTCTACGCAATGTCTATTAGGGAGCGTCTCATGCACCACTTGAAAGAAAGACCCCGGAATCAAGAAAGTGGCATGGCCTTAATTATGGCTATTGGTTTTCTTGCCATCTTGAGCCTGCTCGGCGCCCTTGTCATGCGTGTCTCCACAGGCGACCTTAAAGCGTCAGGGCGACAGGAGCCCAGGAAACAGGTTTTTTATGCTGCAGACCGTGCCATCGAGTATTCGATGACCCGTGGCCTGATTTTAAACATGCCGGTAAACGGGGAAGTGGACCTGGTGAACGACAACCTTTTCGGGACAACCGTAAAACACAGAGAGGTCATTGACTCTGCCGACAGCGTATTGACCGCTGGCAAGGTTTCCGATGTCGGACCGAATGATATGCCCGCCGCCATCGCCGGCCTGTTTGGTGAAGATTTCGGTGCCAACTACTACCATGTCGAAGCCAAAGCCGAAACCGTACGAACCGGCGCCGGTGGAGCGCCTCTTGCAACCGCGAATACCAACGCCAGTATTGTCCGCCTCTTCAAGCGCGATGACGACACCATTTTCCGCACCTCCCGAGGAGGGTAATCATGTTTAGATGCCATTGGGTTTTCCTGCTTTTGACCATACTTGTACTCGGCGATGTGAATATCGCCGCGGCTGTCGAGCCAGACGACTATCTGGGTGACGCGGCGATCTACACCGGTGTCCCCAGCCTGCGGCCGAGGCCGAACGTCCTGCTGCTGATCGACACCAGCCGGGCGACGATGAATCGCGCCCCGGGACAGGGGTACGATCCGGCGGAGTCATACAGCAGCGCTGACGGCTTCATCAACGATCGTATTTATATCGGCGACAACTTCGGCGAGTTCAACCCGTCCAAGCCGCTCGGCACGGTGACGCTGTTCAATACCGGCGGCGATTACGTCAACTGCACGACCAGCTACGACGTGACCGACCCGGACACCAGCACAACGGTGACGAAAACGGTCAACGTGCAGAGCATCCTGGCCGACAACGGCACCTACTCGGGCGCCGGGTCGATTGACATGTTTCCCGTCCTCGACACGGACGGAACCTGTGCCGGGGCATCCAAGGGCAAGGTCTACGCGACCGGCAATTACCTGAATTACACCCATTCAGACGCCGTTGTCGATGCCGGCTCGATCATTATTCAACATACCTTTGGCTCGTCTACAACCTGTGAAAGAATCCGCAATCCGAGCGGCAAAGGCTGGATTACCAATTGCGGGCCCTTTACCAGGAACTATCTCCTGACGGCTGACCTGGCGAGCACTGTCGGTGCGGCTGGTGAACCCGGCATCGGTTCCAACTGGACGCTTTACTGGAGCGAGACCAGCTCGTCGCCCCGACATACCCCAGAGTCATTCCGGGCGACCTCTCCTCGGCCTGGACCGGGGCCGATGGCTGGAGCCTGGGAACAAATTATTACCTGCCTGTCTCTGCGGCCGCCTTGACCCAGCGCGAAGCTTTTTACGATGCCCTGGTGCCGGTTATCAACGGCGCCAGTACATCGGTCAACTTCGGCTTCCTCACCTACAACCCGAACAACCAGGGCGCCGTGCTCGGCTACCATATGAATAATTTCGGCGAAGATCCGAGCGCCTTGATTGCGGCTTTGCCGACGGTCGATTCCGACAGTGACGGCGAGCTCTGGTCGAACGCCCCGCGCTCATTAATTCCGGGCCGAACCGGCCTCAATCCGAGGCGTTGTATGATGCCGGTCACTATTTCATGATCGACAACGGCGCTTTCACCCCGGTGTATCGCAACAAAAACGGCTCCCTGCCAAACAAGCAGAAGGTCAACAACGGCGCCCCGCAGCTGCCCGCCGGGCAAGGCAACATCTGCGGCTACAATCATATTATCCTGCTCACCAACGGCCTGCCCAATCAGGACACCAGGACCCCTGACCTGGGTGACTACGACAACGACGCCTACGGTAACGAAGGCGTCTACGGCGCCGGCTCCCACTATCTGGACGACGTTGCCTATTACCTGCAAAACATTGTCGATATCAATGGTGATGGCCAGCCCGGCGACATTACCGTCCACACCGTGCTGGCGTTTCAGACCGAGGATGACCTGATCCAGAATACTGCAGAAGATGGCGGCGGCCTGTTTTACAACGTCGCCGACACCAACGGCCTGACCAAGGCGCTGCAGGAGATTCTGGCCAACATCGTCAGTGAATCGGACACGGCTTTCGTCGCCCCGGTTGTGCCTGCCAGTTCCACCAACCGGACCATCAGCAGCAACAAGGTTTACCTCGGCCTGTTCAAGCCGCAAACCAACAAAGCGTGGCACGGCAACCTCAAAAAGTACAAAGTCAGCAGCAAAAACGAGCTGCTTGATGTGCGGGGTAATCGTGCCACCGATGCCGAAGGCGATTTCGTCTACTCGCAGTCTTACTGGGGGACCGGCCTGGTTGGCGGCGTCACCAAGATCATGGGCGCAGAGGGCCCGCGTAACGTGGTTCCCGCGACCTACGATCCGGACGATATCAACAATAACACGATTGATGTCCATGGCGGCGACGGCGGCATCGTTGATGCCGGCGGCGCTGGCGGCACCCTGCAAGCCCGTGATTTAACGACCAATCCGCGCAAGCTTTTCACATATCTTGGCAGCGCCGAGTTGAGCGATGGGACCAATGATCTTGCCGACGCGACCATCGCCCAGCTGGGAGTCCCTGATGTCGCGGCCAAGGACCAGCTGGTAAGTTACATGCAAGGGTTTGACGCCTACAGCACCGTGCCCACCGCCAAGCGGGAATGGATCTTCGGCGATATCCTGCACTCGAAACCACTGGTCTTTAACTACAACGAATACACTGACAGTCTCGAATCGACCTGTTCGGACTTCTCGGATATGACGGCAGCTTTCAACTCTTCGGTGATCTTCGTTGGCGCCAACGACGGCATGCTACACGCGTTCCGCGATTGCGACGGCGAGGAACTGTGGGGGTTTGTCCCTCCCAGCCTGCTCGGTGATTTAAAGAACCTGCCGCTGCCCGGGCACGAGTATTACGTCGACGCTCCGCCCTCTGCATACGTGCATGATTTTAACAACAACGGGATTATCGAGGAAACCGACGGCGATATCGTGGTTTTGATCTTCGGCTTGCGCCGGGGTGGCGGTATGGCTCATCTGAGCGCCACCGGCTCCCGCGGCTCCTACATTGCCATTGACGTCAGCAACCCCGTCGAACCCCGCTTCCTGTGGGAGATCGAGAATACGACCTCGGCGGATTTCAGTGAGCTCGGTGAAACCTGGAGCCAGCCGCGTCTGCACAAGATCATGGATGGGGCGACCGAAAAGCTGGTGGCCTTTATCGGCGCGGGCTACGACAACAACGAAGACCGGCGCTGGGGCAACACACAGGGCTTCCCCACTTCCGTCGTATCGGCCCCGGTTGACCCCGCAACAGATACCGATACGACCGTGGCGAGCGATGACGGTAATCCAGGCATTTTTTACGCAGGAGTGACTTCCGCCACGGGAGCTGGACAACTTAATCCCAAGGGGCGCGGGTTGTACGTGATCGAAGTCGCAACGCTCAGCAAGGATATCAACGGCGACTACACCCCCGATTTTACCAACACGGGTTCATTCGTATGGAAGTACACCTACGCCGATGACACGGCCAATATGAAGTTTTCCATCCCTTCCGACCTGGCGGTTCTCGATTGGGACGGCGACGGCTTTGCCGATCGTGTCTACGCCGGCGATACGGGAGGGCAATTATGGCGGTTTGATCTGCCAATCGACCGAATCTCTACCCCTGGCTTTCCGAATGGTGACAAGAACGCCTGGAATGCAAGGATCATTTTCAAGACCAACCCCGGATACACGGGGAGCGTCGATAACAGCGGGACTGTGAGCAGTTCAATTGACTGGACGGTCGGTAAAAAGATCTTCTATCGCCCTTCGGTTGCCCGGTCAGGACCACACGCGATCCTGTTTTTCGGCACCGGCGATCGCGAACACCCTCTGAACCTGGCCTCAGCCGATCGGATGTATATGCTCTATGATCGCGGCCAGGGTGCTGCCACCGATAATGTCTCGACCATATATTATGATGAAAGGACCATTATCAATGAGAGCCACCTGGTCGATGTGACGGGTAATGAGCTGCAGAACGGCACGATAGACCAGGTGACCGGTGTGCTGAACGCACTGAATGCCCCGGGGAACTTCGGTTGGTATATCCGCCTGGAAAATCCCGGAGAAAAGATGCTCGCTCCGCCGGTGGTGTTCTTCGGCCAGGTTTTTTATACCACCTACGCGCCGTTGGTCGGTGCCGTCTCCGGTTGCGAGGTCGGCAACCTCGGGGTCTCGCGACTTTACCACCTGGATTTCAAAACCGGTGAAGCGGTCTTTGATTACGACAAAACCAATAATACCGATGACGTTTCGGGCAACGCAAGAGCGGCCGGTAAAGACGGCGTTGTTTTGAAAAAAACCGACCGGGTCCGTAATCTCGGCGAAGGGATCCCTTCCGGTATCGTGACTCTGATTGATGCCAGTGGTCAGGTCACCATGATGATCAGTGCCAGCAACCGGGTCGGAACCTACCAGGCTCCTGATGCGAAACTGATTACTCCCGTTTACTGGATGCAATGGAACAACTGATCTCAACACCTTGAGCTCAACAGGCCCGGTCGGCGGCGTAAGTCGGCCGGGCCTGTTGCGTTACGTCATCACGTCACCGGGGAAGCCTTTCTGCCGGGGGGAAAGTCAACATGCGCGACTTAGCTTTATTGATTGCTGCGGGGTGCTGTCTCTTCACGTTGTCGGCTTGCGGCGAGGAGTCCCTGCCGGAAAGCAAACAGGTGAATAAAACCCCGTCAGCCGTTGCCGTCCGAGACAGCGCCAAAGCCGGGACCGTCCCGGTGCAGCAGGCGAGCGGCAGCATCCAACTGCGAATCCTGCCGGATGAGCCGAAAGCCACGGACTGTCTCAGTGTCGTGGTTGTTGGTCAACCCGGTCGTCCCGGGATTCGCTGGCAAGTCAATGGACAGCTCTTGAAGGAGCAGTCGGACAGCCGCTTGTGTGGCGACTTCTTCAAACGCGGCGACCTGGTGACGGCAGAAGCCGGCACAAAAGATCTTGGCGGCAGAGTGACTGTCACGATAGGCAACGCACCACCCATGGTGACGGATATCTCTGCAACCCCTGAACAGGTTGCCGCCGGTCAACCATTAACCGTTATTCCGATCGCAACGGATGCCGATGGTGATGATGTTGATTTCACCTACCAATGGCTGGTTAACGGCGAGGCGGACCCTCTGTTGACCGAAGCGACGCTCCCGGGAGACAAGTTCTCAAAAGGTGATTCTGTGCAGGTCCTGATCGTGCCGAACGATTTTTATGAAGATGGCCCTACCTACGAGAGCTATGCAATGGTGGTTCCCAACGCCGCGCCGCAAATCATTTCACAACCGCCGCAGGGCATCTCTTCTCTCGATTATACCTACCAGGTGGAAGCAAAGGATCCGGATGATAGCCAGTTTACCTACCGTTTGTCTGCAGCCCCAGATCGGATGACTATTGATGAAACCAGCGGGCTGGTTCAATGGAGCCTGATTGATGTTCCTCCCGGAGAGTACACCATTGTTATCATTGTTACAGACCCCGACGGCGCTGAAGCGAGCCAGGGGTATACTTTGACACTCGGTGCCCCGCAGTAAAGGCTTGGGCCCTGCAAGATCATTTAACCTCCAGGTTCCGCACCCCTGCGGGCCGCCAGGCCGGCGAGATCACGTGGCTGCCCTTGCCTTTCTGCTCAAGCAGGCTGGCGAACATGACGGTAAAATCGCCATAGCGATCATTGGCACTATCCCTGGCTTCGGTCAGCAGAAAGCGCCGCCGGTCGTCAGGGAAGAGCGGCAACTGGCCGGTTCGGAAACGCAGGCTTGACAACCGGATGCCGAGCAGGCGGACCGGCTGGGCCAGAACCATGCTGTCGAGAATCTTCACCCCGGCGCGATAAATCGCCTCGCTACCGTCAAGGTAGTCCGGCTGCACCTGCTGCCGGCTCATGGTCGTAAAGTCGGCGTAACGCAGCGTCAGGGTGACCACTCTACCGGAGACCCGATGGCGCCGGGCCCGCCGACCGACCATTTCGGCCAGCTGCAACAGGAACGCACAAATGGCCTCGCGGTCTTCCAGGTCATCGCGCAAGGTGCGGCTGTGTCCAATCGACTTGATCGGGGCGCTGTGCTCTTCGGCGATGACCGGAGCATGGTCGATACCGCGCGCCATGTCGTGCAGCCGGTCACCGATCACCCCGTATTTCCTGCGCAGGACCTGCAAAGGGAAACGACCCAGTTGGCCGCAGGTAAAGATGCCGAAGCTCTGCAACTGCCTGCCGAGCCGTCGACCGATGCCGCACAATTCCTGGACCGGCATCCGTTCCAGGATCATGGGGACCTCTTCCGGCCGAAAGATGGTCAGGCCGTCCGGCTTGTTTTGTTCCGAGGCCAGCTTGGCGAGCAGCTTGTTCGGCGCAATCCCGATCGAGCAGGTGATGCCGAAACGGGACTTGATCCGCGACTTGATCAGGTAGGCGATACGCTCGACACCACCGAACAGCCTCAGGGAACCGCTAAGATCGAGAAACGCTTCGTCGACGGAGAAGATCTCCAGCAATGGCGTGTAATCATGGAGCAGCGCCATGATCTGCGTCGACACATGCGTATAAAGCCGGTTGTTGGCCGGCACCAGAGTCAACTGCGGGCATCGCTCGAAAGCCTCGAAATGGGTCATGCCGGTCTTCACGCCAAAGACCCGCGCCTCGTAGGAAGCGGTCAGAATGATAGAGCGCTTCTCACTACCGGTCACCGCGATCGGCCGGCCCCGCAACGCCGGGTTCGATTGCTGCTCAACCGCGGCAAAAAACGCGTTCATATCGACGTGCATGATGGTTTTCATAGGACCCGAAGCGCGAGGTGGGAGACGCGAAACGCGAACATCAAAACCATTTTAACGCCCGTTCGTTACTCTCACTCAAGACGCAAAGCAGCGCAAAGAGAGACCCAAAATCGCGTTTTTTGTCTTTGCGGTCTGGTTTTCTCTGTTGGCACCTTTGCGTTGAAAGTTTTTTGATTGTTCTCACTTCCCGCTTCGCACCTCTCAAAAAGTTTCAATCCTCTCCAACGCCCAGGTCGTACTCCCCAGGTCGTAAACCAGTTCGTAAAGTGCGCCATCGTCGGTGACGTGGAAATGGATCCGTACCGTCTCGCCCTGCCGGTCGCGCCAGCTGTTGGTAATTTCACGCACGGTGTGTTTGCGCTGCTTCAGGTCGAACCAGACGGGTGTGATCCGGTTGCCCGGACCGTGTATGACGCCGACCCGGAGATTCGGTTCACAGGTTTTCATGATCCCTATCCCAGGGGACGACAGAGGCCGGTGACTTTGCCGAGGATTTGCACCTCCGCATCGCGTTCACGGTAGACCAATGACTTCATGCTGGAGTTTTCCGGCTTCAGACGAATCTCTTCGCCCTCGCGATAGAACCGTTTGAGGGTTGCTTCATTGTCGATCAGGGCCACCACGATCTCGCCGTTCTCCGCAGCAGGCTGCGGCCGCACCACGACCAGGTCGCCTGGCATGATGTGCGCCTCGATCATCGACTCGCCGCGAACCCGCAGCAGGAATGAATCCTTGCTTTTAACCAGCGAGCCGTCGACGGCGAGATACGCCTCAACCCGCTCATCTGTCAACTGCGGCAGGCCGGCCTGCACCGTACCGATCAGCGGCAGGGCAACTGCCTCGCTGCGCGGCCGGTCGGCCAGGACAATCGAGCGGGAGCTGCCGGGGCTGCGATTAATCAGCCCTTTGCGCTCCAGCGCCTGGAGATGACGCAAAACGCCGAGGTTGCCGGAGACCTGCAGATGCCGGGCTATTTCCTGTAGGGTTGGCGGATAGCCTTGGTCGGCGATATGCCCGGCCAGGAAATCGTAAACCTGCTGTTGACGTGTGGTCAGCGGTGACATGCAAAGGGCTCCAGGAACTCTGCCAAACAATTAGTTACTATAAAGTAACTATCATGACAAAAGCCGCAAGTCAAGAAAACACCAGGTGACGCAGCGGCGACAATTTGCGATGATGGCGACATGTCAGAGCCGCCTGTCGACATACCCCCGGGACAACCGGTGGAAGGCTGGCGATCCCTGCCGGCGCACCTGGAAGAGGGACCGGGGGGGCCCCTGTCCCGGCGGCGCATGCGCAGCTGGTCACTGGTCCTGGAGGCCCGCCGAATCCCCTGGCAGGCCGAGCGGCACGGCTTCGGCTGGCAGCTGCGGGTTCCAGCCGGAAGGCTGGAGGCCGCTCTCCGCGAGTTGCGGCAATACGAAAACGAGAACCGTGACTGGCCGCCCTCGCCGCCGCAGGGGACCCCCCTGGTCGACAATCGCACCACGACCATCTGGGTACTGGTCGCGATCGGGGTATTCTACAACCTCACCCTGCACCAGGTTGATTTGGCCGGGCACCATCCGGTCGACTGGAAAGCCCTCGGCAACGCCCACGCCGGAAAAATCATGGCCGGCCAGTGGTGGCGCCTGATCACCGCGCTGACCCTGCACGCCGACTGGCAGCACCTGCTCGGCAACCTGCTGATCGGCGGCATCTTCATCTCCAGGCTCTGCCGCGACTTGCGCTCGGGCCCGGCATGGCTGCTGCTGCTCGCAGCCGGAGCTTTCGGCAACCTGGCCAACGCCTGGCTGCAGAGCCCTGCCCACCGCGCCGTCGGCGCTTCCACGGCGATCTTCGGCGCCGTTGGCATTCTCGCCACGATCAGCATGGTGCGCTACCGCCACAGCCTGCGTCCGCGTCGCCGCTGGACTCTGCCGGTCGCCGCAGCGCTCGGCCTGCTGGCCATGCTCGGTGCCGGCGGCGAAAACACCGATCTCGGCGCCCACCTGTTCGGCTTCCTGTTCGGTCTGCCGCTTGGCTTCGGTGCGGAGCTGTTGATTGAGAAGCTGGGACGTCCCGACCGGGCCTGGAATGCGATCCTCGCCCTGGCCGCTGCCGTGGTTGTCACCGGTGCCTGGTGGGCGGCATTGCAATGGGGGAGCTGAGGTTGACGTGCCGGCAATAGGGGTTATTGTTCTATTATTCTGAGACAGGAGACATTCGACATGAAAAACTGGCCATTCCGGATCGGATTTATCGTTATCGGCATCATCATCGCGGTTGCCTGGTGGTTCTATTACCAGCCGGAGCCGCCAACCATAGCCACGACGATGACGCCACCATCAGAGGTTGTGCCACCGGCAAAACCGGTGATTGAACATCCGGTCGCCCAGACTTCGGAAGAATTGGCAGCCGCGGCTCCGGCCCTCGACCTTGAACAACCCCTGCCGAGACTCCAGGAGAGCGACGCGCCGATGGCCGCGATCCTGGCCAGGCTCTTCGCCGATCAGAAACTCGACCGGCTCTTTATTCTCGAACATTTCATCGAACGCTTCGTGGTCATGGTCGACAATCTGCCCCGACCGCAGTTGCCAAAAGACCACCGGCCAATCAGGCAGACTCCGGGGACGTTCCTCGCCCATGGCGAAAGGGATCAGCTGACGATCGACCCAGCCAACTACCAGCGTTACACGCCGCTGGTGAAAATGCTGGCAGCTCTCGACACCCGGCAGACCGTCGCCGTCTACAAGCGTCTCTACCCGCTCTTTCAGGAGGCCTACGAGAACCTCGGTTATCCCGACGCCTACTTCAATGACCGGTTGATCGAAGTCATCGACCACCTGCTCGCCACACCGCAGATAGTCGGCCCGGTTTACCTGGTCCAGCCAAAGGCCCTCTACCTTTTCGCCGATCCTGACATGGAGGCCCTTTCGGCCGGGCGCAAGATCCTGATCCGCTGCGGCCCGGAGAATGCGATCCGGATCAAGTCGATCCTGCATGACTACCGCCAGGAGCTGGCTGCCGATAGTTGATGGACAGTCTCTTCCTGATTCTCGCCGCAATCTCCGGCTCCTATGCCGGCACCAGGTCCCGGAGCAGCTTTTTCTCCGGGCATTCAAGCTGCTCATCACCCTGCTTGCCTTGCGCATGATCGTCAAGGTGCTGCCGCTTTGATCTTTGTTCTCGACCTTGCGCCATTGCTGCTCTTAAGGTTATGGTCAAAGGCAGTTCTGGCGTTTCTCTTTACAAGGGACTTGTGATGAATATTTTCACCAGGTTGGCCGAAGTCACGCACCGCGAAAACCGTCAAGGCGACCTGCCGGACTTCATCGTGCCGCTGTTGCTCAAGGTCGCGGACAACCCGTCCGGGTTCGCCGGCCGCGAAGAGCTGGTCGCCGAGCTGGTGATGCGGGTCGAGCAGTACGAAACCTGGTCAGAGCTGTGTTGTGAAAAACAGGGCTTTAGCCTCGAGGACATCCACCGTACCCTTGATCGTCTCAAAGTCAGATATTGAACGCACCGCCACTTGCAGCCCCCATGCAGATTATCCGCGATGAAATCGCCCGGCACCTGTCACGCTCCGGCGAAGCGAGGCGTCTTTTCCATGGCCGCGGGCACTGTTTTGCCGGCTACAACGACCTGGTGATCGACTCCTTGCCGCCGGTGATCATGGTCACTCTCCACGAACAACGACCGCAGGCCTGGCTGGACGAACTGACCCGCCTGCTCGACACGACACTGCCGGACAGGCCCGAGGCCATCTTCCTGCAGGAGCGCTTCCTGCCCGGCGAGCCGGGCCGGCTGCTCAGGGGAAGCCTGCCGGATGAGCCGGTCACTGTGGAGGCAGGGCTCTGCTACCGGTTACGCCTCGGCGAGGCCAGGAATATCGGGTTCTTCCCCGACATGGCCGTCGGTCGCAAACTGGTCCGGGAACGCAGCACGGGCAAAAAAGTCCTCAACCTCTTCGCCTACAGCTGCGGTTTTTCCGTCGCAGCACTGGCTGGCGGGGCGAGCCAGGTTGTCAACCTCGACATGAATCGCGGCGCCCTGGAGCTCGGCAAGCTCAACCACCGGCTCAACCAGATCGAGCTGCGCCGGGCCAGCTTCCTGCCCCTGGAGTTCTTTCGCAGTCTCGGCAAGCTTCGCAAGCTCGGGCCCTTCGACCTGGTGATCTGCGATCCGCCGGCCTCACAGGGGAAAAGCTTCACCGCCGAACAGCACTGGCCGAAGCTGGTGCGCAGTCTGCCCGCCCTGACGACTCCCGGCGGGGAGGTGCTCGCCTGCCTCAACTCGCCGCGTCACGGCCCCGACTATCTTGACGAGCTTTTCGCTGCCTACCTCCCCGCGGCAAAAAAGCTGGGGCTGTTCACCCCCGGGGAGGATTTTCCCGAGGCGGATGTGTCGGGCGGGGTCACGCTGCACCTGTATCGTTTGCCGTGAATTGGCCCAGATAATTGTGGTTGGGGCATTTTATAAATCAAAATCAGAACCCGGGGGTCGCGCCCCCCGACGGCGCCTTACTCTTTTACTGGCCTAAAAGAGTAAGTAGAAAAGGGCCTGCGCTGCGCTGGGCATGTCTGGCTCGGCATGGCGGCAACCTCAATCCGGATCCTTCTAAACGATCAAAAGCCTACGCTTCCCCCGCAGGAACCGAGGCTCTTGAGAGCCTCTCCATTTGTTGAGAGTTGTAGCGGTCGTGATGTTTTTACGCTTTTCCCCTATCAGTCACACGGCAAGGTCAGGCCCTTTGACACAGGGCCGGATCCCCATCACGGCAGGTTCTTGAAGCTCACAGAAATCCGGCACGGGAGATGCCCTCCGCAAGGAGACGGCACTTTTGCATACTTTTGTTGCCGGACAAAAGTATGGCGTCGGGCGGGACGCGACCCGCCGGTTCTGTTTTTGGTTTTTAGACCCCAATTGTGCAACACGAAACCCATCATTTTTCCAGGCAAGAGGGAACCCCTCGCCCCCTGCAACCACCAACCCAAAACCACCTTCTGCCTTGAACCTTATCTTTCCCGATTGATTGTGCTAATCTGAACACCCTGAATCTCGCTAAAAGGACGATGCCACCAGTGATGGCAACTAAAATCTCCAGGCCAACACCTCTCGTCAAAAAGATTTACTCTCTGCTCCTGCTCCTTTTCCTGCTCTCGGCCTGTTCGCCGCCGTCGACCCCAGTGAGAGAGCAGACACCGCTGCCCACGGCGGAAGATCCGATCGCCGCGCTGCTGAACGAAACATCCGACGACCAGGGGCCGGACACGCCTCTGCAGAAGATGGGCTACTCGATCCAGGTCGGAGCTTTCAGCAACCTCGACAACGCCGTACAACTGGAGCAGCTCCTCGAATCCCGGGGGATCGACGCCTACTACTTCCGTCATGAATCGGGACTCTACAAAGTCCGCTTCGGCAACCACGCCACCTACCAGCCGGCGCGCAGCGAGGCGGAACGCCTGCAGGCACAGGGGTTGATCGACAGCTTCTTCATCGTCTTTCCGGAAGACTATACTGCGGCACGGATCGAGAAGACCGGCAAAGGCGATCTGCGCAACGAGCTGGTCAATACCGCGAAAAGTTTCATCGGCACCCCCTATCGCTGGGGCGGCACCACGGCCGAAAACGGTTTTGACTGCAGCGGCCTGACCATGGTCTCCTACCGCCTCAACGGCCTCAACCTGCCGCGGGTTTCGCGCAGCCAGTACAAGGCCGGCAAATGGGTTGCCAAGTCGGCACTGCGACCAGGCGACCTGGTCTTCTTTGCCACCAAGGGCGGCAAGCGGGTGACACACGTCGGCATGTATGCCGGCAACGGTGAATTCATTCACGCGCCGCGCACCGGCAAAAACGTCCGCATCGAAAAGCTCTCCAACAAGTTCTTTGCCAAAACCTACGTTGGCGGCAGGACTTATCTTTGATGAGGTGCGAAGTGAGAAAACCCTGTAAACTGAAAGGCGCCATTGTGCTTTTTCGCATCTCGCACCCCGCACCTCGCGCCTCGAGAATCTAATGTCCCAACACGTGTCCCGCACCGCGACGCTCATGGTCGTCTGCACCGCCCACTTCCTCATGCCTTTCATGATGTCGGCGGTCGGCGTGGCGCTGCCGGCGATCGGCCGCGACTTCAATGCCAGCGCCATGCAGCTTGGCCTGGTGGAAACCACTTACGTCCTCTCCGCCTCGATCTTCCTGCTGGCCATGGGTCGCATGGGTGATATCCATGGCCGCCGCAAGATCTTCCAGTACGGCATCGTCGCCTTCACTGTCGCCGGCGGACTGCTCTCCCAGGCCTGGTCGATCGAGTCGATGATCGTCATGCGTTTTCTGCAGGGGATGGGCGGATCAATGGTCATGGCGACCACCTTCGCCATCGTTGTCTCGGTATTCCCGGCCGAAGAACGCGGCAAGGCGCTCGGCATAGCGGTCGCCAGCGTCTATGCCGGCATCTCCTGCGGCCCCTTCGTCGGCGGCGCCCTGGTCACCGCATTCGGCTGGCGGTCGATCTTCTACCTGGCCGTACCGCTCGGCGCGATCACCTTTGCCACCAGCTGCGCCAAGCTGCGCGGCGAGTGGGCGGAATCCCGCGGCGAACCCTTCGACTGGCGCGGCAGCCTGGTCTACGCCGCGGCCATCCTGATGCTGATCAGCGGGGCGTCCAATCTCGACCAGGGATGGTGGGCCTGGGCCCTGGCGGCGGGGGGAACGGCAGGCCTGATCCATTTCCTGATCCTGGAATCCCGCACCGAGTACCCGGTCCTTAACGTCAACCTCCTGCGCAACAACCGCGTCTTCGCCTTCTCCAACCTGGCCGCCCTGCTCAACTACGCGGCGACCTTCGGCGTCACCTTTTTCCTGAGCCTCTACCTGCAGTACGTCAAGGGGCTCAACCCGCGCGAAGCAGGAACCATACTGATTCTCCAGCCGATCATCCAGGCGGTCTTTTCACCTTTCTGCGGTCGACTTGCCGACCGCTTCTCCGCACCGGCTGTGGCAACGATCGGCATGGGCCTCTGCGCCACAGGCCTCGGCCTTGCCGCGACCATCACCGCGACCACGCCGATCTCCCTGGTCCTGGCAACCCTGGCGGCTCTCGGTCTCGGCTTCGCCCTCTTCTCATCGCCAAACATCAGCGTCATCATGGGCAGCATCCCGACCCGTTACCTCGGTGTCGCCTCGGGGCTCAACAGCACCATGCGCACCCTGGGCATGATGGTCAGCATGACGGTCATCACCATAATCTTTTCCATCTTCATGGGCGGACAGGCCGTCACTCCACAAACCCAGGGACAATTCCTCGACAGCATGAGAACCTCCCTGCTGACCTTCTCGACATTGTGCATCATCGGTATTTTTTTCTCGCTTGGCCGGATTCGCAAATAAAATTCACGGGGCTGGTTCCTCTCGGGCCGGCAGGAAAATTCGCGCAACCCGTGTTAAGATTAAAAGCACGACCGGCGAACCTTCCCTGGAGAGAGCATGAAAACCGATCGTCCCGGCATATCCCCGCTGTTCCTCAGCCAGTTTGAAGTCGACGAGGCCGTTCCTTTCAAGCGCCACCTTAATCGCCTCGAAGTAGAGATCGGCAGAGAGGACTACAGCCATCTCAAACGGGTTGAGCTGCTCGACCACATGCCGGGTAGCGAGCATTTTACGGCCATGATCGAGATTACCGAACGCCTGTTGAAGTCGACCCAGAACAATTACAACCGGCAGCTTCTCAAACGCCTGGATGCCCGCATTTACCTGGACACCGATCACTATGCCATCTATTACCGCCTGCCGGACCGTTGTCTGCGCTTTGTCGCCGCCTGGCGAGAGACGGTTTTACTAAAGTTTTTCTCCGCCGTACCAATTGCAGACTGCGGCTGGCGCCCGTGCGGGAAATCCTTGCCGGAATTCGAAGGCCGTTACCTGCCGGATGCGGCCGGCGGCGTCTTGCTCCTGCGCCACCTGCGGGACAATGTCCGGCAGCGCTTGCCGCTGGTCACCGCCAGTCATGGCCCCTACGATCCGCACACCCTGGAAGTCGCCCTCTACTTTCTGCGGGCCGGCAAGGGCGGCTCGGCACTTATCAATCTCGGCTTTGCCGGCCGCGAGCCTTTGACCGACGAAAACGTCAGGCAACTCGAATCATGGGGCATCCCGCTTAACCCGAGCAACATCGATGTTATCTACCCATACATCGACGAGCACGGCCACCCCTACTGCTACAAACTTGAAGAAGGGCTGCCGCATTTCATCGCTGCACTGGGCATGGAACTGCCTGGACTGGTCATCGATGTCCACGGTTGCGTCGGCACCTTCAGCGACGATCGGCGCGTCGTGGTCGGTCTTGGCGGTTTGCCCCCTTTCCTGAACCCGGACGCGGTCGGTTCTTTCCTCAAGGAAGCAGGCGTCCTGTTTTTACAGCCGAACAAGCTTCTGCGTGACGGGCTGGACCTGGTCCGCGAACTCTCCGACGAAATGTACGTGCAGTTCTGTGCCGGAGCTCACCTCTGCTATAACTTTGCCCTGCTTGGCCGCATGCAGCTGCTCGGTTTCCAGGTCAACCCAAAGACCGATATCGACAGCCTGCTCGACGGAGAGGAACGGGCCTTCCTGCCGAAAGAGAATCTGCGCTGGATTCCCGGTGCCGGAGCAAACGCCCTGCAGCGGATCGCCGTCAACAGGCTCAACCCGGAGTCCCGGTGCCTGCACGTCGAAATCCCCACGGCCGTGCGCCGCAAGATGGTGCTCAAACTGCGTTCTCTGGAGATCGAATCGTCGCTGGATGCCAGCGGATTGTAATTTTCGAGATTGGATGGATTTTGGATAAAATGACAGGGCTGCCGATTGGCAGCCCTGTTTGTTCTCTCGGCTTTGCCAGTTCAGTAGATCACGATGTAACCATGCTCCGTCGCGATCTTGGAAATTTCCAAAACGTCATTGATCTGGTAAGATTCGCCGTCGAGGACGAACGTGTACCCACCTTCAGGGTTCTCCTTGGCCAGCTCGATCAGCGCTTCAAAGCTGGCCGTCTTGATCATGGTCATCCCTTTTCCTCCGTGAGCTAGAGCAGTGACATGACTTCTTCGTGCAGCTGACGATTGGCCGCAGCGACGACAAAACCGCCGGCCACCGGGCTCTCGCCCCGGGCATTGGTCACCACGCCGCCGGCGGCCTCGATGATCGGTATCAGCGGCACGATGTCGTATGGTTTCAGGGTATCCTCTACCACCAGGTCAATCCGGCCGAGCGCCAGCATACAGTAGGCATAGCAGTCGCCGCCGAAACGCTGCAGGCGCGCCCTGGCGGCGATGCGGCGGAAGGCTGCGAGGTTGTGCTCATCGACAAACATGCTCTCGTGCGTGCAGTACAGGATGGCTTCCTTGAGATGCGCCGTCGGCCGGGTCTGCAGCGCGACGGTCCTGCCGTGTTGCCGCAAAACACCCCCGGCCGCGCTGCCGGAAAAAAGTTCCCCGGTCGCCGGCTGGTACATCAGCCCGGCCAGGGCCCGATCGCCCTGCTGCAGACCGAGCAGGATTCCCCAGGTCGGGAAGCCGCTGATAAACGACTTGGTGCCGTCGATCGGATCGATCAACCAGTTGACATTCGAGCTGCCGGGCATGACGCCCTCTTCTTCGCCGATGATCCCGAACTCCGGGAACCGGCGGCCAAGCTCTTCCCGCAGGAACGCCTCCACAGCACGATCGGCAGCGGTCACCGGGTCGAAGCCGCTTTCACCGAGCTTGTTGTCCACCTCGATGGGCTGGCGGAAATAGCGCAGGGCGATGTTCCCTGCTCCCGGCATAACCTGCTGGGCGAACAGCAACGCCCGGGCTATTTCGTCGGGCGTCAAATTGGCCTGCTTGTCTTTGTCCATAGGGGCGCAATCTCACAATGGTATGTTCTGCTTCGAGGCATTCTACAGGAAAGCGGATCGTTCTTCAAAAGAAACCGCATCGGCCCGGTTAACCATCGATGACCACGGATCGGCACAGATAAACCATAAAAACCGGCAAGGGTTAAAAACATGGCGCGGTGATAGCCCTGTATCGATTTTCTTGGAAGATTCCCCTTGATACGGACAAGCAACAGTCCCGCTCTCTGCCTGCCAAAGCCTCGCGAGAATCATCCATACGTGTATAATTACGGAAGAACCCTGCTGACCCCTTGGCTTGTCAAACAAGATATTTCCCTCAGGAGCCTGACCATGCTGCCCGACCACCTGATTCTGTATTTTTTGCTCGCGGCCGTGGTTATCCTGCTTGTTACCGAGTGGATCCCCCTTGAGGCGACAGCCTTGCTGACCATGGGCGTTCTCGGAGTCACCGGCCTGGTGTCCGCCCAGGAGGCACTGGCAGGGTTCAGTAGCCCGGCGGTCATCACCATCTGGGCGGTTTTTATTCTCAGCGGTGCATTAGACCGGACTGGAGTGGCAGACCTTATCGGCCGTGGTCTCCAGCGCATGGCCGGCCGGACCGAGATCGGCCTGACAACCGTTCTGATGCTGGGAGCCGGACTGATGTCGGCGGTGATGAACAATGTCGCTGTTGCCGCGCTGCTGCTGCCGGTAACCATGGACCTGGCCCGGGCCAACCACATCCCGCCTTCTCGCCTGCTGATGCCCCTCGCCTACGGTTCGCTGCTCGGGGGGCTCACGACGATGATCGGCACGCCGCCCAACATTCTTGTCAGCAACGCCCTCGGAGAGGCTGGCCTGAAAGCCTTCGGTCTGTTTGATTTCACTCCCATAGGGGGGGTGATCCTGCTGGCCGGGACCGCCTTCATGGTCTTTGCAGGCAGGCTGCTGCTGCCACGGCGTGATGTTGCCTCGGTAGCGGGCCGCTCTGCAGAAGCCTTGCCGGGTCAGTATCAGCTGCAGGAGCGGACCTTCACCCTGACCCTGCCGGCAGGGAATAACCTGGTCGGCATGACCCTCGCCAACAGCCGGCTCGGCACGGCAACCGGCCTTTATGTTGTCGCGGTTATCCGCGGGGCACAGACCATCGTCGCGCCTTCTGCCGACTTCGCCCTCCAGGCTCGCGACAAGCTCTTCGTTCAAGGCCGCCTGGAGAGATTCTACGACATCCAGGCGCTGGTCAACCTGATTGTTGCTGAAGAAACCTTCGACCTGAAGTGGTTTGCCGACAAAAACCTGGCCCTGGCGGAAACTTTTCTGCCCGCCGACTCCACGCTGGTCGGTCGCCCTCTTGCAGAAGCCATGGCGGATGACGCTCGCGACATACAGATCCTTGCCTTGCGTCGCGGAGAAGAGTTGCACTTCGCGCCGGGCGCGGACACCAGTCTGCAAACTGGTGATCATTTCCTGCTTTACGGCAAATCCGAGGCCATCACCAGCTTACAGACAGATCCCGACCGATACAGTTTGAGCGAAGCACAAGAGGTCAGTCATCTGCAGGCAGAGTACCGTCTCAACGAACGGCTGCTCAGCCTGCACCTGGTTGAGGATACCGATCTGACAGATATCTCCCTCGAAATCCCGCGACTGGAGGAGCTGCTCGGCCTGAAGATTCTCTCTGTCCACCGGCCGAAAGAACTCAACGATACCGAATTGACCGTCGGCGACCAGGTGCTCGCCATCGATGTCGGCCGTTCGCTACCCGGGCTCTACGGACTGGCCGACCTGCTGATCGACACAGACGCCGCGCCTACCGACCTGCTCAACTCCGGGCAGGTTGGGCTAGCCGAGGCAGTGCTTGCGCCGCGCTCAGGTCTGAGCGGCAAGACCCTGCGGCAATTGAAGTTCCGTGACAGGTACGGGGTCGGGATTCTCGCTATCTGGCGATCCGGTCGGGCCTACCGGACGCTGCTCCGTGATTTTGAACTCCAGTTCGGTGATGCCCTGCTGCTCTTCGGCCCTCTCGACCGGCTTCGGGCCCTGGCCGGGCATCCCGACCTGATTGTGCTCAGCGGCTCGCTTCAGGAGCCCCGCAGAACCGAAAAAGCCCGCCTGGCCAGCCTGGTGATGGCGCTCACCCTGATCCCGGTGCTGTTCAGCCTGGTCCCGATCCAGCTGGCCGTTGTCATCGGCTCCGCGGCGATGGTTGTGACGCGCTGCCTCTCCATGGAGGAGGCATATCGTGCCATCGAATGGCGCGCGGTGTTCCTGATTGCCGGTCTGCTGCCGCTCGGCTCGGCCCTTGAACGGAGCGGCATTGCCGCCGAGGTGGCATTGAAAGTAGTAGAGCTGGGCAGCGGGTACGGGCCGATGGCCTTGCTGGCCGGGCTGGTGCTTTTGACCTTCGCCGCCACGTGCATAATCCCGACTGCGGCCCTGGTCTTGCTGATGGCGCCGATTGCGCTGAGTACGGCAAACGCTGCCGGGCTGTCCCCCCATTCACTGCTGATGGCCATTGCCATAGCCTCGTCCGCCAGTTTTCTTACGCCTATCGCCCACCCGGCCAACATTCTGGTCATGGGGCCCGGCGGTTACCGTTTTCGCGACTACATCATCGTCGGCTTTCCGTTGACCCTGGTCGTTTTTGTCATCATTATGGTTTTGGTTCCATTGGTTTGGCCATTGCACCCTTAGGGGAATGTTTATGTCGTAGAGCCGAACCGCGGCAAACAGCCGCGAGCCGTTTACCGAGCGGATCAATTTGGCTTTCGACCGTTTTGTGGCAGATTTGTAACAAGCCTCCAGAGCATCGGGGCCAGCCTTTTACATCACGGAGTCCCTGATGGACAGTCTTATGCTTCCCCCTAACCCACATGCCGCGGCAGTGCTTGCCCTTGCAATTTTCGCCTTGCTGCTGTTTACCCGGAAGAACCTTCCGCTGGAAACGGCAAGCTTTATCATCCTGATTTCGCTGGCCGTGGGATTTCAGCTTTTTCCGTTTCAAGTCGATGGGAAAATTCTGCATCCTGACATTTTTTTTCACGGTTTCGGCCACGAAGCGCTGGTGGCGGTTTGTGCCCTGATGATTGCCGGCCAGGGCGTCGTCCGTACCGGAGCCCTGGAGCCGGTGGGTCGAGGGCTCGCCCGCCTGTGGAAAATCAGTCCGGGCGCTTCTTTGTTGCTCACCCTGTTGGTCGCTGCTTTCATCAGCGCCTTTATCAACAACGTTCCCGTCGTTGTCTTGCTCTTGCCGATTCTGATCAGCGTCTCCATCCGGACCAAGACCAGGGCTTCTTCGGTGCTCATGCCGATGGGCTTTGCGACCCTGCTGGGCGGCACCTGCACCACCATAGGCACCTCTACCAACCTCCTGGTGGTCTCCGTTGCCGCAGATATGGGTCTAAGAAAAATGGGGATGTTTGACTTTCTTCTCCCGGCCTTGATCGCCGGGGGAATCGGCATCGCCTACCTCTGGCTGATTGTCCCACGGATCATACCGGAACGGAAACTGACCCTGGCAGACACCTCGCCAAGGGTTTTTACCGCACACCTGGCGCTCCGTGATGAAAGTTCAATCATCGGAAAAACTCTTGCAGAGGCCATCAAGAAAGTTGACGGAGCGATTAAGATACAGGGGGTCACGCGCGACACGGGCAGTCTCACCATGCCGCTGCCCAGCGTGGTCCTGAGGGCCGGGGATCAACTTATTATCCGCGACACCCCGGAGCGGCTGAAAGAGCTCGAAGACGTGCTGGGAGGGACTCTTTACCAGGATGAGAACCTGGGCAGCCCGGTGGATGAAGAGCACCCGCTCAAGGCAGAAGATCAGCAGATCGCCGAAATTGCGGTCATTCATGGCTCACATTTACGGGGAAAAACCTTCAGTGAAGTCCGTTTTGCCGACCGTTACGGGATTATCATTCTGGCCATTCACAGAGCAGGCAAGCGACTGCAGAAGGGGTTCGACTCGATCAGCAACATCCGCCTGCAGTCAGGCGACGTTCTGCTGGTCCAGGGTCCGCGCGAACAGATCACCGACCTGAAAAAAGAAAAGGACCTCCTGGTCCTGGACGCCACGATGGATCTCCCCTACACGAAGAAAGCGCCCCTGGCGATGATGATCATGCTGGCGATCATTTTCTCGGCGGCCTTCGGCTGGCTGCCGATTGCGATCAGCGCATCGTGCGGCGCTCTGGTCATGATTATCTGCGGTTGCCTGAGTTGGAACGATGCGACCAAAGCTTTAAGTACCCAGGTCATCATGATCGTTGTGGCGAGTTTGGCACTGGGCTCGGCACTCCTGCAAACAGGGGGGGCTGATTACCTGGCACAATTGTTTCTCAGCCTTTCGGGAGACGCATCACCCACCGTCATGCTCAGCGGTCTGATGCTGCTGATGGCGGTTCTCACCAACGCCGTCTCCAATAATGCCACAGCCGTTATGGGCACCCCCATTGCCATATCAATTGCGGCCCAGATGGGACAACCGGCTGAGCCCTTTGTGCTGGCAGTGCTTTTCGGTGCCAACATGAGCTTTGCCACGCCGATGGCCTATAAGACGAATCTTCTCGTCATGAATGCCGGTGAATATACCTTTAGCGATTTTCTGCGAGTCGGCATCCCATTGGTACTGATTCTCTGGGGCACCTTGTCCTGGCTGTTGCCAACCCTGTACGGGTTTTAACGATCGCGGCCCTACCGTCTCAACCCCCCCGGGATTGTGGGGCGTGGGAGAGGCATTCAGGCGTTATCAATATCGTCATATTTGGCAGAAAGCATATAAATATGTCCGTTCCTCGCAAGCTAGACCACCCTTTTACAAATCTGCTATATGGCATTTTATTCATTCTGTTCGGCTTGTTTGCGCTGCTGCTGGCGTTGACTATGTGGAGGTCTATTGATAACTGGCTACTGCTGACGATCACACTTGTTTCTTTCGCTGTTCCTGCGTTTGCAGCTTTTTTCCTGGGGGTCAGGCGGCTGGTTCAGTTCGTAAAGTGTTATTCGTCAGCTCGGTAGACAGAGACGGCAAGGGTCTCATTCACCAGGCAATTCAGGACAACGCCATGGCCTGCCTATCTGAACTGAGGGCTTGCGCAGATAAAAGGCGAAAAGCATAAAAATGACGCATAACAAAAGCCCCCGGGCGAACCGGGGGCTTTATGGAGGTCGTTTATGAAGAAGATTTATATTCATAAACTGGTTTATCGTAACATATTGATTCTCATTTTTTTCTCATACGTCTTTTGACCTAACAAATGCTCGTCAGACAAGCATTTCCAATGCTGTACCGTTTAACCGAAACGACTGGTTCTCGGAAGACCGGGCGCTACTGCCTCGCCAGGCGAAGGTTTTCCACTTCGAACTCGAAGTTGCTGCGGTAAGGGTTGATATCGAGTCCGCCGCGCCGGGTGTAGCGGGCATAGACGGTAAGCTTCTCAGGCTGGCAGAAACGCATCAGGTCGCAGTAGATGCGCTCGACGCACTGCTCGTGAAACTCGTTGTGCTGGCGGAAGGAGACCAGGTAACGCAGCAGGGCCTCCCGGTCTATTTTACCCCCCTGGTAACGAATCAGCACGCTGCCCCAGTCCGGCTGGTCGGTCACCAGGCAGTTGCTCTTCAACAGGTGGCTGTGCAGGGTTTCGCTGACCGGTTGCCGTGGCTCCGCAGCCCCCTCGAGCAGCCCGGCTTCCAGGACGTAGCTTTCGATCGCAAGATCAAGGTCATCGAGGCACTCTCCCGGCAGAAGAGAAAATTCTTCACCGGCAAACGCCCCGGCATCGAGCAGTCGCACGGCCACCGGCCACTTGGCCGCCTCGGCCAGGTCCCGGCTGAGCAGGGCGCGCACCGTCTCGAAGTCGTCGAAACGGGTCTGGTTGAAAGAGTTGAGGTAGAGCTTGAATGATTTCGATTCGATCAGGAAAGGCGATTCGCAGGGGACCCGGAACTCGCCCATAGCCACCACCGGCTTGCCCCTGGCCGTCAGCCACGACATCTCGTAAGCGTTCCAGATATCGACACCGCGAAAGGGCAGCGCGGCGGGCAGGCCGATCTCGTCGCGTTTGAGCTTGCGCGGCACCGGACAGAGCAGGCCGGGGTCGTACTCCGATTTGTAACGGGTGGCCTTGCCAAGCGGCAATCGATCTGTGAAGTCATTCATGGTCTCTTTACTTTGCCAGAACAGGCGATGATTTCAACTGAAAATAAAACGGACACGCTTTATTGCCGTAGAGCATTGGAGCTTTAAGGCTAGAAGGTTCACTAGTCAGCCCCTGAAACAGGCTCTTCAGACGAAAGGTTTCCCCTGACCGGCAAACCTTCCTGCAGATCCTCACCGAGAGGTATTGCGGCATCAATCCGATAGCCATGGGCAGCGATCAGCCCCTGTAATTCCCTGACCCGGTCATCGGGATGCGGGTGCGACGCCAGCAGGTAGGGGACCCGACTCCCGGCATCTTTGCCGACCCTGGCGAAGAAATCAGTGGCACCTCCGGCATGGCCGTAACTGGCCACCAGCAATTCGAGGCCAAAACGGTCGGCTGCCGACTCCTGCTCCCGGGAGTAGTGGCTGTCACCGACCAGGAAAAGTTTGCTCGCCAGGGCACTGGCCGCGCTGTCCTCTCCGAACAGCATGATCGCCGCAACGGTCACGCCGAGCCCGCGGCCCAGGCGATGCAGATGGTCGCGATGAGCAAAGTGTCCGAGTTCATGGGCCAGCACCATCGCCACCTCGTTCTCCGACTCGGCCTGCTCGAGGAGTGCGGAGAAGACCATGATGCGCCCGCCCGGCAGGGCCAGGGCATTGATCTGCTCGCTCTCCACCAGCTGCGCTGAAAAGTTGTATGCGTGCAGGGGAGAATCAGACGGAAGATTGTCGAGCAAACGCTGGAGAAACCTCTGCAGCGGCTCGTTTTCGTGGGCATCCAGGCCATCGATGAAATATTCACCGAGCCAGACTTCCGCACTGACCGGGATTTTTGCCACGGCGATATCGGTGCTCACACCGAGCACCAGGTAGAGCATCATGACCAGCAGCAACAGGCCGCCGACCAGCCAGCCGAGTTCCGCCAGCGGATGGGTTTTCGAGACGTTGACGTTGCCTTCGATATGCTTCGGAGTGAATTTCACGGTCGGTTCAGGACCACTGCGGTGCCGTAGGCAAGGGTTTCAATGCTGCCGATACTGTTCTTCTTGTTTGCCGAACGACCGATCGTCGAGGTCTCCAGGCGCAGGTTGACGATCATGTGCGCCCCCTTGGCCAGGGCCTCTTCTTTCATGCGCAGGATTGCTTCCCGGCGGGCGCGATCGATCAGCGACTCATAGGCCTTGACCCGGCCACCGAATATATTACGCAGAATTGCCAGCAGCCGTTTAAAGTAGTCGTTGGACACCACCATGCTGCCGTTAACCAGGAAGGCCGCCCTGACGGCACCCTCGGCGAAGCGCCCATCGGCATTGACGACCATCAGTTTGACCAGCTCTCTTTCACGTCTGATGATCGATTTGTAGTGGCGCTTTTCAGCGATGGTGCCGCAGCTATAGCCGACCACCATCAACACCAGGAAGAGGGAAAGATCCGGATAGCTGAGAATCATCTCCAGCATGGTCGGCGCCTATTCGACCCGCACCGCAGTGCCGTAGGCAAACAGTTCGGCCGCGCCCTGGGCCACCGAGGAGGTGGCAAAGCGGATATTGATCACCGCATTGGCGCCAAGCTGCCTGGCCTGCTCGGTCATCCGGTCCATCGCCTCCTGCCGCGATTCCTGAAGCAGCTCGGTGTAACCTTTCAACTCGCCGCCGACCAGGTTCTTCAACCCGGCCATCATGTCACGGCCAAGATGCTTGGCACGTACCGTACTCCCCTGGACAATGCCGAAATGTTCCACAATCTTCTTGCCGGGCACGCTGCCGACGTTGGTGAGAATCATAAAAACTCCCTGAAAACAAGCTGTAAGCCTAAACCGTCAGCCTGAAAAGTCTGACTTGACTCGCAGCGCAAGGTTGACCGCCCTCATTCTGCCGTTGCTCCCATCAGTTTGGCAAGCATATCCGACAGGCTGGCATTTTCGTCGCCTTCGGCAAGATGGAATCCGACCCGCGCTTCGTCCTGGCGCACCGTGCCGGGATTTCGGCCAGGAACCGGCTCAGCTCACGCGGTTCGGCCTTGCCGTACTTCATGCGGGTATCGGTATGCAGAATCGTCAATTTCTCCCGGGCCCGGGTGATCCCGACGTAACAGAGCCGACGCTCCTCATCGACATCGAACGTTTCCGAAACCGATTTTTTGTGCGGCAGGAAACCTTCCTCGAAGCCGGGCATGAACACATGGCGGAATTCGAGCCCCTTGCTCGAATGCAGGCTCATCAGCACCACCGCATCCTGGGCCAGCTTCTTCTCCTTGCTGTCTGAGCCCGGCTCGTCGCGATCGAGCAGGGCAACTTTTTCCAGGAAACCGGCAAGCGTCGGCGTGCCAGCGCGCATCTCGTAGGTGGCGAGCGCATTGATCACCTCGTGGAGGTTTTCGATGCGACGTTCGATCTTCTCGCGCGCATCGGGTTCGCGGCGCAGTTCATCTTCGAGGCCGATCGCTGCAAACAGCTCTCTGGCGGTTGCGGCCAGGCGGCTGCCGCCGTGGAAGCTGCGCTTGTGTTCCTCGATCAGGGCGACGAACTTTTCCAGGGCCATGGCGGCTGCGGCGTTGACACCGTCGAGCGCGCCGGCACGACGAATGACTTTCCAGAGCGGCTCCCGGCTGGTGATCGAGGTACGGATCAGCAGATCGGCAGTGGTGCGACCGATGCCACGGCGCGGGTAATTCAGAATGCGCAGCAGGTTGACCTCGTCAAAGGGGTTGACGATGAAGCGCAGGTAGGCGATCGCGTCCTTGACCTCCTTGCGATCAAAGAACTGCTGGCCGCCGATCAGCACATAAGGGATCTCGGCAAACCGCAGCTCCTGTTCGAAAACCAGGGTCTGGGCGTTGGTGCGAACCAGGATCGCGTGATCCCTGTAGGCCATGCGCCGCTCGCGCCTGTTGTGGTGAATGCGTTCGATGACCGCCCGGGCCTCATCTTCGGCGTCGATGCACTTGACCACGCCGATCTTTTCGCCCACCCCGCCGGCAGTCCAGAGCGCCTTGTCCTTGCGCTGGTTGTTGTTCTTGATCACCGTGTTGGCGGCATTCAGGATGTGCCCCGTGGAACGGTAATTCTGCTCGAGCTTGATGACCTGAGCACCGGCAAAATGGCGTTCGAAGTCGAGGATGTTGCCCGGTTCAGCGCCGCGCCAGCCGTAAATCGACTGGTCGTCGTCGCCGACCACGCAGAAGTTGTTCCACTGCGCCGCCAGCCGCCGCATCAGGGTGAACTGGGCGGTGTTGGTGTCCTGGTACTCGTCGACCATGATGTAGCGGAAACGCTCCTGGTAACGTGTTTGGACCTCGGGGAAGTTGTCAAACAGACGCACCACGAGCATGATCAGGTCGTCGAAGTCGACGGCGTTGTAGCTCTTCAGGCTCTTCTGATACTCGGGATAGACCGCTTTCGCCATCTCGCCGATCAGGTCGCCCTTCATGACGGGTCCGAATTGTTCCGGCGGCAGAAGGCGGTTCTTTGCGTCGGAGATTTTCCACAGAATCGTATCGACCTTCAGACCATGGTCCGGGGCGATATCGTTCATCAGGTCCTTGATCAGGCGTTGCTGGTCGGAGGTGCCATAAATGCTGAAGTTGCGTTTGTAGCCAAGGTATTCGATATCGGCGCGCAGAATCCGGCAGCAAAGGGAATGGAAGGTCGAAACCTGAATCCGCTCGGCCTTGTTGCGACCGACCAGGCTGGCGACCCGTTCCTGCATCTCGCGGGCGGCCTTGTTGGTAAAGGTCACGGCCAAAACCTGCTCCGGATCGATGTTTTTTTTGCCGACCAGGTGCGCGACCCTGTGGGTGACGACCTTGGTTTTGCCCGAACCGGCGCCTGCCAACAGCAGTAACGGCCCTTCGGTATGCAGAACGGCTTCAAGCTGTTGGGGATTCAACTCCGACAGGCTCATGCAAAGGCCTCGATCAATGGCAGATTGACAGAAAAATCCCCACCGCAAGATGCGGCAGGATCACTATATATCATCGAGTTGTCTCCCTGGAATTCAGCGACAGGTCAGGCTGGAAATACCTGGCAGGATAGTATGAGAAATGCGGGGGAAAGGCAAGACAATCCGGGACTGGAGGCTAGGTTCTCGGGGCTGGAAATAAAGACCGCAACCCGTTGGTCCCTTAAGGAATCGAGCTTTGCCAGCGACCAGCCCCTGCGTCTGGCGGGACGCGCCCCGCCGGTTCTTGTTCTGGTTTTTATGCTTGTTTTTAGAGCACCGTGTTCACAACCGATTATAGCCGTTCAACGCCGCGACCCGGTAGGCCTCGGCCATGGTGGGATAGTTGAAGGTCGTGTTGATGAAATACTTGATGTTGTTGTGCGGCGCGGGCTGGGCCATGATCGCCTGGCCGATATGCAGGATTTCCGTGGCATTGTGGCCGAAGCAGTGAATGCCGAGAATTTCCAGCGTCTCGCGGTGGAAGAGCAGTTTGAGCATGCCGGCCCGGTGCGCGGTGATCTGGCCGCGGGCCAGGTTGCGGAAGAAGGAGCGGCCGACTTCGTATGGGATGCGTTGTTCGGTCAGTTCGCGCTCGGTGCCGCCGAGACAGCTGATCTCCGGCAGGGTGTAGATCCCGGTCGGGATATCCCGCACCAGGCGCTCGTCACAGGAGCCTTCGGCAATATGGGTCCCGGCAAACCGCCCCTGGTCGTAAGCAGCGCTGGCCAGGTTGGGGAAGCCGACGATGTCGCCGACCGCGTAGATGTGCGGCTGCGCTGTCTGGTAGGTCTCGTTGACGGCGAGATTGCCGCGATGGTCCGGTACAATCCCGAGGGACTCAAGACCCATATTTTGGGAATTCCCGGTACGGCCGTTGGCCCACAGCAGCATGTCCGACTTGATCACCTTGCCGGTCTTCAGGTGCAGGACAACGCCGTCGTCATTGACCTCGACCCGTTCGTATTCCTCGTTCTGACGGATCAAGACGCCCTGCTCATCACGCATATAGTAGCTCAGGGCACTGCTGATCTCGTCGTCAAGATATTCGAGCAGGCGTTCGCGGGTGTTGACCAGGTTGACCTTGATGCCGATGTTCTTGAAAGCCGAGGCATACTCGCAGCCAATCACCCCGGCACCGTACACCGTCAGGGTCCCGGGCAGGTCATCCATCTTCAGGATGGTATCGCTGTCCACCACGCGGGGGTTGTCGAAAGGCACATCATCGGGATGGTAGGGATGGGAACCGCTGGCTATGACGAAATGCTCTGCCGTCATCTGCCGCAGGGTGCCGGTTTCATCCTGCACTTCGATACTGTGCGGATCAGTAAAACGGGCATGACCGGCAACGATCACGATATGGTTGCGTTCGTAGAAGTCCTCGCGGTCACGGACCTGCTGCGCGACCACATTGTTGATCGCATCCATCAGATCATCGCGGGTCACCCGGCCGGGGTGACGGTCGCGGTTGAAAAGGCGATGCTTCTTATCCTCCGCGTACTGCTGCACCACGTGAATCAGCGCCTTGCTCGGGATGGTGCCGAGATGGGTGCAGCCCCCGCCGACGAGAAAGCGGTTCTCGATGATAGCCACCGACTTGCCCGATTTGGCAAGCATGATCGCCGCCCCCTCACCGCCCGGGCCGCTGCCGATCACTATCACATCAAAATGTTTTTTCAGACTGTCCATAACTTCTCAACTTTTCATGAAACGCACTGCCCCTAGGATAAATGAAACTGGAAACTTTGCAACCGGTTCGTCGCCCGCAACGGCAAGCAGCCGGCTCGACAGCCTGAACACTTCAAGCTTTTCACGGACCGCAACCCGCAGCCCGATTTTTCTGGTAAACTGTTGAAGTCACTCACTAACCCACATCGACGGGGATCAGAAATGACCGCTGGCGAACTCAGCAGACACCGGGCCTTTCTCAAGGACACGTTGCGCCTGCAGATCGATTTTTCACAAACCGACCAGAACCGGGGCGTGGCGCCGCCGCCGCTGCAGAAGCCGCCCCGCGAGGACCAGCAGCCGATTCCCCTGCCCGGACGGGACGCCTTCGAAGCATTCCGCGGCACCGACCTGGTTGACGCGATCGGCCGCCGCCGCAGCCACCGCCGTTTCCTCGATCAGCCCTTGTCGCTCACAGAACTGGCCTGGCTGCTCTGGTCCACCCAGGGGATCACCGAAATTCTCGCCCCCGGCTGCGCCCTGCGCACGGTGCCCTCAGCCGGCTGCCGCCACGCCTTTGAAACCTACCTGCTGGCCAGTGCTGTTGAAACCCTCGCCGTCGGTATCTACCGCTATCTGCCGGTGGACCATGCCTTGGTCCTTGAACACCCGGCGGACAATCTGCCCGCCGCGCTGGCCCGGGCGACACTTGGCCAGGCCTTCACTGCCGCCGCGCCGGTCACCCTGGCCTGGACGGTGATTCCCTACCGCATGGAGTGGCGCTACGACATCGCTGCACACCGGGTCATTGCCATCGATGTTGGCCATCTCTGCGAGAATCTCTACCTGGCGTGTGCCGCAATCGGTGCCGGCACCTGCGCCATCGCCGCCTATCACCAAGAGCAGATGGATACACTGCTCAAGGTCGATGGTGAAGATGAATTCACCCTCTACCTGGCACCCGTGGGGAAAATCCGCGACTGAACGAGGCCTTTGATGACTGTCAAAATCGGTCTGATCAGTGATATTCATGCCGCCGTCGGCCCCCTTCAGGAAGCGCTGCGGATCTTCAGCGAAGAGCGGGTCGAGGCGGTTCTCTGCGCCGGCGACATCGCCGGCTACGGTACGGAACTGGAGCAGACCGTGGCCTTGTTGATCAAGAGCGGCTGTCGGGCCATCGTCGGCAATCATGACCTGTGGTACCTCGGTTATGCGGAGGAGGAAAACCGCTTCAGCGGGCCGATCGAAGGATACCTGCGCAGTCTTTACCGGGTCGCAGAACTGACCTTCGCCGGAAAAACCCTCTACATGGTCCATGCCAGTCCACCGGATTCCCTGTTGAACGGGATCAGGCTTCTCGATGAGGCAGGCATTCTGGTCAGGGAGCAGGTCGCCGAATGGAGCGACAGCCTGGCGGGAGGAGCTTATGATATCCTGGTGGTCGGTCACACCCACCAGGTCTTTGCCGAACAGTTGGGCGATGTCCTGGTCATCAACCCCGGCAGTACCCTTTTCAACCACACCTGTGCGATCCTCACCCTGCCCGAGATGGAGGTGCAGTTCATCCCGCTGTCCGGTCAACCGCCGCTGCTGTCATGGAATTGGGGGATGCTGCATGGCCCGTGACAGCTTCCGGGGTCAACCCGGATGTTGCCAGGCCGAGAAACCGAGCAGCAACCAGCCAACCAGGAAGGCAATGCCGCCAAAAGGAGTGATCATGCCGAACGGCTTGACACCGGTGAGGACCAGGACGTAGAGCGACCCGGAGAACAGGACGATTCCCAGCAGGATCGCCCAGCCGGCGTTGCGGACCATGGCCGCCTCCGGCATCAGCTGACAGAGGACCCCGACCAGCAGGAGGCCGAGGGCGTGGACCAGGTGGTACAGGACCCCGGTCTGCCAGACAGCCAGCATCTCCGGCGTCACCCTTGTCTTCAGCCCATGGGCGCCGAACGCGCCCAGCGCAACCCCGGAAAAAGCACTCAGGCTACCCAGAACAACAAAGATTTTCATCATCGCCTCTTAATTTTGCCACAGATCAAACCTGAAAAATCGGATCGCAAGACAAAACCATTCTAACGTAAAGCCCGATCGGCGCAAGGAATACCTGCTCGCCCGCCTGCGCTTTTCGCGAACGCGTTCCCTGCCCGTCAGGAACACCGGCACAGATAGTCGGGGACCTGTCTTTTCGACACCTTCATCAAACCACACATCAGGGCAAAGGAAACCTCCTCAAGCCCATAGCTTTCGCGCAGGTCCTCGGTCATCTTCATCCAGAGCAGGGCCGTCATCTCCGCATCCGCCAGGGCGCGGTGGAAGGTGCCATCCGTACGCAGGCCCTTGTAGCGCACCAGGGTTTCCAGCTTGTGGTTGGGGGCGTCCGGATAGATGCGTCGCGCGGTCAGCATCGAGCAGCCGAACTCCTGGCTGCGCCGGGCGCCGATCCGCCGGAATTCGGCATCGAGGAAGCGGCGGTCGAAGGAGGCGTTATGCGCGACCAGCGGCCGGTCGCCGATGAAACGGGCAAAATCACGCATCACCCGATCAGCCTTTGGCGCCGACTCGACCATCTGGTTGCTGATGCCGGTGTAGGATTCGATGAAGCTGTTGATCCGGACGCCGGGATTCATCAGGCTCTGGAAGCGGTCGACCATCTCACCTTGGCGCAACATCACGGCACCGATCTCGATGGCCCGGTCACCGTGGTCGGGTGAGATGCCGCTGGTCTCAAAGTCGAGAACGACGATCGTTTCGCAGGACGTTGTAACCATAAGAGCCCGTTATACCTCAAATCCTGGCCAGGAACCTGTCGAGTTGATTGGCGAAGGACTGCCGATCGGCCGCGCTCAGGGCTGACGGGCCACCGGTATCGATGCCACAGCCGCGCAGCTCATCGAGCATGTTGCGCACGGCGAGGCGTTCCTGGATATTGTCCCGGGTGTAGAGTTCGCCACGCGGATTAAGAGCGTGCGCTGCCTTTGCGATAGCTGCTGCGGCCAGGGGGATGTCGGCGGTGACCACCAGGTCACCGGGGCCGAGCAGTTCGACGATCCTGTCATCGGCGACGTCGAAGCCGGCGGCAACGACCATGGTGTCGATGTAGGGCGACGGCGGCGTGCGCAGCGGCTGATTGGCCACCAGTGTCAGCTGCACCTGCTTGCGTTCTGCGGCCCTAAACAGGATCTCCTTGATCACCCGGGGGCAGGCGTCGGCATCAACCCAGATTCGCATCACTCCCCCTTGCGGCTTTTGTCAGCCGCCTGCTTCGCTACGAACACCACGTGCCGATAGCCACCACGGCCCGGGCGCTCACTGCGGGTGATGAACCCTGCAGCACGCAGGCGTTGATCGAAACCCTCGTCGTAAGTCTCTCCCCACACGGTAAAGACGCCGTCCGGGGTGAGACAGGTGCGGACGTTGCTGATCGCCTTGCTGCCGTAGAGCGGGTCGTTGATCTTGTCGGTCCGGTAATGCGGCCCCTTGTAGAGATCGAAAACCACGACATCGAAACGCCCCTGCGCGTCGCCCCGCGCGCAATTGCGCACCAGCTCGGCGACGTCGCAGATTTCGACCGTGACCCGTGGATCATCGACGGCGGAGCCGGTCAACAAGGCGAGAGGACCCCGACACCATTCGACAACGGTCGGGTTGAGCTCGGCAACCACCACCTGTGCGGTTGCCGGCAGGCAGTCGAGGACCGCCCTGAGCGTGCAGCCCATGCCGAGGCCGCCGACCAGGACCCGCGGCGCCGGGTGACTGCCGAGGTGCTTGCAGCCGAGCTGGCCGAGGACGACCTCGGAGCGGTTGGAGAGACTGTTCATCAGCACCAGGCCGCCGACGGTAATCAGGAAGTCCCGTTCGCCGCGCTGACGCAGTTCGAGCTCGCCTTCCTCGGTATCGATTCGGTCGAGTGTTATCCAGGGCCTGGCCATTGCTGCTCCGAAAAAGTGCGCTAAAATTAGAGAGTGTCCGGCGCTGCAGCCGGCGGCTTTCGCGCAGCGCAGCTATAGCATTGACCACCGGCACAGGGAAAGTCAAAAAATATTGCGGACCCCGCAACGGATTCCCGCGTCTGCTGTCCTGCGAGGATTGAGTCGAAGAGGCGGAGGCAGGTCATCCATGTCCAAGTATCATCTGATCACCTACAGCGAAGCGGAAGAGCTGGCCAACCGCCTGACTCACGGCACGGCTGCGCTTCTGAGCATCATCGGCCTCGTTGTCCTGGTGGTCGCGGCCTCCCGCACCGGCGACCCTTACCGGATCGTCAGCGCGGCGGTATTCTGCAGCGTCCTGAGCATCTTCTATATCATTTCGACGCTCTACCACACCCTGCGCAACCCGAGGGTCCGCTACGTCTTCCGGGTCCTCGACCATGCCGGCATCTTCCTGGTGATCGCCGCGTCCTATACGCCATTTACCCTGGTCTCGATGCGCGAAGGCAATGGCTGGGCCCTGTTCGGCGTGGTCTGGGGGCTGGCGATTGCCGGGACCGTTTTCAAATCGCTGATGACCCACCGCCTGGCGTTTCTCGCCCCGGTCCTGTATATCGCGCTCGGCTGGCTGATCGTCGTCGACCTCGAAGGGCTGCTGACCATGGTGCCGATCAAGGGCGTGCTCTGGCTGTTCGCCGGGGGCCTCTGCTACACGGTCGGCATCGTCTTCTACGCCATCGACCGGATTCCCTACAACCACGCCATCTGGCACCTGTTCGTGATCGCCGGCAGTCTCTGTCATTACCTGTCGATCCTCTGGTACGTTGTGCCGCTCAAGCTCGTATAGCACATTACGGTTGCTGCTTGCTTTGGCTACGGATCGAATCTGAAAAAGTGGGTTGAAAGGCTTTCTAAGCGATCGGATTTGCATCCCTCGAATTTTATGGTATTTTGACATTTCTTATTGAATGCTTATTTTTATGAATTGAACATGGGGAGGGGACAATGTCCTGTATCAAGGACTGGCCCGTGGCCGACCGGCCGCGGGAGAAACTTCTTTCAACAGGTCCCTCGACACTCAGCGACACCGAGCTTCTTGCCTTGATCCTGCGAACGGGTCATTCGGGTAGCGGCAGCAGTGCGCTTGACCTGTCTCGCCAGCTGCTGACGCGCTTCGGTTCCTTGCGCGCCATGGCGTCTGCGGCGGCTGCTGAACTCTGTGAAGTGCCCGGGATCGGCCCGGCCAAGGCCGCGGAGATTCTGGCGCTCGGCGAGTTGGCCCGCCGTTTCGCCACCAGCCCCCTCTCGCCCGGCACCCGCTTCACCAGCTCCGGTGAGGTTTTCGCCCATTTCCACGAACGTTTGCGCGACCGCAAGAAGGAAGTGTTCCTCACCCTGCTGCTCGACAGCAAGAACCGGGTCCTGCGGGAGATCCAGGTCTCCGAGGGAAGCCTTAATGCCAGCATCGTACATCCCCGGGAAGTTTTCCAGCCGGTAATCCGCGAGTCTGCCGCCGCAGTTCTTTTCATCCACAACCACCCCTCGGGCGACCCTGCACCGAGCTGCGAGGATCTTGAGCTGACAACCCGTCTGCGCGATGCCGGGGCCTTAATGGGGGTGCGCGTACTGGACCACATCATCATCGGCAACGGTCGCTACGTGAGCCTGGCGGACCGGGGCCTGCTCGAATGAACCGAGGGTTATTTGATATGCAATGGAGATCTTTTGCTCAAGGAGGGACAAAGTATGATTATGGTCAGGAGGGCTTCGGGTTTCACACTGGTTGAAGTCATGGTTGCACTGGTCGTTTTCCTGGTTGCCAGCATGGGGCTGCTGCCCCTGCTGTTAACCCACATGCAGGCAAACCTGGAGCTCAAACAGCATGCAACGGCGCGCAGACTGGCCAACGAAGTGATGGCTGAGCTGCAAGTCGTCGCTTATGGGCGCCTCGGGACGCTGGCCGAAGTACCGCTCCGGGAGGATGGCATCGAGATCCGGCAGAGGGTTGATGCGACCGGGCTGCCGAACGGCCAGAGCAGAATCACCGTGACCGCACACTGGCAGCTACGGGACCGTCCGCAGCGCTACCAGCTGCAGACGATCCGGTCGGCACCATGAACAGCTCAATCGGCTATGCCGGGATGACCCTGGTTGAACTTATGGTCGCCATGACGGTCGCCGCAATTCTCGGGATTATGAGCCTGCACCTGGTTCTGGGCTTTCAGTCGCGCATTCTCGCCGAAATCAGCCGCAACGACCTGCAGGACCGCGCAGAACGCCTGATCCGGTTCATGGCCAGCGACATCCGTGAGACAGCTTTCCTGCTCGGACCGGTACCGCTGACAGCCGACGGTGCGCCCCTGACTCTGACCCATGACAGCCTGGCCGGCGACCCGGTCGAAACCCTCCCCATTTCGTTGCTTGCCGAAGACGTCGCCGATGGCGACGACCGCCTGACGATCGTCAAGGCTGAGCCCTTTAACCCGCCGCTGCGACTCGCCCAGGCGGCGCAAGTCGGCGAGACCTCGGTGGTTCTGAATCGTCGTCCGAATTCCAGTCCCGGTTCGACGCGTGAGCTGCAACCGGCGCCCGAGGCGATCAATCACCTGGTCTTCGCCGGTCATCGCATCTGTTACCCGCTACAGAGGGCGGACCTTGTTGTGGACCTTGAGCAGCCTCTCCGGGAAACGGTGTCTGCCGAAACGGAAGTTTTCGGCCTGCGCGCCTATACCTACACGGCAGAGCCGTTTGCCGGGAGCAGGCGCCTGCGCCGGGACGATTTCACCAGCCGCGACATCCTCGATGAGGCCGTGGACGGCCTGCAGTTCGAGTACCTGCTCGATGACGGAGCCATAGTCGACCGACCGCTCAACACAAGGACGGTCAACGGGGTCCGGATCAGCCTGCTGGTACGCAGCTTACGCCAGGACCGGGACTACAGCGATAGCGGCGTTTATACTCTGGCCAACCGGGTTTACGGGCCGTTTCGTGATCATTTCCGCAGGCACCTGGTCACGCAACTGGTCGAGGTGAAAAACCATGGCCTGTAAGCAGCGCGGCATGACACTGGTCAGTGTCGTACTGGTGCTGGCGGTCCTGCTGACTCTGGCCCATATCCTGGCGGAAAAAACCTGGCAATCGACTCGCCAGACCGGCGCGGCCGACAGGCGGGAACAGGCCTTCTGGGTAGCGCAGGCAGGGATTGAGGCCGCCCGGCAGAGATTGGCCGCCAGCTATGCCGCCAGCCGCGGCTGGCGAAATTATCTGTCTGCCGACACAGCAGGGTTTTATCCGCAGACGCCGACCTGGACCGATACGGTCAACGCCATCCCCGTCGAGATTTTCCTGCGCGACAATCATGACGGGGATGGCGACCTGCGCATCGACAACGACCTGAAAATTTTTGTCCTGGCACGGGCCAGGGGGCCGGGAGGCATCGAGGCAATGGTTGAATGCCTGTGCGGCTTTGACCAGCCGGCGGCGACGGGGTCAACCGCAACCGGTCGAGGCATAGGGGAGATTCTGGTCGATCTCACTGCGCAACCGGTCAGCACCTATGAGATGGCCGATTAGTCCTGTTATCTGACTGACATAAATGGAGGGACAGCATGAGTGGAAATCGCCCCGTGTACCTGTTGGTTTGTCTTTGTTGCTGGCTGGCGAGCCACGGACACAGCCTGGCCAGTGACTTGTATGATGAAGCCGTGACCACCACTCCGGCGTATGCCGACGGCGTGATCTATATCGCCAGCGCCGAAACCCAGCGCCCTCGCGGACACCTGCGGGCCATCAATCTGCTTGACAGCATGCCGCTGGTCCTCTGGGATGCAGCAGAGCACATGCCGCCAGCCGGGACTGACAGGGAACAACCGGAGAGCATTCAGCCCGACAACCCGTATCGCACACTCTTCACCAATCTCGGCGACTCTTTGCTGCCTCTCGAGGCCGCTCAGGCAGAACGCCTGCACCCCGCCCTGGGCAGCGCATCAGTTATCGATTCGGCAATCCTCCTGCATGCCGTGCGCGGGCGGCGGGGCGGCACCCCGGAACTGCCCGCCGGAACCGCCGAGGATCCGCAGCGCCTCTGGGGAATCAGCCGCTCTTCACCGGTACTGGTCGGTGGCAGCCCGGTCGACCTGGAGGCTGGTCAGCGCCAGCGCGTTCTCTACGTAGGAGCCGAGGACGGCATGCTGCACGCGTTTTTCGTCAGCCGCTGGGATGACCAAACCGGCAACTACCTCAATGATGACCAGGATGGCGGCATAGAGCTATGGGCGTACCTGCCCGGCAGCTTCCTTTCCCGCCTTGCCGATCAACCCTTCGACAACCCCCCCGGCCAAATCGCCATCCACCTGGACGGCACACCGGTCGTTGGCGAACATTTTGCTGATTTTGACGGCGACGGCCAGCGCAGCTGGCGAACCCTTCTGGCCGCCACCGGTACCGTCCTGCAGAGCCGGCGCAGCTGTCTTTTCGTCCTCGACGTCACAGACCCGTACCAGCCCGAACTGCTGTGGGAAATGCTACTACCCGGCTCGGGGATCGGTCGGACCCGCGGCGTCAACCTGGGCCGATGCAAAAACAGCGCGTCAGACTGTCTTTACCTGACCGCCGACTTTAACCAGCAGACCGGTTCTGCCGGGGTGCATGCCCTGGCAGTGTCGCTGGCAACCGGCCAACTGCTCTGGCAGTTCAGTACTGGATACGCTGCATCAGGACCGATCGCCGAAGCGACACCGGCCATCCCGGCACTGATGGACCTTGACGGGGATGATCGTCATGATGCCCTGATCTTCGGTGACCTGGTCGGACAGCTCTGGGCTCTCGACCTGGGTGACGGCAAAGCCTATGGCGACGCGCCGATCTTCACCGTACCAGGCGGCGTTGATGAGCCGATCGGAGCCGGCGTGGCCATCCACGACAAAGTTGCAGTGTTCGGTACCGGAGGAATTGCCGGAACCAGCGATCTTTTTCAGTATGCACTTTATGCAGTGAACGTATCCGCAGATGGCGGCAGCCTGCGTTGGCGATATCCGCTACAAACGGGTGAGAAAGTTTGGGCAACCCCGGTCCTCGATGCCTTCGGCAACACAATCTTTGCTGCAGCAGCAAACTATCTGCCACTACCCCGCACCGACGGGCAACCGACAACCGGCAGGCTTGTGGCCGTCGACCGCGATGGAGCCGAAAGTTCGAGTCGAGAAACGACCGCGGCGACAGTCGGCCGGGTTATCGTCTCGCCCGGCGTGGTCCTGTCGGTGGACATGCGTGGAGAAGTCACCCAGTTCGGCACCGTCAGCCGTCCGATTGAACCAACCCCTGGCCGGGGATCGGTTCGGATTCTGTCGTGGAGACCGCTATGACGAGACGGTTTCAAAGCGGATCGTTCAGCCCTGTCCGAGCCACCCACGGCTTCACCCTTCTGGAACTGTTGCTGGTGATTGCCATCGTCGGCATCCTTGCCGGCACGGTCAGCTGGGGGAGCAGGCAGCTGGTACAGGGTTGGCATCTCAAGCGCGCCGGTCAACAACTTTACGCAGGGCTCAAGTCGCTCCAGGCCCAGGCAGAGCTTGCCGGCAACCTGGCCTTGGGTAACGGGGCGCTGGTCGCCCGACGGCATTTCCTGGTCTTTGATCGGCAGACACAGAGCTATAGCGCATACAGCTGGCTGGACCATAACGGCAACGGTGTCGCAGAGAGCGGGGAATCTGGCCGGTTGTGGCAGACCGGTTTGCCCCCCGGTGTGACCTACGGCTGGGCCCCCGGGATCAATCGCCGGGCCTGCAGCAACACCAACACCCCGCCGGGCGAGGCCATCTCTTTTGCCAGTCCCGACTACCCCCCCTGCAACGACCGCCCATGCATCAAGTTCGACCGGCACGGCTTCAGTGCCATGGGGCCGGGGGCGATCTATCTCAGCGCAGGCGGGCAGTCTCTGGCGATCACCGGCACGCGCCCGGGGCTCTTCACAATTTGCCAATGGGATGGTGAACGCTGGCGCTGAAAGGCCCGGGCAGCCGACAGCATGCTTAACTGAAGTAAGGCAGGTATAGCGTTCACCCCCTTTGCCGCCTGCGCCGGCCAAGTCGATGATTTTTTACTTCTCCGCACAAATGGTGATAGAATCGGTCATCTATACGAGAAGGCGCCTTGTCGCTGCTTGCAAATCACACCAGGAGTCGATCATGCCGGCCAAGGTAAAATCACACGCTGCCACGTGTAACCATTTCGACAAAAGCCAGAGCTCTGCAATGGCCAACCTGCAGCACGAACTTTTCAGCGAGGGGGTCGTCTCCCGTGCCCTGCTTGATGCGGTCCCCAATCCGTTATTGATTATCAACCAGGCGTGGCAGGTCGTCTACGCCAACCCGGCGGTCCGCGCCCTGGTCGACAAAGGCGGCGAAACCAGGGTCAGGGGACTCTCGGTCGGGCGAAGCCTTTCATTGCGTGCATTCCCGGCACGGCCTTCAGGAAGCCGGCAATAACGCCTGCTGCCGGATCTGCGGTGTCGCCCGGGTCTTGTCGATCTCTTTGAAGGGTGAGGCAGCAAGCGAAGATTGCCACCTGGCCTGCGAGCTGACCGGCGCGGCAACCAACCTCGACCTGCGGGTCTGGGCAACGCCGCTGGAGTTTCATGGCGAAAGATTCTCCCTGCTCAGCCTGGTCGACATCAGCGACAAGTTCCGGCGCGAGATGCTCGAGAAGATCTGCTTCCATGATCTGCTCAACACCCTTTCCAGCATCAGGGGCTTTCTCAGCATCATCAAGGATGAAACGATCGAAGACCACGACGAAATCTGTGATCTCCTCGAACGTACCACGCAGAATTCGATTGACGAAATCATGGCCATACGCCTGCTTGACAGTGTCGCGCACAAGGATCTTCAGGTCCAACCGGAAGCCCTGGAAAGCCTCGCGTTCATGGAACTGATGGTGAAAACGACACAGGGCCACCCGGCCGCCGACGGCAAGCAGCTGGATAGTCGCCGCATCCGACTCCAGACCGTTCAGGACAGACCCTCGCCTGCTGCGCCGGGTCATCAGCAACATGACCATCAACGCCCTTGAAGCAACCCCGACCGGAGGCACCGTCACCCTCGGTTGCTCAGCGGACACCACGACCATGCGCCTCTGGGTCCACAACGACGGGCTGATTGCGCAGGACGTCCGCACCCAGATCTTCCGCAAGGTCTCCTCGACCAAGGGGAGTGGACGCGGCATCGGCACCTACAGCATCAAACTGCTTAGCGAGGCTTTGGGCGGGGAGGTTTACTTCACCAGCACCGAAAGCGACGGCACGGTGTTCTCCCTGTCACTGAAAAACCCGGACCGGGGTTGAAGGCCGGCCGCTTATTCCAAGTCTTTCCGGGAGGTTACGAGAAGAATGCTAACTATATGTTTCTAGGTGATTTTTCATGAGCAAATTACCTGAAATTATAATATTTTAGTTACCTTGACAGCGCTGGACAAGCCGCTAGGCTTTAACATAGACAGTGACGAGATAGGCCAGTTTGGCGCGTGTAAAAAACCTGCGGGTGAACGATGGTATCGGAGCAATCCAGCCAGTCGGCCCGGACAGGACCTGAGTCAAGCCGTGGAACTCCTTTAGAAGGGAGCAGAAACAGCAGGCTGTTGAGCAAAGCAGCCGAGTCAGGGTCGCCCATGAGCCGTTTCGTCACTGTTGTTTCTTTGGCCCCAGAGAAAAAAGCTTTAAAGCCGCAGGGCTTTAAAGCTTTTTTATTAGGTTTGCAAACTCTACTGGTGAAAAGGATCGATCACACGATTGTATATCACCTTTAAATCGTTGACTGGTGTTGAAAGCAACTTTTTCAGCCATCGGACCTTCCACAGTTAATCATTACGTTCGCAAAGGCAGCATCCTGCAAAACGGGGGTGTGGTCATACGTGCTTCACGACAGGGCCATGATTTGCCCTCTCTCCAAATATAACCAATCAAGTCATATATATACGGTATTTTTTATCTTGACGGTGAGGCGGCCTGCGTGTATTTTGATAACGGTTTTCAATTTCATGCAGAGCAGATTAATCAATCCTGGTAAATCCACAAAGCCTAAAGACGATTTAAAATTCGCCCAGGGGGCCAGTATGGCAACCCTCACAGGAGCAATATCATGCAACACCATCTTGGACAATTGTCGGTCGGCGAAAAGGCCGTAGTAAGTGGCTTCGCAAAAGGACAGAAAGAGTATCGCGCCAAGCTTCTGGCCATGGGCCTGACTAAAGGCATTGAACTTGAATTAACTAGAGTTGCTCCCCTGGGTGATCCGCTGGAGATCAGTGTCCGGGGTTTTTCCTTAAGCTTGCGCAAGGCGGAAGCGGCAATGGTGTTGGTGGAAAGGAGTTGAAAGCGATGCAGAAGAAGTGCCTCAAAATTGCTGTGGCGGGCAACCCCAACTGCGGCAAAACCACCCTCTTTAACGAGTTGACCGGTTCCCGTCAGATGGTAGGCAATTGGCCCGGTGTAACCGTCGACCGTAAGACCGGCATGTACTCTTTTGAAGGGCACGATTTCGAGCTGGTCGATATTCCCGGGATCTATGCCCTGTCTGCCCTTTCCACAGATGAGAAAGTTGCCCGAGATTATATCCTGTCAGAAGACTACGACTTGATCATCAATATTGTCGATGCCGCCAATATCGTGCGAAACCTTTATCTGACCACGCAGCTTCTGGAAATGCGTGTGCCTATGATTGTCGTTCTGAACAAGATGGACGTCGCCAAGGCAAGGCAGGTAAGAATCGATACGCAAGAGCTCTCGGACCGACTGGGAGTACCAGTAGTGCCGATTGCAGCCTCAAAGCGTAGCGGTCTGGAGTTGCTCAAAAAAACCATTCATCAATGTGCCGAGCAAAACCCGATTTCGAAAGCCGATGTGATCTACCCGGTCGAAATCCAGGAAGCCGCCACCATACTGACTGATCAGGTCCGCACTTTAGCGGCCCAAAAAAGACTCAGAGCTGACTGGCTGGCCATGAAGCTCTTGGAAGACGACCCTGAATTTGTCAATATTCTGGATGCTGCGACCGCGGCTGATCTTGAAAAACAACAACAAAAAATTACCCGTCACTTGGATGATGACGCTGACATCGCCATCGCCGATGCGCGATATGGGTTTATCCATTGGCTGACCGAAAGTGCCGTGTCGTACACCACCAAGGTGGGCAGGACACTAACCGACAAGATCGACAAAGTGGTTTTGAATCGTCTTTTAGGCCTGCCAATCTTTCTGCTGATGATGTACCTGACCTTCATGTTCACCATCAATGTCGGCGGCGCATTTATCGACTTCTTTGACATTGCCTTCGGGGCAATTTTCGTCGACGGTATGGCAGAGTTGCTGGGCAATATCAACGCCCCGGCATGGTTGATCGGAATCGTTGCCAGCGGTATTGGTGGCGGAATCCAGACTATGGCAACCTTTATCCCGCCAATCGGATTCATGTTCCTGGCTCTGGCCGTTCTGGAAGGCTCCGGCTACATGGCACGCGCTGCTTTCGTCATGGATCGCTTCATGCGAATGCTCGGTTTGCCTGGGAAGTCCTTTGTGCCGCTATTGGTCGGGTTCGGTTGCAACGTGCCGGCCATCATGGCCACCCGGACCCTCGAAAACCAGCGCGATCGCACCTTGACCATCATGATGAACCCGTTTATGAGCTGCGGAGCGCGCTTGCCGGTCTATGCCCTGTTTGCCGCCGCATTCTTTCCGGTGGGCGGCCAGAACGTCGTCTTTTTGCTTTACCTGGCCGGAATCGGTTTTGCTGTTCTGACCGGATTGATCCTCAAGTACACCCTGCTCAAGGGAAGCATCACCCCTTTTGTTATGGAATTGCCGCCCTACCATGTGCCGACCGTCAAATCGGTGCTGCTGCGCACCTGGGACCGGCTGAAATCGTTCCTGCTCAAAGCCAGCCGCATTCTGATTCCGATGGTTGCCATCCTGGCGTTGTTCAATACCATGTCGATAGACGGCACCATCGGCCACGATGACAGCAAGGATTCTCTGCTCTCGACAGTCAGTCGTGCTGTGACACCGGTCTTTGCTCCGATGGGGATCAAGCAAGACAACTGGCCCGCAACGGTCGGCATTTTCACCGGAGTGTTCGCCAAGGAGGCTGTGGTCGGCACCCTCGATGCAATCTATCTGCAGAACGAACTTCAAGAAGAGCTTGCCGCAGGTGGCAAGGCAGAAGCGTACAGTCTCAGTGCGTCACTGTTGGAGGCGGTAGAGACCATTCCGGAAAATCTGGCCGGAGTACTTGATACTCTCACTGACCCCCTGGGCTTGAGCATTGGCGACACCAGTTCCATTGAAATCGCCGCCGAGACGCAGGCTGTCAGTGCCGGGACCTTCGGGGCTATGGGCAGACTGTTTGACGGCAAGATCGGCGCTATCGCCTACATGCTGTTCATCCTCATGTATTTCCCCTGCGTAGCGGCCATGGCCGCTGTCTACCGTGAGACCAACATGCGCTGGACGCTCTTTATTGCTGCCTGGACAACTGGGTTGGCTTATGCCTCGGCAACCAGCTTTTATCAACTGGCGACCTTCGAAAGGCATCCGAGCTTCTCGACGGCCTGGCTAGCGGGTTGCGCATTACTTTTGGTGGTCGTCGTGCTGGTCATGCGTTTCATGGGGAAAGAACCCCGTGGTTCTGGCGTGACTGTCCCGGTTAAGGGTTGAACTTAATGCAACAGTGATTCGGGGCCTGTCCCCAGAGTTGACAAGGAGAAAAAAATGACTCCCAGTGAAGTGAAACGCTACCTGTCTGAACGCAAGGTCGCACCTTTGAATGATATTGCCGTTCATTTTGATATGGAACCGGACGCTGTGCGCGGCATGCTCGGCCACTGGATCAGAAAAGGTCGCGTACGGCTCCATCAGGAAGATCGATGTCACAGCGACGGTTGCTGCGGTGGTTGCAGTGAACAGGTCAAGGAAGTTTACGAGTGGTTGCAGTAATCATTAAGGGCTTGTTGCATGCATATTCACAATCTTGACAAATGGCGGCATGAGCACAATTTCTTCGTTTTCCGTGAGCAGAACGAGAAGAACACTTTTAGGGTGATGAGCCTGACGGCCGCAACCATGGTTGTCGAGATTGTCGCCGGGATTATGTTCGGCTCGATGGCGCTGCTGGCTGACGGCTGGCACATGGGCACTCATGTCGCGGCCTTTCTGATCACCCTGTTTGCCTACCGCTATTCGCGTAAAAATGCCAACAACCCTGATTTCAGTTTTGGCACTGGCAAGATCAATGTGCTCGGAGGGTTCGCCAGTGCCGTCGCTCTTGCGGTGGTTGCCCTGATGATGGCTGTCGAATCGGTGGGACGTTTCTTTTCTCCTGTGGAAATCCATTATGGCCAGTCGATACTGGTTGCCGTGGTCGGCCTTACGGTCAATGTTGTCAGCGCTTTTTTACTGAATGGTAGCCACGGTCACGATCATCACCATGGGCACAGTCACGGTCCAGACCATCATCATGAAGATCACAACCTCAAAGCTGCCTATTTTCATGTCCTGGCCGATGCCTTGACGTCGGTTTTGGCGATCATTGCGCTGCTCTTTGGCAGTCTCTTCGGCTGGTGGGTGCTGGATCCATTGATGGGAATTGTTGGCGCTCTGGTGATTACCCGGTGGGCCTGGGGGCTCCTGAAGGAAAGCAGCGCCATCCTGCTTGATGCCGGAGTCAAAAGGGAAGTGCGTGATGAAATCCGGGAGCTTGTTGAAGCAGATGCAGACAACCGGGTTACTGATCTGCATGTCTGGAAAATAGGCCCACAACACCTCGCGGTGCTATTGACTCTGGTCACCCACCACCCTCGTTCGGCAAGCGAATACAAGAAATTGCTCGCCGACTTACACCAAATCAAACATATTTCCATTGAAGTGATCAACTGCGAGGACAAGCTTTGCATCGCACTGGGGGAAGCCGTCTGAAATGGTTTCTTGCGAAGGAGAAAGCTCGGCTCTGGCTGCTCTCTTTACCACAAGGCCCTCTTTATTTCTCCCCTTCATCCCTGTCTTCCAAGTTTTTCTGGTCGTTGCCGTGCAGATTTAATCAGGTTGGCCCTGTGGCCCAAAAAAACTTCAGCTTTTTCGCACTTCACACCTCGCACCTCTTCATTGCAGCTCTGCCGCCTTGCACTGCGCCACCACGCCCTTGAGCCAGGCGATCTCGTCCGGTGCAAACTGCTTGTTGTATGCGGTGCCGATATTCATCGCCCAATGCAGCTTGTCAGGAGTCATCTCGGCCAGCACATGCCCCGGCAATTGCAGGCAGGGGACCTCTTCCTCGGCCCATTGATTGAGCCGCTGCTGCTCGTCAAAGAAGACCAGGTAGTCGATGCCGTCAGCTTCGACAATCAGCGGCACTTCGATCTTCTCCTTGGTGCCCTTGTCATCCGTGTCGACTGTTTCGTTGATGGTCGGGACGAAGAAATTCATGTTGAGGAACAGGTCATAGAAGCCGGACTGGGCCTTGTGGTCGTCAGGGTTGGCGCGCAGGGCTTCGAGGGCTTGATCGATTTCAGTCATCAGATGGCCTTTTGCTTGGGGTCAACGGGGCGGGCGAAGGCAATTTATTCAAGGATACCGGTTAAACATACCGGTTGTCCAGCCTCTCCTGGGCCGGCCCTGACCGAGCTCGGGCTTTGGCCGGGCGCGTGGCTTTTTTTGACAGGTAGCCGGCCCTTGATATGATAGGAGCATGACCAGGTATTTGCTCTTGACTGTTTTGCTCGTTCTGGCGCTGTCCGGGCCGCAGGCGCTACTCTGTGCCGACGACCCCGCTGCGCAGGTGCGGGCGGTGCGGGTGGCCGGGGTGATCAACCCGGTGGTCGCCGACTTCATCGCAGCCGAACTGGACGCCGCCAACGCCGGCAGCCCGCGGGCCTTCATGATCGAGCTTGACACGCCCGGCGGGCTGGACAGCGCAATGCGCAGCATTATCCAGCAGATTCTCGGCTCACGCCTGCCGGTGATCGTCTATGTCTCTCCCTCGGGCGCCCGGGCCGCATCGGCCGGCGCCCTGATCACGCTCGCCGCAGATTTCGCCGTGATGGCCCCAGGCACCAACATCGGTGCTGCCCACCCGGTCGCGATCGGAGTCGGCGGCTCGGGCGGCGGTGCGCAGGACGAGACGATGATGGAGAAGGTGGTCAATGACGCGGTTGCCTACGCCCGCAGCATCGCCGACCAGCGTGGCCGCAACCGCGACTGGGCGGAGCAGATCGTCCGCGAGTCGATCTCCACCGCCGCCATGGAGGCGCTTGAGCTCAAGGTCATCGACCTGGTTGCCGCCGACCAGGCGGCCCTGCTCGCAGCGCTGGATGGCCGCACCTACCTGCGCAACGGCCAGGCCCGGACCCTGGACACCGCCGGCGCAACCGTGAGCTACGCCGAGATGAGCTGGCGCCAGGAGATTCTCAATACCATCAGCAGCCCGAATGTCGCCTACATGCTGCTGATGCTCGGCATCCTCGGGATTTTCTTCGAGATCTCCCAACCGGGGGTGATTCTGCCCGGCGCGATCGGCGCCCTCGCCCTGCTGCTCGCCTTCCTGGGTCTGCAGACTTTGCCGGTCAATTACGTCGGCGTCCTGCTGATCCTGCTCGCCATCATTCTCTTCATCCTCGAAGTCAAGGTGGTCTCTTTCGGCATGCTCACGGTCGGCGGCCTGATCGCTTTGACCTTTGGCTCACTGATCCTGATCGAGAGCCCGCACCCCTACCTGCAGATTTCCAGAACGGTAATTGCGGCAACCGTCACGGTCTGCGGCGGCTTCATCAGCCTGGTGCTGTATTTCGTGGTACGCGTCCAGAAGACCCGCTTCTTCTCGGGTCTCGAAGGGATGGTCGGCGAGCACGGTACGGCCGTCACCGTACTGAACCCCCGCGGCCGGGTCTTCCTGCACGGCGAATACTGGGATGCCCGCGCCGAAGCCACGATTGACGAGGGGTGCGAGATCGAGGTCGTCCGGGCCGAACCGAACCTGAAGCTGCTGGTCCGCGCCGTCGGGCCGGAAGCAGCTCCCGCAGCAGAGGAGGCACATCATGATCCCGACTGAACTGATTGGCTGGCTGGTCATCCTGGTGCTGATCTTCAGCATCATCGGCAGTGCGGTGCGCGTCCTTTACGAGTACCAGCGCGGCGTGGTCTTCCGTCTCGGCCGGTTTGCCATGGTCAAGGGACCCGGCCTGCGCTTCGTGATCCCGGTGGTCGACAAGATCGTCAAGGTCAGCCTGCGCACCGTGGCGATGGATGTACCGCCGCAGGACGTGATCACCAAGGACAATGTTTCGGTAAAGGTCAACGCGGTGCTCTACTTCCGCGTCGTCGAACCGGAAAAGGCCCTGATCGAGGTCGAGGACTATCTTTACGCCACCAGCCAGCTGGCCCAGACCTCCCTGCGCAGCGTACTCGGCCAGGCCGAACTCGACGAGCTGCTCTCGCACCGCGACCGCATCAACCAGCAGCTACAGGAGATCCTCGACCGGCAGACCGACCCCTGGGGGGTCAAGATCTCCAACGTCGAGATCAAGCATGTCGACCTGCCGCAGGAGATGCAGCGCGCCATGGCCCGCCAGGCCGAGGCCGAGCGCGAGCGACGCGCCAAGGTGATCCATGCCGAAGGGGAATTCCAGGCGTCGCAGAAGCTTGCCGACGCCGCCGCGGTGATTTCGAAGGAGAGCGGTGCGCTGCAGCTGCGCTTTTTACAGACGCTGACCGAAATCGCCACCGAGAAGAACTCGACGATCATCTTCCCGGTGCCGCTTGACCTGCTCAAGCCGTTTCTGGATACGGGGAAAAAATCGGATTAAAGGCAAGACCGGGGGACACCATTTTTCAAGTGTCCCCCATAAAGAGCCTGGTCAGTGCCAGGGTCTTTTCTTTGCGGGGTTTTCCGTACTGCTTCCAGGCCGCGACCTTAAGAGGGATCCTGCTTATCACGATTCCGTCGATATGACATCTTCTACTCAGGCTTCAACACCGCGCAGATGTTTATGCATGTACGACCAGATGCCGATTTGCTCAACAACATAAAGCAGGATGCCGATCGTGACCACCGCCACGAAATTCTCCGGTAATGCCATTGAAAACAGGTAGAACGGGTAAAACGCTACGCGATAAAACAGGTGCCGCCAGCCGACAACCGGGTTTTCACCCGTTGCCATACGAATCAGCACAGGAACGACAATCGAGAAGCTGTAGCCGGTCAGAGCGAGGTGGATCATCGTTGCGGGAGGTGGGCAACCAACAACCTGCAGTACCGACTCGGGAAGCGCCTGGTAAAGGTTGAAGTCCCTGGTGACGAATGCAGCGAGACTGGCAAGCAAAAAGAGCAACAGTCCCCAGAGCCCCTTGCGTGACAGGGCATGAAGAGCAGTGAGAGACAGGCCATCGCTGGATTCACGAGCTTGATCGACAGGCCCGTCAGGCCAGGATCTGCTGATCGCAAAGGTTTTTGTCATGTGATGTTTGGCGGTATTTTTGAGGGGCCTTTTGGCAGCCGTCGAATCGTGATGATTCATGATGTCCTCCTCGTTGTTTCCGGACAGGGTTGCCGTGGCAACCGTCAGCGGTTTGTCAACAAACCCGTTCAAGCCACTCCGTGTGGATGCTCGTCGACCTCCTCTTCTTCCCAGCCGTTCCACATCGGTTTGATATAGGCCATCGGTGTTTTGCCGAGCGTGGCGAGATAAACGTGGGTGAAGAGAAAGGCACAGAGGGTGCACGCCAGAAGAAAATGGATGGCAATCAAAATTTTCAGGCCACCGACCATCAGCACCAGTTCGCGCATGGGGTTGACATTGGTCAGTAACAGGCCGGTCAGACTGACCAGAGGGACTAGAACGAACATGATGGCCAGGTACGCTGACTTCTGCATCGGATTGAACTTGTTTTCAGGGGTTGGATGGTGAGGGTTCTTCCAGCCCAGGAAGTAAGTCAGCAGGTAGAATTTGGCCTGGCGTAGCAGGCCGACCTGCAAGTCATCCTTGCTCGGCAGGTAAATCTTGAGCATGCTGCGGCTGATCAACGCATAGTAGGTGAACCAGAGTGTGAAAGAAAACGTCACGACCAGCCCGGCAACGTTATGCAGCAGGATCGCAGCCTTGTAATTGGCGAACAGGTGGATATGTTCCGGGAAACGGATCTGCACTGCAGTCACACACAGGGTGATGATCCCCAGGGCATTCAACCAGTGCCAGATGCGAACCGGTGTCGGCTGCAAGTATATTTTAGTTGTGGATGACATGGCTATTACTCCTCATGTTTACGGTTTTTGCGCGTCAGGAAGCGCAGGGTTCCATGTCCGATCGGCATGACCATGCCACCGGCAAGAATGACCAGACCGACGTAATTGAGCGCGGTACTCCTCGTGGCTCCGACCATGTAGAAGTCCGGTGTTCCGTACAGAGCATCAAGGACCGCTCCCTTCTCGACGGCAACGCGCCGGAAACTGCCGTCTCGTTCTGCCAGAGAAAGATAACTCACCTGCATTGCTCCCGGTCCGGAAGCGTGACAGAAGGAGCAGTCCCAGCGATCGTCCTGGGTGCGGAAGTCGTGATAGACATGTTCCGGAGTCATCATTCCTTGAAGGCGCAACTGCTTTTTCTCTGAATCGAGATTGAACATCCGTAATTCAGCGAGCGAAATGTAGTTGTCGGCATTGACATCGACCAGCTCCTGGATCGGCCTGTCTCCGGCGAGGGCAACCAGTTCATCGTAGGACGCCAGCTTGAATTGGCCAAAAAGAGTTTCGCTCTGCCGCTTGATAATGTAGAGACTGATGACAAAATTTTCGACCGGTGAATGGCAAGTGATACACGGCAGCATACTGATATGCAGGTCGGCCTGAGGCAACCATTCGGCATGCTTGGTCAGCATTTCTGCACGTTCATGACATGCAGAGCACTGCAGGTTCATGTCATGTCCGGAAACAGCCGTCGGCCCGAGAGCCCGGTGAGGATTGTGGCAATCGCTGCAGCTGGCATTTTCAGCATGGCCGCTGGCACTGTATTCTTCACCGACGGCATCATGACACTCTGAGCAGCTGGCTTTGGAAGGTGTCAAGCCGTCATCAGGGTGTTCTTCTGTAATCGTTGCATGGCAGGCGTGACAGCCGACGTCAGCATGTGCCGTGTGATCAAAGCGGAGGGCTGCGATTACCAATTCTTCACCGACCATGTCCGGGTCGTTGTGGCAAGCCATGCAATCACTGCTTTCCATGGAGAAGGCCATAATCGGTGCCAGACTCAGAAGCAACATGAGCAGCCCTGCTCGTAAGGTTTTATGGATTGTTCGCTTGATCATATCGATCCCCTTGATTGATGTTTGTCAGGTTCAACGCAGCATCTGCCTGATCGACTGCGGGTTCTTTTCCGTCAAATCGCAGATGAGCTGCGGTACGGTTTTGAGCGCGGCAAAAGACCTGGGAAACGACAATAATCCCGCAGTAGCCAAGGAAGAAGCGAATCGTCAGGCCGCTGACTCCTTCCATCACATCCAGGGTCAACCATGTCGCGATCCCGGCACTGATGAACAGGGCCATACTGGCCGTCCAGAGCAGTAAAAGTTTCCATCCGATTTCCATAACGACCTCCATCTCTGCCTTGTTATAGCCACGTCAGGGCATCTACTCCTCGCCAAGCACCTCTACTTCGACCGGGCTCTTGCTGCTGCTGAAAACAGACTTCACCAGGCCAAAGATCAGGAACAATGCCGGCAGGAGCTGCACGATCACGATCAGAGCGCACATGCAGAGGAACGCCCAGACCATTATCATGCTGCTATCGTCTCTGACACCGGTTGCGGCCATGAGATTTGAAGCCAGAGCGCATTGAGCTGCCAGAACCATCATCAAGATTGTCATTTTGCGTTTCATGGTTTTTCTCCTTTTATAAGGGTTGCTCATATCCTTGCCCGGTTTCGCAGGGATGAAACGGCCTGGTCGCATACAACGCGCTGTTACAGGCACAGTCGACAGCCAATTGCAGTTCATCCCACCCTTCGGCACAATCTGGCTGATTGGTACGGTAGAAAACACCTTGCTGAGCGAATACAGAGTTCATCTGAATGCGACACGTCGTCCGAGGCAAGGATGATGGTCAAATGTGGGTTGCAGCTCTTCAGCAAAGGGATCAGGCGTGCAAAAGAAAGGTCTTCTTCCAGCCCGTCGCTGAGAACAACGATTGACCGTTCCGCCGCGCAGAAGCATCTCCATCAGGCATGCTGCAGACCCGGTGGTTGCGATCGCAACGATCCCGTCTGACAACATCCTCGCCATACGGGCACGCTGGATCGGATTTTTTCCGGCGACGATGAACATGGGTCTCGGCATGGCGGCGTTACTCCCCTGAGGTGAGATCTTTGTGGTGTAGGCAGTCATTTCAGAATCAGCCTTCCTGTTTTCTTTCGCCGCCGGAAATAGGCTGCTTTGATCAGGCCGCCCAGCAGCATGATGGCCGGAACCACCTGGATGGCGATGACGGCTGAAACAAAGGCGAGGAAGATGGTACGCATCGGCTCGGTTCCAGCCGCAGCGCCCCCGGCAAGAGGAATGATTGCCGTCCCGGTAGCGACGACGATGATGATCAACGCACTGAAGAATTTTGAGAATTTTGGTTTCATGGCAGCCTCCTTGGGATTTGGGTTGCTCGTGTTGTCTTATACAGGGAGCAACCGCCATACCAAGGCCATGAACGCCTTGAAAAACTTTTTTTATACAATGAAATCAGCAGCTTGAAAGATTTAACCAAAAGCGGGAGGGCAGTGCGGATTCCTGTCGCGCAAGAAAAAGTCCTGCCGCACAGGAAGATTCCAACGACACAGGAATGCCGCTGCTTTGAAAAGACGTGGTCAGTTGAGGTGAAATCTGATGCTTTTTAATCAGTGAGTAAAGGCGCGACCTTGAAAGGCCGGACAACTGGCAGGCCTGGCTGATATTCTGTCCGGCATGCTGTACAAGGTTGGACAGGTACCGTCTTTCCGCCTGGTCGAACACACCATTGCGGAAATCCTGCAGGGAGGGAAGTCTGCCGCCCACGTAAGCGCTCTGCCTGTTATGGCTGGAGGCGAAGGGCCTTCAGGGCGGATTTGGCGACCCGGATACGGATATGCTGCGGCAGATGTTTCGGGAAAAGAGTGGTTTCATACCTGGCCGTAAAGAGGGCCTGCTCAAGGGTGTTGATCAGTTCACGTACGTTGCCCGGCCAGGGGTACAAGGAAAGTGTCTGGATGAATTCGGGCGTCAACTGCTTGGAGCAGAACTCGTGCCTCTGGCACAAGCGGTTCATGTGATAAACGGCCAAAGGATGAATATCACCGATCCGGCTACGCAGTGCCGGCAGGGTTATACAATAGGACTGCAATCGGTAAAGCAGATCCTGCCGGAACTGCCCGAGGGCAACCTTTTGTTGCAGATCGCGGTTGGTTGCAGCAACCAGGCGAAAATCGCTGTTGACTTCCGTCTTGTTCCCGAGCGGTCGGAAAGAATGCTCCTGCAATACTCGCAGAAAGGCCTTCTGCAGCGTTGGCGACAACTCCCCGACTTCGTCAAGAAACAGGGTGCCGCAGTGTGCCTGGCGAATGAGGCCTTCGCAGGCTTTGTCCGCACCGGTAAAAGCTCCTTTTTCATGACCAAAAAGCAGGCTGGCAACCATCGATTCAGGGAGGACCGTGCAGTCGATGGCGACAAAGTTGCCGCTTGCCCGGGCGCTGTTTTTATGAATGGCCCGGGCGAACAGTTCCTTGCCGGTGCCGGTCTCGCCACAAAGCAATACGCTGGCATCGGTCGCTGCTGCCTCCAGCAGTAGCCTCAGACAATCTGACAGGTTCTTACTGGTGCCGACAATTTCACTGCAGGGATTCTCATCTTCGTTAGCCACGTTTTCGTCGTAGGCGCCACGCTCAGCACAGATACTGAGCAAATCATCAGAAAGTCTGACCTTGATCTGGTTGGCGCGGACACCGGGGATTTCGACTTTGACATAAACCCGGCCGTCTTTTTCAACAACGTCAATACTCGAGGAAGGGAGAAATCTTGATGTCGGTAAAGGTATACGCTCCGAATGTTCTGACCCCACGGCAGGCTCCCTTACGGTTTGCAATCAGAGTGGTGACCACAGTCCGAATAGCAGCAGGAGCCGTGCCAAACTCATGGCCTTGGCGAAACGGCGTATTATCAGCCACTTGCTATGAATCAGGTTGTCTGCACGTTTTCGCAGAGCAAGGATCATTCCTGTTTGACAAGAATTTTCCTGTCGCAGCGGAGAACATTCGCCAGGGCGGGTGATGTTGCGGGTTGCCGGTTTCGGTTGACCTGGTGCTTTTTCATCAGCGCGTAGAGGCGGGACTGGGACAGCCCGGAAAGGTTGCAGGCTTCGCTGATGTCATGATCCGATAGGGCCAGCAGGTCCTGCAGGTAATTTTTTTCAGCCTCATTATAGACGGCATCACGGTAGTCATGCAGTTTCGGCAGGGTATGAATCGTACCATTGTCGAGAGAAAGAGCTCTGCTCAGGGTCCTGCGCGACGGCAGCACGAGTCACTTCAACGCGGAGACCGGTCGGCAAATGCTTGGGGAAAAGGGTCGTCTCGTAGCGTGCCGCGGCCAGGGTCTGCTCCATGGTATGGACAAATTCTCGCACATTCCCCGGCCACGGATAGGCTTTCAGCGTGTTCGTAAAGTCAGGCGAGAAACCTTTAGGCGGCAGGCCGTATCGGTTGACAGAACTGGTCGGCATAGAAGCGTGCCAGCATTTGCAGATCGTCGAGTCGATCCCGCAACGGCGGCAATTCGATTACGTAAGTGCGGAGGCGAAACAGAAGGTCTTCACGAAACTGCCCGTTTTTGACCATCTGATCAAGGTCACGATTGGTTGCTGCGACAAGCCGGAAATCACTTTCGATTTCACGACTGCCGCCCAGAGGTCTGAATCTGCGCTCCTGCAAAACCCGCAGGAAAGCCTTTTGCAGAGGAAGCGGCAACTCCCCCACTTCGTCGAGAAAGAGGGTGCCACAGTGCGCCTGGCGCACCAGGCCATCACGGGCTTTTTCCGCACCGGTAAAAGAGCCCTTCTCGTGACCAAAAAGCAGACTCTCAATGAGGGTTTCCGGAAGCGCCGTGCAGTCTACAACGACGAAGTTGCCCCCGGCGCGTTGGCTGTTCTCATGAACGGCCCGGGCGAACAACTCCTTGCCGGTACCGGTTTCGCCGGTGATAAAGACATTGACATCACTGCCGGCAGCCTGGGCCGTCATGTCGAGACAAACCTGCAACCTGGGGCTCTCGCCAATGATCTTTGGCCGTTTGAGCGCGGCGACTTTACTTTTTTGGCGGACAGCCTGTTTTTCAGTGCGGTACTGCAGGGCACGTTCCAGCGCAAGGCGAATCTCTTTCGCTGACGAACTCTTCTCGATATAGTCCCAGGCCCCGCTCTTGATCGCCAGTTCCGCCCCGCTCGGATCGCCGAACCCGGTGATGATAATGACTTCGGGTGCCGAAGAGAGGGCTTCAAGTCTTGGCAGCAGGTCGAGGCCGTTGCCATCAGGCAGGTGGACATCCAGAAAGACCACGTCGAACAAGCGACCTGCGGCTCGTCTCTGCCCTTCATGCAGAGAGGTGACATACTCCACCTCATGCCCACTGCGCTTGACCAGGTTCGACAGGGTCGCGCACATCAGGTCGTCATCATCAATAATCAAGACCTCTGCCATGTTGACTCTTCCCTGGACGGATTCTCGAGCAATTGCCGTATGACCTGGCTCATCTCGCTGCGTTCATATGGTTTCTGCATAAACTCCCTGATGCCAATCGCTCTGGCCTTGGCCAGTGAAAACCCGGAACTGTCAGACATCCCGTTACCGGAGCAGAGAATGATCGGCACCTCAGCGCGGATTTTGAGGATCTCTTTGGCGAGCATTTCACCGGTCAGATAAGGCATGGTCTGGTCGGTAATCACCAGGTCGAAGCTGTCTGGCTGGAGCATGAATAATTGCAGCGCTGCCCGGCTGTCGGTGTCGGCAACAACCTCGTAACCAAGTTTTTCCAGAATTTTTTTCCCCGCAAGCACCAGGTCTGGTTCGTCGTCAACAAAAAGGATTTTTTCGTGACCTTTTGCAGCCATCAGGGTGTTCTTCCGTGCAGGCTGTTCCTTGGTGCGGTAGACTTTGGGCAGGTAAACATGGAATTTGGACCCTTGCCCGGGGAGACTCTCTGCGTTCAGGAGGCCTCCATGGTTCTTGATAATGCTGTGCGCAACGGACAACCCGAGGCCTGTCCCCTTGCCCGGCCCTTTCGTGGAAAAAAATGGGTCAAACACCCGCTCCAGAACATCCCTATCCATGCCGTGCCCCGTATCCTGGATCGAAAGTTTCAGGTAACTTCCCGGCTTCAAGGTGGTCTTGAGGTCCCTGTTCCGGGACGAGACGGTGACTTCATCCAGGGCTATCTCGAGAACCCCGTGTCCTTGTTCTGCCATGGCATCTGCTGCATTCGTACAGATATTGAGGATCACCTGATGGAGTTGGCCCGGGTCCGCCGCCACCACTCCCAGGTTCGGGGAGATGTTGGTTCGAATTTCAATCGTTGAAGGCAGGCTCGCCCTTAACAGGTGGATGCATTCTGTGACAATAAATTCGATAATAACCGGCTTGCGTTCTTGAATATTCTGGCGACTGATGGTCAGGATTTGTTTCACCAGGTCTTTGCCACGGCCCCCCGCCTGGTATACAACATCGAGGTGCTCGCGAAGTTTGTCCCCTTGCGGAAGATCGTCGAGGACCAGTTCGGTATTGTTCAAAATCGCTGCCAGAATGTTGTTGAAATCATGAGCAATGCCACCGGCAAGTGTCGCGATCGCCTCCATCTTTTGTGCTGTCCGCAACTGATCTTGAAGTTCTGTTTCATAGGTTATGTCGTGGATGACTGCAACATAACGGACAATGTCTGAAGACTCGGTAACCACGGGCGAAATGTTCGCCTCGACCTGGTAGCGGGAACCATCCTTGCGCTCTTTGAGAAACTGTTCTTTGATCGATTCTCCTGTCTTTATGACCTTTTTGACGGCCTGAAAAAAGTCCTGGTTCTGCTGCGCGCATGGCAGGGCCTCAAGCCTGTTGCCGACCACCTCACTGGTGCTGACTCCGCAGATTTTTTCCCAGGCCGGGTTGAGATACAGGACTCGAGTGTCCTGGTCAAAAGTCATGACTCCTTCGGAGGCCTGGTGAATCACCTTGGCCAGGATCAACTGCTCTTCCTTGACTTTCTTTTGTGCCGCCTCGCTATGAATGCTTCTGATCCGACTGGCCAGATCATCCGTGAGTTCTTCAAGGTGGCAAGCTTCTTCCGCATCAAACGAACCGGCTTCGGCAGCAAGGATCACCAGGACACCGTAAACACTGTTGCGATCGTGCAATGGCAGCGAGATTGCCGAAGTAAAGCCATGCGCCAGAGCCGTCTCCCGCCACGGCTTGAAGTTGGGATGTGACATGATGTCCTGCACGATGACGGTCTGGCCGGTTCGTATACTTGTCCCTGCCGGCCCTTGCCCGTAAACGGACTCGTCCCATTTCACTTTCAGGTCATTCAGGTAACAATCCTCGTAGCCCCAGTGGGCGACCGGCGTGATCTTCTTATCTTCATCGTGAGAGGGATATCCGACCCAGGCCAGGCGATATCCCCCCAGGACCACCAGAATTCGACAAATTGTACGCAAAAGCTCATATTCATCATTGTTCCGGGTCGTGGCCTTCTTGCATTCACTGAACACGCGCAAAGCGCGATTGACCCGGTGCAGGGCCTCTTCGGAACGGATGTATGTCAGCTCCTGGTGTCGAATCAGCAAAAACAAAAGTTGAGCCGAGATGATAATGAACAGCCATTGGCTGATAATTTTGGCCGTGTACAGGGTGTCCACGTCGAGAATCAACGCCGAGAGAATCGGTTCAGAAAAAAAGACCCAGAGTCCGCCGACGACCGCATATGTGGTGCTGATGGAGTAGGCACTAAACCAGGGTTTCAGGGTTTTCTGCGAAAACGGCTGTTTTCTTGATGTCTTGATCAAGGAGAGATCAGGCTTGCGGCAAGCTTCAAGTTTCGACACGGGAGCCTCTTTGCCCAGGGGGTTTTTCAAACGCCCGCCAAGTTTTAGCGCGCGCTAATATTTTAACCCGCGTCGAGGATCCGTCAACCTGCAAGGGTAAAGATTACCCAATTTCACATAAAAAAGGCAAAACCGGGAGATGGTATGCTGGATTTTCCCCAGGCCCTGAGCAAAATCCGCTCAGAGCCGTCGGCAAAAGAAGAACTCGGGTTCAAGCGAGGCAGGCTGCACGCCTATGACGGAGTCCCGCCAAACAGGGACCGAGGGAACTCACTCGTACTGGCTCGGCACCATGCACATGAAGACCAGCGGGCTGTCGCCGGTGTTGCGGTACTGGTGCTTCTCGTCCGGGTTGACCAGCACGAAATCTCCGGCCCGGACCGGCCTCGGGGTCTCCCCTTCCATGACCGTACCGCGCCCCTCGAGGATGTAGTTGAGGTGCTCGCTCGCGTGCTGGTGATGGGGAGTGTGTCCGCCCGGCTCCAGGGTAAAGACCCGGATCGAGAAATTGGGCGCCCCGTCGGCTTTGCCGATCGGCACCTGGCGGCTCGCCCCCGACGCACCTGCCATGTCGACGGCGTAGCTTTCGCACTGCTGCAGGCTGGTAATCTTCATAGTCGACTCCTTAAAGTTTTCAGACATTAAACAGGAAGTGGCAGATGTCACCATCACCGATCACGTAATCCTTGCCATTGAGCTGCATCTTGCCCGCCTGCTTGACCTTCTGCTCTGACCCGGCGGCCATCAGGTCGGCGTACTTCATCACCTCGACCCGGATGAAGCCGCGCTCAATGTCGCTGTGGATCTTGCCGCCGGCGACCGGTGCCACGGAACCCTTGCGAATCGTCCAGGCCCGGCACTCGTCATCGCCGGCAGTGTAGAAACTCATCAGGCCAAGGGCGTCATACAGAGCGGCGTTGATGCGGTCGAGGCTCGGTTCGGTGATCCCCATCTCGGCCATGAATTCCAGGCGCTCCGCCTCGTCTTCAATGCCGGCGATCTCGCTCTCGATCTCGCAGGAGATGGTGAACACGTCGGGGCCGAAATCCTTGCCGATCTCATCCTCGGCGACGTTATAGGCATAGATCAGCGGCGTACGGGTCACCAGGCCGAGGCTCCTGATCACCTGCTCTTCGTTCGGCGCGAGCTTCACCGTGGAGAGGAACTTTTCCTCCTCCAGGACCGCGTTGAAGCGGTTCAGGATCTCCTCTTCCAACGCCTGGGCCGGGGTCTGGCCACCTTTCTTCTCTTTGGCGAGGCGCTGCAGGCGGGTCTCCACCAGCTGCATGTCGGCCAAAAGCAGCTCCGACTCGATCATCGCCCGGTCGCGTTTCGGGTCTACCGAGCCCAGTGGGTGAAAGACGTCCGGGGAATCGAAGGCCCGCACCAGCAGGCAGAGCAGATCGCAGCGTCGCGCCGGGTCCATCCAGAGGCGCGAGGCGCCGCCGCTGTCGCTGACATCGGGGCAGAGCACGAACTGGTTCTCGGCATAGGTGGTCTTTTTCGGTTGATAAAGCTCGCTCAGGGCGTCCACCCGGCCGTCGCGGATTGAGGCCACTCCCTCGATCGCTTCGCCGGCTTTGCGAGTCGCAGGTACCGGCCGACCGGTCAGCAGGGTGAAAAGCGTTTTCTTGCCCGTCTGGGCGAGTCCTAATATGGCGATTTTCATAAGCTATCCTTTGGCTTTAAAGTGCATGGATTTGGCGACAGTTAACGTCCTGCCCCGTACGGCAAAAAAATCAGGCAACCGTCGCCGGACCAAGTGTGCTCAATCCCGGGGGATAATTCAACAAAAAGTTTAATCGGTCTGGACGCGAACGGCAAACACGGCTATCTTTGCAGAAGGCAGGTCCCTTTCATTATTTCCGAGATGTGGCTTCATGGACTATTCGATCCTGATCATTGACGACACCAAGTCGGTCCGCCAGCAGATTCTCGATACCCTCCACGGCACCGATCTGTTCAGCAATTACTTTGAGGCCGGCAACGGTCTCGAGGGGCTAAGAATCCTGCTCAATGAAAAGATCGATGTTGTCTTGTGTGATGTCGAAATGCCGGGGATGGATGGCTTCAAGTTCCTGGCCATGGTCAACGCCCGCAAGGAGCTGCACGACATCCCGATCCTGCTGCTGACCAGTCATGAGGAGATGGCGACCAAGGTCAAGGCTCTCGAGCAGGGCGCCAGCGACTATCTGACCAAGCCGTTCAGCCCCGAGGAATTACTCGCCCGGGTCAAGATTCACCTGAAGGTCAAGGCCCTGCAGGACAACCTCAAGGAGAGCAACCAGCTCCTGCAACAGCTCGCCCAGACTGACCCCCTGACCGAACTGCACAACCGCCGGCACATGATGGATACCCTCGAGGCGGAGTTTGACCGCAGCAGCCGGGTCGGCAGCCCGTTTGCCCTGTTGATGGTCGACCTCGACCATTTCAAACGGGTCAACGATACCTACGGCCACCAGCTCGGCGACAAGGTTTTGCAATCCACCGCATGGGAGATTCGTGCCTTGCTGCGCCAGTACGATTCGGCGGCCCGTTTCGGCGGCGAAGAATTCGCCCTGCTGCTGCCGGAGACCACGCTCAGCGGAGCGAACCTGGTCGCGGAACGACTGCGGCAGAGCATCAACAATATCGAGTTCGCCGGCCCGCTCAGCAAGCTGAAAATCAGCATCAGCGTTGGCGTCGCTGCGATCCCACATGCCAAGATCAGCACGGTTTCAGACCTGGTCCGCCTGGCCGATGACGCCCTCTACGCGGCCAAGCGCAACGGCCGCAACCGGGTCGAGAATGCCCCTGCGGGCTGAGGCTAATAACTCCTGGACTCCGGGCCCCGAACTGCGGATCGCCCTCATCGTGAAAGAGTGTGCCCAATGAAGAATCAGCCCAGCACCAGGGAACTCTACGTCTCCGAAATTTCCTTCACAGCCGAAGAAGAAGACCTGCGCAAACTGTTCGTCCTGTTCGGCACGGTGAATTCGGTGCACATGGTCAAGGACCCGAAATCCGGTCTCTTCAAGGGTTCTGCCTTTATCCGCATGGCAACCCCGGCCCAGGCGAAAGAGGCACTCAATTCACTGGACGGCACCTACCTGATCGACCGCTGCATCAGCGTCAGCCTGGCGCGACCAAAACAGACCGAGGGTCCGGCAACCAGCAAACCAGGCAAAGCCCCGCGCCCGCCACGCCCGCGCAACCCGCGCAAATAGCCCTCGGGAGGCCCTCTCCAGAATGCCCCCGGAATTGACGAAAGCCCCGTAGATGCTGACGAGCGAACAGCAGCCCATGCTGCGTTTTCTGATTGTCCAGACCGCCGCCTCAGTGGTCGGGCTGCAGTGCTGGATGATCCTGTTCAACAACTTCGCCGTGGAGATCGCCGGCCTTGACGGCCTGCAGGTCGGGATCATCGGCTCGGTGCGCGAGATCCCGGGGTTTTTGGCTTTGCTGGCGGTGTTCGTCATGCTGGTGGTGCGGGAGCATCGCCTCTCGGCCCTCTCCATCGTGTTGCTCGGTATCGGCACCGGGCTGACGGGACTCTTCCCGAGCTTCGCCGGCCTGATCATCACCACGCTGATCATGAGTTTCGGCTTTCATTATTACGAGACCACCAACCAGTCACTGACCCTGCAGTACTTCAGCAGCGCGAGTTCACCGTTGATCTTCGGTCGGCTGCGCAGCCTCGCCGCGGCGACCAGCATTGTCGTCGGCCTGCTCCTGTACCTGATGGGGATGGTGTTCAGTTACCAGACCATGTTCCTGACGATCGGTGCCCTGGTTGTCGCCGCCGGTATCTGGGGGCTGCTGCAGGACCCGACCCACCAGCAGATAACGCCGCAGCACCGCAAGATGATCTTGCGACGCAGGTACTCCCTCTACTACTTCCTGACCTTCATGGCCGGGGCCAGGCGGCAGATTTTCATCGCCTTCTCGGTCTACCTGCTGGTCAAGGTCTTCCACTGCACGGTGACCGAGATCACCCTGCTGTTCGTGGTCAACAACGCCATCAACTTCGTCTTAAGCCCGGCCATCGGCCGGGCGATCGTCCGCTTCGGCGAGCGCCGGATTCTCTCCATCGAGTATGGCGGCCTGATCGGTGTGTTCCTGGTCTACGCCTTCACCGGCTCGAAGCTGCTGGTGGTGGTGATGTACATCCTTGACCATATCCTGTTCAACTTCTCGATCGCCATTCGCACCTATTTCCAGAAGGTCGCGGACCCCGCCGATATCGCGCCGAGCATGGCGGTCGGCTTCACCATCAACCACATCGCCGCGGTGGTCATGCCGGCCATCGGCGGTGCCCTCTGGATGATCGATTACCGCATCCCCTTTGTCGCCGGCGCCCTGCTCAGCCTGGTTTCCCTGCTGGCGGTGCAGCGCATCCCGCGCTTCGCTGCATAACACCGGGTCAAATTAAACAAAAAAAATCGGGAAGATCCCCGATTCAGGCTTGCGATGGGTTAACGTTACCAGGACGTTCAGTAATTGGCGTCCAGGGCCCTGACGGTTTCAATGGTCAGGTGATCGGCGACTGTCAGGTTGAAGTCCTTCTGGAAGGCGTTGACAGCAGCCATGGTCTGCCGGCCGACGATGCCATCGATCGGGCCCGGGTTGTAGCCGCCCCGGGACAGGGCGCGCTGGATTTCAGTCACCCGGCACTCTGACAGATCGTTATCACAGAGCACCTCGGTCCAGCGCATCTGCTCATCGGTCACCTTGACCTTCTCGGTCACGGTCTTGTACAGGACCGGCAGATTCTCCCCTTTGGGCACCTCGATCGGCTTGGTCACTGCGACAGCTTTGTACTCGGCCGGGTAAACCACTGTGGCATAGCAACGACCCGCCTCCATCTTGGTTCGAGGAGAACCCGACTCCGCCACCAGCTTTTCACCACCACCGGCCCAGACTTGGCGAAAGGCTGTCACATCCTCTTGCCGGGTCAGGTCGGGAGTTCCCTGGGCGAGTTGCGTTTCGCGCTCGCTGAGCCAGGCCTGGTTGATTGCCAGGGCATTCTCGTGCCGGTCAAGTTCAAACTCCCTTTGATCCAGTCGCATCTCGCGCTCATCGAGCCAAGCCTGCCGGATCAGCAGTTCGTTGCGCTGGCGCTCCAGCGTCTGTTTTTGTGCCTCGGGCTGTGTAATGGTCGCATCAGAACCGGACATCATGTCGGTGCTGGCCACTTTTGGGGTGGGGGTAGCGCAAGCGGCCAGAAGCAAGGTCACGGTGAAGATGACGGCCCAGCCATAAAGATTGAGCTTTTTCATGGCGTGCCTCCTCTCCGTTTAGTGTTCACCCGTATAACGACGGGGCGTTGCGAGAGGTCATGATGAATCGATCCTTTCAGCCTGATTGAATAACGTCTGCAAGCGACCTCTCGCTTCTATTAAACCTCTATAATGTTGCTTGTCAAGTCATCGGTTCGGGTAAAATTGTGTCACGTGTCGGACCCTTGCAACACCTTGCACCCAGATCGTGCAAAAACCGGTAACTATCTAATTCATAGACGTTTTTTTATTCATGTCGGGTTGCCTGTCATTCCGCAAGGTTAGCTGTCGCAAGAGGAGATTCAGAGTCCTTCTGAAGCCAAAAGGGTATCCTTTGGCACAGAGATTGATTACAATAACCGTCAGGATATTTATTTTTGCGTCGGTCGATTTTTTTTTGCCCGGCAAACGGACTGGAAAAACCGCTACATGAAACAGCTGTTTCTGACATTGCTGCTGCTTTTCACCCTGGTTGTGACGACCACAGCAGCGACCCAGCCGTCGATCATCTTCACCGAGGAGGTCGTCGCCATCAACCCTGACGGCAGCCTGTTGCCCTCAGTCAGGATCGAGCCACAAAGCATGGCTGGTATGCAGAGGCACGACTTCGATCTCGGCCGCCAACGCCTGCTGCGCATCGAAACCAATATCCGCAACCCGGAACAGCGCGGACTCAACGACCTGGTCGCCACGGTCAGGCGCTGCTACAGCTATATCGAGGCAGCCACCGGCCGGTCGCTTGATCGCGGCGTGCTGCTCTACCTGATCGAGCTCGATGAGATCCCCCAGGCCTACAGCTTTCAAGCCAGCTACGCTGAGGTCTCGCGGTGGGGCGAGGTCCGCCTGGCCATGTTCGGCCGCGGTGCAGCGCTGCACGGCGAGCAAGCTCCGGCTGCTCTTACGGATCTGCTTTACGACACCCTGCCGCACGAACTCGGCCACGACGTGCTGACACAGATCCCGCAGCTTGCACACGATATTGACGGCAAGGAGTCCCAGCACACGCGCTGGTTTATCGAAGGGGTCTGTGAAATTCTGGCGAAAGGGTTCTCGCAGCGTGAAGTGCCCACTCTCCACCGGCGCTTCCTCGCCCTGCGCAGCCTCGATACGGTCCTGGCAGACCCCCGGATGCAGCCCAGCATGTTGAACTGGGCACAGGACAATGAGAATGGCCTGGCCCGCGAATCGGACCTCTACGGCGCTGCCATGCTGTCGATGATGGTCTGGACCGAATCGGTCGCGCTCAGCGAATTGCTCGAAACACTGGCGTCCCGCAGGTGGCCGGTCCGCGGCACTGACCTGGTCGCCATGCTGCTACGGACCACCGGGCTCACCCCGCAGGAGATGATTGCCCGCGCCCATGCTCACGGCCGGCAGCTCAACGACAAGGCGGTGCTGGCGCGACTCCACTGAAAAGGTTCTGGAAAGAAGGGCTTTAAGTTCCGTCCCTGCGAGCGCAAGTTGTCTCATCAGTGTGATCCTGCCACCCCATATCGACGGCAGTACGGCGAGGCCCCCTGTAACGGGCCGGCTCGTCTCCTGCGTTGTTCCTGAACGCCATAGATCCTGCGCGAACGTCTATGCCCTCCGCTAGGAGAAGGCATTTTTGCATACTTTTGTTGCCGGACAAAAGTATGGCGTCCGGCGGGACGCGACCCGCCGGTTCTGGTCCTCGATCTTTTGAATCATGTTTAAATACATAAAACCAAGCAAAAGCAAAACCCGGGGGTTGCGCCCCCCGACTGCGCCTGACTCTTTTGCTGGCCCAAAAGAGTCAGCAGAAAAGGGCCTGCGCTGCGCTGGGCATAGACGTCCGCAGGATTGCCGTGGTTTCTAATGGCTTATGTGTACGGGAGCCGGCCCGTTGCAGGGGGCCTCGCGGTACGGCTTTCTTGACCCGGTGGCCAATCGTTGCATGGTGCTCGATAAATCAACGTAAAACCCTTTTCGTTGCAAACAAACTAAATAAGGTGTCAGGCGAGCGACCCGCCGGTTTTATGCTTAAGTAAAAAAAGCTTAGGGCAACAGATTAACCATCTGTTGCCCTAAGCTTCACACCAATTTATTTGCCAACAATCTGCAGACGCTCGATTGAGCACCCTTTTTACGGTTCAGGTTGAAAGCTCGCGGATCAGCTTGCCGAGCGTCTCCTTGGCGTCGCCGAAGATCATCCGGGTGTTACTGCGGTAGAAGAGCGGGTTATCGAGCCCGGCAAAACCGGCGGCCATCGACCGCTTCAGGACGAACACACTGCGGGCGTAGTCGGCATTGATGATCGGCATGCCGTAGATCGGGCTGCCCGGCGTCTCGCGGGCGGCAGGGTTGACCACGTCGTTGGCGCCGATCACGATCGCCACGTCGAAGTTCTCCATGCGCGGGTTGACCTCGTCCATCTCCAGCAGCAGATCATAAGACACATCCGCTTCGGCCAGCAGCACGTTCATGTGCCCAGGCATCCGTCCGGCCACCGGGTGGATGCCGTACACCACTTCACAACCGTTCGCCTCGAGCAGGAGCTGCAACTCCTTGACCGCATGCTGGGCCTGGGCGACGGCCATGCCGTAGCCCGGGATCACGACGACGCTCTGGGCCGCTTCAAGCACGTAAAAGGCATCCTCGGTGGTCAGCGCCGTGACTTCCCCCTCGATCTCACCGGCCGCACCGCCGCCGACACCGAAGCCGGAGAAGAGCACGTTGCCAAGGGTCCGGTTCATCGCCTTGCACATGATATTGGTCAGGATGATGCCGCTCGCGCCGACCAGCGAACCGGCGACAATCAGGATGTTGTTGTTGATGGCGAAACCGGCGGCGCAGGCCGCGAGCCCCGAGTAGCTGTTGAGCAGCGAGATAACCACCGGCATGTCGGCGCCGCCGATCGGGATCACCGTCATCACACCAAGGGCCGCCGCAAGGACCACCGCCAAAAAGAGCCAGAGAGGCTGTCCGGGATAGAGGACAAAGAGTGCACCGCAAGCTAAATTCGCCAGCAGCAGCCCGGCGTTGACCAGGCGCTGGCCGCGAAACAGGATCGGCCGGCCGGGGAGCTTCTCGCTCAGTTTGCCCCAGGCGACCAGGCTGCCGGTAAAGGTCACCCCGCCGATCAGGATCGACAGGAAGATCGTCAGCAAGACAAAACCGTCCAGTCGCGGCTGCGCCAGCGCCACCCAGCCGACCAGCAGGCTGGCAAGCCCGCCGAAGCCGTTGAACAGGGCGACCATTTCGGGCATGGCGGTCATCGCCACCAGTCGTGCCGCGAGGGTTCCGATCACGCCGCCGGCGACGATCCCCAGCAGAATCCAGCGGTAGTCGATGATCGCCTGGTCGAGCAGGGTCACGATCACCGCCAGCAGCATGCCCAGAGCCGAGAGGGTGTTGCCGCGGCGGGCCGTGGCCGGGCTGCCGAGGAATTTCAGGCCGAGGATAAAGAGGACCGCGGCCGCGGTGTAGGACAGGTTGATCAGCAGGGTTATCGCCATTACTTGACCTTGTCCCGCTTCTTGAACATCGCCAGCATCCGGTCGGTGACCAGGTAGCCGCCGACCACGTTGATCGTCGCCAGTGCCACCGCCATGGTGCCGAGCGCGATCGTCAGCGTTGAGCCCCCGCCGCCGGCGCCGGCCAGCGCGCCAACCAGGGTGATGCCGGAGATGGCATTGGCCCCGGACATCAGCGGGGTGTGCAGGGTGGCCGGAACCTTCCCGATCAGCTCGAAGCCGAGGAAGACCGACAGGATTAAGATAAACGAGAGATAGACCAGGTCCATGTCTGCTCCTTCAGGCGGATTGTTCCTTGATGGCGGCATTGACGATCGCCCCGGCGTGGGTGATCAGGCAGCCGACCAGGATTTCGTCCTGCAGATCGAGAGTGAACTGCCGCTGCTCGGCATCCCAGTATTCGTCGACCAGGTTGAAGAGGTTGTTGGAGTACATGTTGCTGGCATCCCGACAGACCTGGCCGGACCAGTTGCCGCTGCCGATGATCGTCACCGCGCCGCGTTCGACCACCTCGCCGGCAACCGAGCCTTCGACGTTGCCGCCGCTCTCCGCGGCCATGTCGACGACCACGCTCCCTGGCTGCATCCCTTTGAGCGTCTCGGCGGTCACCAGCAGCGGCGGCTTGCGGCCGAACACCTGGGCCGTGGTAATGACGATATCGGATTTTGCGATCTCTGCGGCCTGCCCCTGCTGCTGCCTGGCCAACTGCGCCGCAGTCAGCTGACGGGCATAACCGTCTTCGGTCTGGCCGGTCTCCCCCAGGTCGATCTGCAGGAAGCTCGCCCCCAGCGATTGCACCTGCTCGGCGACCACCGCGCGGGTGTCAAACGCGGTGACCCTGGCACCGAGGCGCTTGGCCGTGGCGATCGCCTGCAGCCCGGCGACCCCGGCGCCGATCACGAACACCCTGGCCGGCTTGATCGTCCCCGACGGGGTCATCATCATCGGCAGGATGCGGTTCAGGCGGTTGGCGGCCTGGATTACCATGACGTAACCGGCGAGGCTCGCCTGGGAACTTAAGGCATCCATCTTCTGTGCACGGGTGGTGCGCGGGACCATCTCCATGCTGACCGCGCTGATCTGCCGGTCGCGCAGCGCTTCGACCAGGCCCCGCTCGTTGAACGGGTCAAGGTAGCTGACATGCACCGCGCCCTGCTTCAGCTGCGCAACCTCCGCAAGCGTCGGCCGATTCAGGCGCAGGACCAGATCGGCCGATTCGAAGATTGCGCCGCGCTCCCCGCTCACCCCGGCACCGGCTTCACGGTACTGCTGATCGGGGTAGCCGCACCCCTCGCCGAGACCGGCCTCCACCTGTACTTCGGCCCCGGCGCGCGTCAGCTTGCCGACATTGACCGGGGTCATTGCGGTGCGTTGGTCTTTCGGGCTAATCTCGTTGGGAATCGCGATCCGTGTCATTTTTGCAGGTCTCCGGTTGGCATCTCCCTGGCATGGGCGGTGTGGCCATGAAAGCAGGCGCCCTATGGCTCAACTTCAGCAAGCCCACTTGGTAAACATCTAATATAAGCTCTACAATAATCGACAGAATTGGTCAAGCTTTTGAGCGAAAGGGGTGATCAAGACAAGCTACATCCAGGCAGTACGCGGGTTGTTTAAAGAGGCCTGACGATTCAGGACCCGCCCTCGATCAGGCGCTGCACCGCGACCGGGATGTCGTCTTCGTGGATGTTGCCGAAGGCCAGGCGCAGCGAGTCCCCGAGTCCCGGTCCGAAGGCTTCTCCCGGCAGGCAGAGCAGGTGGGCCTGTTCAACCAGGCGGCGGGCGGCGTCGCGGCTGGAAAGCTGCGGCCAGGGGTGTTTGACCCAGGCGAAGAAGCCGCCGCTGGCGAGCAGTTCAAAACGGTTGCCGGGCTGGTTGAACCGGGCCCGGAAACGATCGTGGCGCCGCTGCATCATCAAGGCGTTGGCCGCGACCCAGTCATCGAGCCGGTCGCAGCCGAAACGGATCGCCTGCTGGGTGATGCGCGGCTGGCAGACCGCCATGGTGTCCTGGATTTTCAGCGCCTGGTGGATCACCTCCGGGCCGGCGACCAGCGCGCCGGCCCGGTAGCCGGTCAGGGCGAAGGTTTTACCGAAAGAGGCAATCTGGATGAAGTGCTCTTGCCATCCGGATTCGGCAAACAGCTGATGCGGCGGCTCGCCCGCCGGCAGGAAGGCGTTGTAGGTTTCGTCAACAACCAGGGCGAGGTCATGCTCTGCGGCCAACGCGTAGAGCTGTTTCAAGCTCTCCGGGGAGGTGACCGCGCCGGTCGGGTTGCTTGGCGTTACCAGCAGGACAGCGCGGGTGCGCGGGGTGATACGCGCCGCGATCGCTGCCAGATCAGGCTGCCCGCCGGAGGCCGCATCGAACGGCACCCAGGCGCAGCGGATGCCGAGCGCCTGCAGGGCCATCGGCTGATCGAAGTAGGCGGGGAGCGGCACGATCACCTCGTCACCGGCCTGGCACAAGGTCGTGATCGCCAGCCAGAACGCCTGGCTGGCGCCGATCGTCAGGCAGATTTCGTCCGGCGCCGGCGCCGCTCCGTAGCGGCGGCCGTACCAGGCGCTGACCGACTCACGCACCTCTGCCAACCCTTCGTCCGGGGTGTAGCGTGAGGTCAGGGGGTCCTCCAGCAGGCCGCGCAGATGGTCCACCAGTTCCGCTGCCGGCGCATAGTCGGGCACTGCCTGGCAGAGATCGACCAGCGGTCGATCGGCGCTAAGCTCGACCCCGGCCAGCCACGATTTGACCTCGGTGATCGGCGGGAACTGGACGGCCTGTACCTGCGGGGAGAATTTCATCATCGCACCATGTAAAAAATTACTTTAACGCAACGCCGCCAGGGCCGCAAACAGAAGGCTTTCCTCTCACCCCGAACCAGCAGCTTGGGCTTCAAACCACGATCCTTTTGACCATCAGGGCAATCGCCAGCGGCAGCAGCAGGAGCATGCCGACCAGCAGGTAGAGCAGGCTCAGCCAGAGGTCGCCGCTCCAGAGCTGCAGGCTGCAGCCGCGCACCAGCTTGACCAGGTGGGTGAGCGGCAGCAGCTGCGCCACGCTCTGTGCCCAGCCGGGCAGGTTCTGCAGCGGGAAGAAGGTGCCGCTGAACAGGAACATCGGTGTGATGCCCAAAAAAATCGGCAGGTTGAAAGTCTCGATCCCCGGCACCAGGGCGGTGCAGATCATCCCCAGCGCGGCGAACAGCAGGCCGCCGAGCGCGGCCAACGGTATCAGCAGCAGGGCGCCGGGGAAGTCGAAGAAGCCGCACAGCGCAATCACCGTGCCCATCAGGGTGGCGGCGATCACCGATTTGGTCGCGGCCCAGAGCATTTCGCCGAGAATCACCTCCTCGATATTCAGAGGCGTCGCCAGCAGGGCATCGAAGGTCTTCTGGTAGTACATGCGGACGAAGCTGTTGTAGGTGGTCTCGAAAAACGCGTTATACATGATCGCCACCGAAACCAGCGCCGGGGCGATGAACCGGGTATAGGTCAGCTTCTGCCCGCCGTAATCGAGGTCGCCGACCATCACCGCCAGGCCGACGCCGAAAGCGAGGATGTAGAGCAGCGGTTCGAGCAGCGGCGGCACGAAGGAGATCTTCCAGTTTTGCCGGTAGATGCCGAAATTGCGCTGCCAGACTCTTAAGGCCCGGCCGCTGATCCGGGATGGCGCGGGCCACTTCATTCGCGCAACTCCCGTCCGGTCAGCTTGAGAAAGAGGTCTTCCAGCCCGGCCGGGCGCAGCGTGCACCCTTCGGTGCGGACTTCGCGGGTCAGCTTGAGAAAAAGTTCGTCGCCGTCGTCGAGGTAGACCAGCAGCCGGCGGCCAAGGTCTTCGATGCGGCAGACTTCCCGGGCCAGGAATTCCCGCACCTGCGGGTCCGGGTCGGCGATCTCCAGGACCGTATGGCCGACCCGTTCCCGGACCAGCGCCTTCGGTTTGCCCTGTACCAGGATCCGTCCGTGATCGACGATCACCAGCCGGTCGCAGAGGCGTTCCGCCTCCTCCATATAGTGGGTGGTCAGCAGGATCGTCAGCCCCTGACGCTTCAGTTCGGCGAGCTTGTCCCAGAGCAGCTGCCGGCTCTGCGGGTCAAGGCCCGTGGTCGGTTCGTCGAGGATCAAAAATTCGGGTTGGTTGACCAGGGCGCGGGCCAGCATCAGGCGACGCTTCAGCCCCCCGGACAGGACCATGATCCTGTCGTTGGCGCGGTTCTGCAGGGCGAAGAAGCCAAGCAGTTCGTCGGCCCGGCGTTCGGCCTCGGCGCGCGGGATGGCGAAGTAGCGAGCGTAGCCGACCAGGTTATTGCGTACCGAGAGGTCCGGGTCGAGGGAGTCCTCCTGCTGGCAGACGCCGATGCGCCGCTTGATCTCCCTCAGGTGATCGTCGATGTTCAGACCGAACAGCTCCAGCCTGCCTGTATCGCGCGGGGTGTAGCCGTAGAGCATGCGGATCGTGGTGGTCTTGCCGGCGCCGTTCGGGCCGAGCAGGCCGAAGCACTCCCCCGTCTGTACGGCAAACGTGATGCCGTCGACGGCGGTCAGGGAGCCGTAGGCCTTGCGCAGGGAGTCGACTTCGAGGATCGGCATGGAGCTCTTTCACAGGGAGTTGTTGCGGTGCCAGCTTGAATTCTACGCTTGCCGGGGGGGCGGTGACAAGAGGCGCATGACCAGGAGCCCGGGCCCGGCTGGCATCCGGTACGGAGGGCCCCTGGTGCGGAGCCTTCCGGCTGCCGGCTTTCGCCCTAGAGATCGGGATCCCGGCCGTACTGGCGGAATTCGCCAAGGTTGCTGAACTCCCCCCACTCCAGGTGCTGGTTTGGGGCGTTGACGAAATGGTAGAGGTTCTCAAGGATGTTGAAGTGCTGGTGCTCCTCGCCGGCGATCTTCAGCAACAACGCCTTGACTGCGGGGGCACCTTCCTTGGCGGCCGCCTCCTCGTAGAAGCGGAAGCTGTCGGCTTCGAGCTTCATCGCATGCTTGTAAGCCGGCAGGACCCCGGCAATGTCGCTGAGCTCCTCACTCCTGGGAAGCAGCGAGAAGACGTTTTTCGCTGTCACGAGCGTTTTTGTCTCCGCGATGGTCGACTCATGGTTGCCGGCCTTGAGCTCGCGAAACAGTTTGAAATGTTTGCGTTCATCCTCGGCAAGGCCGGAAAAAATTGTCTTCAGTCCCGGCAGGGTCGCCGTCCTTGCCAGGTTTGTGTAATAGACATAGCCGCTGTCTTCCATTTCCATTGCAAAATCGAATACATTCATAAAGCTCTCCCTGGAACGGGTCCGTAGTTTGATTATTTCAACTTTAGTTGACGAGGAGCGGCTGTCAAGATATCGACCGGAGTTGGGCGAAAAAGGGTCTTTTGACTTACGACTCCGCAGGCTCCCCGGCGATCGCCCGGCAGGCCAGTTCTACGGCCTGCTGCATCGGCAGGCGGGTATGGGTTTTGGCCAGGAAGCCGCTGGTATGGACAAAGTGCACGTCAGGATCATCGGCGATCGCCCGAAAATCGACGATCATGTTGTCGCCCAGACGCAGGAATTCCCAGCCTTCACCGCGGTTCGACGGGGTGATGCTCATCACGACCTGCGCATCATCAAGGAACCGCAGATACAGCTCCATGGCCAGCTTCGGGTCATCGCCGATGTCGCTGAAGACCGTTTTAAGATGCCTGACCGGGACCACCCTGGCTTCTGCCTTGAGCTGTTCGAGGCGCTTCGTCTTGCGGTCGATCAGGTCGATCATGTCCTTGCCGAGCGATCTCATCAGGAGATAAAGAGAGTCGTCGCGGCCCAGCGACGCGACGCGGGCAAACGTTGCAAGGATATAGCCGTCGATCGGCGACGAGGAGGCAAACAGCACACTGGTGTCGACGCCGAGGTGGTTGGCCGTGCGGTACGGCCCGCGCACATCCATCATGCTCAGCTGCGGATACCAGGCAAAGATCTGCATCGCCGCATCATGGAGGCCAAGGTGCTGCATCACCAGGTGAAAGGCGCAGGGCAGCGAGCGGTCCTGGTGGTGGTCGAAGTTACGGCGTTCGGGGGCATGTTCGAAGCCGACGTCCACCACGTAGGTGTCCGGGTCGGCCAGGTCAGCGTCGGTCGGTTCGCGCCGGTAGACTTCTGCCTCTTCGAGGGTGGCGAGCAACACACAGGTTGCCAGGAAGTCGTCCTTATGCGAGCTGCCGGGATGGGTAACGATCTTGTACATGGCCTTCATTTCTGATCAAGGGCAGCGGATTCTGCCCTAAAATCTTATCAGGTTTCAGTTTTTTCGACAGCCGGGCCCCGACCGGTCTCAACTTTTTCGCCAGAAGAGCGGTCTCGGCGCGTTGGCCAGGTAGGCGCCGCAGACCACCAGGAACCCGCCGCCAAGCAGGGAGATGTCGAGCGGCTCACCGAGCAGCAGGGTCGCCAGGAGGACGCCGTTGACCGGTACGAAATTGATGAACACCGCCGCCCGCGACGGACCGATCTTCTGAATCCCTTCGAAATACCAGAGGAACCCGACCACGGTGCCGAACAGACCAAGGTAGCCGATGCTGAGCCAGACCGGCCAGGAGAAGCGCAGCGCTTCCGGCAGGCTGCCATAGTGCAGCGCCGGGACCGACAGCAGCAGCGTCCCGGCGATCGCAGACCAGCAGACCGCCGCCAGCGGCGAGAGCCCGCGCATCGCCGTCTTGCCGATAATCGAGTAGAGGGTCCAGGACAGGACACAGCCGAAGATCAGCAGTTCGCCCCGGCCGATGCCGCCGCTGAAAATCTGCAGAGGATGGCCTTTGGTGATGACCACCAGCGCGCCGACCAGCGAAAGGGGGATGCCGACCAGCCGGCTCAGCGGCAGCGCTTCGCGGTAGATCAGCGCCGAACAGAGGGTGATGGCGACCGGGTTCAGGGCGATGATCAGCGCGGCGCGCGCCGCACCGATCAGGGTCAGGCCGTTGAAGAAAAACAGGTTGTAGGCAAATACCCCGGTCAGGCCGAGCGCGCCGACCGCCAGCCCTTGCCGCGAGTTGAGCTTCGGCAGCCGCCCCTCGGTCTTCCAGACCGCCAGCAGCAGGCATGCCGAGGCGATCGCAAAACGGAAAAACGCCGCCGAAACCGGGTGCGCGTTGCCGGCCAGGAAACGCCCGGCGACAAAGGTCCCGCCCCAGAAAAAGGCCACGGCAAAGAGTTTCAGGTAGGTTTTCAAGCAGGCCCCCGGTCAGGAATTCCTCGGCAGTCTGTCGCTGTTTCCGGCAGCTGGCAAAACCGACCCATAGAAGCATAGACCATTACCGGGACTTCTCAACCCGGTGCGAAGCGGCAACCTCTTGCTGAGCTGTCGTCGATCACGATTGACGTTCCAGCAGGGCAATCCGCAGGGTCTGGTCGCCGCAACTCAACCAAAGGGTTCCGTCCTGCAGCGTACACTGCAGCTGCATGCTGCGCTGCACCAGACCGGCCAGCTCGCGGCTGGTTGCCTCAGGGACTTCCAGCACCCTGAGGTTGGCGAAGCGTTGCAGCTTGCCGGCGTTACGCTGCCACCAGAGCTCGGCGGTACGGCCGCCATAAAGATAGAGACAGACCCGGGCCGCCCGGCTGCAGGCCTTGCGTACCCGCCGTTCATCAGGCAGGCCGACATCGATCCAGAGCTCGATCTCGTTGGTCAAATTCTTCTGCCAGAGGTCCGGTTCGTCGTCGACGCACAGCCCCCTGGTGAAACTCAGCTGCTCATCGGCGTGCAGGATGAAGGCCAGCAGGCGCACCATCATGCGTTCGTCGGTCTCCGAAGGGTGGCGGGCCAAAGTCAGCTGGTGCTCGCCGTAGTAGTGGCGGTCCAGATCGGAGATCTGCAGGCTGGCTTTGAAAATGGTGGCGGTCAGGGCCATGATAATCCTTCAGAGCTGGCAGTAATTTTCACATCCCTCGTCCCGCATTCCGCGTCCCGGAAAAAAGCTCGGCTTTTTTTAGGCCGCCTTGCCGTTTACCCCGGAGCAGAGCTGTTCGCGCAGGGCTTCGATCGCGGCGCTCGCCAGGTACTCGTCGAAACTCATCACCCGGTCGATGGCTCCGCCGGGGGTCAGCTCGACGATCCGGTTGGCCAGAGTGGCGACAAACTTGTGGTCGTGGGAGGTAAACAGGATCACTTCGGAATACTCGATCAGGCTGTTGTTCAGCGCGGTGATCGATTCCAGATCGAGGTGATTGGTCGGCTCGTCGAAGATCAGCGCATTGGCGTTGTTCAGCATCATCTTCGCCAGCATGCAGCGCACCTTCTCGCCGCCGCTTAAGACCTTGGTCGACTTGCTCGCCTCGTCGCCGGAAAAGAGCATGCGGCCGAGAAAGCCGCGGGCAAAACTTTCACCTTCGTGGGGCGGGTACTGGCAGAGCCACTCGATCAGGCTCAGCTCTTTGTCGAAGTAGGCGCTGTTGTTCTTCGGCAGGGAGGCGGTGGTGATCGTCACCCCCCAGCGGTAGCTGCCGCGGTCCGCTTCCAGCTCGCCGGAGAGGATCTGCAGCAGCGTGGTCTTGGCGACGCTGCTGCCAACGAAGGCGATCTTGTCGCCCTTGTTGACCACCAGGTTGAGGTTGTCGAGCACTTGTACGCCATCGACGTTTTTGCTCAATCCCGTGATTTCAAGGATGATGTCGCCGCAGGGGCGCTCGGGGCGGAACGCGATGAAGGGGTACTTGCGCGAGGAGACCGGCAGCTCTTCGATATCGAGCTTGTCGAGCAGCTTCTTGCGCGAGGTCGCCTGCTTGGCTTTCGAAGCGTTCGAGCTGAACCGGGCGATAAACGCCTTGAGTTCGTCGGCCTTCTCGGAAGCTTTCTTGTTGGCGTCCTGCTTCTGCTTGAGCACCAGCTGGCTCGCTTCGTACCAGAAGTCGTAGTTGCCGACGTAGGTGCGGATCGTCCCGAAGTCGATATCGGCGATATGCGTGCAGGCCTGGTTGAGGAAATGCCGGTCATGGGAGACCACGATCACGGTGTTCTGGAAGCGGCCGAGGAAATCCTCGAGCCACTGGATCGATTTCAGATCGAGATGGTTGGTCGGCTCGTCGAGCAGCAGCACGTCGGGGTCGCCGAACAACGCCTGGGCCAGCAGCACCCGGACCTTCTCGCCGGCCTCGAGCTCTTTCATCTTCTTCTGCCGCAGCGCTTCGCAGATCCCCAGGCCGTTGAGCAGCACCGCGGCTTCCGACTCCGCTTCGTAGCCGTTCATCTCGGCGAACTCGGCCTCGAGCTCGCCGGAACGCACGCCGTCTTCCTCGCTGAACTCGCCCTTGCTGTAGATCGCTTCGCGTTCGGTCATCACTGTGTAGAGGCGCTGGTAACCCATGATCACGGTGTTGAAGACCGTCTCTTCATCGAAGGCGAACTGGTCCTGGCGCAGCACGGCCAGGCGCAGCCCCTTGCCGATCGTCACTTCGCCCTTGTCCGGCTCGGCAGTGCCGGCGAGGATTTTCAGAAAAGTCGATTTGCCGGCGCCGTTGGCGCCGATCAGGCCGTAGCAGTTGCCGGGAGTGAACTTGATGCTGACGCTATTGAAAATGGTCCGCTTGCCGTAGGCAAGGCAGATATTCGATGCACTGATCATGGGATAAAGCGTTTCCTTGGCTATAACGTGTTGCGCCAAACAAAAAACCACAGGGCCATCCCCTGTGGTCGTTGCGAGGCGCATCTATAGCACTCTTGTCTGATCGAGACAACTTATTTCGCAACCGGTTCCCCGGCCACGACGCACCGCTCGGTTTTCGCCGCCATGATGAAGTCGTTGACATGCAGCCCGGCGATCGCGTGCGTCCACCAGGCCACCGTCACCCTGCCCCACTCGGTGACGATGGCCGGATGATGGTCTGCCTGCTCGGCGATGGCGCCGATCCGGTTGGTCATGGCGAGGGCCCGGGCGAAGTTTTTGCACGAGAAGCTCTTCTCCAGGCGTTTGCTGCCGGCCACCTCCGTGATGCGCCAGCCCGGCAGCTGCGGCAGGTAGCGCGCGATCTCCTCCGGGGTCACCTGCGGGGCGCCGGCCCGGCAGGCCGCGCAGCTTTTGTCAGCCAAATCGGTCATCGCTACTCCCAGTGATCGCCGCGACGACTGCGCAGTTCGATGTCGAGCGACTGGACCCGCCCCTGGTCGTTGATAAAGGAGCTGAGCAGCCAGCTCACCACGCTGATGATCAGCGAACCGAGCAGCGCCGAGCCGAAGCCTTCCACCACCAGGCCGCCGATCACACCCGATGTCATCATCAACAGCAACGCGTTGATCACAAAGGTGAACAGGCCCAGCGTCAGGACATTGATCGGCAGGGTCAGGAGAATCAGGATCGGCCGGAAAAACGCATTGAGAAAGCCCAGGACCAGGGCGGCGACCAGCGCCGAGCCGAACCCGCTGACCTGGATGCCGGGGAAGAGGTACGCCGCGACCATGATGGCAACGCACAGAACCAGCCATCTGAGCAAAAGACCTTTCATCTCAACACCTCCGATCCACGTTTGCAGCTTTGTGCCTATTATATCGCAATGCCGTGGGTTTTGGGGCGCTCAGCAGCACGCGGCTGTCGACGTGCCCAATCGCCGTTATCCGTTGTCCCCTGGAATGCAAAGTCCAAGGCAACCTCAGGGGTTTGCGCCGGTTGCTGTCTTATCAAGATTTTGCGTTGTAGGTCACACGGCAAGGTCAGGCCCTTTGACACAGGGCCGGATCCCATCACAACAGGTTCTTGAAGTCACAGAGATCCGGCAAAGGAGATGCCCTCCGCAAGGAGAAGGCATTTTTGCATACTTTTGTTGCCGGACAAAA
>CAVQRZ010000030.1:0-78940 GCA_963715335.1 uncultured delta proteobacterium
CCTCCGACTGACACACATATCTTTAGTAGCTTATGCGCCCACATGACAGTTAACGAAAGATCAATTTGTGTTGCTTTGCTCCCCAGAAAGTTGCAATTCCACGTCCATGGATTTGTGGAGAATACGTACAATCTCAATCTGCTTTTCAGTTTTACTACGATAGTAGACAACATGGCTCCCCGTAGGGAACTTAAAGTAGCCAGGCTTTATCTCATCGCAGGTCCTACCCATTGCTGGTTTGCCGTTTAGCTGGTGAAAACAGTCATCCAATGATTTCAAATAAATATTTCGCTGTTCTTTTCCCCAACGTTTTTGGGTAAAGCGGGCAATATTCTTTAGGTCGCTTTTGGCTTTCTCCGTAAGAGAGAACTTTGACATTACTTCAGCTCTTCTTCATCTAGTTCACGGATCAAGCCTTCAAGTGAGTAGTCAGCAGTTCCACTGCTTTCACCTTCTTCGAGAGCCTTGCGAAGGCAACGAAGCTTGGTTTCTCTTTCTTCGAGAAGACGCAGGCCAGCTCGCACGGCTTCACTAACTGAGCCATAGTGCCCAGTGGCAACCTGCTGGCTTACAAATTCCTCAAAATGTTGTCCAAGGGTTACGCTTGTATTCTTAGGCATAATATACCTCCGATATTGTTGATATATTATTATTTAATATTTACTGGTATCAATCAAGAGGTTTTTCTTTTGGGAAAACTTGTCTCACTGCCTCGCTCCTGACACACCCCATTTCACGTCCCAGGGGCCTGGTCCTGACACACTACTTTTTGCCACGTCGCGAAAAAACATAAGCAATAATCAGCAAAGGATATACTAAAAGTGCTTCAACGAATTTTCCCTGGAAAAGAGCGAATGTGCTGAACAACAAACCAACTATTATTAGGACTATAAGCAGTATCGCAATCGGACGGTTCATGATTTTTCTCGTTTTGATAATCTCGAATCTGTGACCTGGTGTCTTAAAAACCCCGTGTCCTACCCACCTGGATTACGAGAAAAGCCCCCGATCCGATGATTGAGGGCTTTCGTAATTTATAAATGCGGTATGGCGAGATTTCAAAACCATCTTCCAAATGCCCTTTTATATTTCGCGTCCCGTGTGCGAATAAGGGGGAACCTTCCTTATTCATTCCCGCCAATCTTGCTGATAAAGACTTCACGAGGGCGACTGGTGCCGTCGGAGGGGCCGACAATCCCTTCCGCCTCCATCTTTTCGATCATGCGGGCGGCGCGATTGTACCCGAGGCGCAGGCGGCGCTGGAGCATAGAGATCGACGCCTGCTTGGAGTCGGCGATGATGGCCAAAGCCTCGTCCCATTTTTCATCGTAATCGTCTTCGCCGTTGCCGCCACTCTCTGTGGCAGCAGGTGTTTCGAGGATCGACTTGTCATAGTCCGGCTGCCCTTGCTTCTTGAGGAAATCGACCACGCGCTGGACTTCGATCTCCGAAACAAAGGCTCCGTGGACGCGCTGTACGGCACCGGTACCGGGCGGCAGAAAAAGCATGTCGCCGTTTCCGAGCAGGGCTTCCGCGCCCATCTGGTCGAGGATGGTGCGCGAGTCAGTCCGCGAAAATACCTTGAAGGAGATTCGGGTCGGGAAGTTGGCCTTGATCAGACCGGTGATGACGTCGACGCTCGGCCTCTGGGTGGCGAGAATCAGGTGAATCCCCGCCGCGCGTGCCATTTGTGCCAGGCGGGCAATCGATTCCTCGATATCGCGACCGGCAACCATCATCAGGTCGGCGAGTTCGTCGACTACGACCACCACGTAGGGGAGGTGTCCGTGTTCGAGGGTTTCGCCTTCGATCAGCTCGATTTCCGGCAGGTCCTCCTCCATCATGGAGACGAAGGTGTCATTGTCAGACTCCAGCTTGCGTTTGCTGGTTCGGTCCTTCTCTTCCTTGGCCAACTTACGGTTGTAGCCGTCGATGTTGCGCACACCTTTGTCGGCCATCAGCTTGTAGCGCCGCTCCATCTCCCGAACCGCCCAGTTCAGGGCCAGCGCCGCTTTTTTCGGATTGGTGACGACCGGCAACAGGAGATGCGGAATTCCTTCGTACATCGAGAGTTCCAACATTTTCGGGTCGACCATGATCAAACGTACATCGCGCGGGTCAGCGCGATAGAGCAGCGAGAGGATCATGGCGTTGATCGAGACAGATTTACCGGTACCGGTCGAACCGGCCACCAGCAGGTGAGGCATCTTGGCGAGATCAGCGACCACCGTATGGCCGAAGATGTCCTTGCCCAGGGCGAGCGGCAGACGCCCGCCGGTTTTCTGGAACTCGTTCGTGGCGAAGATCTCCTTGAGGTAGACCATCTCGCGGTCGCGATTCGGGATCTCGATGCCGACCACGCCGCGGCCCGGAATCGGCGCGACAATCCGGATTGAGAGTGCTTTGAGAGCCATGCTCAAGTCGTCAGACAGCCCGGCAATCTTGTTGACCTTGACACCAGGTGCCGGGGCGAATTCGTACATGGTGACGACCGGCCCCGGCTTGACCTCGGAAACATCGCCCTCGACGTTGAAGTCGAGCAACTTCTTCTCCAGCAGCCGGGCGTTCATCATCAAAGCGTCCTTGTCGACCGGTTTCGCAACCTCGCCGTCGTGGTCGAGCAGGTTAAGCGATGGCGGGTGATAGGTGCCGAAAGGCTCCAGGAAGTCAAAGGCCTCCTGGTTTGCCGGGGTTTTTTTCTTGTCAAGCTTCTTTTCCATAACCGTAACAGGCTTGGCGGTGACCGGCTCGGGGCCACGGATGACCGGGGCTTTTTCCTTTTTCGGCTGATCTTTTTCCTTCAACTCGCGGCGGGCCTGACGTGCCGCTCTGCGTTTTTCCATGGCACCTCCCAACCTGGCCAGCAGGCCTTCGAGGAAGAGCACCATGGAGAACCGGGCAACGAGCATGGCGGAAACCGAGAAAAAGACAATCAGGAAGAGTGCTGCACCGGTCAAGTTGAACCAGCCTTTCAGGGTGCTGGCGAGGAAGTAGCCGACAAAGCCGCCAGCCTGGTTCAACGTCTGTCCGAACAGGGCGGTCTTTTCCACTTTCAGAGAAATCAGACCGGCAAGCGAATTCAGCATGACGATGAATGCCACGGCCTTGTACGCCCGCGGATGCAGGTCGCGGAATTTCAACAGCCGCCATGCAAACATCAGGCAGGCGAAAGGGATGACCAGCGCCGGCAGGCCGATGACCTGGTAAAAGAGGTCTGAAACATAGGCGCCGACCTTGCCGCAGAAGTTGTGAATCGATGCAGGGTTAAGGTTGTTGTTGAAGGATGGGTCATTGTTGTTAAATGAAACCAGGCTTAACAGAAGGAAGATGCCGACCGCCATCCAGACCAGGCCGGCGATCTCTTTTTTGATATGTTCGCGGAGAAAGGTTTTGCGTGGTTTATCGCTCATATGCCCTCTATATAATCCGGCTCATCTTAGCGCAATGACAGGGGAAAGGTCAAAGATTGCTTGACAGCTGCGATCAGAAAAACAGGATCAGCCCCGTGCCGCCTGCCAACCAGCAATAGAGAGCGAACCAGTGCAGCCGCCGCCGCCTGATGACACCCATCAACAAGTGGATGCAGAACAGTCCTGTCACCAGTGCCGCCAGCGTTCCGGCAGCGTAGGGGAAGAAGATATTCCCCGCCACCTGGTCAAGGTCTTTCAGGGAGAGCAGGGCCGCACCGAAAACTGCTGGCAGGGCCAGCAGGAACGAAAACCTGGCCGCGGTTTCACCGTCGATGCCGCGCATCAGCAAGGCCGCAATTGTCGAACCGGAGCGGGAGATGCCGGGGATGATCGCGCAGCCCTGGACCGTACCGACGACCAGCGCATCGACAAAGGTCATCTGCCTCCGGGAGTTCTCGGTACGACGCAGGCGCTCAGCCGCCCAGAGCAGCATACCGGTGATCAGCAGCATGATACAGACGATCACGGGCCGCTCGAACAGACCGATGAAGAAGTCCTTGAAAAGTAAGCCGATTACGGCGGTCGGGATGGAACCTGCAATCAGTAGCGCAACCATGAAACGCTGGTTTTTCGCCATCGCATCCCTGCGCCAGAGCGAAGAGACCAGTCCGGCCAGGTCGCGCCAGAAATAAATCGCGACCGCGATCATAGTGCCGACGTGCAGCAGGACATCGAAGAGCACGCCCGGCTGCTCGAAGTCACCAATCAGGTGTTGGGCAAGAACCAGATGCCCGCTCGACGAAACCGGCAGGAACTCGGTGGCACCCTGCAGGGTGCCGAGCAATATTGCTTCAATGAAAGTCATATAAAACCGGTTGCCAGGGGTTGGGGGCTGGAGACTGGTAATAGCATAAAAAACCAACTCGCGCCACGCGCTATTTTCTGCGTGCCAGGTTTTTTATAGTTCCATGATAATCGGCAGGATCAGCGGCCGGCGGTCGATCCTCTTGTTGAAAAGGCGTCGCAGGGTCTTGCGGACCTCGACGCGCAGCTCCTCCCAGTCGCTGATTGCCTCCCGGCTGTGTTCTGCCAGCATCTCGCAGACCTGCCGTTTGGCCTCCTGCAGAAGCTCTTCGTTGTCATCTGCCGGGATGAACCCGCGAGTGATGATCTCTGGTCCGGAGACGACCGTTCCGCTGTCCTGGTTGAGCGCCAGGAAAACGATGACCAGGCCGTGATTGGCGAGGTGACGACGGTCGCGCAACTCCATTTCACCGACATCGCCGACGCCCTTGCCGTCGATGAACACCCGTCCGGTTTCGACCTTCGGTTCGATCCGGTGACCATTGGCCGAGAGCACCAGTGGGGTGCCGTTGCTGATGACGAGGGCATGCTCCGCACTCCAGCCGAGGCTGTGGGCCAGTTGGGCGTGCTTGACCAGGTGGCGGTATTCGCCGTGCACCGGCACGAAATATTGCGGTTTGACCAGATTCAATACGGTCTTCAATTCGCTCTGGCTGGCGTGGCCGGATACATGGATCTCGCTGGTCGTTTCGTAGTGGACATCCGCTCCGCGACGGTAGAGATGGTTGATCAGGTGAGTGATTGCCCGCTCGTTGCCGGGAATGAATTTCGAGGAAAGAATCACTGTGTCGCCGGGCTCGATACTGATCTTCTTGTGATCGTCCATGGCGATCCGCGACAGGGAGCTGAGCGGCTCTCCCTGGCTACCGGTGGTCAGGATAAGGACCCTGTCTGGACGCAGGTCGCGTATATGCCGCAGGTCGATGAGTATGTCGTCGGGGACATGGAGATAGCCGAGTTCCCTGGCGATGGCAATGTTGCTGACCATGCTGCGCCCGGATACGACAACTTTGCGGTCGACCTTTTGCGCGGCATTGATGACTTGCTGGATACGGTGAATATTCGATGAGAAGGTCGCGACCAGTACTTTACCTCGGCAGTGCGGCAGGAGCTCATCGAAAGCCTCGCCGACCGTGCGTTCTGAGAGGGTATGCCCGGTGTTCTCGACGTTGGTGGAGTCGGCGAGTAACAGCAGAACGCCTTCCTCACCGTAGGCGGCCAGGCGGCCGAGGTCGGTGGGCTGATTGTCAACAGGGGTCGGGTCGAGCTTGAAATCTCCGGTGTGCACGATCAACCCTGCGGGTGTGCGGATCGCCAGCCCGCAGCCGTCGACGATCGAATGTGCGGCACGGAAAAATTCAACCTCGAAGGGCCCGATGGCTACTGGTTCGCGAACTTTGACAGCATGGCATTCGACCTTGCCCTTCAGCAGGTGTTCTTCGAGTTTGTTGGCGAGCAGCCCCAGGGTCAACGGCGAACCGTAAATCGGTGGGAAGCCAAGCCGTTTTGCCAGAAAGGGAATGGCGCCGATATGATCCTCATGGCCGTGGGTCAGGACAATTCCGGCAATCTCCTCCCGGCGTTCGGCAATTGCGGCAATGTCGGGGATCACCAGGTCGATGCCGAGCATGTAGGCCTCGGGGAACATCAGGCCGCAGTCGATGATCAGCAGACCGCCTGCCGCCTCGATGACCATCATGTTCAGGCCGATTTCACCGAGCCCGCCCAGCGGCAGAATCCGGACCGCATCCGGGTGCAGTGGCTGCAGTGTCTCGACAGTTTGTAAGTCATTCGTCATGGTGAGAATTGCCCCTGCATATCAGGCTTTTGGAGTGAAACGACGTCAGTCTAGGAGAGTGTAGCACCAGAGTCAAATCCTTTCCCGTGCGAGCTTTCCGGCAACAGTGATATCAATACAATTGGAGTTCCACCTCGCAAAGATGACCTTTTGCGCCACGAAGACCCGAAGGCACTAAGAAAATGATTTTCATAGAAACATAATAACCCTTAGCTCGATGGTTTGATAATCAGGAAAACCATGATTTCTTCGATTCTTGGTGACTTCGCGGCTAATTTATACTGCTGGTTGTGAGTTTGTTGATATATGTTTGTACAGAAGGAACTTTCCCCTGGAGGTGAAATGCAGCTACCTCAACCCTTGATTGCAGGTCGACTGCTCAGGCGTTACAAGCGGTTCCTCGCAGATGTGGAGCTTGCTGACGGAAGCGTGGTGACAGCACATACGCCGAATACCGGCAGCATGCAGCAGTGCGCAGTGCCCGGTCACAACGTCCTGCTTTCGCGGAGCGACAATCCGCAGCGCAAGCTGGCATGGTCGTGGGAGCTGGTGGAAGTCAACGGCCATTGGGTTGATATCAACACCCATCGGGCCAACCGGGTCGTCGAGGAGGCCTTAAGCAACGACCGGGTGGATGCCCTGCAGGGTTACACGGTGCGACCGGAGTTTTCGTATGCTGACAGCCGGATCGATTTCATGCTCGAAGGCCACGGCGAAAAGGTCTTGCTCGAAGTCAAGAATGTCACCCTGTGCTGTGCAGAGGCGGTGGCCTGTTTCCCCGATGCCGTCACCACGCGCGGCCAGAAGCACCTGCGTGACCTCATGGCAGCAGTTAACGATGGCTGGCGGGCGGTGATCTTTTTCCTTGTGCAGCGCGGTGATGCGGAAGCATTTGCTCCGGCCGACCACATCGATCCTGAATACGGTCGACTGCTCAGAAAAGCAGTCGGATGCGGGGTAGAAGTTATGGTGTATAGGACTATTGTCAATCGTCAGCGGACTTGCCTGGAGAAATCCTTGCAACTATTATTGTGATGCTTTGTTATACTTCCGGCACCACAATCCGTAACAGTTGCCTTCCTTGCAAAAAAAACAAGGTTGATTAAACAGTTGCCACTGGAAAGGATAAACCCCTATGCGTGTTGAAACTGATTATAAGCTCGGCTTCAAGGACGTGCTGATCCGCCCCAAACGGTCGACCCTGAAAAGCCGGGCCCTGGTGGAGCTGGACCGGACCTTCGTCTTCCTGCACAGCAAAATGCAATGGAGCGGGGTGCCGATTATTGCCGCCAATATGGATACAGTCGGAACTTTCGAGGTTGCCGAGGCCCTTGCCGAGCACCGGATGCTCTGTGCGATTCACAAGCATTACAGCCTGGCCGAGTGGCGGGCCTTTGTCGAACGGCAGACGGGTGATGATATCTTCGTCCGGATCATGGTCAGCATCGGGGTCATGGATGAGGATTTCGAAAAACTGGCGCAGATCATGGCCCAGCATCCGCAATTGCAATTCATCTGTATTGATGTTGCCAACGGTTACGCCGAATCGTTCGCCGAATACGTCGAGAGGGTGCGGCAGGCTTATCCTGAAAAGACCATAATTGCCGGCAATGTGGTTACCGGTGAGATGGTGGAACAATTGCTGCTGTCGGGCGCGGATATCGTCAAAGTCGGGATTGGCCCTGGTTCGGTCTGTACCACCCGGGTCAAGACCGGGGTCGGCTACCCGCAGCTGTCTGCCGTCATCGAATGTGCAGACGCCGCCCACGGTCTCGGCGGCAGGATCATCTCGGATGGCGGCTGCGCCGCTGCCGGGGACGTCGCGAAGGCGTTTGGCGGCGGGGCCGATTTTGTCATGCTGGGCGGTATGTTTGCCGGCCACGACGAAAGTGGCGGTCAGCTGGTGCAACGCGACGGCCAGCACTACAAGCTCTTTTACGGCATGAGCTCGGACACTGCCATGAAAAAACACGCCGGGATGGTGGCCGATTATCGTGCCTCGGAAGGCAAGACCGTCGAAGTCCCCTACCGTGGCCCGATTGACGAAACGGTCAAAGACATCCTTGGCGGGCTGCGCTCTACCTGCACGTACGTCGGCGCCTCGGCGCTGCGTGAGCTGTCAAAACGGACGACGTTCATCCGGGTCATGGAGCAGGAAAACCGGACCTTCGGCTAAGTGCCCGATTCACAGCGCAGCGGATCAGGACTCGGCCAACTGACTCCTGCGACGCTGCAACGGCCATCCGACGAGCAAGGTCGCGTGTGCCGCATGGTGGTGCTCGACTTCTTCGCCGAGATCACGAAACTTCATTCTGACAATGTACACTGCAGCGGCCCAGAGAAGTCCGAGCGCCCAGACCCACCAGCTGAATACGGCGTTGACGCCGACGAGAACTGCCATGAAGACGGCGACTACAGCTGCAAAGGCGTAAGGCAGGATGTAGTAGCAGAAGAATCCAATGACAAAACCGGCGATTGGCAGGACGACAGCGAAGAGCAGAAACGCGAAAATGACCATGAAAAGAAACCCATCCATATCTTCCTCCGTTCTCAAAGGGTTTAACCTGGTTTGCCTGACCAAGCTCCTTTCCGTCCCCGGCAAATAAACAAGCCGGGGCCAAAATTTTTGGCAACCCGGCTGTCCGGTACTGGTTATGGAGGAGGGGCGGACCCTTGGCTTTCCGCGCCTACCTTACGATAGGGATGGCTTTATCGTTATTTTATTGTCGAAAGTATATATTTTTTATACGGGATGGCAAATGGTTTTAATGTTAATTTTTTCAAATTATGTTTATAAATTAGTACCTTATGGGTTTTTGCCAGTCTAATCAGTAAATTACGAATGTATGTTTTTTACATACTGAGACGGTTATTTTCAGGCAGGGATTAATTATGCGGGCTGTCGGGCTGGTTACCGAATACAATCCATTTCACAATGGGCACCTGCATCACCTTCGGGAAAGCCTGCAGATCACGGCTGCCGAGGTATCGGTTGCCGTCATGAGCGGCCACTTTCTGCAGCGCGGTGAACCGGCCCTGGTTGACAAATGGGTGCGCACCGAGATGGCCCTGGCTGCCGGTGTCGACCTGGTGCTCGAACTGCCACTCGCATTTGCCTGCAACAGTGCGCCGCACTTTGCCACGGGGGCAGTTCAGTCCCTGGCTGCCCTCGGTGTTGTTGACACCCTCTGCTTTGGCAGCGAAGCCGGGGATGTGTGCAGCCTGGACAAGGTCGCATCGGTGCTGGTCGAGAGGCAGGAAGAGATCGAATGCCTGACGGCCGCCCGGTTGCGTGACGGCGTCAATTACCCGACTGCCCGATCGGAAGTTATTGCCGGGCTCCTGCCAGAAGTCCCCGCAGAGATCCTGAGTTCGCCCAACAACATCCTTGGCATCGAGTACCTGAAGGCGTTGCGTAGCACCGGGAGCCGGATAGAACCGTTCACCATCAAGCGCCTTGGAGCTGGTTATCATGACACCGATGTGACGGCTCGGGTGGCCAGCGCAACCGGGATTCGCAAATTGATTGCAGAGGGGGGGAATGTCGGGCCCCTGCTGCCCCAGCCTTGCTGGAAGATCCTGGCTGAGGCGCTGCAGGCCGGCCGAAACCTTGATCAAGAGCGGCTGTCCACCGCCTTGCTGGCCCATCTGCTGCAGGAGCCTGACACCTTCAGGGGGATTTACCTGGTTGACGATGGCGTTGAGCGGCGATTGAACCTTGCCGCATTGCAGGCGAACTGTTTTGACGAGATCGTGTCAGTGATCAAATCCAGACAGTGGACCATGACCCGCGTCCAGAGGATTCTGATGTACGTTTTGTTGCAGGTCAAGGCCAGCCAAATGAAGGAATTTTTGCGGGCCGGTCCACTTTATCTCCGCCTGCTGGGTCACTCAGAAAGAGGGCAAAAGCTTCTGGCCCGGGCACGCGGGCGCAAAACCCTGCCGATTATCGCTGATCCGGCCAGGGCGACCAGTAGACTCAGCAAGTTCTACCGGCACAGGCCGGTGTTGCAGCGGCTTGCCGAAGAGATGCTGCATCTGGATTTACGTGCAACCCGAATTTACGGGCTTCTGCAGGGGGAACCCGGCGGAGGGGCTCTCAACCGGGACTATTATCAACCGGTCCTGCAGGTGTGACGTTACCGTCGACCGGTTTTCAATCCTTCTGATCTGACTCGTCATGTCCAACCAGCGGTGTGTCCAGGTCGGAGTCCTGGAGGATGGCGGCAGGCAGCTGCTTGCGGCTTTTCACGCCGAGTTCGATCAGGGACTGTGCACGCCCGACGAGATTGCCCCGACCGCTGACCAGCTTGTTGTGGGCAGCGTCGTATGCATTGCGGGTGCTCTCGATCTGGTCGCCGACCCGTTCCAGATCGTTGACGAAACCGACAAACTTGTCATACAGGGCTCCGGCCCTGTCCGCTATCTCCAGCGCATTCTTGTTCTGATGTTCGTAGCGCCAGATATTCTGGATCGTTCGCAGGGTCACCAGCAGGGTCGACGGACTGACGATCATGATGCTCTTGTCAAACGCCTTGCGGAAGATTTCATTGTCTTTTTCGATTGCCAGCATGAACGCGCTCTCGACTGGAATGAACATCAGGACGAAGTCGAGGCTCTTCACCCCGGGCAATTCGTCATATTTTTTCGACTCAAGGCCCTTGAGGTGGGCATTGATCGAAACCAGGTGATCTCTGACCGCCTTGTCGCGCTCCCCGTCGTTTTCGGCCCGGATATATTTTTCATAAGCGACCAGTGACACCTTGGAGTCGATGACTATGTCCTTCTTTTCCGGCAGATGGACGATCACGTCCGGCTTCAGGAGTTTGCCCTCAGCGTCCCTGAAGCCTCCCTGGGAATCGTATTCGACCCCCTTGCGGAGGCCCGACTCCTCGAGGATTCTTTCCAGGATGATTTCTCCCCAGGTCCCCTGGGTCTTGGTGTCGCCTTTCAAGGCTTTGGTCAGATTTTCGGCATCTTCACCGAGCTTTTGGTTCAACTCCTGGAGACGCTGGACTTCCTTGATCAGCGAGTGGCGTTCCTTACCCTCGCTGGCATAGGCTTCGTTGACCTGTTTTTCAAATGCGGTGATTTTCTCTTTGAAAGGGGTCAGGATCGTATCGAGATTGGCCCGGCTCTGCTCGACGAAAGACTTGGTCTTGGCTTCGAAGATCTGGTTGGCCAGGTTTTCGAACTGGGTCTGCAGCTCTTTTTTGGCATCGTTGAGCACCTGAAGTTTTTCGTCGGCGCTTTTCGCCTGCTCCTGAAGTTCAGCGGCCAGGCGTGATTTGTCACGCTCGAGCTCGGTGCGCAGCTGGATGAGCTCATCAAGCTTCACTTCCTTCCCCTCGAGCTCTGCCTCGAACTGCTGCAGGCGCGCATCCCTGCTGGCAAGGCGCTCTTCAAGGATTGCCAGGTCTGTCGCGAGGTCCTGGCGACCTGCCTGCCATGCTGCTGCCGTGCGGCTTTTGACCAGCAAAATGGTCGGGATCAACCCCAGGATAAAACCAATGATCAGTGCGATGGCGAGCCAGATCAATTCAGGTGAGGCGGTCATGGCAGACTCCGTTGGTAATAGATGCGTGACAGGCAAAGATAACAGTCCCGCAAGGAGCCTGCAAGAGGTGTGTGTCAGGATAATTCACAGCATCGCAGGATGCAGTGAATTATCGGGGGACGTCGAGTCGGGGTGCAGCGAAGAGGTCAGGCCTGGCAGTACTGTCGCAGGTCCCGGGTAAAGATCTCAAGGCCAGTCTTGGTGATGCGTCCCGGTGTCTGGCAGGTCGTGCAGATCTGGCGCTTGCCAGGGGCAAAATCCTGAAAGTTGAGGGGCAGGGTCTGATGGCATTCCGGGCATTCATAGCGAATTTGCAGATTCATGATCAGCTCCTATTTAAGCTTTAATCTTAGAAGGTGCTAATCATGCCAGAGGTTAAATCTGGAATGCAAGCAAAATCCACATCAATCCTGGCGATGGCTAAAGCAGGCGCATTCAGGGGGACTCAAGCAGGCTGCAGGGCACGGGCGAAGGTTTCGTTGACCAGCTCGCCTGTAGCCTGTGCCGAAGGGCCGTAGGCGAGGATGCCGTCCTGGTGCCCTGTCATGACCAGCAACCCTGGTTTTCCTCTGTCGCGGCTTTGAGCCAAGTGCAGAATCTCTGTCGCCATTTCCGGGGTGCCATAATCAGCTGCAGGATGAGTGCAGGGCAGGTTGAGCCGGCGACGTTGTCTGAATATGTCCGGACTGTGCAGGTGCATGACCCAGAGGATTTCCGGGACACATCGGTACAGGACCCCGTGGGAAAGTGCTTCGGAGGATGGTCTGATCTGCCCGAAAGCCTTAAGATGGTTGGTCTCGGGATTGCATGCGAGGACGGTGGCATAATCTTCCGGCCGCAAGGCATGCAGGTGGCCGGTTTGGGTGCCGCTAATTACGAATGCGCCACCGTTTGGATCAGGCAGGCGTCTGCTTAGGTTGCCGAAGCCGTAACCCTCGTAGCGCTGCGGGTCCTGTCCGAGCAGACCGCGTTCCCGGAAAACCGCCCGCCATTCGTTCAACTCGGCCAGGAATACTCCGTCCGGTGCCGGACCTTCTGCAAAGTCGAGCTGGAACTTGATGACGCCTTCACGGGTGGCTGCCGTCATGCGATCTGGTCAGCCTGCGAAATCAACGGCAATGACGCTCGAGGAAATCGTCTTGACGTGAGCCACAACCTTCTGGTGCTCAGGATGAACCTGGTAGCGTTGCAAAGCGGCAAGGTCGTCGAAGCTGGAGACCAGGCCGAAGTCGTAAGACCGTTCGGAGCGCAGAACATCGGGACCGAAACGGAATTCGCGAATTTCATCGATCTGTTGCGGCAACCCGCCAAGCCCATTGGCGAGCTGCTCGATTTCGGCCGGAGTCGTCCCCGGCTTGAATTTGAAAAAAACCACATGCGTAATCATTGTCTGCTCCGTAAATTTCTCAGTGATTGAGTTCGGACAACTGGTCATTGAGCGTCCAGTAGTCATAAATGTAGCCGACGCCTAACAGGCCGCCGGTCAGGAGGTAAATGATGCCGGTTGGCCATTTGCCCATGTACATACGGTGTACGCCGAACAGGCCGAGGAAGGTCAGCAATATCCATGCGGTATTGTAGTCGAGCGGTCCTGCGGTAAAGCGCAGGTCGGCGTTACGATCCATGCCGGGAATCAGGAACAGATCGATCAGCCAACCGATCAAAAAAAGTCCCAGAGTAAAGAAGTAGATTGTTCCGGATATTGGTCGGCCATAGTAGAAGCGGTGCGAGCCGGTAAAGCCGAACAGCCAGAGGAGGTAGCCGATCAAGGGCGTGTGGGTGTCTTGCTGCATTTTCGGTGCTCCCATGTTAGCGCTCAGGCACGAGGTCAAAAGCATCAAGGATCGTGCGGGTTGCTGAATTCAGGAAAATAATTTTTTCGCCAACCCGGACAATCTCCGCCCCGACCGGAGGCGGTGGCAGACGTTTTAGAAGGATGTCCGGCAGGCTCTCGCTCTGACGGTAGACCTGGAAGTCAAGGCTTTGGCCCGGTTCGACTTTTTTTTGCCATCCTGGTGGCAACGGCTTGCCGCGGGCGAGGTTTTTCTGCAACCCGGGCGGGAGGTCCCTGTTTTGCTGCTCTGCAGTCGCATGTTGCTCGCCGAGCAGGTAAGCGCGAATCAGGTTGCGTTCTGCCGGACTGAACGTCTCTCCTCTGTCCAGGACGCCCTGCTCAAGGGTTGATTCATTGGTTGCTCTGTGCTGCTTGTCTTTTGCCGGTTTTGCCTGAACCGGCAAGGACAGGCCCAGCGCGACAATAACAAACACGGTAGTGCGCCACATGCTTCTCTCCTTATAGAGGGGCTCTGATCAAGCGCAATTTGCACGGCAAGCTGCATTCGTAATTGTTCCACTCTAATACATTTTGCCGCACCTGTCATCAACTGCGCAGATGTGACAGCCTTGAAATTATAAGGTATATTTACAACTCGCCGGTTCTGGAGCGCCCTCTCTGCCATGGAGACGATCATGCTGGAACTGTTTGACTTTACCGCATATGCAAGCCAGGTTCGCACAGTCTCCAGGGCACTGTTCTGCTCCGGACGCAGGGTAGCGGAAATATCAGGTCGCATGCACCTGCTCACCATTGCGACGGAAAGAGACCTGCTGCGGTTCGGCAAGCCATCGGAGATGGCCAGGGTTGCCTGCGCTCCGGGCTGCAGTGCCTGCTGTGTCGTCAATGTTTCGGTGCTCTTTCCGGAAGCGGTAGCGATTTCCTGGTATCTGCAAAGATCTCTCGGGGATGCAGAGCTGGAGAAAGTCCGGACCAGGCTGCATGAATTACTGATTGCAACCCGCTGGCTAGATGACGAAGAGCGTCTGTTCTTACATGAACCGTGCGCATTTCTCGATCAGGGGGGGCTGTGCATGATTCACAAAGTCCGGCCGCTGCTCTGCCGTGCCATCAGCTCCACAGATCCTGCCAGCTGTCGCGAGGCTATTGCGATGGTGCCGCTGAATGGCCAGCCGAGCATCGAGATGAACCTGTTTCAGAAAAATCTCTTCGATACGGTCTATCAGGAACTGTGCACGGCTCTGCAGGAGTCTGGGCTTGACCATCGTCCCAGAAGGCTGACTTCAGCCGTCCTGGCTCTGCTTGCGGAGCCAGATATGGTGGGAGCTTTTGCCGCCGGAGAAAAGATCCCGGTGCATTAGGGATTTAATCCAACGGGGTGGTCTCCGGCTTAATGGAGATTTGTTGAAGGCCCCTCGAAATTCAGTTCCTTCTGATCGCCGGGAGAGGTGAATTTTTTCAGCAGACCGTTGGAATCTTTCAGGAATTCCGTCATCTGTTCGGGGTTCATCGCTGCGCCGAAGAGCTGCCCCTGAACCTCGACACAACCTCTTTTACGTAAAAAATCGAGCTGCATGGAGTCTTCTACACCGACTGCTGTCACCGACAGGTGCAGGCTCTTGGCCATGCTCAGAATGGCTTCGGTGATTGCAGCGTAATCGGAGTTGTGAATAATATCTCGGATTAACTCCTGGGCGATTTTGATGCGGTGTATCGGGAAATGCTTCAAATAGAGCAGCGAAGAATGGCCGGTGCCGAAATCATCAATGGATAGATTGATGCCACGAATCTTCAGGTCGGTCAATGCCATGATACTGTCATTGACGTGGCCCATGACCGAGTTCTCGGCAAGTTCTATCTCCAGGGTGTTGGGCTTGATACCGGTCTCTTTCAAAGTAGACTCGAGATAGTCAATAAAAGTAGGCTGGCGAATATGGTGTCCGGACAGGTTGACGGAGATGCGCATCGATGGCAGCCCCTGGTCCTGCCAGGCCCTTGCCTGGGTGCAGGCGGTTTTCAGAACCCACTCTCCCAGGGGGAAGGCCAGGCCGCTCTCCTCTGCGATGTTGATAATCTGTCCGGAAGGGATCAGGGTCCCGTCGCTGTCATACCATCGAATCAGTGCTTCGACTCCGGTGATGCGACCGGTTACAAGATTGACCTGGGGTTGGTAGTGCTGCTGAAGTTCTCCGCGACTCAGTGCCTTGCGCAGTCGGCTTTCCAGATCGGACTTGGCCATCGCTGCAGCGTTCATCTCCTCCGAAAAAAACTGCATATTGTTGCGGCCGCGGCTCTTGGCGACATACATGGCCGTGTCGGCGCTTTTCAAAAGTGACTGTGGGTCGTCGCCATCGACTGGGTAGATCGCGACGCCAACGCTGGCCGTTGTGAAAAACTCCCGGCGGCCGATCTGAAAAGGCTGTCCGAGGGTTTCGAGAATGCGACGCCCCATGAGCGTGAAGTTCGGATCGTGGTTCGGGTCGGCTTGGATGATGACGAATTCATCGCCACCCAGGCGAGCAAAGGTGTCGCCACTGCGGATGTATTTCTTCAGGCGTTGGGCTACGGAGCGCAGGACCAGGTCGCCGACCGCGTGCCCCTGTGTATCGTTGATCAGTTTGAAGCGGTCCAGGTCGAAAAAGAAGACCCCTACCTGGCGTTTTTCCCGCTGAGCCTGGGTTATCGCCTGGACAATGCGGTCATTCATCAGGGCCCGGTTCGGCAGCCCGGTAAGGGTGTCAAAATAGGCCAGGCGTTCGATACGTTCTTCGGCGGCGCGATGGGTGGTGAGGTCATTGAGGACGGCGAGGCTTTCGGTCCGGCGGCCTTCAGAATCGCGCAGGGCGACTTCCGTAATAGAAACTTCAATAATCGACCCGTCTGCGCTGAGCAAGTGATAATTGATATCCTTGACCTGCCCGAGCTCTTCAAGTGCTTGAAAATGTTCGGCCCGCATCTGCGCTACATTGTCACCAACAACGAATTCAAAAAAATCCTTGCCGATAACGTCCTCACGGTCGTAGCCAAGGACGTCAAGCCAGGCCTGGCTGACATGCAGGAAACGCCCTTGATTATCCATCGAATGCAGTAGGGCAGGAGTGCTCTGGTAAAATTCCCGCGAGCGCTTTTCGCTTTTTTCGAGGCGGTTGGTCACGTCGCGCAGGCACGATGCAGTACGTCCGGCGAGCAGTCCGGCGAGTCCGCCGAACAGGACCGGCAGCCAGCTCTGCTGTACGGTCAGTGACAGACCGTAGAGGCCGTTAAGCAGAAAAATGACCGCAGCCGCGGTCAGCGATCCGGCAAAGAACCCGCGACACAACAGCCGCAAGGACCGATTTTCTGGATCGGAAACGAACATAAAACCCCCGTATATATAACATGCCTGCAAGCAAAAACCCGGGCCGGAAAGGGAGGAAAGCCCGGAACAATAAACTGGGCAATGCCCTATGTACATTCTATTGATTTTTTATGGCCTGTCAAACCAGACATGAGCCCCGGTGACAGTTCGTAATATTATGTGCTAGTATGTCGTTTGTATCTGGCATCAATTAAGACTTTTGTTACAGGCAGGGGTATGGCAAAACCGACAACCGACAATCAGATTCGTGCCGACGTGAAGCGCTGCCCGAGGCTCAGGCAGCCACCGATGTACACGGTTCTGATGCATAATGACGACTATACGACAATGGAGTTTGTCGTCGAAGCCCTGGTCGCGGTTTTTCATAAATCACCGACCGAAGCGAACCGGATTATGCTCCACATCCATTTCAAGGGCGCCGGGGTCTGTGGGGCCTTCCCGTACGAAATTGCCGAAACCAAGGTCAGCAAGGTTCACGATATGGCGCGTAGGGCAGGTTTTCCGCTCCGCTGTTCTCTGGAAAAGGTCTGATATCTGTTACAATTACAGGACGTAAAGATTAAGTCTGGATAGCTGTTCGCGGCCGAGCCCCGCAACATGGATGGAGTGATAGAAACGCATGTTCAACCAGGAAGTGCAAATAACTTTTTCCCTTGCCGTAAGAGAGGCCCAGCGCCGGCATCACGAGTTCCTGACCACGGAACACGTGCTCTATGCCATGCTCTTTGACGACCAGGGGTGCGAGATACTCAAGGCGTGCGGCGGTGACGTAACCAGCTTGCGTGCAGACCTGGAGCTTTTCTTTGAGCAACACCTCGAATCGCTCGAGCGGCTCGAGGGAGATATGCCGGAGCAGACCGTCGGTTTGCAGAATGTGTTGCAACGAACGGTAACGCATATGCAGTCTTCAGGTCGCGACGAGATCGGCGTCGGTGACATCCTTGCCGCCATCATGGAGCAGGAAGACTGCCTCGCTGCGCAGATTCTGCTGAGCGAAGGGCTGTCCCGTCTCGATGTGCTCAATTATGTCTCCCACGGGATTACCCGGGTGCCGATGCAGGATGACGTTTCAGGACAGCCGGAGCCTGACGAACAGTCCAGGCAAGCGCCGGGGGAGAAGAAGACCAAGAAGATCAATCCTCTCGAAGCCTTTACGATCAACCTGCTCGAACGGGCGGCCAAGGGCAAGATCGACCCCCTGGTCGGCCGGCAGGCCGAACTGGAGAGGACCATCCAGATTCTCTGTCGCCGGCGCAAGAACAATCCGGTGCTGGTCGGTGAGCCAGGCGTTGGCAAGACGGCCATCGCCGAAGGATTGGCCTTGCGGATTCTCGACCAGGCTGTCCCGGAGCTTTTGCAGGACGCTGAACTCTTCGCCCTGGATATGGGGGCGCTGCTGGCCGGGACCAAGTATCGCGGCGACTTCGAAGAACGCCTCAAGGCCGTGGTCCAGGCCCTGTCAAAGCGCCCCCGGGCCATTCTCTGCATAGACGAGATTCATACGATTGTGGGCGCCGGTGCGACCAGCGGCAGTTCACTGGATGCCGCCAATATCCTCAAGCCGGTGCTCGGTACCGGGGAACTCCGCTGCATCGGCTCAACGACTTACGAGGAATACAAAAACCTCTTCGAAAAGGACCGTGCCCTGTCACGGCGCTTCCAGAAGATCGATGTCATGGAGCCGAGCGTCGAGGAAACCGTCGAGATCCTCGAAGGGCTCAAACGCTATTACGAAGAGCACCATGGCGTGAAGTACACTGCTGCGGCACTCGAAGCCGCTGCCAGTCTTTCTGCGCGGCATGTCAATTTCCGCCGCCTGCCTGACAAGGCGATCGATGTTATCGACGAGGCCGGTGCCAGGCTCAGGCTCTATCCGCGCAAGCGCCCGACCATCGGTGTCACGGATGTCGAAGCGGTGATCGCCAGCATGGCCCGCATCCCGGCACGCAAACTGGCCCACACCGATCGTCGCAAGTTGAAAGAGCTTGACAAGTCCCTCAAGCGCCAGATCTATGGTCAGGACCAGGCTGTCGAGCAACTCTGCCAGGCGATCCGCCGGGCCCGCGCCGGATTGGGCCAGCCGGAAAAGCCGACCGGGTCGTTCCTCTTTACCGGGCCGACCGGGGTCGGCAAAACCGAGGTTGCCAAACAGCTTGCAGCGCAGATGGGTGTTGAGTTCCTGCGGTTCGATATGAGCGAATACATGGAGAAGCATGCCGTGTCCCGCCTGATCGGATCCCCTCCCGGCTATGTCGGTTTCGAGCAGGGCGGTCTATTGACCGATGCCGTAATCCGTAATCCATATGCGGTGCTGCTGCTCGACGAGATCGAAAAGGCCCACCAGGACATCTTCAACATTTTACTGCAGGTCATGGACCATGGCAGCCTGACTGACAACAATGGCCGTCAGGCCAATTTCCACAACGTGATCCTGATCATGACCAGTAATGTCGGGGCTCGGGAGATGAGCAGCGCACCGATCGGCTTCGGTGGCCGCCTGCCTGGAGAAGCCCGCCAGGCGGTCGAAAAGACCTTCTCGCCCGAATTCCGCAATCGGCTTGATGCAATTATCGCCTTCCGTGCCCTCGACGAAGACATCATGACCCGCGTCGTGGATAAATTTATCCGGCAGTTGCAGACGTCATTGTCGGACCGCAAGGTCGTCCTGACTCTGACCGACGGTGCCCGGCGCGACCTGGCGCGGCGCGGGTATGATCAGGTCTTCGGCGCCCGCCCGCTGGGTCGCCTGATCGAAAGCGAAATCGGCAACCTGCTGGCCGACGAAATCCTCTTTGGCTGCCTGGCCGGTGGTGGCAGGGTCCGCATAGGTTTCAAATCAGGCAAACTTGATTTCAAGTTTTCCTAGTTGCCAGTCACTGGGGGCTGGGGCCAATTTGTTTTGTGCCATAATTACTCGCCAAACCCCAGCCTCCAGCCCCCGACCACCGGTGTCCCATGCCCGTCTTCCGCCTCGCCGATGAAATAATTTTCCCTGACCCGAGGTGGGCGACACGGAAGGCTTGCTGGCCATTGGCGGCAATCTTTCTCCCGAACGCCTCGTCCTGGCCTATCGGCTCGGCATCTTTCCCTGGTATGGCGAAGGTGAGCCGATCCTTTGGTGGTCACCCGATCCGCGTTGCGTGCTCTTCCCGCAAGAAATATATGTCTCGCGCCGTCTCGCCAGGGTTATCAGGCAGCGCCGCTTCCATCTGACTTGCAACCAGGCCTTTGCCGGGGTTGTAAATGCCTGTGCCGATGTTCGTGTTCAGAACGGCGAAGAGACCTGGCTGACAGCCGAAATGCGGGAGGCCTTTCAAAAATTGCACGAGCTTGGCTTTGCTCATTCCGTGGAAGCCTGGGAAGATGGCGAACTGGTCGGCGGTCTTTACGGTGTTGCCATGGGTAAGTTTTTTTTCGGTGAGTCGATGTTCCATCACCAAACGAATGCCTCAAAGGTGATCCTCGCGCAACTGCTCCGCTATCTGGGCAGAGAGGGCTTCCTCCTGTTGGACTGCCAGGTCCCCAATCCGCATCTGACCAGCATGGGTGCTCGCGGGATTCCTCGACATGATTTTCTTGAACTCCTGGCCGGAGGAGGGCTGGGACCTGACGGAAGGGCGGAAAAGGTTTTGATGCCGGAGGTTTTATAGAAAAAACGGGGGGGCATCGGTTGCCCTTTGCTATTGTCCTTTGCAATTCAAAGATAAAAGCAAAACCCGGGGGTCGCGCCCCCCGACTGCGCCTTACTCTTTTGCTGGCCCAAAAGAGTAAGAGAAAAGGGCCTGCGCTGCGCTGGGCATGTCTGGTTCGGCAGGGCGGCAACATCAATGCAGGACGTTCTGAACGATCAAAAGCCTACGCTTCCCCCGCAGGAACCGAGGCTCTTGAGAGCCTCTCCTGCTGTGGAAGCTTGCGTCGGTCGAGGTTGTTTTGGCTTCTCCCATGTAAATGACACGGCAAGGTCAGGCCCTTTGACACAGGGCCGGATCCCCATCACAGCCACTCCTCGAAGTCACAGAAACCCGGCAGAGGAGATGCCCTCCGCAAGGAGAAGGCACTTTTGCATACTTTTGTTGCCGGACAAAAGTATGGCGTCGGGCGGGACGCGACCCGCCGGTTTTGCTTTTAGGCATTTCAAGAAAAGAAAAGGGCAACAGATGAACCATCTGTTGCCCTAAGCTTCATAGAAACTCCACCTCACAGCTAAAAAACCCCGCATCACGTGCGGGGTTTGTCGACAATCCGAAGCACCTCCGCGAAAGGGGTGCTTTTTAACTTGGTATGGCGTGGAGATCTTTTTGGTTCCGTTCGAAATGACGCAAGTGACCGCCGCCCGGCGGGTGCCGGCGCTCGGTCATCGCCCAATATTGTTACCGGCACTGCGTCACATCACTATGTTCATCGGTATGGATTCGCAACGCCAATGGCGGCGCGGTCATCTAACCTGCAGAATTACAGGGACATTTTCACTAATTAACGGCAAATCTAAAAATATGGAGCTCCCTTTGCAAAAACACCTTGGATCGAGCCTTTTTAATCTCATGAACCTATCGGCTCAAGGAGGCCTTTATGTCACTGCTTGCCATGATCGAGAGCAATCCGCTCACCACGTATCCGATCCTGTTAATCCTGCTGCTGGTCCTGCTCTACCTGGCCCGCCATCAGGCCCACCACATGGTCCGTTCGTTCACCCGCATTGCCTCGCAGGCACTGCGTCTGGCAGCCAGATCCCTTCTGCTTGCCGAGAGCAAGCTGCAGAGGCGCAATCGTGAAGTTCTCCTCGCCGCCGGTGCTGGCGAAATAGAGAAGGAACTGGAGCGGGAATTCCAGCGCGTCGATGCCGTAGTCAAGCGTGATCTGCAAAGCTATCCCGCTTTTCATCGCAACATGTCCGATCTGATCGCCCGTATTGATGAGGACTACCGGCAAAGCACGGAGGCCCCGCCATCGCCACCGGCCTGGATTTCAGCCATTGAAGCGGTCGCCAAGGTGCCGAACAGTGATGGCGGGGTTGTCGAGATTCTCGGGGAAATCAACAAGACCCTCGACCGTCACCACAAGTCGGCCATGGATGATTACCGCAAGTCGAGCCAGCAGCGCCACGGCCTGCTCAACAAGATGATGCCGGTCTGGCGCAAACTGAGCGAGACCCTGGAGCATGTCGGCAAGACCATCAACGGCCTGCATGAACGCTCGGAACTGATTACCGCCAAAATGGATGAGTACGAAAAGATCCGCATCGGCGCGGACGAAGCAGAGCGCCGTCTCTCTTCATCTTCCCTGACCCAGTTTTTCATCTCCGGCCTGGTCATGGCGATTGCCATCGGCGGAGCCATCATCAACTTCAACCTGATTGCCTTGCCGATGTCTGAAATGGTCGGTGGCGGCAGCTACATCGGCAGCTTCAAAATTTCCGATGTTGCCGCTCTGGTCATCATCCTGGTCGAAATCACCATGGGCTTGTTCCTGATGGAATCGCTGCGCATCACCCATCTCTTCCCGGTTATCGGCCAACTCGATGACCGGATGCGGCGGAAGATGATCTGGATTTCATTTGCTTTGCTGTTTACCCTGGCTGGCGTCGAATCGGCGCTTGCCTTCATGCGCGACCAAATTGCTACCGATCTGCAGGCGTTGCGGCAAACATTGTCCGGAGTCGAGATTGCAGCGGGTCAGGTCTCGAGCATGATCCCGACCGTCGGCCAGATGATTCTCGGCTTTGTCCTCCCGTTCGCCCTGACCTTTGTCGCCATCCCTCTGGAATCGTTTGTCCACTCGTCACGCACGGCGATCGGTCTGTCTCTCGGCTTTCTGTTGCGTATCGGGGCATTCCTGCTGCGCCTGATCGGCAACCTTATCAATCATCTCGGCAAAGCCATTATTTCCTTGTACGACCTCGCCATATTCCCGGCGATCTGGATCGAGGAAAAACTCAGGAAGTCGCCGGTGGCAGCAAAATCCGAAACATTGCCCAAGGAGGTTCATCCATGAAGAGCCTCGCCTGTTTCCTGACCGGATTGCTCCTGCTCGCGGGCGGCTGCTCTGACACCACGAGCCATTCGAAAGCAGTCTACATGCTGCTCGACACTTCCGGGACCTACACCCGTGAACTAGACAAGGCGGCCGCAATCGTCAGCTACCTGCTCGGCACTTTGCAGCCGGGTGATTCGTTGGCTGTCGCCAGGATCGATACCGGCAGTTTCAGTGAGAAGGATATCGTCCAGAAAATGACCTTCGATGGCCGCCCGTCGGTCTCAACCCAGCAAAAAAGGGTGTTCAAACAGAACATCGACACCTTCGTCAAGGAGGCCAAGGGGGCTGCTTACACCGACATTACCGGTGGTATTCTGCAAGCCGCCGAGTTTCTCGACGAGACCGGCTCCGGCCGCAAGGTGATCCTGATCTTCTCCGATATGGAGGAGGAGCTCGCCGAGGGATATGAACGGAACATTCCCCTGCCGCTCGAAGGGATCGAGGTGGTCGCTCTGAACGTCACCAAGCTGCGCGGCGACATCATGGACCCACGCAAGTACATGGGGCGCCTGGAAGACTGGAAAAAAAAGGTCGAGCAGGGCCAAGGACAATGGCGGGTGATCAATGATCTGGAACGCCTGGAACGGATTCTGGAATAAATCTGATTGACCAACATGTCGCAGAAAAGGCCCGAAGCGATCGCTCCGGGCCTTTTCTTACTAGTGATTGTTAAAGCGAGGATTAGTCTTTGCGCATCAAGCGCATCTTCTTACGCAGGCGCCGTTGGGCTTCTTTCTCTTTACGCTTGCGCTTGACGCTGGGCTTTTCGTAGAACTTGCGCTGCTTCATTTCCCGGAAGAGCCCTTCCTGCTGCAACTTGCGCTTGAGAACCCGGATGGCTTTTTCGACATTGTTGTCGACCACATGGATCTCCACCTGCAATCACCTCGCTTTCCTAAACAAATAATTCCCCTGAGGGGAATGAGTGCGGACTATAACGGATTTTTTTTTACAGTGCAAGCGGGAATCTGCAAAAAAGCCGTCATCTCGCCGATCCGGCAGCGTAGAGGCCAACCGACAGGCCGCCATTGTCGAGTTCGGCGAGCTGTTTGAAAGGTAAACCGGTTGCCTTGATCAACGTCGGGTCGGGGCAAAGCATCGCTATTCGCCACCCCTGGTAAACACGGCCGAGGTGGTCACCGATTTCCCGATAGCAGGCTTTCGGATCGTCATCGAGTGGTAGCCGCTTGCCGTAGGGCGGGTTGCAGACGACCAGCCCTTGGCCGTCGTGAATCGGCTGGTTGGCGAGTGAGAGCCGGGTGACGCTGACCAGGCCGGAGTCGCCGCTTCGTTGGCAGTTGTCCCGCGCGATTGCAACCGCATCGGCATCGGTGTCGTATCCGCTGATGGACCCTTCGCAGTCAACCTGCCCGCGTTGTGCCTCATCGCAAAGGAGCGTCCACAAACCCTGACGGTAGCCGGGCCATGCCATGAAGGCAAACGGACGATGGAGGCCGGGGGCTTGCCGTCGCGCAAGCAAAGCCGCCTCGAGGAGAAAGCTTCCCGAACCGCACATCGGATCGACCAGGGGGTCGTGCCCTTGCCAACCAAGCAGCATAAGGATCCCGGCTGCCAGGGTCTCGCGTAGCGGCGCCGCAGTCACAGCTTTGCGGTAGCCACGACGGTGGAGCAGTTCACCGGAACTGTCGATCGAAATGGTCACGACATCGTCAACGATTCTGACCATAATCAGCTGTGGATTTTTCCCGACCGGGGTGGTCGAGCGGCCGAGGGCCTGGTTGAGTGCCGATTCGAGGGTCTCTGCAACCCGCGTGGTGTGGTTGAGTCGCGAGCCATGACAGGTTATGCGGAAAGCAACCGGAGTTTCCGGGCGGATGAAGCGTCCCCAGGGCAGCCGTTGCGCCTTGCGATACAGGTCGGGGAAATCTCGGCTGCGACATTCAGCGAACCGGACCAGGATTCGAGAGGCAGTCCTCAACCACAGGTTGGCAAGGTATAGTTCACGCAGTCGGCCGGCACAGGCGATCCCTCCCGTATCGATTTTCAGGGGAGGCATGTCGATGGCGGTCAGTTCTGCAGCACAGGTTTTTTCCAGTCCAGGCGAGACAACAATATAAAAATTTTCGATGCGGCGATGGTCCATGAGTTGTTTCGATCGTCTTTCTGAAAGTGATGGCTCAGTATTTGCCGTAAACAACACCCGGGTCAGGGGATGAATTGAAAAGGGTTGGCCTGGTCGAAAACGGCTAATGGTGGCCAACTTTGCTGATGGCGGCCAATCATGACACGGCGCCGGGTGTTTTTCACCGTTTTACTTTTGCTGGCCCGGCATTCCATTCTTTACGGGCGATGGATCAAGGGCAAAGTTTACCTGCAAACTGACTCGGTAGGCAAGGTAGAGTTCGGTCACTAGGCAGATATGGAGATCGAATCGATCGGCTCAGCTTCTCACGATGCCCATCCTGGCATGTTCGGTTGTTACGAGGGTCATCCTGACGCATTCATGCCGAAACGCGGTGCAAACCTGGCGAACATGGAGGATATGGAAAGTGGAGAATCCTGCGGTGCATGTCATGATGGTTCGACGGCTTTCGGCGTGACCGAGGATTGTGAGGCTTGTCACAAGATCTAACTGAAAGCTGTCCTAGATGGAAATTCTCAGCCTTCGGACCGTCTTGCTTAGATTCCAGAATTTACGATAAAACGATACGGCGCCTGCCACGAGCGCCGTATCGTTTTTAAAGTGAACGTAATGAAGAAGATGTGTTGATTATAGTCAGGCCGGGGCATTTGTCAAACACTGTTTTATAAATATTGAAATACTACCAAAATATTATGAGTCCTGACAATCGGAGGCCAGTTTAATCCAAGGCATTAAGACCAAAGTAGAGACAGGTGTCCTTGCTTGTTTGTCAGGGTTAGTAAGAGCTTCGTATCTCAGCCAATCCCATGCCGGAGAATTTATAAGCAAGACGAGAGCGACCCCGGGAAGGTCGCTCTCGTGTAAACACTGGTCGGAAGGACTGGATTCAAACCAGCGCCCCCTGCTCCGGAAGTGGCTGGAGGAGGCGTTACTTCTCGTCAGTTGAACAGGTTCTCGGTAAGAGGGCGATCAATGCCTTCCCAAATATAAACGCCGTGTTCAGTGTCTCTGGTGTCCCAGTACACCTCAATGCCGTTGCCGTCTGGGTCGTTAAAATAAAGAGCCCAACTGATCCGATGGTCTACGGGATAGACTGTCAGGCCATCTTTTCTGAGTTTCTTATATGTTTCAGCCAGTGCCTTGCTTGTCCGGCACTTCATAGGCGACGTGGTATAAGCCGACATCGTGCCGTTTCGGAATGGACGCATTGCTCCCAACTTCCTGCAGGGCTAGTTCGTGATGCATATCACCGGCAGACATGAAAACAAACGTAGTCTGCCAGTTGCTCAGTGACCTGCATGTCGAGATACCTTTGGTAAAAATCGATCGACTTTTTCAAGTTGCGAATTTTTAGATGAACATGACCGATTCTCATAACAATCCCTTAACCCTTTCTCCATAGATTCTCTTTAGTGCAGACGACTATTTGCGCACACCTTGTACCTCCAGGTTGATTGTCACTTCATCGCCGACGACAAAGCCGCCGGTTTCCAAAGCCTTGTTCCAGCTAAGGCCATAATCATGGCGATTGATAACAGTGCTCGCAGAAAAGCCGGCACGTAGATTACCCCAGGGGTCATTATTTTCCCCACGGAAGCTGCCTTTCAGAACCACCTCTTTGGTCGTCCCGCGAATCGTCAAATCGCCATAGACAGTTATGTCTTTGTCTTGCCCTTCGACTTTTTTACTGACGAAGGTCATGTTCGGGTGGTTTGCCGCATCGAAAAAATCTGCGCTGCGCAAATGCTCATCACGCTTGGGTTCGCGGGTATCCATTGACGCAATCTTTATCACTGCTTTGGTTGATTTGAGCGACTTTGTTGCAGGGTCTGCTTCAATCTCTCCCTGGTAATCGTTGAAAGATCCGCTGACTTTGAACACCACGAGATGGTCAACGGTGAACGATATTTGGGAATGAACCGGGTCAATCTGGTAGACAGCGGCAAGAGCAAGCTGCGCGGAAAAGATAAACAGGGTCGATGAGTATGGCTATTTTGTTAATCATGGGAATCTCCTTAAGCGAAAATTTAATTTGATGAATTGTTGATTGCTGAATGAAAACTATCACGGTAATATATAAATTAATAATATTAATAAATGATAAAGTTAATAGTATAAATCAATCATATCCGCCGCTAATGAGGTATCTATGACTCTCGAACAACTAAAAATGCTGGTCACGATTGCTGACTTCGGCGGCATCCTTGCCGCAGCGGGAAAACTGCACAAGACCCAGCCGACAGTAAGTGTTGCCATCAAGAAGTTGGAGGACGAACTGAGGCTCCAGATTCTCTCGCGCGATAGTTATCGTGCCAGGCTTACCCCTGCCGGCGAAGCTCTCTGCCGACAGGCTCGTGTGATTCTCAAACAAAGTAATATCCTGAGTGAAATGGCTAAGCACCTGGCGCAAGGCAATGAACCCGAGGTACGCATCGCCATTGAAGCCAGTTGCCCGCTTCCCCTGGTTCTTGAAATCCTCGCTGCCTGTGAGAATAAGTTTCCCGGAACCCAGTTTAACCTCATGGGCGACACTTTGTGGGGAGCCTTGGAGCGTTTGCAATTGGGAGAAGCCGATTTGGCTATCAGTCCCTGGTTTGAAGAAAACCTTGAATTAGAGTCTTTCCTGTTAACGACTTCCACACTCATTTCAGTCGCTTCCGCGAAATTCAGAGATGCTTTGGTGAAAAGGGTGCTAACGCTGGATGATTTGGTGGATTTCGTACAGGTTGTCGTCAGGGATAGCAGTCGCAACCCTCGCCAGCAAAGTTTTGGTTACCTGGCAGAGAGCAGGCATTGGTATGTCACCGATCATTTGACGAAGAAAGAGATAATCCTTGCCGGGATGGGGTGGGGGCGTTTACATGAGCACATGATCACAGAGGAGTTGGTTGCAGGCAAACTGGTCCCTTTAACAATCCATAATTATCAAACCACGATGGACGTCAACATCTGTGTCGCACGCATGATGGACAAACCGGTTGGGCCTGTTGCTGAAACTCTTTGGCAGGACTTCTCCAGGTACTCCGAAGAGAGGGGTAAATAGTAAGGCTGCGCGATATATCAAAATAGGCCGATAGCGCAGCGGTGCCCGAATTGTTTGGGGAATTCATTGATGTCGGCTATGTGAACAGGATAAATTTAAAGTACGGTAGAGTCTCGTCTCCTGCCAAATTGAAACCCCCTCGGATACCGATGCCATCTCGCTGGAATTACAGTAAATTCATCTCTTTTAGAAAAATTAAGAGTGATTTGGTTACATTTGGTGGGGCGTATGGTGTAGAATCGACAAATTGTTCTGCCGAAGGGGGCGCAAATGAAGAATCGAAACAAACCTGCCACTCCAACCAAAGAGCCCGTTGATTCAGCAACTCGAAAATCTATTGATGCCGTCATCGGGCAGTTCTTTAAAGACGACACGGCTTCTATCCTGATTGAATCTTTCGCAGAAGCGTTTCTGGTGATTAATGAAAGTTCGACTGTTATTCTGGTGAATCGCCGCTTTGTAGAATTGTTCGGTTATGAAAAGGACGAAATCGTCGGCCAACAACTTAACCTGATTATCCCTGAACGGTTTCGTCACGCCCACTCCGAACACACGCGCGATTATTTCAAGACTCCTCATGTCCGCTCTATGGGACAAGGCCTTGAACTGAAAGGCTTGAAGAAAAACGGTGACGAATTTCCAGTTGAAGTCAGTATCAGTTTCTTGCGCAACGAAAAAGAAAAACTGGGCATGGCATTTATCACCGACATCACCGCGCGTACAGAAGCAGAGCAGGCGTTGCAAAAACAGAATCGAGCGTTAAGCGACTTCGCCCAAACCGTAGCCCATGATTTAAAGTCGCTGATCACCGCCCTCACTGGTTTTAGCGAACTCTTGGCACAAGAGTATGAAAACCTGTCAACCCGGGACCGGCAGACCTCGATGAATACGGTCAAAGAGACCAGCTACAAGATGAATGACATCATCAATGAGCTGCTCTTCCTGGCCCGCGCCAAGCGGGAGGATGTCGTTTTGCGAAACATTGACCTCAACATTGCTGTGCAGGAAGCCCTGAAAAGGCTGCAATGGAAGATCGACTCCACAGGTGCGATGATTGTTGTGGGGGCGCTTGACGGGAGGGTTCAGGGGCACCAGCCATGGATCGAAGAAGTGATTTACAACCTGGTCAGCAACGCCCTGAGTCACGGTGGCGAGAAGTTGACGGTTCGTATCGACACCGTGTCTTCGGCAGGGGAGATGGCCAGAGTGCGGATTTCCGATAACGGCGGCGGCATGTCGGCAGATCAGTTGCGCGTTCTGCTTGAACAGCCAGAAGACCTCCCTCACAACTGGGTCAAAGGACACGGCCTTGGGCTGAGCATCGTTCGTCTTGTCTTGGAAAAGCTCGGCAGTTCGCTTGAGATCCAATGTGTGAACAACGAGGGGTGCTGCTTCAGCTTCCTGCTGCCGGCTTATTCGTAAAGGCACGCTACGAAGTACAAAAGAAAAGGGCGCCCCTGTGAAGATCGTTCTTTGTAAATACAGGATGGAGGGCCTGGGTTCGAACCAGCGATCCCTGTTCCCGAAGCGGTTGGATGCGCTCGCTCTCCAGTGCGCTTACATGCCAGAAAGACATCCTCCAGCTAAGGGTTAAGCCTCTCGTAACGATCTTCCCCGGTTTCCTCATCCTTCCCAAACAATTCGATGTAGGTAACTTTTGCAGATACGCCTTTCCCCTTGGAACTGATAAAAATCTTTTCGATGTAGGCAGGTTGACCATCGATAATCGTTGCAGCCCAATATTCTCCTTGTACTTCATGGACCCTGATCCTTCGATTTATCTTGGCGGCCATGTCCATGGTGGCACTGTTCGTTTCGTCGTTGTATTTGACCTTGAACCCGTAAGCAAAGGTTTTCTCAATCCAATTGAGATCCTCCTCTTGCCCTTCCTCTGCGAGTCTGACCCAGTAGGCAACAACAGGCTCCTTGGGATCAAGCTTGCCATCTGCTTCCATCTGCACATCGTATTGCACAATATTGGCATTCTTGCTGCGCTCGATTTTGAACAGATGCTGGGTCTGCCGGTTCTTTGCCAGAGACTCTATTGGGATGAGAAGCGCGAGTGTGATGCAAATCATCAGGACAATCACCATTGCTATGCTGGTACGTAAGAATAACATTTCGTCCTCCATACCCGGAGATTGCGCCTGTAGCTTTCTGCACAACACGCCTTTAGCTTTTGCACAACCTAAGGGGATCATCTCTATCTCAAGCCACCCTATTGTCAAATTTCAGGTCACGCCGTTGTCAACACCAACTTGCCATGCTTCACACCCTTGGTCCCGATCAATTCATCCGCGAGGCGTTTGACCTGGGCAGCGGTGCCGCGCACCACGACAACTTCCAGACAGTGATGGGCGTCAAGGTGGACATGCAGGGCCGAGACGATGGCGTTGTGGTGCGTGTGCTGATGTCCTGTGAGTTTGTCGGACAGGTCCCTGGTGTGATGGTCGTAAACCAAGGTCACGGTGCCGACCGTTGGCGTGTCGTCGGCGCGGTTCAACTGCGCCTCCACCAGCGCATTACGAATCATGTCGCGAATCGCCTCGGAGCGATTGTCGTAACCCTTATCGGTGATCATCTGGTCAAAGTTGTCCAGCAGGCGCTGGTCAATGGAGATGCCAAAGCGGGCGAGCTCAGTCATGTTGTCCTCACAGGTCGGCATTTTTGCAAATCTTTACACGGCTGTTTTGATCGGTCAAGAATCTTGCCCGGTTAGCGATGGATATCCCCTTCCCATCCACAGGCTGTCCACTGATTTTTGCACAATATGTTGTGTGAAACAAAAGTTTTTTTGTCTATATATTGTGTTTTTATCTTTGTTATCCAGTTGTTCTGTGATAGTTCTGAAAAAGTGTTTTCTATCTGGGGGAGGGTGTGGTGCTGGAATTTATTCGCAAGAGAGATGGGCGGCTTGTAGCGTTTGAAGAAGAGAAAATTGCCTCGGCTGTACGGAAATCAGTCCAGGCCGTAGGTGGCACCGACATGGAGCAGGCCGCCGGAATCGGTCGGCAGATTGTCGGAATCCTGGAGGTTATTTACAAGGACGGGCGAATCCCGACCGTTGAGAATGTCCAGGACCTGGTCGAAAAAATCCTTATTGAGAACGGTCACGCCAAGACGGCCAAGGCCTTTATTCTCTATCGACAGCAGCACGCCACGTTACGTGAGACCAGGGCGTTCATCAAGGAATCAATCGAATCGATGGATTCCTATCTCACCCAGGAAGACTGGCGGGTCAATGAGAACGCCAACATGGGGTACTCTCTGCAGGGCCTCAATAATCACATCGCGGCCAACATTACCAGCAACTACTGGCTGAACAAGATCTATCCGCATTACGTCGCCGACGCTCACCGTGACGGCGATTTCCACATCCACGACCTCGGCATGCTCTCGGTCTATTGCTGTGGCTGGGATCTAAAAGATCTGCTGCTGAAGGGCTTCACCGGCGCCTACGGCAAAATCCAGAGTGCACCACCCAAGCATTTCCGTACGGCCATGGGACAGATTGTCAACTTCTTCTACACCCTGCAGGGGGAGGCGGCGGGCGCACAGGCCTTCGCCAACTTCGACACCTTGCTGGCTCCCTTCATCCGCTACGACGGGCTCTCCTACAACGAGGTCCGCCAGTCGATGCAGGAGTTCATTTTCAATATGAACGTGCCGACCCGGGTCGGCTTCCAGACCCCCTTCACCAACATTACACTCGACCTTTTACCCCCACGCGACCTTGCTGAAGAAGCCGTTATCATCGGCGGCAAGCTTATGGAGCACACCTACGGTGACTTCCAGGAAGAGATGGACCTCTTCAACCGTGCTTTCTGCGAAGTGATGATGGCCGGTGACGCTTCCGGGCGGATTTTCTCCTTCCCGATTCCGACGGTCAATATCACCCGGGATCTTGACTGGGAGAGCCCGCGCTTCCGGCCGATCTGGGAAATGACGGCCAAATACGGCATCCCTTACTTCAGCAATTTCATCAACTCCGACATGGATCCGGCAGATGCCCGTTCCATGTGCTGTCGTTTGCGGCTCGACAACCGGGAACTGCGTCGCCGGGGCGGCGGCCTGTTTGGCTCCAACCCGTTAACCGGCTCGATCGGCGTAGTCACCCTCAACCTGCCTCGTGCCGCTTATCTGGCCAAAGACGTCGAAAGCTTTTTCAGTCGAATCTCTGAGCTGATGCGAATGGCCTACGAATCCCTCGAGATCAAGCGCAAGCAGCTCGAAAGACTGACTGAAGAAGGACTGTATCCTTACAGTCGCTACTATCTGCAGGGGATTCGCGAGCGCAGCGGCCGCTTCTGGGACAACCATTTTTCCACCATTGGTCTGCTCGGTATGAACGAAGCGATGCTCAATCTGGTCGGGCAGGGCATTGATGTTACGGAAGGCAAGAGCCTGGCGGTGCGGACCCTGCAGTTCATGCGCAGTCAGCTCGAGGCTTACCAGGAAGAGACGGGCCATCTTTTTAACCTTGAAGCGACTCCCGCTGAAGGGACCAGCTTTCGTCTGGCCCGAGCTGACCGGGAGCGTTATGCCGACATCATCACTGCGGGAGATTCCGAGCCTTACTATACCAATTCAACGCAGCTTCCGGTCGGCACGACCGACGATATTTTCGAAGCCCTGACCCACCAGGATTCGCTGCAGACCCTGTATACCGGTGGCACGGTTTTCCATGGGTTCCTCGGCGAGCGGCTGGATGACTGGCAAAGTGCCCGGCTCATGGTGCGGCGTATCGCTGAGAATTTCCATCTGCCGTATTTCACGATCAGCCCGACTTTTACGATCTGCCCGGAACACGGCTATATCCCGGGTGAACATTTTGCCTGTCCGCATTTGCATGAGGGGCAGGCCGCATAATTCCCTTACGCAGAGCAACTGTTTTTTATCAAGTGACCAACTGGAGGAGGCGCAGCATGTCAACCAAATGTAATGCCAGAACAGAAGTCTATTCACGCGTCTGCGGGTTTTTCCGTCCTGTACAACAATGGAACAAGGGCAAGAAGGAAGAGTTCAAGGATCGTCAGGAATACGTCGTCGAAGAAGGTCGAGGTTAAGGGCTAGTCCCCGACCAGGGGGCGGTCCCGGAGTCTGGGCAATTAGAATATGGGTATAAAAGGTTTCCAGGGGACGAGTCTGCTCGATTTCCCCGGGCGGGTTGCGTCCCTGGTCTTCTGGGGCGGGTGCAATCTGACCTGCCCTTTCTGTCATAATCCTCCCCTGGTTCTGGATCCGGAAAGTTATCCGGACCTCGATATAGCTGGAATCCTCTCTGATCTCGCCGAGCGCGGGGCCTTTATCGATGGCGTCGTCGTCTCGGGTGGCGAACCGACCATGGACAACGACCTGCCCGCATTCCTGAGAAATGTCAAGGCGTTGGGCCTGGACGTCAAACTCGACACGAACGGACTGGCTCCTCGGGTTACGGCAGGGTTGATCGAACAGGGTCTTGTTGATTACCTGGCCATTGATCTGAAAACCGTCCCTGAGCGTTACCGGGAACTGCACCCTGGCAAGGTCTTTCCCGAACGCCTTCTCGAGACTGTCCGCGCCTGTGCTGGTGCCCCTGTCGAGCTGGAATACCGCACCACCTGTGTCCCCGGCTGGGTCGATGAGGATGTGATTGCCGGACTCGGTGAATTGATCAATGGCGCACCACTCTGGGCTCTACAGCAATATCACCCGGAGCATGCCCTGTGTGAAACCGCCAGGAATGTGGCGGCTTATCCCCCAGAGCGAATCCACTCCTTTGCTGATCTTGCGGGCCAATTCGTGCAGCGGGTGGTTGTGCGCGGGGTGTGATGCAAGCAGAGTTACGCGGGCATCTTCGTCTGCAAGCAAGCCTACGGAAGCGGTTTTCTGCAACTATCCATATATTATCTGAAAATTAATATGCAATGTCTTAGCGTTGCACTCGCTTGTTGCTTTGCAGGTTATCTTTCGCACAGCCAGTAAAAACCGAATCGTGGAATCACCAGGCTGTTTTTGAAAACGTCCGGACTTTCACCGCGATACAGGTCAACCAGGGAGCGGTATTGAGTTCCCCAATTCCCCAGGTTTTCGAGGTTGAGGTGCTGCGGCTTGTTGCTGAAGTTGGCTACGACCAGAACCTTTTCATTCTGCTTTTGCAGATGATAGCGACCGAACACAAACAGGTGCGGGTTTTCGACTTCGAGCAGTTCGCGGTTGTTGAAATCTGCGAACACGGCGATTTCTTTACGGACCGCAATCATTCTCTTTAAGGCACTGAAAATTTCATACTCGACGCTTCCAGGCGTGTTCCTGCGCTCCGCCTTATCCCAGTCGATAGAAGGCCTGTGGATCCAGCGCGTGTCCCCTTTTTTATAGGGGTCGTCCCGGTAGGAATCGTCGTTCAGGGTGCCGATCTCATCCCCGTAGTAAAGCAGCGGGATGCCGCCGAACGACATAACCATGCCGTGCAGCAGCAGAATCAGCTTGATCGAATCGGCGATCGCCTGGTTATCGCCGGTTTCCAGGGCGTGCTCCAACCCGACCAGTGAGGCGAGAGAGCCGGAAATGCGTGTGTCGCCGGTCTTGGCGTTCTGTCCGAATGGGAGCCCGCGGGCGTGGGAGTGGTCGAACTTGCCGGTGAAGTAATCGACCAAAAATTTCCGGTGTCTGGTTGGTTCGTAGTCGCAGAGCAGGATGTCCCGGTCGTCAAAACCGAGCCCGATGTCATCGTGACAGCGGACGTAGTTGAGCCAGGTGGCCCTTTCCAGTTTGACCGGCAGGTTTTTGATCCCCTGGTTCAGCAGGCGGGCATTCTTGGTCGCTACTGCGTCCCAGAGCAGCGCCATGAAAGTGGCGTTGTAGGCGATCTCACATTCCTTGGCGATAACCGCATCTTCGCCAAAGTATTTGATTACCTCCAACGGTGCGACGATCGCTTCAGCGATGAAGACAACGCCCGGTGCGCTGACCTGGCAACAGTCTTTGAGTAGCTGCAGGATAAGATGGGCTTCACGCTCATTCTGACAAGTGCTGCCGATTTTTTTCCACAAGAAAGCCACAGCATCGAGCCGCAGGATATCGGCTCCCTGGTTGGCCCAGAAGAGGATGATGTTGAGCATCTCGATAAAAACTGCCGGGTTGCTGTAATTGAGATCCCACTGGAAATCGTTGAAGACAGTCATCACCCAGCGGCCCATCTCTTCATCCCAGGTGAAATTGCCCGGTGCGGTCTCCGGAAAAATTTCCGGCATGCTATGTTCGAACATGTCCGGCACATTGCGTGTTTCGAAGCTGTAGTAATAGTCCTGATATTTTTTCTCTCCGGCCCTGGCGCGAGTCGCCCAGTAATGTTTGTTGGAGGTGTGGTTGACGACGACATCAAGCACCAACAGGATGTCGCGAGTGCGCATCTCGTCAGCCAGCTGCCTGACATCCTCCAAGGTGCCGACCTCCGGGTCGATTTCGCGAAAATCACTGACCGCATAACCGCCGTCGCTACTCCCTTCCGGGCAGCGCATGATCGGCATCACATGCACCATGTTGATGCCCAGCTCCTGGAAATAGTGCAAGCGTTTTTGCAGCTCCGGCAGGGTGCCGGCAAAACCCTTGCAGTAAAGGGCCATCCCGACCCATTGCTGGTTGAGAAACCAGTTGTAATTCTTTTCCCGTTCGAGATCGAGTTGGCGCAACTTTTCCGGGCGTTTGATATATTGCCGGGCCATGGTTTCGACCAGCTGCTGAGCCTGCTTGGTGAAATCGTCCCGGTCTCCGTAGAGTCTTTGAAACAGCGAGTGAATGCCGTAAAAGTTGGCTCCCAGCCGGGTGTAGAAATGCCTCAGATCCTGCTCCGAGATCTCCGGTTTGATACGGTTGAGGATGTCGTTCAGAAGTGTGTGGGAAACCTGTTCGTACATAAGCTGCCTTAACCTCGGTTGCTGAGATAGTGGTCTGTTTTACTCAGTCACTATTGACAGAAAGAAACGTTGCAAAGCCCTGATAGAACGCCGCATCGGTGGTCGTTGCACCACGTACTCCAATCACTTTGCTTGCGAACTTTTGCGCATTTGCAAGTATGGTCGTGATCGGCCACCCCGCCCGCAGGCCGTAGATATACACCGCGCTGAAGGCATCGCCGGCACCGACGGTATCGACCAGTTGCTCAGCTTTTTCCGGCCGATGGGAATGAAATTCACCATCGACGGTTCTGACCAGGGCGCCTTGATCGCCGCGGGTGACAATTAGCTGCTCCAGCCCGCAAGCTGTCTGCAGCCCTGCCATCTGCTGGTGGATATCGGTTGCAGTCGCCCCGAGCAGCCGCAGTTCCTCCTGATTCATTTTCACCCAATCGGCATTTTTTAGCCAGTCGAAGACTTCATCCCGCTGCCACCAGGGTGGCCTCAGGTTAACATCGAAAAATATTTTTAAATTCTTGTTGCAACGGAGTTTTCTCAATGTATCACAGGCCCTCAGGTTGCGCAGGCAAAGGGTCCCATGATAGAGAATGCCGGTCATAATTGGTCCGCCCAGCTGATCTGCTGAGATGAAGTCGTAGGCGCTGTCGGCAACGATATCGTAACTTGGTTCCCCGTTGGTGATCGTCACCTCAACCCGACCAGTTGGGTGTAGCTCATCGATCTGAACGGCCGCGGTATCCATCCCCCAGTTGTCCATCGCCCGCAGAATCCTGTTGCCGCACTCATCGTTTCCGATCCGTGAAATGAACCGGGGTTTCTCGCCGAAAGCCTGCAGGTGCCAGGCGACATTGAACGGCGCGCCGCCGAGAACCTGTGCCCCGGTCGGAAAGCAGTCGAACAGCGCTTCGCCAAAAATGTAGAGTTGTCCACGATTCTTCATGGCACCGCCAGTTTCTTTCCAATCTCGGGGCAATAATACGTAACCCCTTGCAAAACCCCGGCGCTGTAATCCCCGCCCAGGGGAAAGTCGTCCTGTTGCGCCAGAAAGAGGGTTTCTGCACAACCGTTCTGCTTGGCCAGCTGTAGCGCCTGTTGTTTGATCTCCGGCTCAGCATTGGCGACCAGAATCGACCGGATTGAACTGCCCAGCACCGGCAAATCGTTGCCGCTGTCACCGGCAAAGATGACCTCCTGCGGGCCGTATCCCAAATACTGTTGCAGGAATTCGATGCCGTGCAATTTGGTTGCGTTGCGTGGCAGCACATCGAGCAGGCCAACCTGTTCCGGTTCGTCGATACTCCAGATCAAACTGGCGGCTACGCCCATCTGAGTCAATTGCTGGGCGACCTGCTGGAGGAGCTTGTCCCGATCTGCCGCCAGTGGCAGGTAATAGCTTAACTTGAAGCTGTTTTGCTTGCTCGGTTCCTGCAGTGTCAATCCCGGGAACCTGCTGAGTGCCTGCTGTAATTGGTCATGGCTTTTCCCCTGCCAGTCACCGGCGATCTGCTTTTGCCAGGCGCGTATTTCAGTCCATTCTGCCTGCTCCCGGCAATAGATTTTTGTGCCGACATCAGTAATCGCATAGTCTGGTTTAGGCAGCTGGTAGTCAGCAATCGCCTGTTCGACCAATTGGAGGTGCCGCCCGGTCACGTAAACCAGTTTAACCTCTGCTAATTCGCAAAGTTGCCGGAAATGTTCACGGGCCTGCGGGTGTTCCGGCTGGCGCCCGTTGGGGATAATCGTTCGGTCCATGTCGGTACAAAGGAGTAATCTATTTGTCATGGGCCTGTCCCGTTTCCCGCGGATCTTTGCAGCTGCCGAAGAAATCGTAAAAATCGAGCGCTTCAAGAATCCCAGCGGCATTCGGCCGCCGGGAAAAATAGATTCGTTCAATATCGATCAGCTGCGAGAGCTCTTCATGATGTCGGTTTGCAACCACCGCCGCCAGGGTGTTGCCGCGCATCATATCTTCGTCGGCGCCTGAGCCGCCAGCGACGAAGACCGCTTCCAGCGGGATGTGCAGTTGCTCGACGACATAGCGTAGTGCCATCCCTTTGGATGCGCGCAGCGGGAGGATATCGAGAAATTGTCCGAACGCAGCCTGTACGAAAACGGCTTGCTCTTCCCGGTGCAGCAGCTGCTTGATCTCTTCAATCTCGGTTTGCTCCGGGTCGATATAATAACTCAGTTTGAAGCGGCTCTGCTCGATGCTGGGCTGCGTCTTCAGGCCGGGAAAGCCGGTCAGCAGCTTCCTTACGATTCGCGGCGACCAGTGATAATCGATATGCCGGGCCCAGGCTGTATCGGCGGTCAGTTCCGGGGCTCGACAGATCTCTGTGCCGCTGCTGGTGATCAGCACATCCGGCTCAGGAATTCGGTGTTTCTTCATCAGTTTCAACGCCGAATCGAGGCGCCGGCCGGTGGCGATGATAAAGTAACTGCTTTTGCGTTTTTGTCGAAGGAGTTCAACCAGTTCATTGAGGGAGCGATCGTCACCGATCAGGTTCTGGTCGAGATCGCTGACAATTGCCCGGTCGCGATACAGGCCGGTCCGGCGTCGGACCGGTTGGCGCAGCAACGGCTCTGAACGTTCGGCGACCGGCTTGATGATCTTGCAGTAACGCTTTGCGTGGGCCTCCCAGGAATAGTTTTTTTGCACCCCGCGCACCCCCTGGATGGAACATTGCTGCCACAAGTCTCGATCGCCAAGCAGCTTCAACAGTGCTGCGATGATTGTTCCCGGTTCCAGGGGGTCGATCAGAAAGCCGTTTTTGCAGTTGCTGATGATATCCTTAGGCCCGCCATCCTCCGTGGCGACAATCGGCAATCCGCAGGCTGCCGCCTCAATCAGTGTCAAGCCGAAAGGCTCCGTCAGCGCCGGGTTAACGAAGACGCCACCGGAGGCCGTTGCGATCCGGTAAATCATCGCTACCTGGTCGCGCTGATGATGTTTCGGCATGGTCACTTTGCCATAAAGATCGTAGCGGTCGATCGCGACCAGGAGTTCATGAAAGACCTCTTGGGCGCCCTCTTCGAGATCATCGATGTCATCACGGTTCCCGGCAATAATTAACAGGTTAGCCAACTCCTGGAGCTGCGGGGATTGGCCGAAAGCATCTATCAGTGCACTGATGTTTTTGCGCCGGTCAGGTCGGGACAAGGCTAGAACAATTGGCTTGTCCGGATTTTTGAGGTGGCAGGTCAAATCCTTGAACAGGGGAGCCTGTAATTCATCGCCGCTCGGCGGCGTGAACTGGTTGAGGTTCGTTCCCGGTGGGACAACGCGCATCTGATCCGGATGATAGTGGTCATAAAGCTCATACTGCTCGGCAATTTCCTGGTGAGTGCTGGTAATCACCCGTTCTGCGGTTGCCAGGGTCTGTTCCTCTGCTTCAATCCGCCGGCTCATATGGAAGCGTTTTTCGATCTCCTGTGCGTTCAGTCCGCTTGCCATGAGACGGCTACGCTTAACGCGGCCGAGGGAATGGCCGGTATGGATCAGCGGAATTCCCAGCAGGTTGGCCAGGTGTGAGCCGACGTAACCAGCGTCGGCGTAATGGCTGTGAATAATGTCTGGAAAAGAGTTGCTGTCACGAAAAAAGCTGGTCAGGTTGTCGGTAAAGAAATCGAGATGATCCCATAGCTCTTCTTTCGCCAGATATTCCTTTGGTCCTGCGTCAATCCGTATGATGCGAAGATTGTCGGCGAGTGTTTCTACCGGCTTCTCATAGTCAGCCGAAAGGTTTTTATCCGTCACCCGCTGAGTGATCAGGTCTACCTTGCTGATACCGGGTTGCATGGCCAGCGCTTGGGCAAGTTCTACCACGTAGAGCGTTTGTCCGCCGGTATCTGCATCGCGGCCCAGTTCGAGATTGTGCCAACGAATCAAGCCGTGAATACTTAACAAGGCGATGTAGAGTCCACCAGCCTTTTGAGCCATTTTATTCCCGTAGTTGTTTTTTAGGTCGATTCAGCAAAACAAAAAAGACTTGGAATGCTCGACTGTTATATCTCCAACACTGCATTACGGACAGCGATATCTCGCGAGTACATCTACATAAATGTTACCGCACCTTGTTGATTGATCCAGAGAAAACATAAAATTGTCCCCAATTTTGAATTTGGATTTAAGTTGCCAGCCACCCAAAATTAACTGGGAGAGCTACTTAAAATTGCCTTTCAGGGCCAGGAGGCCACTATTCCGAGCTGCCAATGTAATGACTTTCAAAATGGTCTTGGAAGTCAACACATTTGCACGGGACACATATGCAAAAGTGTCCGTTTAAAACATACGGTTCAGAAATAAAAAGACCCGGTCAATCGACCGGGTCTTTTTTCCCAAAATTATGTCCTGCTCCCTAAAATCGCAACCAGAGCAAGAAAGAGACGCTGATGATTGTCATGGTGCTCCCCGCAACCAGGTAAAGCAGGGTATCCAGAACGTTGATCTGTCCACTATTTTTCCGGTCCTCCGAAAAATTCGGCATAAGCTCTCCTTATCTTTACCTTTTGACAATATAGCCCAATTCGGCCAGGGCATTGATAAACACAGCAATGCTTGTGCCAAAAAAATAAAAAATTCATCCTTCTTGGTAACTGTCCGTAAATACTCTAAAAATAAGTTTTCAAAGCTCTTGCAGGCGAAGGCACGTTCGAGAACCTTGGTTAAATGGCGAAGCGAGAGTGAGGGTTTTGCCGGTTGGCTGATTTAAGGGCGATCCATCTTGTGGCAGAAGAGACAGCGATATTTAGCCGGATGACCTTCAGGAAAAGGAACCGCGTCCTTGTTGTGGCATTCTTCGCAGAACTTCTCCGCGGCTTTTTTCCCATCGGCCTTGAGGATATCGTAAAAACGCTTATGATCTTCATCGTAGGGGACGCGACTGGTCGATTCCGGTGGAGCCTGCCAGAGGAACGCGAGGATCACGACAGCGATTCCGACCAGTAAAAAATCACGTTTTTTGAGGGCGAGAGCCATGGAAACCCCTGGTTTCAAATTGTTTCTTCGGATAATGCCGCCGCTCTGCTACCTGCGCAACAGGGTCAAAGATAGCATTAGTTCACGAACACTGCAATATCTAGAGAAAATTCGTTTGGAGCGGGCCTAAAAATATTATTCGCTACGGATGAAGAGGAGATAGATTGCTATGAACACGATCAAGGTGCCGCCGCCGACCAGAACCATCAGGGCGTCGGTCGGCATGCCGCTTTCCAGGGAGACTCCCCTCGACAGGGTATAGCCGAGCAGGTAGATGAATCCGGTGATTGTCATGACCACGACCAGCAACAGGCGCCAGCGCATCAGATATGCAATGACAGCGGTAACGCCGACCCCCGCAAGGAAGTATGGGTGCTCCATGATGGTCTTGAGGTCCATGGCCTTGACGAAGGCCATAACCTTGGTTGTTTCGAACTGTTTTATGAATTCAATGGCAGAGCTGAAATCCATCGGTCCCCTCCAGAAACTGCAGTGCCGGCATCAATTTTTCCGACTTCCCATGATACCATTTTTTCAGAAAGTGACAACGGCAAAAAACCGCCATAATTCTTGACTTTTTCCGTCGTGCTCAATAGAGTAACCCCCTGCTGATCCTAGAGAAGAGAGGGCTTTGAAAGTGCCGGAACGTGCCATCGGAGTGTTTGATTCAGGGGTTGGCGGGCTGACCGTACTGAGGGCCTTGCGCCAGCGGGTCCCTGGCGAGTTGCTCGTATACCTCGGTGACACGGCGCGGGTGCCGTACGGGACAAAGAGCTCTCCGACCGTAATGCGTTACGCGCACGAAGCCGCACGCTTTCTGCTTGCCCAGCGGGTCAAGCTGCTGGTGGTCGCCTGCAATACCGCTTCGGCGGTTGCCATCGACGAGCTGATAGAAAGGTACCAGGTGCCGGTCATCGGTGTCATTCAGCCTGGGGCCAAACGTGCCCTGGAGGTGACCCGCAACGGTCGGATTGGTGTCGTCGGGACTGAAGGGACGATCCGTTCCGGGGCCTATGACCGTGTCCTGCGGGAAAGCCGCCCGGATATCATCGTCCACACGGCGGCCTGCCCACTATTCGTGCCGATCGCCGAAGAAGGCTGGTCCCGCCACGAAGTTGCCCGCCTCGCTGCCCGTGAGTACCTGGCCCCGTTGCTCGACAAAGGCATTGATACGCTGGTGCTTGGCTGCACCCATTACCCGTTGCTGAAAAAGACTCTGCAGGAGGTGGTCGGCCCCGATGTGCAGCTGGTCGACTCGGCACAGGAAACAGCGAAGGCCGTCAAGCTTCGGCTCGAACAGGACCAGTTGCTGCAGCCCGCTGCCACTGCGCAACCTCCATGCTATTACGTGACGGACATTCCGGATCGTTTCGTACGGGTTGGCGGCGCCTTTCTCGGAGAGGAGCTGAAGGATGTCAAAACTGTCGTTTTGGATTGAATCATGAGCGAAAGAGATCGTCAGGTGCAGAAGCAGAAGCCGCTTGGCAAGCGGCTGGTGCCATGGCTTATCCTCGTTGTTGCCCTGTTTGTTGTCGGTCTAGTGATCGGTACCCTGCAAAACGACGAGACGCCGAAAAAAACAGCCCCTGCCGCTGAGGTTTTGCAGCCGGCGGCGAGGGAGATCGTCCTCTATTTCGCCTCGAGTGACGGCCAGACCCTGGTCGCGGAGTCGCGACAGATCAACGGGTGTGAGCTCGATGAGGAATGCTTGAGCGGTGCGGTCCGGGCCCTGATTTCAGGACCGTCGGGAAGTCTGGTGCCGATTGTCCCACCCCGGACGATCTTGCGAAACCTGACTGTAGTCGATAGCCTCGTCCAGGTCGATTTCAGCCGGGACCTGATCGATGCCCATCCCGGAGGGACCCAGAGTGAACTGCTCACGGTCTATGGCCTGGCCGATACCCTGGCAGTCAACTTCCCTCACCTCCGACAGGTTCAGATCCTCGTCGAAGGTGCTCCTGTCGCAACTCTCAAAGGGCATGTCGACCTGCGCCAGCCCGTCTATCCAGATTTCAGCTTCGTCGAAGAGGGGGCGGCTCCGATCGGCAGAATGAACAGCCTGCCCGCCGGAGGCGACGAGTGACCAACTTCCACAGGGCGCTCGCCGACCGGGTCCTGGTCCTGGATGGCGCCATGGGGACTTTGCTTCAGGAACGGGGCCTGCCGCCGGGAGGCTGTCCTGAAGCAATGAACCGGGTTGCAGCCGACGCGGTCAGCGGCATTCATGCCGAGTACGCTAAGGCAGGGGCCGATATCCTGGTCGCCAACAGTTTTGGCGGCAACCGGGTCAAGTTGGCCAACTACGGCCTGGACGATGCGGTTGATGAACTGAATCGTCGGGCTGTGGAATTGGCAAGGCAAGCAGGGCACGCCGGAACCTTTGTCGGTGGTGCAGTAGGCCCTACAGGACGATTCGTCGAACCGGTCGGTGATGCCGGATTCGATGAAATGATTGACATCTTTGCCGAACAGATCTCCTCTCTCGCCGGTGCCGGTGCCGACCTGATCTCTTTTGAAACCTTTCTCGATATCCGTGAACTGCGCGCCGGAATCATTGCCTGCCGCGATGTCTGTGATTTGCCGATTATTGCCCAGATGACTTTCAACGATGCAGGGCGTACCGCGCTCGGGACCCCTCCCGCTGCCGCTGCCGTCACCTTGGATGCTCTGGGGGCCGATGTCATCGGCTCCAATTGCGGGCTCGGTATCGACGGTCTCCATGATGTGCTCGCTGAAATGCGCCAGGTTACACCCCGGCCCTTGATTGCCCAGGCCAATGCCGGCCTGCCTGCCTTTAAGGACGGTCAAACAATTTTCCCCGGCACGCCGGAGGAGCTGGCGGCCTATCATGAGCGACTGGTCGCCCTCGGTGTGCGTGTCATTGGCGGCTGTTGTGGCATGACCCCGAAACATATCCGGGCGCTGCGCGCCGTGCTCAATCACTACCCTCAAAGTTGGACGCCACCACCTCGCCGCGCTTTTCTCTCCAGCCGCAGTGCTGTCGCTGAGTTTGGTGGCAATACTCCCTGTGTACTGATCGGTGAGCGGATTAACCCGACCGGCAAGCAAGGGTATACCGAAGAATTGCGATCAGGGAAAACCGCATACATCCACCGTGAGACAGCGTCCCAGGTTGCTGCCGGCGCTGATTTGATCGATGTCAATTGCGGCGCTCCCGGCGTCGATGAGGCCGACGCTCTGGAGCGGGCAGTCTATGCCGCCTCAGGCGCCAGCTCAGCCCCCCTGGTTATCGATACTTGCGATCCGATTGCCCTGGAGCAGGCTCTTAAAGCTGTCGACGGCAAGGTTCTGATCAATTCGGTCAGCGGCGAGGCAAAGAGCCTGGCGCGGATTTTGCCGCTCGCCCGGCGCTATGGCGCCGCGTTGATCGGCCTGACTCTCGATGAAGGAGGTATCCCAGCAACCGCGGAAGGGCGCGTTGCCGTTGCCCGGCGGATTCACGATGCAGTTCTTGCTGCGGGATTGCCCGAGCAGGATCTGGTGATCGACTGTCTGGCCCTGACGGTGTCCGCTGAGCAGAAACGGGCGCTTGAGACCCTGCGCACATTACGTCTGGTGCGGGACCAACTCGGCTTGGCAACGGTCCTTGGCGTCAGCAATATCTCCTTTGGGTTGCCGTCCCGCCCGATCCTCTCTTCGGTGTTTTTTGCCATGGCCTTGGAAGCCGGTCTCAAGCTTGCGATCATCAATCCAAAGGATGAGCGAATGATGGATGCGTACTGTTCGGCGATGGTCCTGCTCGGCCATGATCCGCGGGCCGAAAGCTACATAACCGGTTATGCCGACCGGGTCATGCCCGCACAGCCTTGATCGGCCAAGGTGTTCACCATGGTTGGCGGGGCCAAGCTCAAGTAGTTGCTGGGGGCCGGCGACCTGGAGTGAAGGAAAACGGGGAAGGGGAGAGGACTCTCCTGTTAAATTTAAGGTTTATTGATATCTTGCGCGGATTTTTGGCCTGTGCGAGAATACAAAGTTGATAAGAACTCCTTTTGCATTTTCAGAGCCGGTTGTCCGGGTATGGATGAGCAGCTAAAGCTCTACAATGTTTGAGCGGAATCACGGAGAACAACGCAGATGGTTGCCGGCTTCAACCACAATTTTCGCTACCAGGGCGAGGTCTACCACATCCAGACCGAGGACAGTGGGATGTTCAGAACCAACATCGTGACCCTGCTTTACCGGGGGGGGACGATCCTCGCCTCGAAAAAAACCTCCTATGCCGACATTACCAAGATCGATAATCTTGAGCAGGTCGTCGAAGAGTTAATGAAAGAGCAACACAGGAACATGTTGCGAGGGCTCAAATCCGGCGAGTTTGACGAGGTGATTGAACGCTTCAAGGCGAGCAATAAAGGCATCCCAAAGGCCTCCGAGGCAGCAGCGGTGAGTAAACCAACTGCGGTCGAAAAACAGGTTGCCCAGGATTCAACGCCTCTTTCGCCACGCCCGATTGTCGCTCCCGTCGCTTCACCACAGGCACCGAACGGAGGTACTCCAGCCAAGGCCACCCCCCCTCCAACCCCCGAGCAGGGCCAGGCCCCGGCGGTCGAGGTCAGTCTTGACGAAGTGATTCTCTCCTACCTGATCGGGGACGAGGAGTAGTGCGAAGGGCGGGATGCGTGACCGGAGAAGCTCAACCCTAAGGGCCGAAAGGCTGGAAACAATTTTAGATAAAAGAGCTCGCTGGCAATGCTTGTAACGTGTAAGCCTGCAAATGACAATCAACGCGGCGCAATTTTGCTGTTGCTTATGGTGATGGTGGTGGTCATGGGCCTCGCGGCTGGTATGGCAGGGGAATCCTGGCGCAGCACTATGCAGAGAGCCCGCGAGGACGAGTTGCTCTGGCGCGGAGAGCAGTACCAGAAGGCGATTGCCAGCTACCATTCCGTCAGGCAGGGTTCGCCGACGTTTCCGGCAAAACTGGAAGACCTGGTGCGCGATCCGCGTTTTCCGCATGTGGTAAGGCATTTACGCAAGCTCTATAACGATCCGATGACCGGAGAAGACCTGAAGTTGGTAACAGGTCCGGGTGAACGTATTATCGGTGTGCGCAGTAGCAGTGACCTTGAACCTTTCCGCAAGGATGGCTTCCCCAAATCCCTCGACAAACTACGGGGGAAAGAAGCCTACAATGAATGGGAGTTCGTATTTGAGCCGCCAAAGCAGCAAGTGGCCAAGAAACCAGCGATCACAACCTCTGCGCAACAGTAGCTGAACTCTTAAAGAGCAGGACACGATGTTCACCAGAAACCTGATTGGTCGAATCATAATTCTTTCATTCCTGCTCTTCCTTGTCGCAATCGGCAGTGTGACCCTGTTCCATATCCGCCGCGAACACACTCATATAACCGAAACCAGCCTGCATACCGCGGACCTGATGATGTCAGTGATCGAGCGGTCCATCAGCAGTTCAATGAGCACCGGCAATACGCGCGATGTTCAGACGATCCTGGAGATGGTCGGAAGCGACCCGCGGCTTGCCGGCGTACGGATTTTTCACCCCGATGGCCGGATTCTGAAGTCTTCTGAGCCGAACGAAATCGGCCGACGGGTTGACCCTCACAGCCTGGGCACCTTCCTCCAGGGGCGGCAGCACGATATCTTCCGCAGTTCGTCCGGCGGTGAAGTCATGGGTGTCGTCAAGCCCATTTATACCGAGATGCGCTGTGCGCCTTGCCACGGCCCTGGTCGACGGGTGGTCGGGGTTTTGAACCTCGATATTTCCCTGGGGCAGATGGAAGTCCAGTTACTGGAGACCTCGCAGTTCTTCGGTTTTACCATGCTGGCCATGGTATTGCTCCTGACTGGCGGGGTCTCGCTGATCTTCCATCGCTTTGTCCGCCAGCCGTTGAAAGCCATCTCGGCGAAAATGGCGCAGGTTGAGGAAGGCGATCTCACTGTCCGTCTGAAACCGCAAAGCGAGGATGAGGTCGGTAGTCTGGCGGTCAGTTTCAACTCCATGGTTGACCGCTTGAGTGAAGCCAATGATGAACTCCAGCAATGCCATTATCAGCAGATGGAGCGTGTTGATCGACTCGCCTCGGTCGGTGAGATGTCTGCCGGCATCGCCCATGAGATCAAAAATCCTCTCGCGGCGATTAGCGGTGCAATCTCGGTTCTTTATGATGGCTTTGACAAAGAAGATCCCCGTCGAGAGGTTATCAACAAGGTTCTCGAACAGATTGCTCGACTCGACAAGGCGGCTACCGATTTGCTCTTTTTCGGGCGGCCCGGCAAGCCGAGTTTCGAGTTTGTCGATACCAACGAGCTGCTCAACAAGACGATGTTTTTCGTCAGTCAGCACCCGGAAGCGAAGAATGTTCACCAAAATAAGGAATTTACTCGTCATTTGCCACCTGTTTGGGTTGACGCGAAGCAGCTGCAACAGGTATTTTTCAATATAATCATAAACGCCATACAGGCAATGAAGGATGGCGGCACTCTGCTCCTGCAGACCGACTTGATTGGCAATCAGGAAAAGCAGGTTGTCAGAGTCATGATCGGTGACTCCGGTCCGGGAATCGAGCCGGAAGTTCTGAACAAGATTTTTACGCCATTTTTTACCACCAAGACCCAGGGTACCGGGCTCGGCCTGGCCATATGCCGACAACTCATAGAGCAACAGGGCGGTACGATCGAGATCAAGAGCCGAGTCGGAGAGGGATCCCGCGTTTTGATTGATTTGCCGGTCAGCTCGAACGCTGTTTCGTTTAAGAGTGAGGATGAACGTGCGTAATACAAGAATACTGGTTGTTGATGATGAACATTTGATCCGCTGGTCGCTGGAGCAGTCGCTGATGAAGCAGGGCTACGATGTGGCCACCGCTGCCAGTGGCGAGGAAGCCATCAAGCAGGTTCACGATGAGGCTCCGGAACTGGTGCTGCTCGATATCCAGCTGCCTGGCATAGATGGCCTCGAGGTCCTGCAGAAGATCAAGGAAATTGACAGCGATATTATAGTGGTCATGGTAACGGCCCTCGGTGTTCTCGAAACCGCTATCAAAGCCATGCGTCTCGGCGCCCACGATTATATCAACAAACCGTTCAATCTTGACGAACTCTCGATTATCGTCAAGAAGGCCCTCGAAACCCGCCGATTGCGGAAGGAGGTTGCCCACCTGCGCTCCGCCCAGGAGCACAAGTTCGGTATCGACAATATCATTGGTGACAGCCGCCACATGAAGCAGGTCCTCGACATGGTGCGCAAGGTGGCGAAGAGCGATGCCAGTACGGTCCTCATTCAGGGTGAGAGCGGTACTGGCAAGGAATTGATCGCCAGAGCTATCCACATGGAAAGCGCCAGAAAAGACAAGCCATTCATGGCGATCAACTGTGCCGCTGTACCCGAGACCTTGTTGGAAAGCGAATTGATGGGTCACGAAAAAGGGGCTTTCACCGATGCCAAGAACCAGAAGCGCGGCCTCTTCGAGATGTCCGATGGCGGCACTATCTTCCTCGACGAAATAGGCGACATGGAGATGGGGATGCAGGCCAAGCTTTTGCGTATCCTCGAGGAGCGCACTTTCCGCCGGGTCGGTGGTACCAAGGAGATTCCGGTCGATGTGCGGATAGTTTCGGCAACCAACCAGGAACTGCTGAAGAAGATCGAGGAAAAGACCTTTCGCAACGACCTCTACTATCGGCTCCAGGTGATTCCGATTTACCTGCCGCCGCTGCGCGAGCGGCGGGAAGATATCATGCCCCTGGTCGAGTTCTTTATCCGGTATTACAGCAAGGAGTTCGGTAAAACCGTTACTGGCGTGTCCAAGATGGCACGCAAGTTCCTTGAGGAGTACGAATGGCCCGGTAATGTCCGCGAGCTGCGCAACATAATCGAACGAGCGATCATTCTCGAGAACGCAGAGACGCTCATGCTTGAGCACCTGCCCCGGGAGTTGGTCTCCAAGACCGGCGATCTCGCTTCCGGACCGACGAGTCTGCGTATCCCGCCGGAAGGGATTGATATCGAGGATGTTGAGCGGGAGTTGATACGCCAGGCTCTCGAAATTTCCGATGGTAACCAGTCAAAGGCTGCCCAGAAGCTCAGCCTCGGGATCGACGCTTTTCGTTACAGGATGAAAAAATTCGGTTTTTTAAGTTGAGCGACATGGCGGCCGCTTAACAGAATCGGCTCAGCCCTCCGCTCTCCGGACCGGCGACGAAGGCAAAAGCCTGGATGTCGTGCCCCTTGTTGATCAGGCGGCGACTTTCACGGTCACGCCGAAAGCGCTTGTTCTCGGTCTCCTCGGTATATTGCTCACCACGCCAGCGAAACTCGTCAAACTCCGGTATACCAATGTCCTCCGGGGTTCCTTGCACATAAGGTTTCTATTCTAACGGGAGAGTGTATGCCCACAGAAACAGGCATCCGATAGCGAGAAGGCTGCTTGGGTTCATCCCCTATATTCAGTCTTTTTCTGCGAGGATTTGGTGCCGTTTGCCTCACTCGTGTTGCCTGGAGAGGGAGGCGATTTTCTTCGAATTTAAAGTGAGAGGAGGCAAGGCGGGTAATGAATACTCTGGCATACGATGAGCAGGGCCTGGGCCTGCCGGTGGTGTTGATCCATGGCTTTCCGCTAAACCGCAGGATGTGGCGGCCACAGCTAGGGGTGTTGGCAAGCTCCGGGTGCCGAGTGATCTGTCCCGATCTGCAGGGGTTTGGCGAGAGCCCGTTTTCTGGCCGGCAGGCGACGATGTCTCTGTACGCCGATGCGTTGATCCGGCTGCTTGATCGTCTCGATATCGCCAAAGCCGTGGTCGGCGGCATGTCGATGGGAGGATATGTGCTGCTCAACATGGTCGAACGGTATCCGGAACGGCTGTTGGGAGCAATGTACCTGGTGACCCGCGCGGCCGCCGACGATGCCGCCGGCAGGGAGAAGCGGACCACGCTGGCAGCAGAGGTTGAGAACGGCAACCTTCTGGCCGTTCCTGAAGCTTTTGTCCAGGTGCTGTTCGCACCGCAGACCCCACGGGAAAAACCGGAACTGGTCAGCGAGGTCAAGCGATGGATGGAATCTACGCCGGCGCAGGGGGTGGTTGGCGGTCTGCTGGCGATGCGAGACCGCGCTGATTACATCGAGCGGCTGGGAGGATTAAATGTCCCGTCTCTCGTCGTTGGTGCCGAACAGGACATGGCGGTGCCCCCCGAACATGCCCGGGTCCTGGCTGATGGATTGCCGGATGCCGAGTTAAAAATAATCCTCGGCGCCGGTCATATGGCCAATCTGGAACGGCCTGACCTGTTCAACCAAGCGCTACTCGCATTTCTTGCAAAGTTTTAAGGGCAGGGCAACACGGCACGCGACAATCTTGTTTACGTTCTGCGTCCAAGCTGCCCCTATGGATACTTTTCGAGGTACTGCTTCAATTTCACCTTCCGCCGCGTATTATCCGAGCTCATGTAGCGCACTTTGCCGAAGATCTCCCGTTCGGGACCCCAGGCCCGGTCGTAGCGTCCCAGGCACCAGAAAATACCACTGTAAGAATTCGGATCCCGGCCGTCGAGGGCGTAGCGGTCGTTGAGTTCAAGCATGATTTCCAGGGCCTGTTCCGGACTTGCTGACCACTCGAGAATTTTTTTCCCCCACAACATACGCAGATAGTTATGCAGGGTCCCCTCGCGTCGCAGCTGGTTCTGAGCGGCGTTCCAGAGCTGGTCGTGGGTTTGTGCATCGGCAAACTCCTGTAGCGTGTAGCAGTAAGGTCGTGAGTCGCAGCGGTGTTCGTCGAGGGTCCGGCGAGCCCACTCCGGGAGGCTTTTGTAGCTCCGGTAAAGTTCAGGTTCAAAACAACACATATTGAAGCCGAGTTCACGCCAGGTGATCAACTGGTCGAGGAAGGCTTCGGCGTTGATCGACATGTGCCACCAGCCGCTACGCCTGCCGTCAGTACGCAACGACAGGTTGTGGGGAACCCAGTCTTCTTGTTTGACGATCACAGAGAAAATTTCGTGACTACTGATATGACCGAAATGCAGGTAGGGGGAGAGGCCGCTGGTGGCATCAAGATCGGGATGGTTGCGGTCCTCGGTGTAACGGTCGAGCTTGTTGGCAAGGAACTCGGTCAACCTTTGCCGTGCGGCGTCCTGCCCTCCGCTGGTTCGCACAGGCGCGACATCGTGATCAACAGGAAGATTCTCCAGGCGAAATTCCCCGGCCTGCTGCAGTTCCGCTGTAGCGGATGGCCAGCGTTCAGTGATCGATTCCGTCAGAAACGGTCCTGATGGACCTTTCAACCCGTCCAGAGGTTCGTCTTCCGGCCACTCCATCAGGTGCTGCGGCAGGTTCTTCTGTAGAAAACGGCGGAACGCATAGGCGGTGGGGAAGGCGTGGTCGGCAACCCGCATCGGCAGCAGCCCATTGCCATCGACCGCTTCCAGGCGTATCGGCAGGAGCTCTCCTGCGGACCGTAAAAGGCGGGAGAAAAAGAGTGACGGGAAGTCATCGGTGATCACCAGGCAGGCCTGCGCGGAAAGGGCCGCGAGGAGCCCCTGGCCCGCCCCCGGTGCAGGCTCGACGTACGGATAGTAAACCAGCGCCTTGCCGGTAAGGGCTCGCAGGTTGTCGGCCATGCCTTGCAGGATGAAACGGTGCAACCGGTCGCTGGCGTAAGGGTAATCACAGTCGAGAGGTTCCAGAATAAGCAGCGGTTTGCTTAGCTCGACAGACACTTCGACGGCCCGCTGCAGGGAGAAATTCCACCGGGTGCGCCGGCAGGCTATCATCCAGTAAAGAACATATTTCCCCTCCGGGTTGAACCCCCTGTTGTTGATGAGGCTTATGCGCTGGGCGGGAACCTTCACGGAGCTGTCCTTGGCAAGTGCTGGTAGCTTGGTACACTATACCAGAATTAATGGTGAGGGGAATGCGGCACGGGGGATGCGGACATGCCAACCCAAGCATGATGTACTTGACAAGTCGAATGGACTAACCAAACTATCACCACGAACCAGGAGTCTATATGACCGAAAAAATCCGCCTTGGCGTCAGCAGTTGCCTGCTTGGCGAAATGGTCCGCTACGATGGTGGCCACCAGCTCGATCGCTACCTGCGTGATACGCTCGGCCAGTACGTCGAATATGTACCGGTATGCCCCGAGGTGGAAATGGGTCTGCCGACACCGCGCGAAACCCTGCGCCTGGTCGAGCGGGACGGCGAGGCACGCCTGGTGTTCTCAAAGTCGGGTGAAGACATCACCGGGCAGATGCTGGCCTGGGCGCAGCAGCGCGTCAGGGCGCTGGAGAAGGAAGACCTGTGCGGATTTGTTTTCAAGGCCAAGTCGCCGTCGAGTGGCATGGAACGGGTCAAGCTCTATGATCGAAACGGCGTCCCCAGCAAGCAGGGCATAGGGCTGTTTGCGCGGGTGTTCATGGAGCACTTTCCGCTGCTGCCGGTGGAAGAAGATGGCCGTCTGCACGACCCACGCCTGCGGGAGAATTTCGTTGAATGTCTATTTACCTTCAAACGCTGGCGGGCCTTGCTGGCAAAGGGCCAAAGTGCCGGCAACCTGGTTGATTTCCATACCCGGCACAAACTGCTTATCATGGCGCATAGCCCGGAGATCTATCGACAGATGGGCAAGCTCGTCGCCACGGCAGGCAAGGCTTCGGGTGGCAACCTGTTTGCCGAATACGAGGCTTTATTGATGAAGGGGATGCGTCTGCATGCTTCGGTGCGCAAACAGGTCAACGTGCTGCAACATTTGCTCGGGTACTTCAAAAAGCAGCTGAGCGCCGACGAGAAGCAGGAGGCGCTGGAGCAGATTGACCTGTACCGCAATGGCACCCTGCCGCTGGTGGTGCCCCTGACCCTGATCAACCATTATGTGCGCAAGTACGACCAGCCTTACCTGCAGCAACAACTCTACCTCAACCCGCATCCGGTTGAACTGCAATTGCGCAACCATGTTTAAAGCATGGCTCGTGGTGTAAAAAGCTTTTCCTGCGGGGTGCTTTAAAGTTAGATGCCCAGATGTTTTTGTCGCGCCACGCGCCAAGGGTTTCTGTTATCATTCTTGCCATGAAATGGCTGATTCTTCTCGCATATCTGTTAGTCATGGCGTTACGTTTGTGGCTGCGTCGCTTGAACCTGAATTACCTTGCGCGCCACGGGCATGAAGTTCCGCAGGCCTTTGCAGGTTTCGTTGACCAGGAACTGTTGAAAAGGACCTCCGAATACACTCTGGCCAACAGCCGGACGGGGTTGATAGAATTGCTCTTCTCCAGTCTGCTCCTGGTCATATTCCTGTTTGGTGGTCTGCTCGAGTGGTACGACAGCCGGGTTGGCACCCTGACCAACTCTTTCATCGGCCAGGGAGTGCTCTTTGTGCTGGGCCTGACCCTGGTCCAGACAGCACTGGACACCCCCTTCAGCCTTTATCGCACCTTCGTCCTGGAAGAACGGTTCCAGTTCAACACCTCGACACCGAAACTCTGGTTCACCGACCTGGTGAAGTCCCTGCTCCTCGGTGCTGTGCTGCTCTCCCTGGTGACGGCCGGTGCTCTGGCCCTGGTGCAGACCAGTCCGGATTCCTGGTGGCTGTGGGTGTGTGGCTTTCAGGCTTTGATCACACTGCTCCTGATGTACCTCTCGCCGGTTCTGATTGAGCCGCTATTCTTCAAGTTTCGTCCGCTCCAGAACGAAGAGCTCGCCGAACGGGTCAAACGGGTGATGGCCCGGGCCGGGCTGCAGGTGGACCGGGTGCAGCAGGTCGATGCATCAAGGCGCAGCAAACACTCCAATGCCTATTTCACCGGCATCGGCAGGGTCAAGCGCATCGTTTTGTTTGATACCCTCCTGGAACAGATGGCTGATGAAGAAATCATCGGTGTGCTGGCGCACGAGGCCGGCCACTGGAAGCTCGGCCATATCTGGAAACGCCTGCTGGGAATGGGGCTGGCCTCCCTTGTGGTCTGCTGGCTGGCGTGGTATCTGCTCGGCCAGGGCAGTTTGCCAGGATGGTTCGGCCTCGGTCCGCTGAGCTTCGTCGGCCAGGTCGTGCTGCTGAGTTTCCTTGCCAGCCTGGCCGGGTTTCTCCTGACCCCGCTATCCAGTGGACTGTCCCGTCGCCACGAGTGGCAGGCCGACCGCTTTGCCTACGGGCTGACCGGTGAAACTCAGCCCTTGTCAAGAGCATTGGCCAAACTGTCCTGTGAGAATCTGAGCAACCTGCATCCGCATCCTTACTATGCCTGGTTTTACTACTCGCACCCACCGGTTACGGCCAGGATTGCCAGACTGTCAGAGCTGGAGTCTTCTCCATGAGGTCCATGACGATCATCCTCATCGCAACGGTTTTGACCATTTCGGCCCTCTATGTGCCACAGCCATTGCTGCCAGTTCTCGCCGCGCAGTTTGCGGTCAGCCGGGAGATGGCTGCCCTGTTGACCACGATCGTTTTTATCCCTCTGAGCCTTGCCCCGCTGGTCTACGGTTACCTGCTCGAGGCAATCCCTGCCAAACGCATTCTGCGCATCGCCATGCCGCTGCTGGGGATCTCATCGTTGTTGCTCGGTTTTGTCGACAGCTACAGCTGGATGCTCGGTTGGAGGCTTTTCCAGGGGTTGTTGATCCCCGCGCTTTTGACTGCTCTGATGACCTATACCTCACAGAGTGCCACACAAGGTGATATGCAGCGGGCCATGGCCTGGTATATCGGCGCGACGATCGCCGGGGGTTTCGCCGGGCGGGCCCTGTCCGGAATCATTGCCAGCCTGTTTCACTGGCGTGTCAGCTTTCTGGTCCTCGGGGTCAGCATCCTGATCGCCTGGGTCTGGCTGGCAAAACTGCCGGAGACCGGAACTATGCGCGTGCAACGCCCGCGTCTTGGTCTGATCAAAGAGATCCTGGCCAAACCGGTGTTCCGCCGCGCCTACCTGATGATCTTCTGTTTTTTTCTGGCCTTTGCAGCGATCATGAACTTTCTGCCGTTCCGCCTGACCGAACTGACCGCGGAGGCAGATGAGCTGCGAATCGGGTTGGCTTATTCCGGCTACATGATGGGGCTGCTTGCCTCGTTGAACGCTGTAAAGCTGCAGCGCTGGTGCGGCGGCGTTGAACGGACCATGGTCATAGCCCTGGTTCTCTATCTTGTCGCTCTGGTTCTGCTGGGTGTCCCTTCCGTTACTTTGCTGCTGGCAGCCATGTTCCTCTTCTGCGGTGCCATGTTCCTGACCCATGCCACCGCAACCGGGCTGTTGAACCGGCTTGCCGAGGGCCACAAGGGGATGGTCAACGGGCTCTACGTTGCTTTCTATTATGGTGGCGGGGCGCTCGGATCAATCCTTCCCGGCTATGTGTACCGGGGGTTCGGCTGGGTTGGTTTCATCGTGGTTCTGGTTGTTTTCGTGGTCGTTGCCCTACTGCTGGCTGTCAGCCTGGTACGCGAGGATTCCATTGCAAGCACAAACCGCTAATCTGCTGAAAATCCATTTGTTTAGGTTGACAGAATGCAGGGCCGTGAGTATCTTTACTGCTTCATTCTCTTATTCGCGTACACTGAAAGGATTCCCCATGTACCACAGACTGTTTGCCGTTATGTTCATGCTGGCCTACCTCGTCGGTTGTTCCCCGCAAGAGGCAAGTTCCGCACCCGAATTGAAACTCGATACCCCGAAGAACCGGATCAGTTACACGATCGGTGTAAATATCGGTCAGGATTTCAAGTCCCAGAAGATGGATGTTGACCCCGATATCCTGTTGATGGGGCTTAAAGACTCCGTGTCCGGCAAGGAACTGCAGCTCACCGAAGAGGAGATGGTGCAGGAAATCCAGACTTTCCAGGAGGAGATGCAGGCCAAAATGATTGCTGAAATGGAAGAGAAGTCGACCAAGAACAAGGCCGCGGGAGAGGCCTTCCTGGCTGAGAATGCCAAGCAGGAAGGTGTCGTGGTGACCGAGAGTGGCCTTCAATATAAAGTCCTTGAACCGGGCGCAGGGAATTCGCCTGGGCCGGCCGACATTGCGACGGTCCACTATCGCGGTACATTGATCGACGGGACCCAGTTTGACAGCTCCTACGACCGTGGCCAGCCGGCGACCTTCCCGGTGGGCGGCGTGATTGCCGGCTGGACCGAAGCCTTGCAACTGATGAAGCCCGGCGCGAAATGGCAGCTGTTCATTCCTGCCGCGCTCGCATATGGCGAGAGAGGTGCCGGACAGGATATCGGGCCCAATGCAACTTTGTTGTTCGATGTTGAGCTGATCAGCGTTGAAAAGGGCGGGAATTGATGGGTGATCGGGAGACCCGTGTCGTTGCTGCCGGTGACCGGGTTCGCGTCAATTACATCGGGCGCTTTGCTGACGGTTCAGTCTTCGACTCGTCGGAGGGGCATGAACCGCTGGAGTTCACCGTAGGCGCTGGCCAGGTGATCGTCGGCTTCGATCAGGCGGTTGTTGGTCTAAAACCAGGTGAAAGTTGCAAAGTTGTGGTGGCCCCCGAAGATGGCTATGGCAACCATCTCCCGGAGATGGTTGCCAAGGTGGAAAAACATCTGATTCCAGACCATGACAAGCTGGTCCTTGGCAGCATGCTTGAGGTCGGCCTTGAAGACGGCCAGTCATTGGAGGTGCAGGTAGTAGAAGTTTCCGATGATTCGGTGGTCCTGGATGGGAACCATCCCCTGGCAGGCAAGGAGTTGCACTTTGAAATAGTGCTGCTCGAGTGAATCGTTAAATGACCAGGCCGCCTGCAGAGGCGGCCCTTTTTTGTTGCTGAGGAAGCTCACGCTCAACTTTTTTGCATTTTTCCTGTTTAATAAAAATTCTGACAAGCTCCTGTTTTTGTGACGAAGTTAAAAGAGCCTTAACCACACAAACGATAATCAGCCAAGTCGGCACGGACTGTGCAAAAAAACTCTAAGCATGACGATAAACATCCTGCGCCTGGAGTGATCAGTATGCCCGCGAAAAAAATCGTTCTCTCGCATGATCCCGCCTTGCTGGCGATCCTGAAGAATTCCTATTTCCAGAGGGAAGGCTTTGAAATGGTGCTGGTCAAGGATGGCCAGACCGGCTTCCAGGCTGTTGAGGCCGAGGCCCCGACCCTTTCGATCTTCGATATTGCGCTGCTGGGAGAGCAGGCCCTTGAGTGTTGCCGGTCGATCAAGAACGATGCGTTGCTGGCCAACACTCCAGTATTGCTCGTGCTGCCCGAAAATGCTGATGAGGATGTGGCTGATGCATGCTGGAGTGCCGGCACCGATGCGGTTGTCCACCGGCCTCTGGAGGCAGCACGGTTCCTCGATGCGGTCTTTGGACTGCTCGGGATTTCCCGTCGCTTGGTCCCGCGGTTCCCGGTCAATTTCAAACTCAAGTTTCTTGACAGTAAGCAGAAACAGCATGTCGGTACCTGCGCAAACATTACCGTCGAAGGCATGTTCCTCGCGACGGAAACACTCTTCCCGGTCGATACCCAGTTGTCAATTGAGTTTACCCTGCCTGACTTCCAGAGTCCTATTGCAGTCGTGGTCCGGGTTGCCTGGGTGAATCACCCGGAATGGCGGAAAAAGAGCACGCTGCCATGTGGGATGGGGCTTGAATTCATTAACAGCAGCGCGGCTTTCAAACAGGCACTGAAGGCTTTTGTTGATAGTCTGGCAAGTCAAAGCTGTTAGCTGTCGGAGGCTTCATTCGGGTTCAATCGGGCACTGCAATATTTACAGAAAACGGCATCATAGCTGTGCTTCTCCCCCCCGCATTCCGGGCACGCCTGGGTTGATACTTTCCCCTTGATCGGTGCGACGAGCTCTGCAGTGACAATTCCGGTTGGCACTGCAATCACGCCGTATCCCAATACCATGATGATGCTGGCCACTGCCCGTCCCAATGGAGACTGTGGGGAGATATCTCCATAACCTACGGTCGTCAGGGTCGTTATGGCCCAGTAGCATGAAGCACCTATGGACGTGAACCCGCTTTCGTCACCTTCTATGAGATAAAGCAACGAGCCGAAGATCAGGACCAGGCTCATGACGACAAACAGGAAGACCGATATTTTGCGCGTGCTGGCCCGCATTGCTTTCAGCAGGACCTCCGCTTCATTGAGGTATTGTGCGAGTTTCAGGATTCTGAAAATCCTCAGGAGGCGCAGGACCCTGATGGTCATCAGGTACTGCGAGCCGGGGAACAGCAGGCTGAGGTAGGTTGGCAAAATGGCGACGAGATCGACCAGGCCGTAGAAGCTGCGAATGTAGCGGACCGGGCTGCCAAGGGAAATAATCCTGGCAACATATTCTGCGGTGAAGATCAGGGTGAAAAACCACTCGATGGCATACAGGGCTTCGCCATGCTCGGTGCGGACTTCGGCAACGCTGTCGAACATCACGGTAATGATGCTCAGGATGATGGCAATGATCAGAAAGATGTCGAAAAGCTTGCCCGTCGGGGTGTCCGCTTCGAAGATGATTTCGTGCAGCTTGATCCGCCAGGCTGCCGGGCTCTTGTCTTGCTTGGTTTGGGGGCCAGGGAATCTGTTGGGACGGGACGTTTTGCTCATGTTGCCGCCTCTGCAAAGATAGGAGTTTCGTACAGGCATCCTGCCAGTTACAGCAAAAACGGTCAACCAGCGAACTGGTTATCGGATGCTGAATGGAAATAAAAAAGGCCTTCTGCAGAAGGCCTTTTTGTTGTAACAGACTAACTCTTTGCCGACCAGTGGCCGTGCAGGTTGCAATACTCACGCGCCGTTACCGTCTTGGCGATAAGGGGGAAAGTTGCTTCCGGAGTGTTTCCTGGCTGCAGGTTCTGACGGTAGACTTTGCCATCGGCGATCAACTCAATCCACTCGATGTAGTGCTCTGCGGCCATCGGGTGTGCTACGCTGCCAACCTTGACGGTAATGCTGTTGGCGCCGATCTGGATGACGGGAACGTGTTTTTCCAGCGCTGCGTCGACGGTGTTCTCGGTCAACAGGACCATCTTCTGATTGCAGCAGTTCAGGGCGCCGGGCCCGCCGTGCAGCAGCTCAACAATATTTCCGCAGAGTTCACACTTGTAGACTTCGTTCAGCTGGGGCATTTTGTTCTCCTTGTCGTTTAGTAGTTGTCGGGCTTCAGTTCAAAGTGGGCCTGCGGGTGGTTGCAGGCGGGACAGGTGTCGGGTGCTTCTATACCTTCATGTTGATAGCCACAGTTCTGGCAACGCCAAGACCTGGACTGTTCACGCTTGAAGACCTGGTTGCTTTGGATGTTGTTGAGAAGCTTCAGGTAGCGTTCTTCATGATATTTCTCGGCAACGGCGATCGACATGAAGACGTCAGCAATCTCCGGAAACCCTTCTTCGCGTGCCGTCGCGGCAAACTCAGGGTACATGGTGCTGTACTCGTAGTTCTCACCGCCGGCGGCTTCCTTGAGGTTCTCCCTCGTCGAACCGACAACGCCGGCAGGGAAGCTGGCCGTCACTTCAACTTCGCCGCCTTCTAGCAGTTTGAACAGGCGTTTGGCATGTTCTCGCTCGTGGTTGGCTGTTTCTTCGAAGATGTTTGAGATTTGTACATACCCCTCCTTTCTTGCCTGGGCTGAGAAATAGGTGTAACGGTTACGGGCCTGGCTTTCGCCGCAAAACGCCGTGAGAAGGTTTTTTTCTGTCTGGGTACCTTGCAGAGCCATAGAGACCTCCATAGAAAATTCACATGCATATAGCCTGAGGCAGGATTATATCACAATCGTAACGCCCTGCAATTTATGATTAAATTAGTCTTCTAGTCAAGTTGTAATCTGATTTTTTCAGCAGACAGACGGTGAGTCGAGTCACGGCCCGGAATGACCGGAAATAAAAAAGCCTCCCCTGGGAGAGGGAGGCTTTTTAACTCACAAACTGCGGCTTACTTCTTGTGGCAATCGTTGCACTTGGTCGGGCCAGTTGTTTCCTTGTGGCAGTCTTTGCAGGACGCGCCATGCGCAGCATCCTTGTCAATGGCGATCTTCGCCGGAGTGCCTTGGTGGCAGGCTTCGCAGCCAAGCTTGTCAGCATGAGCTTTGTGGTCGAAGGTGACGGCGCCTTTTTTGCTGTCGTAGGTTACGGAATCAGCGGCGTAGGCTACGGTGAAAGCGAAAGCGACCAGCATTACAGCAATAACCAGTTTTTTCATGTGTCTCTCCTTAACGATGGATGGTTAATATTAAAATAAGCAGGAGTTAATCTACATACTCTAATCTTGTGGGTCAAGTGTTTTTTTAAGTCTTGGGCGATAGTTGTTGCTATGAATTGTCGATGAGGATGTTATAATGCAGCACAATATGTTGTCAGGTGGGAGTCCGATATGTCACGTTGGTTTTGGGTTGGTTTATTGTCTCTGTTGCTGGTCGGTTGTGCGTCGCGGTGGCAGAATGAGTCCAAGCTCCCTTCAGAGTTCTATGCTGATGACAGGGCTTGCCAGGCCGAGACCGGCGGCGTTGTGGCCGGGCTAGAGCCGGGCTCGGAACGCGTGAGCTACGAAAGCTGCATGTGGGAGAAGGGCTGGCACAAGAAAAAAACTATCTGGTTCTTTGACCCGAAGGAAAACTAGTTGCCAGGTTGTGTTTGGTATGCAAAAAGGGCAGACGTGAGTCTGTCCTGGGATTGTTGACAACCCCCGCACGTGATGCGGGGGTTGTTTTTTTTGCCTCGTTTAGGTGAAGGTTCTGTGAAGCTAAGGGCAACAGATGGTTGATCTGTTGCCTTTCTAAACTTCAATGCTGAATTTTGTCAGCAACCTGAGAGAAAACGGGAGTCTGCCTTTTTTGGTTTTTTGCGGGGAGTGGGCAGTCTCCAGTATTCAGAATTCTGGCTTCTGGCTTCTGGATTCTGGATTCTGGATTCTGGATTCTGGATTCTGGATTCTGGATTCTGGATTCTGGATTCTGGATTCTGGATTCTGGATTCCCGAGACTCAACGCGAGATGAAGTCGAGCCGGTAGTGCTCACGGATAATACGCAGAAGAAGGTTGACTCCCCGCAGGGCTTCGCGCAACTGGTTACGGGCTTTCTCCGGCAATCGTTGCGGATCGATGGCGTTGCTCGGCTTGTTGCCCGCTGCCAGGTCGCGGAGTTGGCGTTGCAGTCGGAAGTTGACCAGCGCGCTGAACGCGTCACTGATCGTCTCGCTGTCTTTCTTCGAAAGCACACTTAGCTGCCCCAGTTTCTCGAGTTTATCCCAGGTTGTCCCTCCGTCCACATTGTTCTCCAGGGCAAGCAGGCTGGCGCCTTCCGTTATGGCGAAGATACCGGCTTTTTTCAGTTCAACCTTGCCACGGTTCGAGCCGGTTCGTTCAACCTTGATCCGGCCGAACATCCCGAGAGGGGCTGGAAACCTGACAATGTTCTTGGCAACATGAGGGAAAAACAGCATGTGTCTCTGCGTTGTCGCATGGATGAATGCGTGTAGATCTTTTTCCAGAGATCTGTTGCCGTGAATTGTGCGGAAATCCTGAAACATGCCAAAGTTGACCATGCTCTCGCCGTCCGGCACGGTGATCCACTTCTCCAGCCTTTCCTGCCATTCACCAAGGCTGTGTCGCCACTGCGGGTTGCTGGCCATGGTATTGCCCGGGCAGCGGGGAATGCCGACAAATTCAAGGACCTCTACCAACCGGTCGGCAAACCGGGCGCAATCATCAATTTCAGAGGCCGCTATGTCGTCGGCATAAACCATGGCGCTGTCCTGATCGGTGCGCAGGGTCTGCTCGCCACGGCCTTCGCTGCCAAGTGCGAGGTAGGCGGCTTTGGCAGGCAGGATAATCCCTTCCGTTGATTCCATGAGCGCGATGATGCGTTCAGTAAACCCATCATTGAAGTGGGCAATCAGGTGGACCAGGCTCCTGGTGTCAGCGCCGGCATCCATGGCGCTGCGCACCATCTCGAGAATGCTGCCGCTGATGCGCTGAAGATCGGCAAAAGATTCGGCGGTTTGAATCTCCTGGGCCAGGTAGAGCGGGCTGCGGGTCTGCTGGATGAGCAGGTCGGTCGCATTGATGATGCCGATCAAATCCTGATGCTCATCGACGACGGCAAGGCGGTGGAGGTTGTTTTTAGCCATTTTGAAAATGGCTTCGAAAACATAAGCGGAATGCCTGACGGTGATGACGCCGACGTGCATGACGTCACGGACCTTGTGGGCAATAAGGTTCGCTCCGTCCGCAGCCATGATGTCCCGTAGATCCCTTACCGACAGGATCCCGACCGGGGCGTTGTCGTCGACGACGACAACGCCGGCAATGCTATGGTCACGCATCAGACAGGCCGCCTCGATCACGCTGATATCGGGGGAGCAGGTGATTGCAGGGCGGCGGCAGACGTTTTTTACGTGCAGGAAGAAAAAGCTTTCTTCGTTAAAATTACTGCCAGGCATTAGTTGTTCCCCCGAAAAAGGTTGGATCGAAAACATTCTCCATGGATTCAGCATATTATGCAACAAATGGATGACCCGACCTGGCAAGAAAAAATCATGATTTAAGGAACAAAACAGGACGTGAGCTACCAAACTTGTGTTTTGCTGCTATACTTGCGACGGGTCGAAACAGCGTCTCCGGAAACGGTCGGTTTGGCGGGTTTTTATTGATCAATTTGACAAAAACGAAACAACGTTATATTTTTTTATTGACTAGATGCGGAGACTCAAGCTATCTTCTGTTGGACCTCATATTTATTGGGGTTTTTGTGGCTAATTGGAAAAAACGGTGGTTAAAATCTGATTTTTTTGGTCGGTTAAAAAGTTTTTTTTATAGAAGCTGTTGCCGGGTCTCCCGGCCTTGATATCAAACGTTGTAACCCGAAATTAAAACCTTGTCTTCCTTGCGCCGCTCAGGCTGCGTCGGGGGGACACAAACAGTACCGGATAGAACGTTCGGACGAAGTGGGGAGGTGGTCGGGAAAATCAATGGTTTCGCATCATCGTGTTTCAAGTATTTTCAAATAACCTGAAGGAGGTTTTTTATGAGTGAAGAAAATGGAAAAGCTTATTGGAACGCAGTACTGAAGTTGGTAGGGGTTATGCTCACCATCTGGTTTGTCGTAGGCTATGGCTTCGGAATCTTCCTGGCTCCCGCGCTCAACGGGATCAAAATTGGTGGTTATCCGTTCGGTTTCTGGTGGTGCCAGCAGGGCTCCATGTATGTTTTTGTCGCGTTGATCTTCATCTACTCCAAGTTGATGGGTGATCTTGACAAAAAATTCGACGTTCACGAAGAGTAAGGAGGATAACTGATGAGTCTACAAGCTACTATTTACCTCGTTGTCGGCCTTACCTTTGCCCTGTATATCGGTATCGCCATCTGGGCACGCGCGGGCAGCACGTCTGAATTCTACGTTGCTGGCAGCGGTGTCCACCCGGTCCTGAACGGTATGGCGACCGGTGCTGACTGGATGTCCGCAGCGTCCTTCATCTCCATGGCTGGCCTGATCGCCAACATGGGTTACGGCGGTGGTCTGTTCCTGATGGGTTGGACCGGCGGTTATTGCCTGCTGGCGATGCTGTTGGCACCTTACCTGCGTAAGTTCGGCAAGTATACCGTGCCCCAGTTCTTTGGCGACCGCTTCTATTCCAAGGGTGCCAGCTCGGTGGCCGTTGTCTGCCTGCTGATCGCATCGACCACCTACATCATCGGCCAGATGACCGGCGTCGGCGTGGCCTTCTCCCGCTTCCTGGGCGTCTCGAACCATATCGGTATTTTCGTCGGTATGGGCATCGTCTTCGTCTATGCGGTGTTCGGCGGCATGAAAGGGATCACCTACACCCAGGTCGCCCAGTACTGCGTCCTGATCGTTGCCTACACGATTCCGGCGATCTTCATTTCGATGAGCCTCACCGGGAACCCGATCCCGCAACTCGGCCTCGGCGGCGATTTCGCCGACACCGGTATTTCCCTGCTCAGCAAGGTCGACCAGGTCGTCACCGACCTCGGTTTCCCGCAGTACACGACCAGCACCCGCATCAGCACTCTGAACATGTTCGTCTACACCTTCTCGCTGATGATCGGTACCGCCGGTCTGCCTCATGTTATCATCCGTTTCTTCACGGTGCCCAAGGTTAAGGACGCCCGTGCTTCCGCTGGTTGGGCGCTGGTCTTTATCGCCATCCTGTACACCACCGCTCCGGCCGTTGCCGCCATGGCAAAGCTGAACCTGCATGCAACCGTCAACAAGGCAGTCAAAGGCGGCGGCGACATGCTGGCCCCTGAAAACAGCGTCAAGTATGAAGAACGACCCGACTGGATGAAGCGCTGGGAAGTCACCGGTCTGCTCAAGTTCGAAGACAAGAACGGCGACGGCCGTATCCAGTACTACAATGGTGCCAGCACGGATCCCAAGTTTGCTGCCGCCGGCTGGGCAGGTAACGAACTGACGGTCAACTCTGACATCATGGTTCTTGCCAACCCCGAAATCGCCAGGCTGCCCCACTGGGTTATCGCTCTGGTCGCTGCCGGTGGTCTGGCTGCCGCACTCTCAACCGCTGCCGGTCTTCTGCTGGCGATTTCTTCCGCTATCTCCCATGACCTTCTGAAGGATATGTGGATGCCTGACCTCAGCGAGAAGGGCGAATTGCTGGCCGGCAAGATCTCCATGGCGTGTGCGATCATTGTTGCCGGTTACCTCGGCCTCAAGCCGCCGGACTTCGCGGCCGGTACCGTGGCCATCGCCTTCGGTCTTGCTGCAAGCTCGATCTTCCCCGCCCTGATGATGGGTATCTTCAACAAGAAGATGAACAAGGAAGGCGCGATTGCCGGCATGCTTTGCGGTATCGGTTTCACCATGTTCTACGTCTTCGCCCACACCGGGATCTTCTATGTCAAAGGGACCGAATATTTCGCAATGTTCGGTGGTAAGAACTTCATCCTCGGCATCGAGCCGAACGCGATCGGTGGTATCGGTGCATTCGTGAACTTTGGCGTGGCCTACCTGGTCAGCAAGGTCACACCTGCGCCGCCCGAGCATATTCAGCACCTGGTGGAAAGCGTACGTATCCCCCGCGGTTCCAAGGCTGTTGATGGTTCACACGCACACTAAGCTTTCAGTGCAAATGCTCTGATTGGGTTTTTGCCTGATCATTTGACCCCGCCAGCCAGCCTGGCGGGGTTTTTTTCAAGTTTTTTATTGATTGGCCTGACAACCTCTAGTAAAAAAGTTAAAAAATTATCCCTGGCCACCGATGCAGGGCGACTTGGAGTAAAGAATGCTTTTCGATATAAGTTCCGCGATTACCTGGCTGCTCTTTCTGGCCTTCTTCCCCATGGCGTTTATCTGGTTACGCAGGGCTTACCGGATTTTCGTCGAAAAGGATTATTCAGAGGTCGCGCTGAAACGCGGTGAGGCACCGGAGAACCCTGCAAAATGGGCGCCTGCAACCGGCATTGTCAACCTCCTGGCGGGAGGGACCGCACTCGTGACGATTATCGGTGTCCTGCTTACCTTTGCCGGCTTCCCGAATATCTTCTCCCCATACAAAAACTGGAGCGCGATTGCCGGTGTGACAATCTGGTTCAAGGTCTTTGCCGATTATATTGTCAGCCGTCAGGCTCACCCGTTCATTATCAAGAATGACAAGGACAAAGACAAAAAAAGCAAAGACTGAGCCTGTCCTGAATTGAAGTCATGTAATATCACTGCGACGATTTGTTACAATTCCAGATAAATCAGACGAGCGAAAGTCGAAAGGAAAAAGCCTATGACTTATCGAATGATACACTCCTGTATCCGGGTCATGAATCTGGAGAGGTCGGAAAAGTTTTATACGGAAGCGCTCGGTTTTACAGTGGCGCGTCGCAAGGATTACTCTGAGCACAAGTTCACTTTGAGCTATCTGCGCTCGCCTGGCAGCGACTTCGAACTCGAGCTGACCTGGAACCATGATCAGGCCGAACCCTACGAACTGGGGAACGGTTACTCCCATCTCGCCGTGTCCGTCGCGGACCTGGAAGCTTCGCACAAACGCCACGAGGAGCTGGGCCTGGGGCCGAAGCCTCTCAAAGGCCTGCCGGGCCAGGGCGCGCGTTTCTACTTCCTGTCAGATCCGGACGGATACCTGGTTGAGGTCGTCAGGGCATAGTCAGCAAGAGAATGATGACTGAAGTGATCGCCTGCTGCATGGTTCACGTCCTTTTCGTCAAATAACAGCAGGGCCTTTTCTGCACACTGAAACGTGCAGAAAGTAAAATATTAATCGATGTATAAGGATTGTTTTCCTTAGGGAAACAAAAGGCGGGTTCTTTGACCAAGAACCCGCCTTTTATTATGGAGCCGCTGATCCGACTCGAACGGACGACCTGCTCATTACGAGTGAGCTGCTCTACCAGCTGAGCTACAGCGGCAAACTTTGATAAGATTCAGTTGTTTAGCACAATCTCAATGCTCTTTCAATCAATTTTAGGTGTTGGTATGAACGCGCTAACCGATAAATCCTTGTGCTCAGGAGAGACCTTTCTCCAGGTCTTCCCACAAATCCTCAATATCTTCGAGGCCGATCGATATGCGCAGCAACCTCTTTGAGATCCCCTGGCGGATTTTGTCCTCTGCAGGGATTGCTCCGTGCGACATTGACCAGCAATGCGTGAGAATGGTTTCAACGCCGCCAAGGCTGGGCGCAATGATTGGCAGTTTGACGCCAGCAAGAAGCTTTTTCACCTGCTGCTCTTCGCGGAGCTCAAAAGAAAGCACTGCCCCTGCCCCGCAAGCCTGGGAGAAATGCAGCTCTCGACCTGCGAAATTATCCAGCCCCGGGTACCATACCCTGCCGACTGCCGGATGTTCGAGAAGACGGCGGGCCAGTTCATCGGTTGCACTTTGTGCCGCGTCCAGCCTCACCTTGAGGGTTTTGATCCCTCGTGAGAGCAGAAAAGAATCAAAGGGTGACAGGACCGCACCGAACGCATTCTGAAAGTATTTGAGACGTTTGCCAAGGGCGCTATCACTGACTGCAGTAACACCGGCCAGGATGTCGCTGTGGCCGCCGAGAAACTTGGTTGCACTGTGAATGGTTATATCAATGCCGAGATCAAGCGGACGTTGCAGCAAAGGAGTCATGAAGGTGTTGTCGAGCATGCTGATCAGGCCGTGTTGCCTGGCGAGTCCAACCATTGCTCGCAGATCGGTGATCCGGAACAGCGGATTGGATGGGGTTTCGAGAAAAAGGGCCCTGGTCTGCGGGGTAATGGCAGCCTTTACAGCCGTCTGTGTCCGTCGTGTCAACCAGGCTGCAGGTAATGCCCTTCTGCGGCAGGACTCCGGTGATGAAACGCCAGGACCCCCCATACAGGTCAGCAGAAGCAACCAGGTGGTCACCGCTTTCGAGCAGGGCAAGAGCGCTGCCGATGGCGGCCATTCCAGAGGAATATGCAAAACCGCGGGTCCCCCCTTCGAGAAGAGCAATGGCCTCTTCAACCTGCTCCCGGCTTGGGTTGCCGCTACGGGCGTAGTCGTACTCTCCGGGGACACCCTTCTGGATGATGGTAGGTGGACGCCTGGTAGATCGGCACGGTTGCAGCTCCGGTCGCAGGGTCACGATCCTTGCCCTGGTGGACCAGTAAAGTCGCAGGGCGATATTTTGTATCTGTCATTTCTACAGCTCCTAAAAATTGAGCATTTTGAATAAAACAATAAAAAAGACAACGCAAAGGTGCAAAAGGGAAAGAAAGACAAAAGAGACAATTTTCAAAAAGTTAAACTCCTCAAGCTTTGCGTCTTGTCTTGTCCTTTGCGTTTTTGCGTTATATTTCCGTTCATTCTGTCATTAAGTTGCATCAGGCCAAAGCTTGTTCAAGATCAGCGATGATGTCTTCCGGGGACTCCGTACCGACTGATAAGCGCAACAGGCGCTCACAGATGCCAAGACGCAGTCGCTCGGCTTCGGGGATGTCGCCATGAGTCTGAACGGCCGGCAGCGTCATCAGCGATTCGACGCCACCCAGGCTTTCGGCAAAGGAGATCAGTCGCAGACGCTTGAGGGTTGTTCGTGCGGTTTCTGCCGTGTCGACCCGAAATGAGAGCATACCGCCAAAACCACTAGCCTGCCTGCATGATAGATCATGGCCGGGATGTTCCGCCAGTCCCGGATAGTATATGTCGGTGACTTTCGGGTGATTTTTCAACCAGTCGGCAACCAGCATGGCGTTTTTGCAGTGGCGTTCGATGCGCAGCGTCAGGGTTTTGAGACTTCGCAGCAGCAGCCAGCAGTCAATCGGCGGCAGGATCGCTCCAGTAGAATTCTGCAGAAAATAAAGCCTTTCAGCCAGAGCCTGCTCCCGGGCGATCAGTACGCCGGCACAGAGGTCATTGTGTCCGCCGAGGTACTTGGTCGCGCTGTAGATAACCAGGTCCGCACCGAATTCAAGGGGGCGCTGCAGGATCGGACTCAAAAAGGTATTGTCGACAGCGTAGAGAAGCTTGTATTGACGGCATAACTTGCCGAGCGCCTCCAGGTCCGAGATCCCGAGCAGCGGGTTCCCCGGGGTTTCAAGCAGAAGGGCTTTGGTCTTATCCGAGATTGCGGATTCGACCGCTTTGGTATTGGTTGTATCGACATAAGTCGCGGTCAGACCAAATCCGGCGAAAATCTGGTCAAGGACGCGATAGGTCCCGCCGTAAAGATCTTCACTGACGACCATGTGGTCGCCATGGGAAAAATGCAGAAAAAAAGTCGTCAATGCGGCCATCCCCGAAGAGAAAACCAGCCCGCGGACGCCACCTTCCAGTTCTGCCAAACCCGCTTCGAGGACCTGCCTGGTCGGGTTCCCGGATCGGGTGTAGTCATACCCGGTCGATTCACCGACCCCGGGGTGGCGATAGGTGGCACTCGGGTGGATCGGCATGCTGATCGCTCCGGTCCGGTCGTCGAAGCCGACACCGAGCTGTACCAGCCTGGTTTCGAGGGTGTAAGGTTTTACGCTGTTCATCTGACCTCCTCAAGGTAATGGAGAAGAGAATGAAAAAGCCCCTTCTCGGATTGTGAGAAGGGGCCTGAAGAGACAATCATGGAATGTTCTCTAAGCTCCGTCCTCATCTTCCTCCGGATCTCCGGAGCAGGAATTAGCACCTGTCATCCGCCATCGCTGTAAGCTAGTGCAGATCGGTTGCTGTGGTTTCGCAGGGCCTGTCCCTCCACCACTCTCGATAAAGACGCTGCTGGCAAGCAGCTATTTGACAACAGAAATAAAGAATTGAAAGGCAATTGTCAACGAAAAAAGTAATGATTGAACCCTGTCAATTCCCGACGCACTGGTGAAAATCTCAGGAGATTCCCTCGTAGAGCACACTGCTCAGGTAGCGCTCGCCAGAGTCGGGAAGAATGACCACGATGGTTTTCCCCTTGTATTTCGGAAGTGCGGCGAGCCTTGCCGCAACCGCTACCGCTGCACCGCAGGAGATGCCGGCCAGGATCCCCTCTTCCTGAGCCAGGCGTCTGGCATACTTGATCGCCTCGTCGTTGCTGACCTGTTCTACACAGTCAACCAGTCCCAACTCCAGCGTGTCCGGGATAAATCCAGCGCCTATCCCCTGGATCTTGTGTGGCCCTGGCTCGAGAACTTTGCCGGCGAGCTTCTGGGTAATCACCGGGCTGTCCTCAGGTTCAACGGCAACCGAGGTGATTTGCTTGCCGCGAATTTCCTTGAAATATCTGGATACTCCGGTGATGGTGCCGCCGGTGCCGACCCCGGCAACGAAAACGTCAACATTACCATCGGTGTCTTGCCAGATCTCAGGTCCCGTGGTTTTGACATGAATCGCCGGATTTGCCGGATTCTTGAATTGGTTCAAGAGAAGATAGCGGGCCGGATCACTGGCAGCAATTGCTTCCGCTTCTGCTATGGCACCGCTCATCCCCTTGGGGCCGGGCGTGAGGACCAGGTTGGCGCCAAGGGCCTTGAGAACCTTGCGGCGTTCCAGGCTCATTGTTTCCGGCATGGTCAAGGTGATCGGAATGCCGCGAGCGGCGGCGACGAAGGCCAGCGCAATTCCGGTGTTGCCGCTGGTCGGCTCGATCAGCTCCCGTCCGGGGCCGAGCAGGCCTTTCTCTTCGGCGTCCCAGATCATCGACGCACCGATGCGGCATTTGACCGAATAGGCAGGGTTACGCCCTTCGATCTTGGCGAGAATTGTAGCGCCGTCTTTGGCCCCTACACGATTCAAGCGCACCAGCGGTGTACGCCCTATCGACAGTGAATTATCTAAATAAACCTGGCTCATATCTGGCTCCTTGCTGCAGGGATGTGGTGATCGTTTCATTGAAATCATATGGAGGCATACCGCGTGCGCTGTACTCGGAAAGTTGCTCACCTGGTGCGGATTAAAGCCCACAAGAATAGTATGTATAAGAACATAATAAAACGTATTGATTTAGTCAAGAATTAAAAATCTCAATTAACGTATTTATGTGTTAATAAGAGGTGCCAGGCGTTTGGAAGGGAGCAGGAATAAAAATACCTCTGCCATCAAGTCGGCAAAGGTATTTTTGTGTTGCTGAGGCGAGTGCTGGTCAGTGGCGCGTATGGCACTTGGCGCAAGGGAAGGTATCAATGTCCTGGTCGTTGTACTTGCACTCATCGCAAGACATCTCCAGTTCTCCCCAGACCGGCTTGGTGAAATTAGGGGTCTTTGTGGAGAGTTTGCTGCTTTTGGCTTTTTTGAGCAAGTCCTTTTGCATGGCTCTCTCCTTTCAGAAATAAATAGCGCCACGGAGAGTACATGTTAACCGAAGTTACTAAAATATCAAGCCTTTGCATTTTACTGCGCGGTACTTACCAGCCGGGGGTTGCTCAAAGGATTATCTGTTTAGACTAAAAGAAGTATTAAGGAAAAATGTGCAGAAAAGGGCATTGACCACAGGACAAAATCAGCCGCCGAGATAGGCCTTTTTGACTTCAGGATTGCCAAGCAATTCTTTGCTGGTGCCTTCGGCGGCGAGTTCGCCGGTATCGAGGACATAGCCCCTGTGGGCAAGGTGCAGAGCCAGGTTGGCGTTCTGCTCGACCAGCAGGATCGTCATGCCCTCTTCGTTGAGCCTTTTGAGGGTGCGGAACAGATCGTACTTAAGTCGCGGCGCCAGACCCATAGATGGTTCGTCAAGCAGCAGGAAGTTGCACCCGGTCATCAAGGCGCGGCCAACCGCGAGCATCTGCTGTTCTCCGCCAGACAAAGATTCACTGCGTTGCTTGCGACGTTCATGAAGTCGAGGGAAAAGATCAAACACCCTCTGGTATTCGTTCTTGAGATCGGCATCCCTTCCACGGGAGTAGGTCGCCAGTTCCAGATTCTCCATAACGGTCAGGTTGCCGAAGATGCGCCTGCCTTCGGGAACCAGGGCCATTTTGAGCTGTTTGACAATATCGCTCGGGCGGGTCTTGAGGATCGATTCACCGCGGAACTTGATATCGCCGGCGATAATTCGCGGAGCCTCAGGAGGGGCCAGTCGACAGATGCTGTGCAGACAAGTGGTTTTCCCGGCGCCGTTGGCACCGATCAGAGTTACGATTTCACCCTCGTTGACATGGAAGCTGACCCCGTGCAGTGGTTGGATGTTACCGTACTTGACCTCGAGATTTTCGACGGAGAGTAGCATCAGATCGTTTCGTCTCCCAGGTATGCGGTAATAACTGCCGGGTGATTGCGAATTTCCTCCGGGACACCCTCGGCGATAGTTTCACCAAAATCGATAACCTTGATGTGCGTACAGAGCTCCATCATGACGTCCATGTGATGCTCTATCATCCAGATGGTGACATCGAAATGGGTATGAATCCAGCGCACCAGACGAATTAACTCGTGTATGTCAGAAGAATTCAGACCGGCGGCAGGTTCGTCGAGGAGTAGTAATTCCGGTTTGCTTGAGAGTGCTCTGGCAATCTCAAGTTTGCGTTGGGTGCCGTAAGGAAGATTCTTGGGATATTCGTCTGCGAAATCCTGCAAATCAAAGACTTCCAGTAGTTCGCGGGCATCCTCTTCGATTTGACGTTCACGCGATTGGTAGCGACCGCTACGGGCAATCGCGTGAAAGAAGCCGTACTCCAGTTTCCCATGCTGAGCCACGCGGATATTGTCCAGCACTGACATGTCATTCCACAGGCGGATGTTCTGAAAGGTACGTGCGACACCCAGACCAGTCACCTGGTGAGGTTTCATCCCGGCAGTGTTGACGCCGTTAACCAGAATCTCACCGCTACTCGGCTGATAGAACCCGCTGGTTATGTTGAACACAGTGGTTTTGCCAGCACCGTTCGGGCCAATCAAGCCGATCAACTCCCCCGTTCCCAGGCTTATGTTGAAGTTAGAAACAGCCTTCAACCCGCCAAATTGTTGGGTCAGGTTCCTGATCTCGAGAACCGGTGCTGACTTTATGTCTGTAAGAGCTTTAGTCATCATCATAAGGTGAAATTATTTGAATTTATAAAAACGCTTCAGCCACGGGAAAATGTCCGACAATTCCTTGTTGCCCATAATGCCCTCGGGGCGGAACTGCATAACTATGATCAGCAACAACGGGATAACCACCCACTTTATGATCTGCAGCGGACGCAGGGCTTCAAGCAGCAAGGTAAAGATAACCGCCGAAAGGACCGCGCCGCTCATTGAAGCCATCCCTCCCAGGTAAACCATCACCAGGACCTCGGTCGATTTAAGGATGTTGAAAGATCCAGGATTTACGTACCCGATGATGTAAGCAAAGAGACCTCCGCCAATCCCGGCCAAACCAGAGGAAACCATGAAGGTAATCGTCTTGATTTTATTGGTATTGACGCTCATGATCTCAGCCGCTACTTCGTCCTGGCAGATGGCATTGACCCCTTTTCCGAAGGTCGAAGAGACATAGCGGCGGATCGTCCAGACGCAGAGAATGGTAAAAATAAAGACCCAGATCGGCATCCAGGGCAGATCGACAACATCTCCCATCGCTGAGACCACGCTTTTCATCCCCATAAAACCACGTGAACCGCCTATTGTGCCAATATTCTCGATGGCACTGATGACAATGTAGTTGGCGGCAATAGTAATAATCGCCAGGTAGTCACCACGAGTCTTATAAGACGGGATGGCTACCAGCAGACCAGCCAGTGCGGCGGCGAGGCCACCAACCAGAATGATAAAGGGGAAGGCATAGATGGCCCATTCAGGGTTGAGCAACGGCTCGCCAAAGACCTTGTCTTTGGCAAACAGCCAGACGCCGAGCAGCGAGGACACATAGGCGCCGACACACATGAAGCCAGCGTGGCCACAGGAGAATTCCCCCATGTTGCCATTGACCAGGTTGAGACTGGTGGAGAGGATTATGTTGACCCCCATGAACATCAGCACTGAGAGCGCGTACAGGCTGAGGAGTTCCTCGTAGGCCACGTAGGTCAACAGTCCGCCCGAGGTGATCAGGATCAATTGTATGGAGTAACGTCTGAGCATATAAAATTTGGAATCCAGTATTCAGTATCCAGGAGCCAGTTGAGATTCAGATGTTAACTTATCATTCTGAGTTCCGGTCACAATTGTCCAATATTAGATCTTCGTTGTTTTGGCGACTCCGAAGAGTCCCGTAGGCCGAAACGCCAGAATGACCAGCAACACAGTGAACGCAATCAGATCCCGGAAAGTCGAAGGGAAGAAAGCAACAACCAAGATCTCGACAGCACCGAGCAGGAAGCCGCCGAGAAAAGCCCCGCGAATGTCACCAATACCGCCAACCACGGCGGCGATGAATGCTTTCCAGCCGATCAAGGCTCCCATGTAGGGGTCAAGGATCGGGTAGGACATAGCAAACAAGATGCCTGCCAGACCGGCCATGCCAGAGCCGAGCACGAAGGTGATGACAATTATGTTGTCCATCGGGATGCCCATTAAGGGTACGGCGAACTTGTCGTAGGAAATGGCCCGCATCGCCATCCCGACTTTGGTTTTTGTGACGATTTTATGCAGTGTAAAAAAAGCCAGAATGGTTGTCACGATAACGGCCACTTTGAGGTTGGTGAAGATGACTCCGCCGATATTGTAGATATTTTCAGTGATCATCGGCGGAAAAGCCTTACGGCTGGCGCCGAGTACGGCCAGGTTGGCGTTCTCCAGAATCAGGCCGCACATCAGCGCGGTGATGACCACGTAAAGCCGATTCGCACCCTTGCGACGCAGCGGACGGTAAGCAACCCGTTCGAGGGTGACCCCGACCATTGAGGTTAGGATCATGGTGAGTGGGATGGTCAGGGCCAGCGCAACCCATCCGGGAAGCCCGGCTGCGGCGAGAAAAAAGGTTGCGACGAAGAAGGCGATATAAGCACCAACCATAAAGATGTCGCCGTGGGCAAAGTTGATCAGGGTCAGTACGCCGTAGACCAGTGTGTAGCCGAGCGCGATCAGGGCGTAGAAGCTTCCCCATTGCAAGGCGTTGATTAGATTTTGAAGGATGGTTGCGAGCACTTAAGTTAATCCTGTAAGGGAGCAATAAACAGATGACAGGCTGGAACAAAGTTCCAGCCTGTCATGTTTGTACCTCAATCCGGTTTTCTAATCAACCGGTGAATTAAAGTTTAGGGGCAGACTGATTTAGTGAATGCAAATTCGCCTGCGTCGCTGATCTTGACGACAACCGCGCATTTGACGGGATCGCCTTGCTCGTCGAACTTCATTGAACCGGTAATACCCTCGAAACTTGTGATGGCAGCCATGCCTTCACGGATAGCTTTGCGGTCTTTTTTCAGTTTTCCGGTCAGCTCTCCAGCATTTTGAATGGCCAGCAAGACAACGCGAGTTGCATCCCAGGTCAGGGCGGCCACGTCGTCAGGAGTGGCGCCGTACTTCGCCGTGAAGCGGTCGATGAACTCCTTGGTAGCGCCGGTTGCACCAGCTGCAGCGTAGTGAGTCGAGAAGTAGAGGCCTTTGCAGTCGTCGCCACACAGGGTCATCAGTTCTGCGGAGCCCCAGGAGTCGGAACCCATGAACTGACCCTTGTAGCCGAGCTTGCGGGCCTGCGGAACGATCAGCGCAACCTGGTTGTAGTTGTCGGGGACGAAGATAAAGTCGGGTTTGGTCGCGATAATCGTGGTCAGCTGGGCACTGAAATCCTGGTCTTTGGTGCCATGGCTTTCAAACGCCAGCACGGTGTTGGCGCCCATCTTCTTCTCAAACACGTTTTTGAAGATTTCCGCCAAGCCTTTGGAGTAGTCGTTGGACAGGTCGTAAAGCACGGCAGCGGTCTTGGCGTTAAAGGTTTCCACGGCAAAGTTGACAGCAACCGGGCCCTGGAAGGGGTCTAAAAACGCTGCGCGGAAGACCCATGGGCGATCGAACGTGGTGTCCGGGTTGGTCGACCATGGGGTAACCATGACGGTTTCGTTATCGTTTGCCACCTGGCCGGCGGGTACTGCCTGCTTGGAGGAGTTGGGGCCGATCATGGCCAGTACTTCATCTTTTTCAATCAGCTTCAGGGCCGTGGTGACAGCCGACTCGGCCTTGGCTTCATTGTCCTCGTAGATGAACTCGAGCATGTACTTCTTGCCGCCCACGTCGAGCCCGCCTGCGCCATTGATGTCTGCCTTGAGCATTTCCGCTGCCTGCTTGGACATTTCACCGACTTTGGGGATGTCGCCGGTCAGCGGGATGTTGTAGCCGATTTTGATCGTGTCAGCAGCGATCGCTGGGGTCGCGAACAGGGCGACCATGGTCAGAACTACAAGAAATTTCAGCTTTTTCATCTGTCTCCTCCATTGGGTTGGTTTGAACAATAAACACCTATTTGCCACGAAACGTGGAACGACCAAGATGTATTATCTATTTGTCTTGTAAAACCAGACGTTTAAGTACACCAGTCCGCAGCCTGTTTGTCAAGCTCCGCAGATTATTTTGTTGCCATGGGATTAATTTTTTTGGGTATTTGGAATTTACTGTTGAAAAATAAGATTTATAGGCTTTAGGAGTTCAACTGCAAAATCGGAAGAGAGTGTTGAATCTTAGCAGTCAGGGGCAGCGAGAATTTCGCCTTTCTGCCAATTCCACCTCCTTCAATCAATGCAGGATGATTTATAGGACACCCAAGAGCGTCAAAATTATGCTTGCATTGTTTGGCTATTTGGTTATATTGCCAAATAGATAGGAGGAACACATGTTCAACGATCGCAAAGCAATGCTAAATGCTCGCGCAAAAGTTCTCAAGGCGATGGCCCACCCGACCAGGCTTTTCATTATCGAGGAACTGGAAAAGGGAGAGCGCTGTGTTTGCGACCTGACCGAGCAGATTGGAGCCGATGTATCGACAGTTTCGAAACATCTCTCGGTTCTTAAACAGGCTGGAGTTGTGTTAGATGACAAGCGTGGCAATCAGGTTTTTTACAGCTTGCGAGTACCTTGTATTCTGAACTTTTTCGGCTGTGTGGAATCTGTTTTGGAGTCGAATGCCCGGGAACATGCCACTCTCCTTGAAGCCGTTGGCAAGTAATTTTTTTGCACAAGTATTTGGCGATTTTGCCATATAGACAGATGGTAGAGAGACAACAATGAGTTGGAAAAGCGAATGGAAACCACTCGCGGTGATCGTTGCAGCGTTTATCGCATGCTACTACCTGCCGGTTAACTGGTTACAGCAGTCCAATAGGGTTGAGAATGCCATTTGGGAATCACTCTACCTCGTCAAATGGTACGCTCAGGAGCATGTACTCCTCTGCCTTGTGCCGGCATTCTTTATTGCCGGTGCTGTAGGAGTTTTTGTCAGTCAAGCGGCGGTGATGAAGTATCTCGGCCCCAGAGCGAACAAAGTTCTGGCCTATGGGGTTGCCTCGGTGTCCGGTAGTATTCTGGCGGTTTGCTCCTGCACCATTCTGCCATTGTTTGCAGGAATCTATCGCATGGGTGCAGGGTTGGGTCCGGCCAGTGCCTTTCTCTATTCTGGCCCTGCCATCAACATTCTTGCCATCGTTCTGACCGCTGCTGTGCTCGGGACTGAGATGGGCATCGCTCGCGCAATCGGTGCAGTGAGTTTTTCCATCATTATCGGGTTGCTGATGCATCTTTTCTTTCGCAAAGAGGAGATGGAGAAGCTCGCAGCGGCGGCAGCCATGCCTGAGCCTGAAGTAGCCCGCCCCTTGTGGCAGAACGCACTCTTCTTTGCCAGCATGGTTGGTATTCTGGTTTTCGCTAACTGGGGAAGACCGGCAGAAACTGCGGGCATGTGGCAGGCCATTTATGCCTCTAAATGGATGATCACCGGTATTTTTTCTCTGGGGTTAGCGATCATTCTTGTCCTTTGGTTTAAAGTAAAGCCATGGCGCATGGCGGTCATTGCCGCGCCGGCCTTGGTCCTCTCAATCGTCTATCCGCAGTACCCCGTGTTGGCTTTCGTTGCAGCAACGATAGGCCTGACTGTCCTTTTGACGACCAAGCAGCAAAGCGATGGCGAACTTCAGGAGTGGTTCGACACCAGTTGGGATTTTGCCAAGAAGATTTTGCCGCTGCTCTTCTGGGGAGTTCTAATTGCAGGAGCGTTACTTGGGCGGCCTGGTCATGAGGGGTTGATCCCGTCGCACTGGATTGCAGGCCTGGTCGGCGGCAACTCCCTTTGGGCTAACCTGTTCGCATCGGTCGTGGGGGCTTTCATGTATTTTGCAACCTTGACAGAAGTGCCTATCTTGCAGGGGTTGATAGGCTCCGGCATGGGCAAGGGGCCTGCTTTGGCTCTTTTATTGTCTGGCCCAGCGTTAAGCTTACCAAACATGCTGGTTATTCGTTCAGTGATGGGAACCAAAAAGACCGTGGTTTTTGTTCTACTGGTTATCGTGATGGCGACGATCTCTGGCTTAATTTATGGAGCAATCTTTGGTTGAGAAGGTGATACCCAAAACGGAAGGAGACAGACCATGAAAAAGATACAGATACTCGGTACAGGTTGCACCAAATGTAACGAACTGGCAGCCAACGCCAAGGAAGCGGCGGTCGTTTTAGGAGAAGATGTTGAGATTGAAAAAGTGACGGACCTCAACAAGATTATGACATTTGGGTGTATGACCACACCCGGCCTGGCAATTAATGGGCAACTGGTTTCCCAGGGGAAGCTTCTTAAACCTGACCAGATTATGAAATTACTCAGACCTATTTATGTGGATTAGAGGAGAACAGAGGTGATAACGGTTTCCCATAAGAAACATCTATTGCTCGGCCTATGCATGTCGTTAATCGCCAGCACATGTTTGGCGGAACAACTCCCTCGTCTGGTTGATGTAGGCGCCGACAAATGCATCCCCTGCATAACAATGGCGCCTATTCTTGAGCACCTCAGGGAAGACTTTATCGGAAGGCTGGAGGTCAAGTTCGTCGATGCCTGGAAATCCCGCGATGAAGCTGCCAGTTACAACGTGCAGATGATACCAACTCAGATCTTTTACGCCAGTGATGGTCAGGAACTCTTCCGTCATACTGGCTTCTACGGTCGTGAAGATATTCTCGCTAAGTGGCGCGAGCTCGGTTACGATTTTACTGTTGGTAAATAATGCTTGAACAACTTCTGACAGCCCTGAGCCAGGCGGTTTCAGGAACACCCACAATAGCTCTCATCGCGGCAGCATCCTGGGGTGTCCTAAGTATTGTGCTTTCCCCATGCCACTTGGCCAGTATTCCTCTAGTCGTCGGTTTTATTGAGGGGCAAGGTCAGATGAGCGCCCGCCGGGCGTTTCTTATCTCCAATCTGTTTGCTGTTGGAATACTGATATCTATTGCTGTGATTGGTGTTGCCACAGCTTTGGCTGGCCGGATGCTTGGGGACTTGGGTTCTTATGGCAACTGGTTGGTGGCAGTCATCTTCTTTGTGTTCGGTATGCACTTGTGGGGTTGGCTTCCCATGCCTTGGTCTGGTCCAACTCAGGTGGGGATCAAACGTAAAGGTTTGCTGGCCGCATTGATGCTCGGCTCGATCTTCGGCATCGCTTTGGGACCATGCACTTTCGCTTTTATGGGGCCGGTACTTGGTGTGGCTTTTGAGGAAGCTAATAGCAATATGCTCTATGCTTTTATGCTACTGCTTGCTTATGGCGTTGGCCACTGCTCTGTGATCGTGTTCGCCGGAACCTGTACTGAGAAGGTACAACAATATCTCAACTGGAATGAACATTCCAAAGGAACTGTCTGGGTCAAACGTCTCTGTGGCCTGTTGGTCATGGC
>CAVQRZ010000031.1:0-67525 GCA_963715335.1 uncultured delta proteobacterium
ACTCCCCCGTGATCAGATGGACCAGTGCCTTCTCCAAATGACGACAAATGTAAATCGTCGGATGTCTCCGAGAATGCTGCTGTTGTGCTCAGCACAGTCATGCATAAAACGAAGAGTCGGATTATTTTGCTTGAGAGAGTTCTGTCTCTGCTTGATTGACGCAAAATCATGGCGTGAAATTTACAAGTCGGCATTGAAGCTTAAGATAGCCCTGTGCCGGTTTGATGGAGAAGTGCAGCCTGTTCGAATAACTGTTATATGATCCCCTCTGCTTTGAGACTCCTAACGGCTTCTTCTGCAAGTTTCTGCATCATCTCTTGTTTGTTGCTTTCAAGATCGGTCTCCATGCGAGTCGACCAGATCAACTTCTCGGTTTTCTGATCGTACAAGCGGGATTCAACCGTTAGCACAACGAAACTCGTGCCTGTGGGCGACGTTGGAACGGCTCTCACTCCACTGCTGTAGGAATTGATCCTCAGGCTGTCGTACGGGTAAAGACTGTAGTCCGTTTCCCTGCCATTAAAAACTCTTGTTGAATAGAGACCGGACCGTCCTTTGGTTTTGAAGGTTGCCTTGGTTTGCTGGCTGACCACTCTGGTCAGAAAAACTGAATCACACCCGCTTGAGCGTATCTTCTCTCGGATTGTTTTTTGTTCAATCTCTTCATATCCTGAAGAGTAAGAGTAGCTTGGCCTGGACTTAACTCCTTCTTCATCCAGTCGTGCCGAGAAAGCATTTTCAAAAATGATACGGTCCCAACCTTCGTTGACAAAGCCGACAATATAGATGTTTTTAACTTTTCCCGTGTAGCTTTGGCTTGACCAGGAATCGATCACCTTGGTGCCGGAGCAAGAGACCAAAAACAACCCCAGGCAAGAGATGGTTAGAAAATTCCTGAATGCAATCATTGTTTTCAGCTCTCCGTCAATTCGATGTTCTGCATATGTAAACTTAAACCCATACGCACTTTATCGTGATTGTTATAATAGTATAACTTCTCATCTCTTGTTTTATAGAACTCTTTAGAAAATGAAAAGATCGTTTTACAAAAGCAGGCAGCTATCGGGAAGTTTTCCAAGTGAAACAAACCGCCAACGTCTTCAAGTTCCCGTTGGAACCTGGCATCTGTCGTGCGCGCAAACTTGGTTGACAAAGTGACGGGTCCTGACATAGAAAGGACCGGTAAGGTTAGAGAACGGGAGGCCCCATTCATCATTGTATCCATCTTGGAGAAAGCCTTCTTGCAGGCCCTACGCTCGTAGTTGTTGACGAAGTTTCCGGTTTTCATCTCCTGGATCTGGCTGGATATTCGGAAATCACCCTTGGAGGATGCATATGTCAAGACGCTGTTTCTTAATAGGCCTGCTGCTGCTGATTGGTTCTCCGGTCCCCGTTCTGTATGCTGTAGGCATGGGAGGCATGGGGGGTGTTGGAGGGATGGTTGACAAACTCTCCATTCAGACCAAGAGTGTTGGTCCCGTTGTTTTCAGCCACAGTCGGCATGCCTTCAAATGTGATGTCTGCCACCCGAATCTCTTCCAAAAGAAGAACAACAGTAACCACACCACCATGGAATTGATGGAGAAGGGCCGGTCCTGCGGGGCTTGCCACAATGGGCGGCAGGCTTTCAGCGTGACCGGCGACTGCGTCACCTGTCACGCTGGCGATATTGCGATCAAGACCAAACAGGTCGGCAATGTGATGTTCAGCCACGAGGTTCATATCGGGATGTTCGGTTGCGAAGAGTGCCACCCGGACCTTTTCAAGCCACGCAACAACAGCAACCATGCCACCATGCAGGCGATGGCAGACGGCGCGTCCTGCGGGGCCTGTCATGACGGGGACGCCGCGTTTGGCGTGACCGGCGACTGTGCGACCTGCCATGCCGGCGATATTCTCTACAAGGACGAAGGACGCCGGAAATGTGGTTTTCCCGCACGCGGCTCACATCGACATGTTCGGCTGCGATGAATGCCACCCCGACCTGTTTAAGCCGAAGCGCGGGGCCAACAAGGCGTCGATGGCAGACATGGAAAACGGCGCATCCTGCGGGGCTTGCCATGACGGCAGTGCGGCCTTCGGGGTCGCTGAAGATTGCGAGTCGTGTCACGAGATGTGATTTGAAAATGTGACCATGCCTGATGCAAAAGCCCTGACCAGAATCGGGTGGACGACGCAAATCATCAGGTCATTTAACGCCCAGATTGTTGCCAAACCCTGCACGTGATGCGGGGTTTGTTTTTTTACCTGGCAGGGGAGATTTCTATGAAACCTAGGGCAACAGATGGTTAATCTGTTGCCCTTTTGCTTTTTTGGACTTCAAAGATAAAGCGGGTGTGTCGTCGCGTACCTGCGGCACAAGTTGATTCTCTCGGTGTGATCCTGCCACGCATATGAGTTCAGACCTGTGTGGCGAGGCCCCATGTAACGGGCCGACTCCTGTGTTTCCACGGAAAGCCAATACTCTTCGCGAACGTCTATAGCCCTCTGCTAAGAGAAGGCCGGCTTCTCGCGTACTTTTGATCGCCGTTAGACAACCATGGCGTCATGCCGGCAGTACATGCCCAGCGCAGCGCAGGCCCTTTTCTGCTTACTCTTTTAGGCCAGTAAAAGAGTAAGGCGCAGTCGGGGGGCGCGACCCCCGGGTTTTGCTTTGATTTTGTCTTATGACTCAAAAGGAGTTAACAGCAAAACCGGCGGGTCGCGTCCCGCCGGACGCCATACTTTTGTCCGGCAACAAAAGTATGCAAAAGTGCCTTCTCTTAGCAGAGGGCTATAGACGTTCGCGAAGAGGATATGGCTTTAAGGGAAAGCAGAGGAGACGATCCGGCCCGTTACAGGGGGCCTCGCCGTACTGCTGTCCATATGGGGTGGCAGGATCACACCGATGAGACAACTTGCGCCCGCAGCTACGCGACTGAAAACCCTTCATGCTTTGAAGTCCAGTGGACTATCAAAAGGGCAACAGATTAACCATCTGTTGCTTACTCTATCATGAAGTCTGGCTGAACTTTGTCAGCACCCTGAGCAGCCCTCTGTACGGGGACCTACTTTTTCAAATCCGGATTCCGCAACCCTCTTGTCTTGCAAATATTCCCCGATCCGGTCGACCGCCAGATCCAGGTTCTGCATCGAATTCGCATAGGAAAAGCGCAGGAACCCTTCGGCGCCCTGGCCGAAGTCGATACCGGGGGTTAAAGCAACGCCGGTCGCTTCGAGGATCTCTTTGGCCAGCGCCAGAGAGTCGCGGGAGATGTGCCGGGCATCGGCGAGGACATAGAAGGCGCCGGCTGGCCTGGTGTGGACTTTCAGGCCGATTTCCTCGAGCCGCGGGATCAGGTGCCGGCGCCGGCGGTCGTACTCGGCGTGCATCGCTGCGAGGTGGGAGTGACATTCACGCAGCGCAGTGACTCCGGCCAGCTGGACAAAACTGTTGGCGCTGATCAGCACGTTCTGGTGAAAGGTCTGCAGCGCCCTGACCGCACTTTGCGGCGCGATCAGGTAGCCGAGTCGCCAGCCGGTCATGGCGTAGGCCTTGGAAAAGCCGCCGAGGACGAACGCCTGCGACGTGAACTCGAGAATGCTGTGTTCCTCTCCCTCGTAGGTCAAGCCGTGATAAATCTCATCGGAGACCAGCGGGATTGGCAGCGCGGCCAACTTTTCCAGCTCCTTGCCGGTCAGGACCGAGCCGGCCGGGTTGGCCGGGGAATTGATCAGCAGCGCGCGCGTCCGGTCGTTGATCAGGGCTGTGACCTCCTCTGGCTGCGGCTGAAAGCCTTGCTCAGGGCGGGTTCTCAGGAAACGGGGCTCGCCGCCGACGAAGCGGATAAAGTTCGGATAGCAGGCGTAACCGGGGTCGGTCAGGATCACTTCGTCGCCCGGGTTGCAGAGCGCCGCAAAGAGCAGCAGCATCAGCGGGCTGGTGCCGGATGAGACGATGATCTGCTCCGGGTCAACCGTGACGCCGTAGCGTTTCTGGTAGTGACCGGAGAGTGCCTCGCGCAGTTCGATGCGGCCGAGCGAATGGGTATAGCGGGTCTCGCCGGCCAGCATCGCCTCCCGTGCGGTGCTGACGATCGGTTCCGGGGTCGGAAAATCCGGCTCGCCGAGGCAGAGATAGATGATGTCCCGGCCCTCCGCCTCGAGCCGTTTGGCCCGCTCCATGATTTCCATGGCGAGAAACGGCGTGACGTCGGTGGCGCGTTTGGCAAGAGGTATGGCAGGTTTGCTGGTCAAGGGGTGCTCCTCGTTGATCGGATATCAGACCTTACTGTGGAATCATACCAGCGCCACGCCGGTTTGTCCCTGCGCAGGTGGTTCAAACGCTGCACTTTTTCGTTTTGCACCACAATTCAAAGACAAAAGCAAAACCGTCGGGGTTGCCCGACAGCAACTTCATTTTCTTTGTAGCGACAAAGAAAACGAAGCAAAAGAAAGCTTGGCGCTGCGCTGGGCATGTCTGGTTCGGCAGGGCGGCAACCTCAATCCGGATCGTTCTAAACGATCAAGAGCCTACGCTTCCCCCGCAGGAGCCGAGGCTCTTGAGAGCCTCTCCTGTCTGTGGAGGCTTGCGTCGGTAGAGGTTGTTTTGGCTTTTCCCTTGTAAATCACACGGCAAGGTCAGGCCCTTTGACACAGGGCCGGATCCCCATCACAGCAGGTTCTTGAAGTCACAGAAATCCGGCAGAGGAGATGCCCTCCGCAAGGAGAAGGCACTTTTGCATACTTTTGTTGCCGGACAAAAGTATGGCGTCGGGCGGGACGCGACCCGCCGGTTTTGCCTTTATCATAAGAATAGAATAGTCAAAGCAAAACTCCGTGGGTCGCGCTCCCCGACTGCGCCTTACTCTTTTGCTGGCCGAAAAGAGTAAGCAGAAAAGGGCCTGCGCTGCGCTGGGCATGTCTGCGCGCAGGGCGGCAACCTCAATTCAGATTGTTCTGATCGACGCAGAAGCCTACGCTATCCATGAGCACCGCAGGAGCCGAGGCTCTCGAGAGCCTCTGTTGCTGAGGCCTGCGTAGGGAAGCGTGGTTCTTGGTCTTTTAAACCATCTGGATTAAGTCGCACAGCAATGCTCGCGGCCAGACGATGCCCAGCGCAGCGTAGGCACTTTTCTGCTTACTCTTTTAGGCCAGTAAAAGAGTAAGGCGCAGTCGGGGGGCGCGACCCGCGGGTTCTGGTCTTTGATTTATTCTCCTCTGTTAATTCCTAGACTGGAATACAAGAACGGAGTTCGGAAAGCATGAGGGCAACAGATCACCTCGTTGTCCTCAGCTTCATAAAAACTCCACCTGCAGGCAGAAACAAACCCCGCATCACGTGTGGGAGTCGTCAGCAATCTCAGGCTGCCCCGCCGGGACAGCCTCCTTGAGCTTATTGCGCTTTTTCCTGGACCCATTCTCCGGCGTCTTCCACATCTTTGCCGAGGCCTTTCATGGTTTCACAGGCGGACAACATACCCACCAGCATGCCAAGGGCCAGGATAATCAGAACCTTCTTCATTGCTCACTCTCCTTTGGAGTTGTTCGCGGAGTGCGCCGTGGATTTTTTGCGATCTTCGCGCCACATGTCGATAAATAGCAGGGTGACACCGACGGTTATGGCCGAGTCGGCGACGTTGAATGCCGGCCAGTGATAACGTTGCCAGAAGACGTCGAGAAAATCGATCACCTCGCCGAGACGGATACGGTCAATCAGGTTGCCAAAGGCGCCGGCAAAGACCAATGACAGCGAGAAGACCGTCAGTTTCTGGTCGCTCCTGATGCGCCGGATATACCAGAGGATGCCGAGCATGGCAACGATTGACACGGTGATGAAAAACGGAATACGCACGGCATTGTCGGCAAGGATGCCGAACGCGGCACCCTTGTTGCGGACATAGGTCAGGCTGAAGAAACCGTGAATCACCGGCATCGATTCGTGGAGCCGGAAGTTGGCGTCCACATACAGCTTGGTCGCCTGGTCGAAGACCAGGATCACAACACTGATGATTGCTAGGATGCGATATCTTGACATAACAGACCGGTTCGAGTCCCGCGGGCTTTCAGGCTAAGGGCTTCAAGGCACCGGTGGCAGATCTCCGGATGCTCAGCGTGTTGACCCACAGACGTGGCGTAGTTCCAGCAGCGCGGGCATTTCTCACCGGCGGCCTTGCTGACGCGAATCTGCAGCTCCGGCAGGTTCTCGCCGGTTGTGCAGTGCTCCAGGCTGTCGCAGAGCTCCACCTGTGAGACGATCAACAGGCTGGCTAACTGCCCGGCTTCGTTTTGCAGCAGTGCGCCGAGATCGCCTTTGGCAGCCAGTTCAACCCGGGCGTCCAGGGAATGGCCGATGGTTTTTTCGGCGCGGGCCAGCTCCAGCACCTTGGCGACATCACTGCGTACGGCAAGCAGGCGGTCATATTTCGCTTCCAGCTCCGGATTAATCAGGCTGGCTTGAAAGCTTGGGAATTCTGCCAGGTGGACGCTGGCTTCGCGCTCGCCGGGCAAGAAAGTCCAGATCTCTTCGGCGGTAAAGGAGAGGACCGGCGCCATCATTCTGGTCAGGGCATCCAGGATGCGATACATGGCGGTCTGGGCACTGCGGCGCGCCAGCCCCCGCTTCGAAGAGGTGTAGAGCCGGTCCTTGAGGACGTCGAGGTAGAAGGCGCTCATATCGACGGCGCAGAAATTGTGCACGGCATGATACAGCACGTGGAAGTCGTAGGCGTCGTAAGCCTTGAGGACCCGACTCACCAGACCTTCGAGCCTTGACAGGGCCCAGCGATCGATTTCGAGCAGCTCATGATCGGCGACGCTGTCCATGGCCGGGTCGAAATCGTGGATGTTGCCGAGGATGTAGCGGGCCGTATTGCGGATGCGGCGGTAGGCTTCGGAGACCTGCTTGAGGATCGCATCACCGACGCGGGTGTCGTTGCGGTAGTCCTGGGTCGCCACCCAGAGGCGCAGGATCTCGGCGCCGTACTGCTTGATGACTTTTTCGGGGGCAACCACGTTGCCGACCGACTTGGACATCGGGCGGCCCTTTTCGTCGAGGACGAAGCCGTGGGTCAGGACCGCCTTGTACGGCGCGGCATCCCGGGTGCCGACCGCAGCCAGCAGGCTCGAGTGGAACCAGCCGCGATGCTGGTCGCTGCCTTCGAGGTAAAGGTCTGCCGGGGATTGCAGCATCGGGTTCTTTTCCACCACGGCGGCGTGGGAGACGCCGGAGTCGAACCAGACATCGAGGATGTCCATCTCCTTGCGAAACCCGGCATGTCCGCAAGCGCGACAGACGGTCCCTGCAGGGAGGAGCTCCGCGGCGTCCTTTTCGTACCAGAGGTCGCTGCCGCCCTCTTCGAAGAGGTCGGCGACGTGGTGCATGACCTTGCCGTCGGCCAGGGCCTCGTCGCACTTGTCGCAATAAAAGACCGTGATCGGCACGCCCCAGCTGCGCTGGCGGCTGATGCACCAGTCGGGACGGTTTTCGATCATGTTGTAGATACGTTCACGGCCCCAGTGCGGGATCCACTTGACGTCGTTGATGTGCCCGAGCGACTTCTGTCTCAGCTGGTTTGCCTCCATCGAGATGAACCACTGCTCGGTGGCACGGAAGATGATCGGTTTCTTGCAGCGCCAGCAGTGCGGGTAGCTGTGCGCAACCTTGCCTCGCCCAGCAGGGCCCCGACTTCGGCCAGTTTGGCAGTGACCTGCGGGTTGACTTCCGGAACCTTTTCGCCGGCGAAGAATTCGAGATCATCGCGATAGCGACCGTAGTCGTCAACCGGGTTGTAGATTTCAAGGCCATAGCGCAGACCGGTCAGGTAGTCATCATGGCCGTGCCCCGGGGCGGTGTGGACGCAGCCGGTGCCGGCTTCCAGGGTGACGTAGTCGCCGAGGACCAGCAGCGAGGCGCGATCATGGAGCGGATGGCGGCATGCGCGTTTCTCGAAAGCCTCCGCCTGGAAGGTTTTGGCGACCGTGTAGTCGGTGATCTTCAGTTCTGCAAGAACCTTTTTGTAGAGCCCCTCGGCCATGACCAGCAGCTCACCGCCTGTGTCAACAGCGACATAAGGCAGCTCAGGGTGCAGGCAGACCGCCAGGTTGGCCGGGATCGTCCAGGGGGTCGTGGTCCAGATGACAAAAGAGAGAGGCTTGCCTGACAGCTCGGTAAAGCCGGCGGGCAGTTCATCCCGGTAGGGAAATTTGACGTAGATCGACGGTGAGGTGTGGTCGTCATACTCGACCTCTGCCTCGGCCAGGGCGGTGACACAGGACGAGCACCAGTGAATCGGTTTGCGCCCCTTGTAGAGGCCGTCCCGCTCGGCAAAACGTGCCAGTTCGCGCGCCGTGGCTGCTTCGTAGTCGGTGGTCATCGTCAGGTAAGGGTGCTGCCAGTCGCCGAAGATGCCGAGGCGCTGGAACTCCTCGCTCTGGATGCCGACCCATTCCTGGGCGTAAGCCCGGCATTCCTTGCGGACCTCGGCCTTGCTCATCTCACGCTTCCGGTTGCCGAGTTTCTGGTCGACCTTCAGTTCAATCGGCAGGCCGTGGCAGTCCCAGCCCGGCACGTAGGGGGCGTAGAAGCCCTGCATCCGCTTGCTCTTGATGACGATGTCCTTGAGGATCTTGTTCAGCGCGTGCCCGATATGGATGTTGCCGTTGGCGTAGGGAGGCCCATCGTGCAGGGTGAAGTTCGGTTTTCCGGGGCTTGGCTCGCTGACTTTGCGGTCCAGTTCAAGCTCAGCCCAGCGCTGCATGATTTCCGGCTCGCGCTGAGGCAGGTTGCCGCGCATCGGGAAATCTGTAACCGGTAAATTGAGAGTCTCTTTGTAATCCATAATTCAGCTCCGAGGGCCCACTGTTGGTGCAGATTTAGAACACCGCAACTTATCAAAATCGCCGGATAAGTCAAGGCAAATCAGGCTTTTGCACGGTCGAATGATCGTCCTGACCGGAAGCTCGGCGGCTTATAAGGCTTGCCCTCGGCGGGCGTGCAGGCAGGTCCGGTTAAGCGGGCATTCTGTACAGAATGTGACTTTTTTGCGACAGCAGGTTTTGGCAAGTTGGACGATCTGGGCGTGGTAATCGTTATAAAGGGTGACCTCTTCGGGGAGGTTTTGCATGAACAGCCGGCGAATCTCGTCGTAGCTCTCTTTGCCATGCAGGAGCCCGATGCGTTGGAAAATCCGCCTGGTGTAGGCATCGACCACGAAGCTGGGGCGGGCGGCTGCGTAGAGCAGGATCGAGTCGGCCGTCTCCGGGCCGATTCCTGCCAGGGCCAGGAGACGGCCCCTGGCTTCTGGGAGGGGCCCGCCGCACAAGGCGACAAGGTCTCCATTCCAGTCCTCGACCAGATGTCGGGCCAGGTTTTGCAGGCGGCAGGCTTTCTGACGGAAGAACCCGGCAGGCCTGATCAGGCTTTCCAGCTGACCGGGAGACAGCTCCGCAAGGTCCTGCGGAGTCAGGAACCCGGCACGTTTGAGGTTGTCGATGGCGTATTCGACATTGGTCCAGGCTGTGTTCTGGGTCAAGATCGCTCCAACGGCCACTTCAAAAGGGGTCTCTGCCGGCCACCAGCAGAGGGGCCCGAAATGTTTTTGGAGCTTCTGCTGGATGCCGGGGAGCAGTGTGTCAGGAAGGAGTCTCATGGTCGGCCGTTCTGCGGCCACATCCCGTTTTGGCAATGCAGCATCAGGCCTTTTCCTGGCGGTCTTTACCAAAGGCCGGGGCTTTGGGGATCGAAACGCAGAAGGTTGCACCACCGCCAGGGGTCTGTTCCACCCAGGCTGTGCCCATGCATCTTGTGGCAATCTTGCGCACAATCGCCAATCCGACCCCTGTGCCGCGATGCCCCTTGGAGGATTTGCCGCGATAGAAAATGTCAAAAATCAGCTCGTTTTCCTTGTGCGGGACACCCGGTCCGTGGTCCCGGACATAGTAGGTGCTCTGGTGCGTTTCATCCCAGCAGCCGACTTCGATCGCGCCGCTCTCCCCTGGGCTGTATCGGCAGGCGTTGCCGAGCAAATTCGAGAAGACCTGGTAGAGCAGGGCTTCAGGCAGCCAGGTTTGCCGGAGATCGCCAACCAGAATTTCAGGGTGGTCCGGACTTTCGACGTCCAGTTCACGCAGAACCTCATCGACGATCACTTTAACGTCGGTCGGGTGCTCCCCGGGCTTGATGTGGCTGACCTGGGCCAGGTCGAGGAGGTCGTCGAGCAGGGCGATGGCCCGCTCGCTCTGGTGCTCTACCTCGGCGAGAATCTGCAGGATCTGCTCATCGAAAACCTCGGCGTAGGTCAGGCGCAAAAAATCCATGTAAGTGACCACAGGCGCAAGGATGCCCCGCAGGTCGTGGGACACCGTGTGGGCAAAGGCGTCGAGTTCGCGATTGGCATCCAGTAAGTCCTTTTCGGTCTTCTTGCGCTCCGTGATGTCCCGGCAGACTGCCAGCTTCTGCTTCAGGCCGTTCTCTTCCGGCAGGGGCGAATGGACGATCTCGTAGAGCCTGCCCCGGTCACCGAGGTGGCGTTCGTCGCGGAATGTGCGATTTCTGAAGACCTTCTCCATGGGACACCATGGACAGGGCTTTGCCTCGCCGTGCAGAATTTGGTAGCAGCATTCGCCGGTCCGGTCGCCGAAAATTCCCTGCATGGTCCGGTTCATGAACGTCAGCCGGTAATCTTCCGTGGCGATATAGGCCATGTCGTCCATGTTGTCGAGCATCGTCCGGAAACGGGCCTCGCTCTTCTTCAGCTCCCTGGTGCGCTCATCGACGCGGCTCTCCAGCTCCATCGCCTGGTCGCGCAGCGATTCTTCCAGAGAGTGTTGACGCGTAATATCGATAAACGACTCAATCCCGCCGATGATGTTGTCTTGCGCATCGCGCAGGTATTCCATATTCTTCAGCAGGTGAATGGTTTCGCCGGACCTGGTGACAATCGTACAGTTGGCGCCGATGATCGGTTTGGGTGTTTCGGAACCGAACAGGCCGCATTGTTCGCCACAGGGCACACCCTGCAAAACAGAGCAGTGCTGGCCGAGCACCTCCTCGGCAGAGTAGCCGGTGATCCTCTCGGCGGTCGGGTTCCAGTAAAGAATCTGCATAGCGTCGTTGACGACAAACACACCGCTGGGGATCGTTTCGAGAGTCTTCTCGAGAGTCAGGTTTTGCATGATTGTTTGGTCAGCGATCATCAGAATCCGTAGCCCTCTCCTGAACCAGGGGTGCATACTAACAGAAACAACCGGAACTTCACAAGATTGGTCATGCTACGCCCGGCCAACGACGGCAACCCGGATTTCTTCCGCGCCGCCTCGCACAAGGGTTCGACAACACTCACGCACGGTTGCGCCGGTCGTCATAATGTCGTCTACCAGCAGCGCCCTGACCCCGGTCACCTGCCCGGCAAGGACAAAGGCCTTGCGCAGATTACGACTGCGTTGGTCTGCCGGCAGCCCCTGTTGTGGCGGCGTGTTGCGAGCGCGTTGCAGCAGGTCGGCCCGGATCGGCAGCCCAAGCTGGCGCGAGAGCGGCCTGGCGATCTCGAGAGCCTGATTATAGCCACGACTCCTTAGCCGTTGAGGATGCAACGGTACCGGGATGATGCAGTCCAGCGAAGGTTCGGCGCTTGAGTTGGCGACAACTCCGGCGAGGATCAATCCCAGGGGGTGGGCGAGGATGAGCTGGTTGCGGTACTTCAACCGGTGCACGGCTTCTTTTATGCTGCCATGGTATCTGCCGGCGGCGTGAACCCTGGTGAAATCGGGGGGATGTTTCAGGCAGGCACCGCAGAGATGGCCGGATGTTGCGCCGGCAAAGGGCCGGGCGCAGAGGCAACAGTGAGCAGGTCCCAGCGGGGTTACTCCTGCCAGGCATGCCTCGCAGAAGTCGACGTCTCTTGTCGAATCCCGAAGGCGCTGCCCGCAGAGCAGGCAGGCCGGTGGCAGAAAAAGATCGACACTCGCCTTAAGGCTTTTGCAGAAGTCTTGCCACATGAATCCCTCCATAACTCAATACATTGCAATTAACAACAGGGCAAATGCTAACGCAAAAACGCAAAGAATGGAATCAAGATGCGAGGGAAAAACATCGCAAACAGCGGCTTATTGTATTTTTAAACAGGGGTTCTGCAACAGGATTATGCTCAGGAAATCAGGCTTTTCCCTGTCATCTCCGGCGGGACGGCCAGGCCCATCAGGTCGAGAATGGTCGGGGCCAGATCGGCAAGAATTCCCGGCCGCAGAGCCGCCTGCCGGTTGTCCGGATCGACCAGGAACAACGGCACGCGATTGGCTGTGTGTGCAGTTTGCGGTGCGCCGTTTTCATCTGTCATGGTTTCGCAGTTGCCGTGATCGGCGGTGATCAGGGCGCAGCCTCCGGCTTCAAGCAGGGCGTCGACAACGCGGCCGGCGCACTCATCAACGGTCTCCATGGCAGCAACCGCTGCCCGGAGAATTCCGGTGTGGCCGACCATGTCTGGGTTGGCGAAGTTGAGGACGATCAGGTCATAGGTCCCCTGCCTGATGCGGCGGACTGCTTCGTCGGTGACCTCAAAAGCGCTCATGGCCGGTTTCTGGTCGTAGGTCGCAACGTCTTGCGGTGACGGCACCAGGACCCTGTCTTCGTTGGCGAACGGGACTTCTTCCCCGCCGTTGAAGAAGAAGGTGACGTGGGCGTATTTTTCCGTTTCCGCAATCCGCAGCTGTTTCAGGCCTGCCTCTGCCACGACTTCGCCGAGGATGTTGTGCAGGCTCTCCGAGGTGAACGCAACCGGCAGCTTGAATGTCGCATCGTATTCGGTCAGGCAGACGAATGTCGAGAGCTGCGGAACGCTTGGCCGCGGGAAGGCGTCGAAGCCGGGCAGGGTAAAGGCCCGGGTGATTTCACGGGCCCGGTCGGCGCGGAAGTTGAAGAAAAAGATCCCGTCGCCGTCTTTGATTAGCCCGGCCGGTGAACCGTTCCGCAGGATAACCCGCGGTTCGACGAATTCATCGGTCTGGCCTGCGCCGTAGGCGGCACGAATCGCCTCCGCCGCGGATTCGGCTGTTTGTCCTTCGCCGAGCACCATGGCCCGCCAGGCCCGCTTGACACGGTCCCACCGGTTGTCGCGGTCCATGGCATAATAACGGCCGGTCACCGTGGCCAGGCAGCCATGGCCCAGGCGCGCCATTTCCGTCTCAAGCTCTTCGAGGTATCTGGCCCCGCTTTGCGGTGGCGTGTCGCGCCCGTCCATAAACGCATGAACGCATGCATCGACGCCCGCCCGCCTTGCCAGTTCAATCAGTGCATAGAGATGAGTGTTGTGCGAGTGGACCCCGCCGTCGGATAAAAGCCCCATCAGGTGAAGCTTGCCGCCAGCCTGGCGAATCGTTGCCAGGTTGGAGATGAACGTCTGGTTGGTGAAGAAGTCGCCTTCCTGCGATGCTGCGACTGATCCTGGTCAGCTCCTGGTAGACGATCCGGCCGGCGCCGATATTCAGATGCCCGACCTCCGAGTTGCCCATCTGCCCTTCGGGCAGACCGACGTTGAGTCCCGAGGCATTCAGCCAGGTCGTTGGATATGCCCTTGCGAATTCATCCAGCCGCGGGGTTTGCGCCTGGCAGACAGCGTTGTTCTCACAGCTCTCGTTGATTCCCCAGCCATCAAGGATAATCAGGGCAACCGGTTTTCTCATGCACCTTCCCACTCTTTTTGCTCGCCGTGATGTACGAGCATTTTATCCAGGGCGATCGGGCGGGCTTGCTGAATGAGCTTGCTGTCGATCAGGCTGGAGCTGTTCCACTCGCCGCACGCTGGGCAGCGACTGTTCCACTCGTTGGCAACATGCTGACATTTTTCACAGACGAAATTGAGACGCAGGCGTTTGGATATGCCCAGGGCTTTTTTGTATTCATTGATCGCCCGCTCCGAGTCGTGGCAACGGCGATATGTCTCTGCCAGCAGCAAGTGAACCTGGGAAGATTCGACGCCAGAACTTTCCACGGCCTGCAACTGCTCCTTGGCTTCGTCGATCATCTCCAGTCGCAGGCAGAGCTTGCCGTAGAAGATACGGAACATCAGGTCGTCACCCTGTTCGAGACTCTGGCTGCGGAAGAAGTTCAGGAGTGAGGAAGGGTCCTCGCGTTTCATGTAATAATCTTCAAGACGCTCGAGGAAGATCCCTTTGCCGAGTTTCCGGTAGCCTTCCTGCCAGACTTTGACAGCATCATCGCCGCGGTTCAATGCCACATAGGCGTCGCCCAGGGAGACCCGGGCCGGGGTGAAATCGTCTTTTTGGCGCAGGATATCTTTCAACTCGGATTTCGCATCGTTGGGGGAGCCGTCGATGATGGCCAGGCTTGCCACTTCGTAGCGCAGGTAGAGGAGCAACTCTTTTTCGCTGGCGACACGATTGGCTCCGGGTCCGGCCTTGAGAATCTGGCGCTGGACGTCCAGAGCGTCCCGCCAGCGATCGTGCTTGATGTAGAGGTCGCGCATGGCCCGGAGCGCCTTGCGATTGTCTTTTTCCAGGGCGACCAGCTCCTGGTATGTCGCGATCGCCTCGTCGTCCTGTCCGGTCTCTTCCTGGATAGCCGCAGTCTTGAAGAGGACTTCCATGCTTTTCGGATCTATGCTGCTGGCTTTGCGCAGTAAGTTAAGGCCTTCCGTGGGATTGCCTTCCTGGCTGCTGAGGGTTGCCAGGGCGATCAGGATATCGACCCGTTTCGGGTCACGATCCAGGGCCTTGTTCAGCAGCCCGTGGGCTTTCTTCAGGTCGCCGGAAAGCAGCCGGCCGACACCCTCGCGATAGATGGCGCCGATCTCACGCTGTTTCTTTTCGGAACGGTCACGGCTCCAATGTTTTATCCAGTGGGTAACGATGGTGTAGAAGTGGGCCCCGAAGCCAAGCACCAGGCCGAGAATGACGCAACCAATGACTATCATCGCGGCCGGGTAGGTCAGGCTCTGCTCGGGCAGGTAGAAGACCGTCACCATGTGCGGGTTCAGACCCCAGAAATAGAGAAAAAACAGAACAAAAAAGATAAAAAGTAACAATACGGCCATGAATGTCATTGTGTCCTCCCGGAATCCATTCCACCAAGAATCGGAGTCTGTTTATTCGCCAAATTTTTCGATGTCGGTTTTACACTCAATACAATACCGCGAAAAGGGGCGGACTTCCATGCGTCGCGGTGAAATTTCCTCGCCACAGCTCGCGCAAATGCCATATTCTCCGCTTTCGATCTTCTCCAGGGCCACCTCAATGTCGCGAATCCGCTGGCGCTTGGTCTCGCTGACATTGAATAGCACGTCACGGCTGTAGGCCACGGATGACATGTCGCCGATGTCGGGGACACCATCCTGGCCGATCTCGCGGCAGGTCTCGTAAGAATTGCTTACGTCCCGCAACAGCTCCTGGCGCTCTTTCAGTAGCTGCTTCTTGACCTGCTCAAACTGGTCACTCATGCTGCTCTCCTTTGAATATAGGCTCGAAATCACATTCTAAAAGATATCTTGCAAGTTAACCACAAAAGAAGGGCTTCCGACGAAAAAAAACATCTTAGCGGGCGGATCCTCCGCCTGGCGGGGGTAAACACCTTGCCCGTTAGTGATGGTAGGGTTCATTGCGGATAATCGTGCAGCATCGATATAATTGCTCGAGGAGCAGCAGCCGTGCCATCTGATGGGTGAGGGTCATGGCCGATAGAGACAGGACCAGGTCCGCCTGTTCGCGCAAGGCGTCACTCAATCCATACGGGCCACCGATCAGGATGGTCCATTCCGGAATGCTCTGCAACATGTGCTCGTTCATCAAGGCGGCAAGCTGCTCCGAACTGAGCTGTTTGCCGCGCTGGTCAAGGGCGATGACGAAGGTCCCTGCGGGGAGGCGCTGCGCCAAAAGCTCCCCTTCGGTTGCGACAATCCGCGCTAAATCCTGCTTGCTGCCGGTTTTGTGTTCCTTGATCTCCGTGATCACCAGGGGCATGTAGCGCTTGAGGCGGCCAGCAAATTCACTGCAGCCTTCGTTCAGGTAGGGCAGGGTCAGCCGGCCGACACAGAGCAGGTTAAACTTCACGAAGTGGCCCGGGCGGTTTCCGGGGCTTCGTCATTGACAGGAATTTCTCCGGCATCACACCAGAGGCCGTCCAGATCATAAAAGAGCCGCACCGGTTCGTGAAAAACATGCACCATGACATCCCCGTAATCGATCAGGACCCACCGCCCTTCATTGAGCCCTTCGATGCCGATCGGCACGGTGTCATGGTCTTTCTTCAGGCCCAGGTGAACAGACTCTGCTGCTGCCGAGACCTGCCTGTCTGAGCTGCCCGAGGCGATGACCAGAAAATCTGTGAGTGACGATATCTTGCGAACGTCCAGGATGCGAACGTTGAAGGCTTTCTTGTCGAGGACATAAGCAGCGCAGAGCTGCGCCCGGTCTATGGATTGCAAATTACTGACTCCTTGTGCTTGACGTTGTGCGGTAGAGCCCATGCTCTTCAATATAGTCTGCGACAGTTGGAGGGACCAGCTGGCGGACTGATTGACCCTCAATCAGTCGCTGGCGGACCTGCGTCGAGGAAATGTCGAGGTGGGTTTCCGATAGAAAGAACACATAATTACCTGATTTGTGGAGAATTTTATCCGCCCGCTTATCGTAGCAGAAGTCCCCGCGGATGGCAACGGGCAGGGGCTCAAGCGGATTCTCGATGGCAACCCCGGGGCGGGTTGTCACCACCAGGTGGCAAAGGCTGAAAAGCCGGGCAAAGTCCTTCCATGAGGCGATATCACGATAAGAGTCGAGCCCTATAATGAAGAAGCGTTCGCCGCTCGGGTCTTCCCCACGCAGGATTTCCAGCGTGTCTACGGAGAAGCTCTTGCCGCTGCGGCGAATCTCCAGGTCAGAGACCTGGAATAGCGGGTATCCGCTGATTGCCGCTTTAACCATGGCGACCCGGTGGGCAAAAGAGACCTCGCCGGCGAGATCCTTGTGTGGCGGATCGGCCGCAGGAATAAACAGGACCCGGTCGAGCAGGAACTCCTGTTGGGCCGCTTCGGCGATGCGCAGATGCGCCAGGTGGATCGGATTGAATGTTCCGCCCAGAATGCCGGTTTTCATAACGATAAGATTCGATTTCGGGTCGGGTTCAAAACAAAACACCAAAAACGTTTAACGCAAAGGCGCAAAGGTTAAAGATAGGGTGCAAAGAAGACCCTGATGCTATAGGGATCCCTTCGCGTTAGTTCCTCCCTTTTTTACCTGTTGTTCAGGAGCGAATCTGGCCGTCGCCCAGGACAATGAATTTGCGCGTTGTCAGATCTTCCAGGCCCATCGGCCCGAAGGCGTGCAGCTTGGTCGTGGAGATGCCGATTTCCGCTCCCAGGCCGAACTGGTTGCCGTCGGAAAAGCGTGATGAAGCGTTGACCATGACGACGCTCGAGTTGACCTGCCGCAGGAACTTCTGTGAGTTTTCGTAGTCGCGGGTGACGATCACCTCGGTATGCAGGGAGCCATACTTGCGGATATGGGCAATCGCCTCGGTGAGGCTTTCGACGACCCGCACGGCCAGCGTCAGGTCGAGGTACTCGGCGTACCAGTCTTCTTCCGTTGCCGGCAGGACCGTTTCGGCGAACTCCCGTGTGGTTGCGCAGCCGCGCAGTTCCACCCCTTGGGCCCGCATCGCGGCCGCTATGCGGGGGACAAAGGTTTCGGCAATGTCCTGGTGAATGAGCAGTGTCTCCATGGCATTGCAGACCCCGGGACGCTGGACCTTGGCATTAATGCAGATCTTTTCTGCCTGCTCGTAGTCGGCGCTCGCATCAACGAAGGTGTGGCACACGCCCTTGTAGTGCTTGATGACAGGAATCCGTGAATTCTCACTGACGAAGCGGATCAGGCCTTCTCCGCCGCGCGGGATGATCAGGTCGATCTCATCTTCCAGCTTGAGCAGCTCCAGAATCGCAGCGCGGTCGGTGGTCTCGATCACCTGTACGGCTGCCGCGGGCAGGCGCATCCGCTCCAACTGGCTCTTCAGGATTCTGCCGATGGCCAGGTTGGAATGAATTGCCTCCTTGCCGCCACGCAGGATTACGGCATTACCACTTTTCAGACAAAGCCCGGCGGCGTCGGCAGTGACATTCGGCCGTGACTCGTAAACGATGCCGATGACCCCCAGCGGAATCCGCATGCGGCCGATCTGCAACTCATTGGGGCGTCGCCACATCCCGGTCACTTCACCGACCGGGTCCGGCAGCTCTGCAACTTCGCAGAGGCCGTCAGCCATGCCCCTGATTCCTGGGCCATCGAGGGCCAGTCGGTCGATCATGGCCGAGGCCAGGCCGGCCTCGCGCGCAGCGATCAGGTCTTTCTCGTTCTCCTCGATCAACAGTTCGGTGTGGTCCAGAAGAGACCGGGCCATGTTTCGCAACAGCTCGTTCTTGACGGCAGCAGAAAGTCCGGCGAGAGTCTGGGATGCGGTCTTGGCATCCTGTGCGACTTTCAGCATCTGCTCAGTTACGCTCATCCTCTGGCTCCTTTATCCTTGCGGGGCTATCCATTCAGGAACTTATGACAAAATTGTCCCGGTGGACGACTTCATCGCCATACTGGTAACCAAGAATCTGGAGAATCTCCTTGGTGTTCTTGCCGATGATGCGAATCAGTTCGGCCGAATTGTAATTGGTCACCCCTTTGGCGAACTCTTTACCGTTGAAGTCGCAAAGCCGTACAGCGTCACCGCGCTCGAAGGTGCCTTCCAGTCGGTGGATCCCCGATGGCAGAAGACTCTTGCCACGTTCTGCCACGGCTTTTTGTGCGCCTTCATCGAGGATCAGCTTGCCTTTCGGCTTTTTGGTGAAAGCGATCCAGTGCTTGCGTGCGGCCATCCGGTCGCGCGCCGGCAGGAAATAGGTGCCGAGCTCGTGGCCGTCGAAAAGGTAAAGCAGGTTGTGGGGGGGCAGGCCATTGATGATTGCTGTGCCCGCCCCGAACAGCGTGGCCCGCTTGGCCGCTTTCAGTTTGGTTGTCATGCCGCCTGTGCCGAGCATGGTCGCTTCCTTGCCGGCCATGGCCTCGATCTCAGGCGTAATTCGTTCAACTTCCGAGATCAATTTGGCCTCGGCATTGTGTCGCGGGTCACTATCGAAAAGGCCGTCGACATCGGACAGGATCACAAGCAGTTGGGCTTCGACCAGGTTGGTCGCCATTGCCGACAGGTTGTCGTTATCACCGAAACGGATTTCATCGATCACAACCGTATCATTCTCGTTAATGATCGGTACAACGCTATAGTCGAGCAGGGTCATCAGGGTGTTGCGGGCATTCAGGTAGCGGCGGCGATTAGCAAGGTCGTCGCGGGTCAAAAGAATCTGGGCGGCGGTCAGCCCGTGTTGACGAAGCGCATCCTTGTAAGCACGCATCAGGCGGCTTTGACCAATGGCCGCGGCAGCCTGTTTGAGAGGGAGCGACAGGGTTCGCGCGCTGCCTTTGATGCCGAGGTCCGCTTTGCCTGCGGCAACCGCCCCGGAAGAGACAAGAATAACTTCATAACCGCGCTGGCGGAGTGAGTGGACATCCTCGCAGAGCGTGGCCATGCGCTTGAGATCGAGGCCGCTGTGGTCGGAGATGACGCCACTGCCGATCTTGATAACCACCCGTTTGACATGTGCCAGTAAGATCGTGCGCATTTTAAGTCTCTGCCCGTCCATGAAAGATGCTGAAAAAACTGGAGAATTTTACCCCTGGGGGGGGCGCCTGTCAAGCTGGCCGGCTTGACGCATGTGGTCGAGCTCGCTGGCAACTTTGATCACGAGTTCCGGCAGCCCCTCGCGCGTCACTGCCGAGATGGCCAGGGTCTGATAACCCCGTTCCTCGAAGACCGGACGCAGTTCAGCCGTCTGCTGACGAACCTCGGTGATATCCTGCTTGGTGAAAACCACCAGCATCGGCCTTTTTGCCAGGTCCTGGTTGTATCGCTCCAGCTCGCGGTTGATCTGGTCAAAGTTGTCGATCGGGTCGCCTGTCTGGAGACCCGACAGGTCGACGAGGTGTAAAAAAAGGTCGGTCCGTTCAATGTGCCTGAGAAAACGTGTGCCCAGGCCATGGCCGTCGCTGGCGCCTTCAATCAGTCCGGGGATGTCGGCCATGACGAATGAACGAAAATCGCCGTGCTTGACGACGCCGAGGTTCGGTACCAGGGTGGTAAACGGATAGTCGGCGATTTTCGGTCGGGCGGCGGAGATACTAGAAATCAGGGTCGACTTGCCGGCGTTTGGGAGCCCCACCAGGCCGACATCGGCGAGCAGCTTGAGCTGCAGTCGCAAGGTTCGCTCCTCTCCTGGCATCCCCGGCTGGGTGTGCCGAGGAGCCCGGTTGGTTGAGGTCAAAAACCGGGCATTGCCGCGCCCTCCCTGGCCGCCTTTGAGCAGACAGAAACCCTGTTCGGCCTCGGTCAGGTCGGCAAGCAGTTCGCCGCTGTCTTCATCGTAGACCAGGGTGCCCGGTGGAACCTTGATGGCCAGGTCTTCGCCGCTTTTGCCGTGCATGTTCTTGCCCATTCCCGGGGCCCCGTTCTGGGCTTTGAGATGCTGTCGGTAGCGCAGATCGAGCAGGGTTGACAGGGCCATGTCGACTTCCAGCATGACATCGCCGCCGCGACCGCCATCGCCGCCGTCAGGTCCGCCGAGCGGGACGAACTTCTCCCTGCGGAACGAAAGGCAACCGCGACCACCGTCGCCGGCCTTGGCGTGTATTTTGACTTCGTCGATGAATTTCATAGTTTAAATTGCGAAGGCGAAGTGCGAGATGGGAAAAAGCTTTTTCACGCGTCTCGCTCCGCACCTCTTGTTTAGAATCTAACACAAAAAACCCGAAGCTCACTTGAGAACCTCGGGTTTTTAAACTTAGTTCAGGGGTTACGCTTCAGGCGTAGACGCTGACTTTCTTGCGGTCCTTGCCGAGGCGCTCGAACTTGACCTTGCCTTCGACCAGGGCAAACAGGGTGTAGTCTTTGCCGCAGCCGACATTGTTGCCGGGATGAATGGAGGTGCCGCGCTGGCGAACCAGAATCGAGCCGGCCGTTACAAGTTGGCCATCGTAGCGCTTGACTCCGAGGCGCTTGCCAGCACTATCGCGACCGTTACGGGTGCTGCCACCCGCTTTCTTATGAGCCATGGTTTTACTCCTTAAGCTTCAATATCTGTAATCTTCAGACGAGTGATGGGCTGACGGTGGCCGTTTTTCTTGCGAGAGTTTTTGCGCCGCTTCGATTTGAATACCAGGATTTTCTTGTCCTTACCCTGTTCAACAATCTGCGCTTTAACTTTCGCTTCCGGCAAGAGAGGTGTTCCGATTTTGACCTCTTCTCCGCCAACCATGAGGACCTCGTTCAATTCGATGGTGTCACCTACAGCACCATCCAGTTTTTCGACCTTGAGAAGGTCGCCTGCGGAAACTTTGTACTGTTTTCCTCCGGTTTTAATGACCGCATACATCGCCAGTCACCTCGCTTTCTTACCTTGGATTACGGGCTTTGCCCGCTCAGGAACTGGTATTTATACGTCTGGCGCCAAGGGGGTGTCAAGTAAATAATGGATCGCGATGATGCCTGTCAACAGCGGGATGCAGGCCTTCTGCCTGGTAATCCTGTCGGCCATGTGACGTTTTTAACCCTTTGCGAAGTTGCGCGACCTTGTTTCCTGAGCTGTTTGACAAGGCGTTGCTCGATAGAGCTCAAGAAAAAGTGCCTAAACGGTTCAAATCCATGTCTATTAAAATGGTGAAATCATGCTAAACTACCAAACCGTACGGACGCTGTGCCTGTGGCGCCCTGCTCTATCCAGGAGATGCAATGAAGTCCAATTTGACCGTCATCAGGAAAGTCGAGATCGGCTACCTTGTGGTTATTATGTTTGGCATGATAGCGGTCGGTTATGCGCTGTTCAGCCTGCACGAACACAACCGCCGGACCGAGGAACTGGTCGACGTCCAGTTCCGGGCCCTGACCCTGCTGCGAGATCTTCGCCAGAACCTGCTGGCCCAGGAGAATCTGGAAAGCCAGCTGGTTATCTTGAAAGACCCCCAACTTCTGGAACTCCTGGCACGGCGAACCGGCGACCTTGATGCTCTTCTCGCAAACATGAACGCCTCGCCGCTGCCTGATTATTTTGCCCCCCTGACGGCCATGATCGAAGATTACGTGTCCCGGTACCGGCCCCTCAGCAAGGCCTTTGCAGAGAAGAAATGGCGACAGGCTGCTGAAACCGCCTCAGCCTCGACCGCACCCCTGCGCAGCCAGCTGCTGGAATTCCTCAACGACCTCCGGCTACGGCATCAGAACGCCCTGGACGAGGACCTGAGACAACTGTCAGATCAGAGCAGCGAGGCCTACCGTTTGACTTTGATCCTCACCTTTATCGGCATCCTCCTCACTGCGCCTGTCACGCTCACGGTAATCGGCAGCATCCGCCGTTCGGTCAGGGCCCTGCAGAACGCGACCCAGGAGATAGCTGCCGGGAATTTCGAAACATCGATCGATATCGAAAGCAACGATGAGTTCGGCCAGTTGGCCAGGGATTTTTCCAGCATGGCGCGCAAACTCGTGGAGCTCGAGCGAGCAAATCTGGACGCCAATCCCCTCACCCGGCTGCCGGGCAACCTGGCGATCAGCCGCGTGCTGGAAGACCGGATCGCGCAGAAACGACCTTTTGCCCATCTCTATATAGACCTGGATAATTTCAAGGCATACACGGATTACTATGGTTACAACGTCGGCAGTGACGTGATCAACCGGGTCGGTGAACTGCTCAAACGCGTCGTCGCCGGGCAAGGCGGCGATGATGACCTGGTCGGGCATATCGGCGGAGATGATTACGTGATTATGACCTCTCCCGAGCGTGCCGAAGATATTGCAAAAGCCATCATCAGTGACTTTGACAGCATGGTCCCCGAAATCTACGAGCCAAAAGACCTCAAAGCCGGATTCATCTTTGGCACGGATCGATACGATATCAAACGGTCCTTTCCGCTGATGACCATTTCAGTTGCGATTACGCTGTCCGAGAACATGGAGAATCCGTCACTTTTGACAGTCAGCCAAACTTGCGCCAGTATGAAGGACCACCTGAAAAGGCTCAAGGGCAGCAACTACCTCATAGACCGCAGGAAACATTTGTCATGACCTCTACCTTGAATCGTTGGATTCCTGTTCTTCTCGTCGGCGCCCTTTTGGCCGGTTGCAATGGCCTGCTTGTCCCGCATGGCGCATCAATGCGCGGCCCTGAGCTCTTCGCGAATGGGCTTGACCAATACACCGAATCCGGCGATCTGCAGTCGTTGAAGATCCTCTCGCAACAGCCTGAGGAAGGGCAATGGGCGGCCAGGGCCGAGTTGGTGGTCCAGTTGGTCGAACAGCAGGAGAAGCTGCTTGCAGAGATTGAGAGCAAGGCCGATGTAAAGGCAGCAGGGCAGACGAAACAGGCTCTCCTCGAAGAAAAAAAACTTGAACGCTGCAATAACGAAATGCTCGTTCTCAGGCAAAACAACCAGGCCCTGGAAGAGACCATCGCTCAGCTAAAAAAGCTGCTGATCGAAATGGAATCGCGATCGAATTAGCCGGAGCCAGAACGGCCCGGTTTGCCTGGGGTGTGAAGCAAATCCCGCCCTGATCAGCCGACTATGATCTCGAACTGTTCGAGATGGAATCCCTGCCGCGCTGCAATCGTAATCTGCTTTTCGAATTTCTTTTCCAACTCCTCTATGCCGTGACGCTCCTCGTCGTAGAGCAGGGAGGCGATGTCCGGGTGTACCAGGAGGGTCATCCGGTAGCCGGGGGCCGGCCCCATCTCGCGCTGCAGTTCACGGAATATCTCGTAGGCTGTCGTCGTGCGGCTCTTGACATAGCCTTTCCCTTCACAGTAAGGACAGGGCTCGCAAAGAGTTCGGCCGATGCTTTCGCGGACCCGCTTGCGGGTCATTTCCACCAGGCCGAGCTCCGAGATCTTCAGGATATTGGTTTTCGCCTTGTCATTCTTCAGAGTCTCTTCCAGCGCGCCGTGGACCTTTTCGCGGTGGGCCTCTTTCTCCATGTCGATGAAGTCGATGATGATCAGCCCGCCGATATTGCGCAGGCGCAACTGGAAGGCGATCTCCTTGACCGCCTCCAGGTTGGTCTTCAGAATCGTGTCTTCGAGGTTGTGCTTGCCGACAAAACGACCGGTGTTGACGTCGACGGCGGTCAACGCTTCAGTCTGTTCGATAATGATGTAGCCGCCACTTTTTAGCCAAACCTTGCGGCCCAATGCCCTGGCAATCTCCACTTCGAGGCCAAAGGTGTCGAAAATCGGTTCGTCGCCGGAGTACTGTTCAACCTGGAAGTTGTGCCCAAGCATGAAGGTGTCGAGGAAGTGGACGATCTTTTTGAACTCGACCGGGCTGTCGACTATGATCCGGGAAACATCTTCGGTAAGGATGTCGCGCAGGACCTTGCTGGTCACATCAAGATCTGAGTGAACCAGGCAGGGCGCCCTGTTGTCTTCGCAGTGTTCGCTGATCTGGGCCCACAGGTTGACCAGGTAATCCATGTCGGCCTTGAGCTCTTCCCCCTCGCGCAACTCGGCGACGGTTCGAACAATGAATCCGGTGCCGGCCGGGCGCATGACATCCACCAGGTGGCGCAGACGTTCGCGCTCATCTTCGTTTTCAATCCTGCGGGAGATGCCGACGTGGTCGACGGTGGGCATATAGACCAGGTTACGTCCCGGTAGCGAGATGTGCGAGGTAATCCGCGCGCCCTTGGTGCCGATCGGTTCTTTGGCAACCTGTACCAGGATCTCCTGGCCTTCCTGCAAAAGCTCCTCGATCGGCGGCAGGGGCGGGCTCTCTTCCCCGGTCTCTTCACTTTGTTGCTCGTGGCGATGACCAACTTCTACGTAGTGCTCGACGGCTTCCATCTCGTCGAGGACATCGGCAACATAGAGAAAAGCGGCTTTCTCGAGGCCGATGTCGACGAATGCCGCCTGCATGCCCGGCAGAACCCGAATGACGCGGCCCCGGTAGATGTTGCCGACGATGCCGAGTTCGCGGTTGCGCTCGATGTAGAGCTCGGCAATGTGGCCACTCTCCAGCAGGGCGATCCGCGTCTCGTGGGACGTGGTGTTGATGACCAGTTCCTTGGCCATGATGGTGTCTCCTTACCTGGATGTCTATATCGTGAAAGTGAAAATTCGTTGGCATTCAAAGCTCGCAGTGACAGCAGGGAGAGTCCCGTAACGCCTGCGTCAACAATCCGTCGTATTACAAATTTACCGGTATTTCCGGCGCTTTCAACTGGATCGATATTTTGCATATGCCCATGGTACGAACATCCTCAATATCTTTCTCCATGAGATACGCGGCGAGAAAGAGAGGGCTGCCGGATTTCAGCTCCATCAAGAGCTGGCGATTCCGGCACTGCAGGTCCAGAACCCAGGGTCTCAGATCGATTTTCTCCACGCGGTTCTTCTTCGTCCTGCTGGTGATGACGCTGTCTTGCTGCAAAAAGTCCCGCAGCCTGGCGTCGAAAGCTTCCCCCATATTTTCAGACAGGGGGACCCGGTAGGTTGCAGAGACGATGCTGTTTGCCGGGGCCTCGCCGCTGCGCGACCATATGCCGGCATCGAGGGCCCGGACGCCCTCCGGGAATTCCCGGTTAAGCCGTTCCATGACCGTGGCTGGTTCGCAAGCCGCCGTCAATTCCAGGTCGACGATTTCCGCCTCACTGGCAACGCCGAGCGGCAGAGCATCGCCGAAACTGATCCGCGGTGCCGGGTGGAAGCCCGCCGAATACTTGATCGGCAGCCCGGCCCGGCGGACGGCCCGGTGGATCAGGGTCATGTATTCAAGGTGGCTCAGGCTTGCCGTGCGCCCGGTCTTGGTGAGAGTCAGTCGCAGCTTTGGCAGGCGTTCTGGCTCAGGAACGGCTGGCGCCACGACGGCGGCGGGTTCCCGCTCTGTCTCCTCACGGTCGGACAGACGCGGCCGGACAGTCTCGAAATCGCACAGCCCGCAATAGCTGCACTGGCCGTGACGACAGTCCGGGGTCTCCTTGCCAAGCAGGGCATTCTGGTGTTCGCGCAGTAAAAATCCTTTGCTGACTCCGGAATCGATGTGGTCCCAGGGCAAGGTCTCGCCGACCTGACGTTGGCGCAGATACCAGGCCGGATCGAGTCCCGCCGCGGTAAACGCCTCCTGCCACAAATCCCACCGGAAATGATCGCGCCAACCGTCAAAACGACACCCCCGTTGCACGGCTTCAGCGAGTACGGCGCCGAGACGACGATCGCCGCGGGCAAACACACCCTCGAGAAACGAGAGCTCCGCTTCGTGCCACTTGAGGCGCAGGCGTTTCTTCTTCAAGGCATTGCGCAGCCGGTCCTGCCGGGACAGGGTCTCTTCTACGCTGATCTGTGCTTCCCACTGAAAGGGCGAGTGCGCTTTCGGCACAAATGTCGACACCGAGACGTTGACATCGGCCCCGCCCTGGGTGCCCCTGCCGGCGGCCTTGACGCGGGCGGCCAGTTCGACCAGTGCATCCAGGTCCTCATCTGTCTCCGTGGGCAGTCCGATCATGAAGTAGAGCTTGATGGTGCGCCAGCCGAGCTCAAAGGCGGCTCGGGCGCTCTCAACCAGGTCTGCCTCTTTTATCCCCTTGTTGATAACCAGTCGCAAACGTTCGCTGCCGGCCTCGGGGGCCATGGTGAAGCCGGTTTTGCGAACCTTTTTGATCTCGTTCATCAGCTCCGGGGTCAATGAACCGACGCGCAGGCTGGGGAGAGATATCGCCACACGCTGGTCGGCATAACAGCCCATCAGGTCCTGCATCAGGACTTCTATGGCGCTGTAATCCCCCGTTGAAAGAGAGAGCAGTGAGACCTCGTCGTAGCCGGAATGGCGCAGCATCTGCTCGACCAGGCTGCGGATCGTTTCCGGTTGCCGTTCGCGAACCGGGCGGTAGATATAGCCGGCCTGGCAGAAACGGCAGCCGCGGGTGCAGCCGCGGGCCACTTCCACGGCGACCCGGTCGTGGATTGTCTCCAGGAAGGGCACAATCGGCCGGGTCGGATAAGCTGCCGAGTCCAGGTCGGCCAGCACCCGGCGCTTGACTTTCTCCTGCGCCCCCGCCGTCGGAGTGATGGCGGATACTCTGCCGTCTGGTTTGTAACTGACCGAAAAAAGCGATGGCACGTAAATGCCTTCAATTGCAGCCAGTCTCTTCAGCAGGGCCGCCCTGTTTTCCCCGGCCGATCTGCTCTCACGAAATGCCGTACAGAGATCGATGATGGCCTCCTCACCGTCACCGATTACAGCGCAGTCGATAAAATCGGCAAGGGGTTCCGGGTTGAATGCGCAGGGGCCGCCGACCACGATCAAGGGCGCCAGCTCATCTGCGTGCGCTTGCGTGCAGCGGCAGACCGGACAGTTTCAGCATAGTCAGAACGTTGGTGTAGCAGAGCTCGTATTGCAGCGAAAAGCCGATAATGTCGAAATCGACCAGGGGACGATCGCTTTCCAGGGAGGCCAGGGGCTTGCCCTGGTCGCGCAACTGGGCTTCACGGTCCGGCCATGGAGTGTAGCAACGTTCAGCCGCTATCCAGTCGACATCGTTGAGAACACGATACAGAATTGCTGAACCGATGTGGCTCATGCCCACTTCGTAGACGTCGGGAAAAGCCATTGCAAAGCGCACGTCGACCTGCGCCCAGTCCTTACAGACGCTGCCACGCTCACCGCCAAGGTAACGGGCCGGACGCTTTAGTTGATAGATGGAAGATTCGCTGGTCATGACAATCCGAAAAAATCGTTGTAATTGATCAAACGCATAAAATAGCACGTTTGTTTTTATGGTGGACCAGAAATTCAGAGGTGAGCTGTTTGCACGGCAAGTATTTTTGCAATCTGAATCCGGATGTCGATCTCCGCATTAGAAAAGCCCGGCTGTTCAGCAGACCGGGCTTTAGTCATCCGTCTCGGAGATGGCATTAAATGCTATCTGCTCTGCTCCAGCATGTAGATGACCGCAGAGGAGACTTCCGCATCGGTCAGGGCGCTGTTGCCGCCCTTGGCCGGCATGAATCCGCTGCTGCCCTGATAACCGTTGATGGCGTTGTAAATCACTGCCTCAGTCCCTTTGGCACTACGCTCCGTCCATGCCGTTTTGTCTCCGACTTTGGGGGCCCCTGCTATGCCGCCGGCGTGACATGGTGTACAGAAATTCATGTAGATCCCCTGGCCTTTGGCCGCGTCAGCAGAAACCAAAGATGCCATGGCTAAGGTAACAGTGGCAACAATGACGAGCGTAAGTGCGGTTTTCATGGTCACTCCTTGTTGTGCGGGGTTGCTCGATCCAGGCTGACGAGAGAGGAATTGCCGGTCGTCAGTATGGCCCGGGGTGAAAATGGACCTTTGCTCAGGATTTTTTGCGATTCGATGCCTGACATTGCCGGCAGGCTGCCGAATAGGATTTGCCACATTCTTTGCATGGGTGAGTCTTGGAACTGCTCATGGGAGCCTCAATATACAGTGTGTCCACTTAATGTTTAACCCGATTACCGTCATGTTAATTCGCATGTGACTCACGCGCAAGATAAATTTTAATCCTTTTTGGACGGCCTCTAGCATGGGCCGGAAGCTGTTTTTCGCAGGGATGATGGAAATGTGCTCCAGCCCCAGCCTCCGCCCTATAGCCTTTATCTTTAACGCCCGTTCGCTTTGCTCACTCAAGACGCAAAGACGCAAAGCTTATAGGATTTGTTTTATAAACAATAGAAACGGATTTTCTCTGCTTGCTTTGCGCCTTTGCGTTGAAATATTTTTTGGTTTTTCGTGACCCATTTCCCCCTTTTATTCATAAAAAACGGAAAATTAATTTAAGAATAGGGCCCAAACAATCCACTTTCGCGACTCTTCCCCTGATTTATCCTCAATAAAAACAGTCAGTTAGTAAATATTAAATAATTATGAAATATATTTTAACTTTTATGCTTGACATGAATGATCTCTAATGTTAAAACTCTAATCAAGATCAATCAAGAAGAACTAACAAAGAGGAGGACATCATGAAAACTCAAAGCCGCTTTATGGATACCGTAAAAAGTTCTTACCTGGTTCTCGTCATTGCCGCCCTCGGCATCTTCGCCTTCATCTCGGCGGTCCTGATCGCCTGGCCGGCACTCGCCTACATCGGCTCGAAACTGTTCAACTAGGACTTATTCACTTTAACCTCGTCGCTTGAAGCGCGAGACACCCATAGGAGACACATCATGCAAAGCGCAGCCAACATCATCAATTCCGTCAAAGCCAGTTACACGATCGCCGTTATGGGTGTCCTCGGCATCTTCGCCATCATCTCTGCCGTGCTGATCGCCTGGCCGGCCCTGGCCTACCTCGGCGCCAAGCTGTTCAACTAAACGTGAAAGATAACAAGGGGACCGAAATCATTCGGTCCCCTTTTAATTGTGCAAACCGCCTGATTTAGAGGCATCGGGATGCTGGCATTTTCCGTCAGTCTCTAGAAAGGGCAACAGATGGTTCATCTGGCCCCAGCCTTCCTTGAACCCTAACGCACCGTGGGTCGCTCTTGCTCACTCAAGGCGCGAAGACGCAGAGCTTATAGGGCACCTTCGGATTTTATAAACAATAAAATGATTCTCTTTGCGGCCTTTGCGGCTTTGCGTTAAACACGGTTGTAGGTTTTCGTCTCCGCGGGCAGGTCTTTTAAACCATTATCACGTTCCCGCCTTCGAAAGACATGCCCAGCGCAAGGCGCAGGCCCTTTTCTGCTACTCTTATTGGCCAGCAAAAGAAAGGCGCAGTCGGGGGGCGCGACCCGCCGGATTCTGGTTTTGATTCTATTTTTAATTCCAGAGTACAATAACAAAGGGCAACAGATGAACCACCTGTTGCCCTTTGCTGTATAGAGGCTTTTCAGCCAGGTAAAAAAACAAACCCCGCACTTGATACGGGGTTTGTCAGCAATCTGAGACGCTCCGATTGAGGCGACCTTTGTCGGCTTCTGTCAATCGTACAGGATCTTCAGCGACTCATCCCGAACATGGCCTTGTAGTCTTCCTCGACGAGTTCGAGGTGATTGTGGGTCGACGTGGCGTTTGCCAGGTACACCATGGAGATCGAGGGGTCATCTATCTTGGCCGCCATTTCCCGCAGCTCTTTCTCCAGTGCATCTTCCTGCTCAATTGCCAGTTCCAGGGCTTTTCGCTCGTCGAAGTCCTGCATCAGGAGATTTTGCAGGCTTTTCCACCAGCCAGAATCGGTGTTTGGCGGAGCCTTCATGAACTCCTGGAAAGAGGGGATGTCGTCGCCTGGATAAATTCTGTAGAACGACTCTGCATGCTGGTATTCTTCGCGCGCCAGTATTTCAAAAGTCAGCCGCGCCTTCTCTTCCATCATACGCTCGGCACCATACTTGTAAAAGTCCATGGCGTCCTTTTCGGTCTGAATGGATTCCTTGATCGCTTTCTTCACGTCAATGAGTCCCATGGTATATGCCTCCCCTTGATACTGTTTTTTGCACAAGAATAAACCGGCAGTATTCATAACACATTTTAACGTTGAGGTCTCGTTTTTTCTTGTCTTGAGAAGCGGTTTTTCCGTCCATGCGATTTAGTCAATTTCTCCTTATGCTTGGCTTTTGTCGATATGCCGTAACCCTCCGTCGTGTCACTTAACAAACGATTTGTCGCAGGCCAGACCCGTTTTGTCGCGGTTTCGCCGGGCTCATTTTTTAACCCGGGCTGGCGCAAAACAGTCACATAAAAGGTTTGGTCCAAAGTCCCTGAGCCAAATAGGTTGAAAGCGCCTGCCCCTTTCGGTTAGACTCCGTTTTTGAAACATAACGAAAAAAGTCAGCATAAACTCTTCGAGGTCCGCCATGAACAAAAACGTCAGCCTTGCTCTTGTCTCCGCGATTGCGATACTAACCATTGCCGCACCTGCTGTCGCAGCTCCGGTTATCTTGTTCGATGAATCCCATGCCCAGCAGTTCCTGGTCGGAGCAGACGGCCCGCTCGATCTTTCCGGGCTGGCCGCGGTTTACCGCGAGAACGGTTTTCAGGTCAGGAGCTCCGCGGGGCCACTGAACGGCGCAGAATTGTCCTCGGTTGATGTGCTTGTCCTGTCCGGTCCCTTCAGACCACTCGACACAGATGAAGTCCAGGTCGTCCTCGATTTCGTTAGCAACGGCGGTGGCCTGGCGGTCATGTTGCATATCCCGTCACCGGCACTGAGCCTCCTCCGGCAGCTCGATATCGATGTTGCAAACGGGATATTGCATGAAGAAGATGCGGCGATCGGAGGCAACCCTCTTTATTTCAAGGTCAGCAGACTTGCTGTTCACCCACTGTTTGCAGGACTGGAAGGCTTTTCGGTATACGGAAGCTGGGCTCTGCGAGGCGCCGCTGAGCATGTTTCGATCGTGGCGGTAACCGGCCAGAACGGCTGGGTCGATCTGGATCATGACAATCGGTTTTCCAGTGCCGATGCGATGCAGGCGTTCGGCGTGGTGGCTGCCGGCCAGTTGGGGGAGGGAAGGTACGTCGTTTTCGGCGATGACGCGTTGTTCCAGAACCGGTTTCTTGATGAGTCGAATCGACGGTTGGCGCTGAACCTTGCCAACTGGTTGAGCTCAAGATAATCGTCGGTTTGATCTGTTACTCTCTTTACTTTATTCTTTAAATTCTTAAAAGCAAAACCGGCGGGTCGCGTCCCGCCGGACGCCATACTTTTGTCCGGCAACAAAAGTATGCAAAAGTGCCTTCTCCTTGCGGAGGGCATCTCCTCTGCCGGATGTCTGTGACTTCAACAACCTGCTGTGATGGGGATCCGGCCCTGTGTCAAAGGGCCTGACCTTGCCGTGTGATTTACAAGGGAAAAGCCTGAAAAGCATACCACTACCGATGCAAGCTTCCACAGAAGGAGAGGCTCTCAAGAGCCTCGGCTCCTGCGGGGGAAGCGTAGACTCTTGATCGTTTAGAACGATCCGGATTGAGGTTGCTGCCATTTCGCGCCAGACATGCCCAGCGCAGCGCAGGCCCTTTTCTGCTTACTCTTTTAGGCCAGTAAAAGAGTAAGGCGCAGTCGGGGGGCGCGACCCCCGGGTTTGGCTTTTTGCTTTTATCTTTGATTTCAAAGGACAATAGCAAAGGGCAACAGATGAACCCCCTGTTGCCCTAAAATCCATATTCGGGGTCCTTTAAATCTAATCGTCCAGCAAGGCAGATAATTCACTGCGCGTCGTCTCAACATCGCCGGTGTTGAGTTCGATCAGTTTGCGCAGATGCGTGAGTGTCTCGAGGTCTTCGCTGATGAATTTGAAGCTGTAGCGCCGGTCTTCGGCATGCACCACCTTGGCCTGGAAATCGAGAGAAATATTTGTTCCCGGCAGGGTAATGCACAGGCGGCATTGACTGTCGAGGGCAACTGGCAAAGGTTCCATGGTCCCGACCATCGCCCCTTTCATTGCAACATCCAGGAGCTCTCCGTTCCATGTCGTCTGATCAAAGGTGAGGGTGGCTTTCGCTTCAAAAGGGATTCTTCGAAAACGTCGATGTTTCATCGGTTCTCCCGCCAAATCGTAATCATGAAATTCTACCTATCGGAATTCTAGCGCATAATACCCTTCAGGCAAGTCTGGCATTCAGAAGGATTACCTCTCAAGTGGTTCGCCGAAACCGAAATCACGCTGGCACAATGCAAAGAAGTTCCGCAGCAGCCGGTAAGTGATTCCCCAGAGCAGGGGTTGCTCGGGATCGAGCAGCTCAACAACGGGATGGGCCCTTTCTTCGTCACGATAGAAGAAGGTCCTCTGCTGGTGGCGTTCCGGTTCTAGCAGCTTGATCAGGGGACACCAGAAGGCTGCTTCAATTTCATGGTTCGGTTGCAGTTCAACAGGTCCCTGCAGGTGGTAGACAAAGCATGAGACCAGCACCGGCATGATCGCACCGTAAAGGTCATCGAGGCGACCCAGGTGTCGCGCCTGCATCAGGTCAAGAGAGAGTTCTTCGAAAGTCTCTCGTTCTGCAGCCTGCTGGGGTGTTTCGCCATTATGGTTGAGCCTGCCGCCGGGGAAGCCGATATTCCCGGACCAGGGATCACGATCGTGGGTGGCCCGGATGATAAAGAGCACCTCCGGAGAGCAAACCCCTTCCCGGAGGAGCAGGGCAACGGCTGCGTGTCCACGATCGTCGGCCGGGCGTTCCGCCGGGCGATGCGCTGCCAGGGCGGCAGCAATGCCTGAGAGAGTGATGTTTCCAGCTGTTTTCATGATAATAAGGCCGGTTGAGATGTTTCAATAAGCTGCAGGATCTGCCTGGTCTGCAGGTTGTGAATGTGCTGACAGCGGGTGCCCAACGCTTCTGCCAATCGCGGCATGAAGGTTCGTTGCCGGTGGTCCGGCGTGGTGTCGATGACCAGGGCCGGGATCTTTTCCTGGCCCAGCTGTTGCGCTATGGCCAGGGCCTCTTGCACTGGATCGGCGCCGGGAATAAGCGGCATGGTTGCTTCACCGTCGGAGATCAGGACCAGCAACGGTTCAATCCCCTGGTTTTTGCGTTTTGCCTGGGCGATCACTTGCCCGGCTTTCTTCAGGCCTGCCGGCAACGGAGTCGCGCCGCCGACCGGTAGCCGATTCAATTGCTGCCTGATGAGCACGACGCTGTCCGTGGGCGGCACGACGAGCTGTGCGTGACGGTCGCGAAAAGTGATCAGGCAGACCTGCTCACGGTTCAGGTAAGCTCGTGCAGCAAGTGCCGCGATCGCGCCAAGGGCTGCGGACATGCGTGTTACGGGGCCGTCCCCCATGGAGTCCGAGGTGTCGATGGCAAAAACGATGAGTCGCCGCGGTTTCCGGCTGCGCAGCTGCAAATGCAGATCGGTGTCAGCCAGGGCCCTCTGTTGTCCGGAATCCTTCGAAAGGGCAAGCCGTGTTATGCATGCATTGATGGTCCTGCCTACATCAACGGCTGTGCGCTGCTGCCCGGGCTGCCATGCACGGCTTCCAGAGCGCCTGCCGGATGTTGTCGGCCCCGACGTACCTGGTTTTGACGCGCTTTTCCGCTGCTGTTTAAGACCTACTGTCAGGTCTATGCTGCCTAAGTCAAAGGATTGGTCGGCATAGAAGAAGCGGTCGTCAATTTTTTTTTTAGGTAAGTAAACAAAGAGCTCCCAGCCGCGGCAGATCCTGGAAAGTCCATGTTCTCCAACAGGTGGACCTCGTCATGATCCTGGCCCGGGCTCTGCTCGGAGACCGTCCCCCGGCCCTTGCCGTTGTTCAGTTCAGCAAGTTGCCGGTAAACCTGATCCTGCGTCAGGACCGTCGCCCCGGGGATGCGATGCGCCAGGGCGAAGCCGGCAACTTGATTGAGGTCCGGGGGCGTGACGCTGGCCCGGTCAAACAGGGCGGCCAGCGCTCTCGCCGACCGGACCAGGGCCAGCTCTGCCCGGTGCCCCTGGACCCTGGCGGCGGTTGCCATGGCAACCGCCTGGTCGACTATCTCGGTGGGGATCACAACGTCATTGAGGCGTTGCCTGGCCTGGATGACCTGCTGCCTGAGAGTCTCATCATTATCGATGAAACCGCTTATGAATCTGTCCGGGGCCTGGTCGAAAGAAAGCCTTTGCAACACGATCTCACGTCTTAAGGAAATGTCGTCGACCCCGGCAATCGTTACACAGAGTCCGAACCGGTCGAGAAACTGGGGGCGCAGTTCGCCTTCCTCCGGGTTCATGGTGCCGATCAGAATAAAACGTGAGGCATGGCTATAGCGGAGGCCTTCCCGTTCAACGAGGTTCTGGCCGGAGACCGCAGTGTCGAGGAGCAGGTCGACCAGATGGTCCGGCAGAAGGTTGACCTCGTCAACATACAGGATGCCGCGATGAGCGGCGGCGAACAGCCCGGGTTCAAACTGGCGCTTGCCGCTATGCAGGGTGTTCGCCAGGTGCAGGGTGCCGACCAGGCGATCCTCAGTCGTGGAGAGGGGCAGATCGACGAATGGCGTTGCGGTCATCTCGCCGGGCAAGGCTGTTCCGGCGGCAAATTGAGCATGGCATTCACTGTGCAACTGGTCCGGCTGGTCCGGGTCACAGTGGAAGGGACAGCCTGCGACAACCTTGATCAACGGCAGCAGGGACGCCATGGCGCGGGCTGCGGTTGATTTGGCGGTGCCTTTCTGCCCGCGGACCAGCACGCCACCGATGGCCGGATCGACCGCGCTGATCAGGAGAGCGGTTTGCATCGCTTCCTGGCCGAGAATCGCTGAGAATGGAAAGCTTTCAGACATGGTGATAAAATAACCTTGAATGAAGTTCTGGCTCTAGTATCTCAAGCACTTTAGGTCGTAGTCAAACAACGGTTTCAGTCTGATGAATAATGTTCCTGTTTCTTCTCAAGTTCGGTCGCGTAACGTGCCAGCACGGAACGACGCGTCAGCATGTACAGGACCCGGTGAGGGTCTTCTTCGTCAACCACCGGGATTTCTTCGAGCCCGCGGCTCGAGAGTTTGCGCATCACTTCCGTGAGCGATTCGTCCGGGGTGGTCGTGATGACCCGCGATACGGCGAGGTCCTTGGCGAGGACCAGGCTTGGTGGCAGGTCCTCGGCAAGAATTCGCCGGATATCGTTGACGGAGAAGATTGCCGTCATGCGCATCTCGTTGTCAACGACCGGGTAATAGGCTCCTTCGGCGCTTGCGATCAGCGTGAGAATCTCTGGCAAGGGCAGGCCTTCCGCAATCAGTGTCGGTTTGCGCCCATGTTCGCGCAGGTCTTCGACCCTGATCCCTTCCAGGACGTCAACGATGAATTCGCCCAGATGTACCGGTGAGTCGATGCGACTATTAACCTGTTTCTGGTAGATCGAGTTGCGCGGGAAGACGATCATGGCGACGGTGCAGACCAGCATCAGGGGGGCGAGCAGGCCGTAGTTGCCAGTCAGTTCGCTGACCATGATCAGGGTGGCGATCGGAGTGTTGGAGACGCCGGCGAAGAAGCCGGCCATACCGATCAGAACATAGGCTCTCGGGTCGTGAACCATGGCCGGGAAAAGCAGATCGGCTGAGGCTCCAAAGGCGCCACCGAGCATCGCGCCGATTACCAGGCTCGGGGCAAAGACACCGCCGGAGCCGCCTGAGGAGATGGTCAGGCTGGTGGCGACGATCTTGGCCAGGGCGACCACCAGCATGACCCACAGGGCCACCTTGCCGTAGAGCGCGGCCTGCACCATGCCATATCCCGAGCCGAGGACCTGGGGGACCACCATGGCCAGCAGGCCGAGCAGGAAGCCGCCGACCGCAGGTTTCAGCATGACCGGGAAATCCCACTGCTTGAAGAGTTTCTGGGTGCCGTAGAAACACTTGACGTAGAGCTTGCCAAGCGCGGCACAGGTCACGCCGAGCAGCACGAACAAAACCAGCTCACGCGGGTGTTTAAAGCTGAAGTAAGGGGTTGCTAAAAGCGGCTTCCAGCCGGTGGTGGCGCCGAACAGGGAGAAAGCCGTGATCGATGAAATAATCGCCGGAATCAGCCCTTCGTGTTCGAATTCAGGGTTTTTGTAAAGGACCTCGACGGCGAAAAGCGCTCCACCGAGAGGGGCGCGGAACGTGGCGCCAATCCCTCCGGCCATCCCGGCAAGGAGAAGAATTCGCCGGTCGGTTGAAGTCAATTTCAGTTTGCTGGCGATAAACGAGCCGAAGCCGGCACCGATCTGGGCGATCGGGCCCTCGCGCCCGGCAGAGCCGCCGGTCCCGATCGTGGCGATCGAGGCAAGCCCCTTGATGATCGGTACCCGTCCCCTGATGATGCCGCCCTTGTTGTGGAAGGCATCGATCGCGGCATCCGTCCCATGGCCTTCAGCCTCCGGGGCGAAGTTGAAAACCAGGAATCCCGAGACCAGGCCGCCGATGACCGGGACCAGGAACAGGAACCAGCGGTGGTCCACGGCCAGATTGTCTATCATCCGGTCGCCGAGCATCAGGATTGCTTCGCTCCCCTCACCGGGCGGGCGGTAACCGGCCATGGTATCGAGGAAAAGGTGTTCGACGCTGTTGGTGGCGAAATAGAAGAGGACGGCAGCACTGCCGGTGACCAGGCCGACAGCGACGCTGAGGATGACCGGGCGCGTCAATACGCGCCAGTCGAGTTTTTTCAGGTTGTCGAAGAAGCGCTTAAGATCAGCCACGGTTGATGAACTTTATATTGTCTCAGTCGCCAGGTCGTTCTTTGCATCCCGTAAGGCAGAAAGACTTTCTGCCCTTCTGTTTGCTGTGCGGTATAATTGAGGCCGTGACCCTGATGGCCGGAGCGAACAGGATGATTCGCGTGACCATGGAGACCGGATTTTCTCCCCACCGGATTAACTCGGTTCAGAATAGCGTAAAAAACCATTGATGAACAGGGTTTCCGTCACTTAACTTTTGCCAAGGATCAGTTTAACCTGCAAATAATCGTCGAAAAAGGATTGTTATGTTTAACGCTTTGCTGACGGACCTTTATCAACTGACCATGCTGGCAGGTTACCAGCGGGAATCGATGCTCGAGAAGCCCGCGGCGTTCGAACTGTTTTTCCGCGAGATTCCGTATCAGGGAGGATATGCGATCTTCGCCGGCCTGCAGTCTGTCCTGGAATATCTTGCCGGATTGGCCTTTACGGAGGAGGATGTGCGGCATCTGGCCTCACTCGGCCTGTTTGATCCGTCATTCCTTGAGTTCCTGAGAGGGTTCCGTTTCCGGGGCAGGGTGACGGCTCCCCGGGAAGGGGAGATCGTCTTCCCGGGCGAACCACTGCTGACTGTTGAGGGGACGCTGGCCGAAACCCAGTTCGTGGAAACCGTGCTGCTCAATATCATCAACTTCCAGACCCTGGTGGCAACCAAGGCTGCCCGCCTGAGCATTGCAGCGGGCGGGAGCCAGGTCATCGAGTTCGGTCTGCGGCGGGCCCAGGGGCCCGATGGTGCCATGAGCGTCGCTCGCGCTGCCGCGATTGGCGGTGTGCGCTCCACCAGCAACGTCCTGGCTGGATACAATTTCGACCTGCCGGTTAAGGGCACTCACGCCCACAGCTGGGTCATGGCGTTTCCCGACGAACTGAGCGCTTTCCGTGCTTACGCAGATTCGTTCCCGGACCATTGCGTCCTTCTGGTTGATACCTACGATACCCTCTCCAGCGGCTTGCCAAACAGTCTCACCGTGGCCCGGGAGTTGCGCGCGGCAGGGCACAAGCTGCGGGGGGTTCGGCTTGATTCCGGAGACTTGGCCTACCTGAGTCGACAGGCGCGCCGGATGTTCGATGACGCAGGCTTCCCCGATGTGAAAATTGTCGCGTCGAACGAACTTGACGAGCACGTCATCAACTCGATTCGCAGCGAAGGCGGGATGGTCGACATTTACGGCGTTGGGACCCGCCTGGCAACCTGTGCCGGTCCCGGCGGCGGTGCCCTGGGCGGGGTCTACAAGCTGGTTGAATTCGCTGGCGAGCCGCGCATGAAAGTGACCAGCGACCCGGTCAAAAGCACCTTGCCCGGACGCAAGCGGTGGCTGCGGGCGAAAGCCGGCGACGGTCGGTTCGTTATGGACGTGTTGGATCTTGACGACGACAACGGCAACCCGTTCGCGACAGGACAGATTGCCTATGACCCGTCCAATCCCCAGCGCTGCAAGATGGTTGCGCCGGAATCCCAGGTTGTCGATTGCCGTTCGGTGGTCATGGAGAAGGGGCAGATTCTGCAGCCTGCGCCATCACTGATGGAAATGGCCGATTACTGCGCAAACCAGCTGCAGTCTCTGCCGGAAGGCAGTCTGCGTCTTATCAACCCGCATGTTTACAAGGTCGGCGTTAGCAAGCGGCTGCTTGATCTCAGGGAAAAACTGCGCAGAGAGCATACCCGTTGAACTCATACCACCTTGACGCCGAGGATCTCGGTCATCTGTTTCCTGGCAAAGGTGCCGTCGCCGGCATCCAGGTCGGCGACACAGTCGGATGGTACGGTCACGTCGTAGCCGCGAATCACCGCGTCGTAAGCGGTGTAGAAAATACAGATGTTGGTCACGCACCCGGTCAGGGTGAGATGGTCGATGTTGCGGCTCTGCAGCAGCCCTTCCAGGCCGGTCTGGTGAAATGCGGAGTAGCTGGTCTTTTCGATAACCGGATCCGTCCCCATGGGGGCCAGTTCGTCGATGACTGCTGCTCCGTCTGTCCCGCGCACCGCGTGTGGCGGCCATCCCATGCGTGAGAATTCGGGATCGTCTTCCGTGTGCGAATCGCACACGTAGATAACCGTGCGTCCTTCCCGCCTGGCCTTCTCCACCTGCCTGCAGATAGCGGCGATAATTGTGCGGGTCTCCGGTACTTCCAATGGGGCCCCCGGCAGAACGAAATCATTGAGCATGTCGATGATCAGGAGCGCGTCTTTCATGTGAGTCTCCGTAAACTTCTGATTACTGGACAGCGGCGCCGAGTTCGACCCGGGCGCGTTGGGCTGTTTCATTGTCCGGTGCCGCTACGATGTCAGGTTGCTTGAGGAAAATTCTTTGTTTGGACAATTGACCGTCTTCGGTGAGGAACTTTTGCACCGCCAGGGCCCTGGCCTGGGCTAGCTTGCCAAGAATCTCCTCGTTGACCTCCGTGTTGGCATAAATCAGCTTCTCCATCTCGCTTTCCGGAAGCTTTTTTGTCATGCCGATGAAATTTCTCGGTTTTGGAAAATCCGTTTTGCGATAAACCTCCCAGAGATAATCTGCGTACTCCTCGTCCGGAACCTCAACGTCGTCTTCGCGGACGTCTTCAGGAAGGCTCTTGTCTTCGACCAGGTCGAGAAATTTGAGCTGCCTGACCTGCCTTGACAGCAGCTCCTTGCGGTAGCCTTCCGGGTCGTTTTCCGGATCGACAAAGCCGCTGACTTCGACATCCAGGCTGGGTCGGTCGAGCAGAGCCTGGGACATGCGCAGCAGCTTGTCCTGTTCCGTCGGGCTCAGGCGAGCGGAGCCGTAATCGAAGTTAATGCTGCTGAAGTCTTCCTCGCCGCCGCCCAGCATGGCTCCGAGCAGAGCGAAGGGCGAGGTTGCCGCTTTGACAAGCAGGTTCTTGATGATGGTCCAGACGACGCCCGCGATACTGAACTGGGGGTCTTCAAGGTTGCCGTAAACGGGGATGTCGAGGTGGATCTCGCCGTTTCTGTCCTTGAGCAGGGCTACGGCCAGCTTGACCGGCAGGCTGGTGGCTGCTTCGCTTGCCACGGCCTCGCCAAAAGTGAACTGATCGAGGAATACCTCGTTGTTAGCCTTGAGCTGGCCGCCTTCGATATTGTAGTCAAGCGACAGGTTCAGTTTGCCTTTTTCGATCAGGTAGCCGACATAATTCCCTGAGTAAGGTGACATGGGACTCAGGTCGATGTCGCGAAAACTCAACTTGAGGTCGAGGAACAGCTGCTCCGCAAGCGGATTGACGAAGCCGCTGATGGTCAGGGGGGACTGGCCGCGCAGGCTGCCGCGCAGGTCAACCTCTGCCCGGGCGGCGGGGTCGGAATCCAGGCCACTGATGCGCCCTCCCAGTTCCCGCATGTCAGCGTGGAAGGCCCTGGGCAGGTTGCGGTCGGTAAAGTCGACTTGCCCTCCCTGTAGAACTACCGTGTCGATCCGGATTGCGCGGTGCGCTGCGTCCGGCCCCGTCTCCCCGGTTGCTGCAGCCGTTACCGCCGCAGATGCTTCGCTCTCGGTCGAGGAACCCTCTTTGCGCAAAGCCTCAACCAGGTTCAGGCGGGCCTCTTCGTCAATCAGGATTTTGGCGAAATAGTCGCTGAGCGTGATCGACTTGATTGACAACTCCATGGGTATTGTCTGCCCTTTGATCCCGGCGACCAGCAGGTTGTCCCATTTGAGCAGGTCTTCACGATGAATGCCGTCCAGCAGGTGGAAACGGCTGATGCCAAGGTCACCTTCGAAACGCAGGTTGAAGCTTTCCTGCTCAGGAGTGACCGATGCTTTCGTATTGAAGTTCAAGGTGCCATTCTGAAGCACGAGGTTTGTCTGTTCGCTGACGTACGGCGCAAAGGTATTCAGCGCGATATTTTTCAGCTGCCCCTTCAGGTTGAGTGATTGCTCCGCCAGGGAGACCGTCCCGTCCAGACGAATCTGCCCTTTGCGGCCAAAGGTTGTCGCAAATTCGAAAGGGCTCTGAACTTTTTCCGGAGCGGCCAGGTTGCGGAATGTCAGGTTGAAATCCCGGGCCTGCAGATTCACATCGGTCTCCGGCAAGCCGTCGCGGACATCGAACTGCCAGTTAACCAGGGCAAGCTCGTCGATTCGATAATGGAACTCCTGCTTTTTCTCCTCCGCTGCGGGCGGCGGGGGCGCATCGGGCGCCTCGGTCAATTTGGCCAGGATGGGGAAGTTATTGGAGAGCAGGGACCAGTGTCCAGCATCGTCCCGGGAGAACTTCATCCGCCCGTCTTTTGCCGCGTAGGATGCAAGTTCAAGCCTGTTCTCCGCCATGTCGAAAGAGAGCCCGGTCAATTCGAGCAGGGCGATGCCGAGGCCTTCGGTGTCGTTGAAGGCCATATACGCGTCTTTCCACGCAACCCGGCCCTGGCTGATCAGGAGAGGCTGTTGAGGATTGATATCCAGTCTGGCCTGGGCCGACATGCTGCCGCCGAGAGGTACGCTGTAGACGTCCTGGTAGTAGGGAGCGTAGAGAGCAGTTTTCAGGTCTTCCAGCGCGATTTGCAGCTGGAGCGTGAACGGCTCGAGCAGGAAATCGCCATGCGCCGTGACCTTTTCGTCGTGCAGCGTTTTCAGTGCGAGGGTGAACGGGATTGCTTCGCTTGCCACCAGGGCAAACCTTTGCAGGTCGATATTGATCTCATGGGCGGTGGTCGCAAACCCTCCGGCGGGGAGGTCATCGCGGAAGTGAACCACGCCGTCACGGACCCTGAAGTCGTCAATCAGAAGCTTGAGGGGCTGGCCGGGCTCCCGCTCCTCACTGTCCGGGTCAGAGACGGATTCTTCGCTGGCGGGTTGATCGCCCTCCATGGCCAGTCGGCCATGGTTCCAGGACCCCTGACGGTCTCGATTCAGTTGAACTTCCAGATTGTACACCTGGAGAGAGTGGAGATGGATCTCCCTGGCCAACGGACGGCTCGGGGCGATATCCACCTGCATCAGCGGCAGAAAAAACAGCTTTTCGTTCTGGCGGTCACGAATGTCGAGCGAGGTGAGATCGATGTGGCCGAGAAGTTCCAGGTCAGGTCCGGTGTTGGAGGCGAGACGGTAGCGGATTTCCAGGTCGAAACTGAGGCGCCCGTTGCGCAGCTGTACCGGCAGTTCAAACGGGACATAGCCGAGATAGAAGGGCAGGTCGATGTTGTCCAGGGAAAGGCTTAACTGCATTTCCTGGGCTTCGGCGAATGGCTTGAGCTCTCCTTTGACATCGACCGGGGCGTCGTTGACGATTGCGTGCAGCATAGGCTGTACAGGGTTTTCGACCATGTAGGGCAGATTGCCGATGGCAGGCAGGGCCAGGGTCAGCTCCCGGATGCTGTGTCTGACCTGTTCGTCGAGGCTGCTGTCGACCAGTTCGATCGTGCCATTATGAATCGTCAGGTTGTTGATCGAGAATCGGGCCGGTCCTGATGCAGGTTCAGGCTCCTCAACCTCCGCCGTTTCAGGGATCAGGTTGCTGAAATTGAACCGGTTTTCAGCCAGGCGCTCGAGATGCACATAGGGGGTGTCGAGTTGCAGCTCATCGACGACCGGCGCCATGTAGTAGAGTGATTTAAGACTGAGCGACAGAGTCAGGTTTTGCCAAGCAATGAAGGGTGTATCCGGATCGGTCTCGCTGAGAGACAGGTCGCGCACCGTTACGGTCAGGCCGATCGGATTGATGCTGACCGAGCCTATTTTCAAGGTTCGGCCCGTTTCGTTAGCGACCCAGCTTTGCGCCTTATCGACAATGATTCCGGGCAGGATCAGGCTGACAAAACCAAACAGGAGGCCGACGAGCAATCCGCAGGCATAAAGCAGACGTTTTCGGGTCAGCATATTCGGGTATCCTTTAGAAGAAATGGTATGTAAAGGCTAGCATGGATACGATCGGACGCAACTAGCGAAAATGTATGAAATTACTCACGCTATGCGGGAGGTGATGGTGGCTGCTCCCAGGGAGATTCTTCAAGCCTCTGCGCAGATAGTTAAATTCCAATGGTTGCGCGGGTGGCGCGCGTTGACAGAAACCCCTTGACATAATTAAAACAGATGTTTTAATCATACGTATGAATGTTAACCTTTCCTGTTTTGGAGGTACTGTCAGCCGATGAGTCAGCCGGATACCAAACAGAGGATTCTCAATGCAGCCGAACACCTGTTTGCCAGGCACGGCTATCACGCCACGTCCTTGCGCGGGATAACTACTGCTGCTGCAGCCAACCTGGCCGCGGTCAACTATCATTTCGGCAGCAAGGAAGCGTTACTCGAAGCCGTGATTGTACGTCGGCTCGACCCTCTCAATGAGATCCGCAGCGGCCAGCTCGAAGCACTTTTGCAAAAGGCTGCAACTGCGGGTAAACGACCTGCCTGCAGAGATGTCTTGCAAACGTTTGTCGAGCCGACCCTACGCCTGCGTCAGCATGGCTCGGAAGCCGAAGATTTCATCGCCCTGGTCGGCCGGATCCTTGCGGAACCGCGTGGCCTTGCTATGACAATCTTCCTGCAGCATATGAGACCCCTGATGCAGCGCCTCTTCGAGGCTCTGACCCTGTCATTGCCTACTCTGTCAGAGCAGGACCTGTTCTGGCGGATGCATTTTGTCCTGGGTTCCCTGAGTCACGTTATGCGTTGCCACGAGCGCCATTCAATGGCTCCGGAAAGCGTCAATGTCGATGTCCCCGTCGAAGAGATCATCGAGGCTTTCCTTGATTTTACTACCGCCGGTATGGAGGTCCCCAGGTGATGCGGTGTTTCTTCATAGCTACTTTTGCTTGGGTTCTGGCGGGCTGCGCAATCCATGAGCCGTCGTCCGCGGCTCTGCCGATCGATCCGCCGCCCGGATATCTGCAATCCCAGGAGAACGGGCTGTCAATTGCTCCGCTAGGGCGCTGGTGGCTGGACTTTCAGGACGAAGAGCTCAACCGGTTGATGGAGGAGCTCTTCGCGCAGAACCTCGAGCTGACCCAGGTGATTGCGCGCCTGGACCAGGTCGAAACGCTGGTCAGGACCAGTCGGAGCGCCCAGTTGCCGTTCCTTGCTTCGAGCGGGAGCCTGTCTCGTTCCCAACAACCCGGTTTGACCGATGATTTCATCGGCAATTCGGAGCAGCTTTCCCTGGCTGCCGGGTTCGAACTCGATCTATGGGGAAAGCTGGCGGCCAGGACCAGGGCTGCGCAGCTTGATTATGCCGCTGGCCAGGAGGATCTGCAGACGCTCTACCTTGGCCTGTCTGCGCGCCTTGCTGAGCTCTACTTCCTGGCCGTTGAACAGCGTGCCCAAATAGCCCTGAACGATCAGCTGGTAGCCTCTTTTGATGATACCGCAGAGCGTGTCGAACGTCGTTATCGTCTCGGCCTGGCCCCTGCGATCGACATGTACCAGTCGCGCCAGAGCCAGACCGGAGCCAGGGCGGTCCGCTATCTCTACGAAGCACGTCTGGCCGAAGCCGAACACGCCCTCAGCGTTTTACTCGGACGCTACCCGGAACAGAATAAAAATGGCTCCCTTGCGGATTTACCTACAGCTCCGAAACTCTCCGAAGTCGGTATCCCGGCTGACCTGATGAACAATCGACCGGATTTGAGGGCTGCGTTGACGCGGGTCGAGGCCGCCGATGAAAGGGTTGCGGCGGCAATTGCCGACCGCTTTCCATCAATCAGCCTGTCCGGCGGCTACGGTACCTTGCGCCAGGACGTGACCGCAGGCCTCCTGACCGGGGAATTCTGGAGTTTACTTGGTAACCTCACCATGCCGATTGTCGACGGCGGTCGGCGGCGGGCCGAAGTGGACCGCCAGGAGGCGGCACTGCGGGAAGCCGTAGCGCTTTACCAGCAGACAGTGCTCGCGGCATTCAAGGATGTTGAAGATGCCCTGGCAAACAACTACGCCACGGCCCAAAGAGTCGCACAACTTGCAGCAACTGCGCAGTCGACCAGCGCGAGCCTGCGCCTGTCGACTGACAGATACCTTGCCGGCCTGGACGATTATCTGCCGGTCCTGACGGCACAGCGTTCCGATTTTGAAACACGCAGCAATCTGCTCTCCGCACGGAAACAACTTCTGGTTGACCGCATCAGCCTGGCGCGGGCGTTGGGTGGTTCCTGGATGCGTGAAGAAATGAATCTGCGGCTACAGAATGAGGAGGGCGGGAAAAAATGAAAATGCGAAAAGCCATCGTGCCGATCCTGGTCATCGTTATTGCCCTGGGGTTGACCTTTGTCCTGGTGAAATCACGCAAACCACCCAAACCTCTCGAGACATCCTATCTCGGCCCGTTGGTTGAAACGGCTGAACTGGTAAGGAGTTCCCGTCGGGTCGTCGTCCCGGGCACCGGTTCTGCCCAGGCGAGACGAGAAGTCAACATTACACCACAGGTCAAGGGTCAAGTCAGTGAGTTGTCCCCGAACATGGTGGCCGGGGGCACGTTTCGTAAGGGTGAGCTGCTGTTTGCGATTGAGAGCGTGGATTATGACCTCGCCATTGATCTGGCCAGGGCCAGTCTGGCCCAGGCGGAGCTGGAATTGCAGCGCAACGAGAATCTGGCCAGGGTCGCCCGCCAGGAATGGCAGGCTCTGAATCCCGGCAGCATTGAGGAGCCCAACCCCCTGGTTGTCTATGAACCGCAGATGAAGAGTGCTCGTGCGCAACGGGAGGCTGCCGTTGCCAATGTCCGACAGGCAGAAATCAACCTGCAGCGAACCAGGGTGTTTGCCCCTTTCAACGGCTACGTGCGCAGCGAACAACTTGAAATCGGCCAGTATTTGACTGTCGGCTCAGCCGTGGCGACGGTCGTTGGCACCGACCAGGTGGAGATAGTCGTACCGGTCTCTCTTGATGACCTGGCCTGGCTGCAGGTGCCGCGCAATGGAGAGATGCAGAAAGGCTCCGAAGCGAGGATTGAACTGCAATCCGGTGGCCGGAACTTCCACTGGCGGGGGGCGATAACCCGGGCTATGGGTGAGATCGACCCGCACAACCGCATGGCGCATGTCGTGGTCACGGTTGCCGATCCTCTTGCCAAAGACGGGGTCGAAAGGAGTCTTCTCAATGAACTCTTGCCGGGCATGTTTGTCGAGGTCCGGTTGCAGGGTAAAGAACTTGCCGATGTCATCGTTGTGCCGCGCGGTGCTTTGCGTGACAACGATACCGTTTGGATTGCCGACGGCGAAAACCGTCTGCATATTCGCGCGGTCGATATTGTCCGCCGCGAGCGCGATGAAATTCTGGTCCGGGGCGGCCTGCAGGCCGGAGAGAAGATCATCCTGACGGGGCTGACCGGGGCTGCCGAAGGGATGATCCTGCGACCGCAGTTGAGGGAGGCCAAGTAATGAACGGCGCGATTCGCTGGATGGCGGAGAACCATGTCGCCGCCAACCTGCTGATGCTGGTTTTTATCGTCGGGGGCCTGATCCTTGGCTTCAGCATCAAACAGGAGGTCTTCCCGGACGTGAACCTCGATCGTGTCCAGGTCTCGGTCGCTTATCCCGGTGCCGGACCGGAAGAGGTTGAAGAAGGGGTCATCCTCAAAATCGAGGAAAACCTTACCGGAGTCGACGGTATCAAGCAGGTCAAGTCGGTGGCTGCAGAAGGTTACGGGGTGGTTACTGCGGAGATTATGACGGATGCAGATATCGACCTGGTCCTGCAGGATATCAAGAGCGAGGTTGACCGCATCACCACCTTCCCGAATGATGCGGAAAAACCGGTCGTCAGTAAAATGCTCAACCGCCGCGAAGTGATCTCGGTGGTGGTCTTCGGCGAACTGCCGGAGCGCAGCCTGCGCGAACTCGCAGAACAGGTCCGCGACGAGCTGTTGCTGGAACCCGGGATTACCCAGGTTGATCTGAGCGGTGTGCGTCCCTATGAAATTTCCATTGAGATCAACGAAACCAACCTGCGTCGCTACGGCCTGACCTTTGACCAGATCGCCCAACGGGTTCGCCAGGCCTCCCTCGACCTTCCGGGCGGGACCATTAAAACCGGCTCCGGCGAAATCCTGGTCAGAACCAAGGAGCGTCGTTATGTCGGCCACGAATACGCCAGCATCGTCATCCTGACCACGGTGGATGGTACGGAAGTCACCCTGGGAGACGTCGCGACCATCAAGGATGGTTTCGAAGAGACCGACCAGTTCGGCCTCTTTGATGGTCTGCCGGCGGCCATGGCCAAGGTCTATCGCGTGGCTGACCAGAAGCCGACCGAGATCTCCGATGCGGTCAAGCGCTATGTCGAGGGCAAGCGTCGGCAACTGCCGGAATCGGTCGATCTGGCCACCTGGAACGACAACTCGGAACTGTTCAAAAGCCGCAAGGACCTGCTGACCAGGAATGCCATGCTCGGCCTGGTCCTGGTCTTTATTACCCTCGGGCTGTTCCTGGAAATTCGCCTGGCGTTGTGGGTCATGCTCGGCATCCCCATCTCCTTCTGCGGGGCCCTGCTCTTCATGCCGGCGGTCGGCGTCTCGATCAATATGATTTCACTGTTTGCCTTTATTATGGCGCTCGGGATCGTGGTTGATGATGCCATTGTCGTCGGTGAAAACGTGTACGAACAGCGTCAATCCGGCAAGCCATACCTGCAGGCAGCGATCGATGGCGCGACCGAGGTTGCGCAACCGGTCATCTTCGCCATCCTGACGTCGGTCACGGCCTTTCTGCCGCTGCTTTTTACCAGCGGCATCATGGGCAAGTTCATCCTGGTGATTCCGGCGATCGTCATTACGGTCCTGCTGGTCTCCCTGGTGGAATGCCTTTTTATTCTTCCCGCTCACCTGGCGATCGGCCAGCGGGTCAAAACCCCTGGCCGTTTCCTCGCTGGACTTGAGAGAAATCGGCAACGCTTTGGTAAATTGCTGCAACGTTTAATCGACGGGCCTTACCACAAGACCCTAGCCCTCTGTCTCGAATATCGCTACATGACCGTTGCGATTGCGGTTGCTGTCCTGCTCCTGGCCGGTGTTGGCCTGATCGGCAGCGGCATCGTCAAATTCCGGTTTATGCCCGATGTCGATGCCGACGTTATCCAGGTCGCACTCGAGCTTGCCCCTGGCAGCCCGGTTGTGCTGACGAAGCAAGTCCAGGACCAGGTTGTCAAAGCCGGCCTGGATGTGGTCGCCGAATACGATAAAGCGCGACCAGAAGGTGCGTCGGTGATGCGTCATGTCTTCGCGAATATCGGCTCCACGGTTGCGGACCGTGGGCCTGCAGGGGCGTTTAGCAGCTCTGGCGGCAACCTTGCCAGCATTTCGATGTTTTTAACGCCAAGCGAACTGCGCGGGGTCGCGGCCAGCGAGATCGCGAGTCGCTGGCGGGAGCGGGTCGGGGACATCGTCGGCGTGGAAACTCTGACCTTTACCTCGAACCTGATCCACCTTGGAGCCAATATCGACGTGCAGTTGGCGCATAATGACTTCGCGGTTCTGGACGAAGCCGCCGAGCGACTCAAGGAAATCATTGCCACGTACCCGGGTACGGGCGATATCAGCGATAATTACACGCTCGGCAAGCGGGAAGTCAAAGTCCGTCTGAAAGCCGAGGCCCGCACCCTGGGGATTACCGAGGAGGATCTCGGCAGGCAGTTGCGCGGCGCCTTTTACGGGGCCGAAGCCCTGCGCCTGCAACGTGGACGAAACGAAGTAAAAGTCCTGGTCCGTTACCCGGAAGAGAATCGTCAACATTTCTGGGATCTCGAAACCATGCGCATCAGGGTGCCGGGTGGCGGGGAGATTCCTCTGGACAGAGCGGCGACTCTGGTCGAAAGCCGCGGCTTCAGCAAAATTAATCGGACTGATCGCAAGCGCGTCATCAATGTGACCGCGACCGTGGACAGCCATGTTGCCAACGCCGAGGAGATCGTCGCCGAGATCAAATCGACCGCCTTGCCGAAACTGGTCACAGATTACCCCGGTTTGAGTTATGACCTGGAGGGTGAAGACAAGAACCGCCGGGAGTCAATGGCGAGCATGTTCAACGGCTTCAAGCTGGTGTTGATCGTTATCTTTGCCCTGCTGGCGATTCCGTTCCGCAGCTACTCGCAACCATTGTTGATTATGGCGGCCATCCCTTTCGGCATTGTGGGGGCAATTCTCGGCCACTTTCTGATGGGTTACGACCTGAGTATCCTGAGCATGTTTGGTCTTGTTGCCCTGACCGGCGTGGTCGTCAATGATTCGCTGCTGCTGATCGACTACATCAATCGACACCGCCGCGAGGGCAAGACGCTCAAGGACGCTCTCCTGAGTGCCGGGAAAAGACGGTTTCGCCCGATTCTGCTGACGTCTTTGACCACCTTTTTCGGGTTGACTCCGATGATTCTGGAAACCAGCGTGCAGGCGCAGTTCCTGGTGCCCATGGCGATCAGCCTGGCGTTCGGGATTCTCTTTGCCACCGGTATTACCCTGCTGTTGATCCCGACCCTCTACATGGTCCTGGAAGATGGCCGACGTCTGCTGGGATTGTCGCCATCCCATGCTGAGCATCATGTTGAGACAGGCAACTAAGTGACTAGCATTTGATAGTCCACGGGACTTCAAAGAAGAAGGGTTTTAAGTTCCGTAGCTGCGGGCGCAAGTTGTCTCATCAGTGTGATTCTACCACCCCATATTGACGGCAGTTCGGCGAGGCCCCCTGTAACGGGCCGGCTCGTCTCCTCTGCTGCTTTTGGAAGCCATATAACCTTTCGAGAACGTCTATGCCCTCCGCCAGGAGAAAGGCATTTTTGCATACTTTTGTTGCCGGACAAAAGTATGGCGTCCGGCGGGACGCGACCCGCCGGTTCTGGTTCTCTATCTTTTGAATTATGTTTAAACACAGAAAGCAAGCAAAAGCAAAACCCGGGGGTCGCGCCCCCCGACTGCGCCTTACTCTTTTGCTGGCCCAAAAGAGTAAGCAGAAAAGGGCCTGCGCTGCGCTGGGCATGTCTGGCTCGGCAGGGCGGCAACCTCAATCCGGATGGTTCTAAACGATCAGGAGCCTGCGCTTCCCCCGCAGGAGCCGAGGCTCTTGAGAGCCGTCTCCATTTGTAGAGAGTTGTATCGGTTGTGATGTTTTTATGCTTTTCCCCTGTAAGTCACACGGCAAGGTCAGGCCCTTTGACACAGGGCCGGATCCCCATCAGTAAAGGTTTTTGAAGTCACAGACATCCGGCAGAGGAGATGCCCTCCGCAAGGAGAAAGGCGCTTTTGCTTACTTTTGTCGCCGCATGAACAAAAGTAAGGCGTCAGGCGGGACGCGACCCGCCGGTTTTATCTTTTCAGAACAAGTAAATGGCAACAGATTAACCATCTGTTGACCACTCTCTAACTGCGTTCGACACAATTCTCAACGCTCTCTCCGACCTTTTCAGCTCTTGAAAAAATCCAGATTGTATCGTTAAATGCCCCGTCCAGGATTTCTCCCGACCAAAAAATCACACCAGAGGTTCAGGTTGTTACTCAATAATGCCCATTTTCGCAAAGTCAAAAAGCTGACCGGTCAGGCCGTCGGCGATTTCAACCTGATTGAAGAGGGCGACCGCATCGCCGTCGCCGTGTCCGGGGGCAAGGATTCCTACGCCTTGCTGCACATCCTCAACCAGTTGCGGCGTCGCGCGCCGATCAACTACGAGCTGATCGCGGTGAATGTTGATGCCGGCTTCCCCGGTTACCGCAAGGATATCCTGGAAAAGTATTTGCGTGAGTGCGGTTTCCAGGTGCATATGGAAGCCACTGACTGCTCCCGTATCATCGATGAAAAATTACGCCCCGGTTCATCCTACTGTGCCTTCTGTGCCCGCTTGCGGCGCGGGGTTTTGTATACGGTTGCCGATCGCCTCGGCTGCAACAAGATCGCCCTTGGCCACCATCTGGATGATTTCATCGAGACCCTGCTTCTGAACCAGTTTTACATCGGCACCCTTGCCGCCATGAGCCCCAGGTTGTTGGCGGACAACCAGCGCCACACGGTCATCCGCCCCATGGTTTATGTCGAAGAGGTGGATATCGCCAAGTTCGCCCGCCAGAACGATTTCCCGATTATCGATTGCGGCTGTCCGGTCATGGGGCAGGAAGACCAGAAACGGCAGAGGATGAAACGCCTGCTGACAGAGCTGCACAAGGAAAATCGTTACCTGAAGCGCAGCATGATCCGTGCCTTGGCGAATGTCCGCCCACGTCACCTGCTCGACCAGGACATGCTGCGGCTTGTGCAAATGGAAGAACGCGATACTTGATGGCCTGTTCCTGCCCTGCACGACGGACTGGTCGAGAGCGTGAACCAGCAAGGGGAAATGCCTGGCGCCGGGAGATTGGGCGACACTTTTCGCAGACTCGATGGTGACCGTATGATATTCTCTGAGGGACCTTTCGCAGAGACCGACAAATAGCTGGCGGGACAGGCGCCATTCGACGGCCGTCCGGCGATCGCCATGGTCTTTCGATAAAACAGTTTGACGAGAGAGATCAGACAGCATGCTGTTGGCAGGAAAGCAGTCCGATACCAAGCAGGTTGCCGTGGTGACGCGCAATCGACAATTCAACCGGTTGTTAGGCAGTATCCTGGCCGAATGGAAGTTTTTTCCGGTTGAATACCTGGCCGGGGCGAAAGTCGTTTTTGCCGAGTACGGCATCGACTTGCCCGACCTCACCGGTGAAGTCGTCTGGCTGACGCCGCGACCACTGTCTGCAGGCCGCTTCCTGACAATCCCGATTTCCCTGACCGAACTCTACACTCTTCTGGAAACAGAATATTTCCCAACCCCGCGGCGTCATATCCGCCTCACCATCGATGTAAAGGCTGATGTCTGTCTGGACAATAGCTGGCAGGAATGCCGGTTGGTTTCCATCTCTGATCGTGGCGGGCGCATCTTGTGCCGGGATGAGATCCAGCGCGGCACGAGGTTGCACCTGGAAACAGAAATAGCGGGGGAACTTTTGCAAATGCCGGCAGAGGTTCTCTACTGTATCCCCGCCGGAGACACGTCCTGCCGATCCCTGCCTCAGGTGGGGGTCCTGTTCAGGCCGGCAGACGTCCGCTTGATCAACATGCTGCGGCGCTTTATTGAAAAGTCCTGTGTCGAATCTGCCTGCGCCAGGGAGGGGCTCCCGCTTGACGAGCAGTGCCTGGGCTGGATTGATTATGTCGATGACCCGTGGGTCGAAGTGACCGGATGACCTGGCAAAGCGACCGTTCTCAACTGAACATTCTGCCGATCAGCCCTTTTTTCTCTCCCTCTTCCTTCTCCTTGCGCATGCTCAGCAACCGCAGTTCGCGCAGTGCCTCGGTAGATTTAGGGTTCTGCTGGACTGCCCTTTCAAAGTGGCGCTGCGCCTCTTTGCTCTTCCCTTCATCCTTGCAGATGTAGCCGAGGTAGAGGTGCCCCCTGCTGAGCCTGGGATTCAACTCGGTGGCGCGCATCAGGTTTTTGCGGGCAGTTATGATTACTCCTGTATCTTTGGGGTCAGCCTTGTATGATGACCACGCCTGGTACATCAGGTACTCAGTCTCGCTGGGCCTCAGCGCCAGTGCTTTTGCAAAGGCTTTCTCCGCATCGTGGTATTTTTTTGATTGCAGGCACGCCATGCCCTCTTGATAAGCATTCTCCGCCTCCAGTCCCCTTTCCAGGGCGGTCGGGTTGTTTCTCGTCAGCTCTTTCAGGTCGTTGATATAACGGGCCTTAGCTTTCTCGTCGACCAGGGTCTCATGGGCATCGCTGATGCGTTGGAAAAGTGCGTTGGCCTTGTATTTCAGGTCGGCCAGGACATCCTGCTCAAAAAAACGATCAGGATGATATTTCTTGACCAGGCTGTGATAGGCTTTTCGTACCTGTTCCCTGGACCCGGATTCGCTGACGCCGAACAGGGTGAAGTAGTCCTGTCCCATCATCCAGATGTAATCTTTCATAAACGCCTCTCGTCGTGCACGAATCTCTTCCGTCTCTTCGGTGCAGGCCTCTTGAGCCGCCGCCGGCTCATTCTGGACGCTGACCAGTATGTTGGTGCTAAGAAGTGCTGCCAACAGCGGTTCGACCTCGTTGCGCGACAGGATGTGACGCTCGAGAATTTCGCTTAGTGTGACGCTGCCCTTGCAGTTGTCCAGAATGCGCTGGTCGCTGCCAGTCAGCTCTATTTCCTGAAAACGGTAAAGGGGGCTCTCCGCCTCTTTCAGATAATGTCCGAGGTGTGGTTTGAGGATCTTTGCCAGGAGCGCGCGGCTGGCGTGTTTGCGCAGCCCCTGCAGAATCAGATTTGCCGGAGACAGGTTTATGCTGGTCACGTTCTGCTTGAATTCACGCACCTGCACGAAGCGGTAGCTGCCTTCCGGCCAGGCAAAGATGTCGAGGATTTTTTCCAGGACCTGGTCGCGCAGGGTCTCGTGGAGCTGGTGAGGTGTGAGCAGCCTCATCTCGATCAGAGCCATACCGTGGCGCTGTCCCTTCAGCTTGGCTGTTTCGAGAGATGCTTTCAGTTGGGCTTCCGTGAGCTGTCCCGCCCGTACGAGTCGCTGGCCGAGAAATTCACGAACCAGGTTTGATCGAACGAAAATCGGATAACCGTTGCGAATATAGACAACTTTCTTCAGGTCCTTGTACTCGAGGTGAAGCAGGCCGGTCGCACGCAGGCTGTACAGATTGTGCAGGATGCGCGGGAAGTCTGATTCAGCAAGGTTGCCCTCGATGCTTAGCCTTGCCGAATCTGCAGTTGCTGCAGGAACGCCAATCAGTGCATCGATCTTCTCGTGGAGGGTCTTCAGCGGGAAAGGCTTGAGGAGGTAATCTGTCGCGCCGTATTGTTCGCGGGCGTCGCGGATATGATCTGCCTGCTTGTAGAAAGCCGTCATCATGATGATCGGCAAATCCTTGGTCTTCGGCAGGGCCCTCAACTTGCCGCAGAGCTGAAGGCCATTGGTGCCGGGCAGGAGGACGTCCAGTAAAACCAGGTCAACCTCGAGGTTGTCCAGTTGCCGAAGGGCTGTTTCAGCGTCTTCAAAGCTGTGTACTTCATAACCATGCAGGCGCAGGGACTCTGAGAGAAAACGTCTGATGTTCGCGTCATCATCGACTATCAGGATATGCTTCATAGCTCCCTCAGAATCCATCTTGAGCGTTCTCCGTCTGTTTCAGAATGCGGTTGAAAGTCTCCCGGATGATTTGGGTCGTGACTGCGTAGTCATCCAGGAATACTCTTTCCGGTTGCCCCGTCCTGTCCTCGTAACCAAGGTGCCTGGCCAGTTTGGTCAGCGCTGCCGGGTCGGAGGTCAATTGATTGACCGACTGGTCGTGGACCAGACGCAGCTTGTTTTCAAGCCGGCGCAGGAACTTATAGCCTGACGTCAGGTTCTCATAGTCTTTTTGCGAAATCAAGGCTAGGCTGAGAAGCTCTTGCAGCGTATCCAGGGTGTTGCGACAACGCAGAGAGGGCCTGGACCGACCATGCAGAAGCTGCAGGTACTGAGCGATAAATTCAACATCCACCATGCCGCCCCGGCCGGTTTTAATGTTGCGGTGCAGGGCATCTTCCTTGCCGAGCTCTTTTTCCATGCGCTGGCGCAGCCGATAAATCTCCTCGGCGAGGTCGTCCGGCAGAGGGCGTTCGTAGACGATCTCCGCCGTAAGGGTTTCATAGCTGGCCGCCAGCCCCGTTGAACCCGCAACCACTCTGGCCTTGAGCAGGGCCTGGCGCTCCCATGGGGCTGCTGAGCTTTCATGGTATTCGCGATAAGCCGGCAGGGAAGAGACCAGGGGTCCCTGGTTGCCGGATGGCCGCAGTCGGGTGTCGATTTCGTAGACATGTCCTTCCTGTGTCATCAAGGTCAAAATCGAAATAATCCTCTGGGCGAGGCGGGCAAAGTACTGTTGGTTGGTTTGAGGTCTGAAACGGTCGGGGTCGGCATCTTCGGCCGGCCGGGTTTTCCCCTCTCCTTCGTAGATAAAGATGATATCAAGGTCGGAGTGGTAATTCAGCTCCATGCCGCCGAGCTTGCCCAGGCCGACGATTGCAAATGCAGCTTCGTGGCATTCCCCGTTTTCATCTTCGCAGCAGGGCAATCCGTAGCGTTCCAGCAACTCATCTCTGGCAATTGCCAGTGCCTGTTGCAGGCATGTGTCGGCCACCATCGAAAGCTGAAGGGTGGTCTGCCCCTGCGGGGTGTGACCGTGGATGTCGTTCAGGGCAATGCGCAGGAATTCTTCGTTGCGAAAACGGCGCAGGGTGTTGAGCTTGTCTTCGTAATGGGGCGCATTGTCGAGGAGCCCGGTGATCTCAGCAGTCAGCTCTTCCGGCTCCTTGACGCTCTGGGCAGAACTCCTTGAGACCAGCGAATCGAGGACTTCCGGGTGCTGGATGAAGTTGCGGGAGAGAAACTGGCTGGTGGCAAAAAGCGAGACCAGGACCTTGATGATTTCTGGGTTTTCAGCCAATAGTGCATAGTAGGTGCCACGTGCCCGTCGACACGCCTCAAGGAACTTCTCCATGTTCGCCAGGGCCATCGGCGGGTCGGGACTGTGCATCACTTCCTGAAAGAGCAGCGGCGCAATCCTGTCGAGTCGGCGGCGGGCCCGCTCCGTGAGATAGCCCCTGGTGCCCCCCTGGCGCAGGACCAGCAGGCTTTCATAAGCCCCTTCCGGTGGCCGGAAGCCTTTCTCCTCGAGAATATCCATGCACAGGTCTGCGTCGGCGTTGGGGTCGAACAGAAACGCAACTTCCGGAAGGATCTGGGACGGCAACTCCTCTTCGCTGGTGTAGAAGAGGTCACGGAACACGGCTGTCACTTTGCTGCGGTGATCGCGCAGGGCCGCCATGAAGCTGTCGCTGCCGAAGAAGCCACAGCGCCTGGCCAGGGCCGTGAGTTCCTGCGGACGGACCGGAAGGTTGTGGGTCTGCTGTTCATGAACCACCTGGATACGATGTTCCGCCGTGCGCAGGAAGCGGTAGGCCGCGCTCAGGTTGTCCCGCTCCTCGGCAGTGACCAGCCCCTCGCTGCAGAGGACCTGCAGCGCCTTGAGAGAGTTGCGCTCGCGCAGCCTCGGTTTTTTGCCGGCGTTGATCAGCTGCAGGGCCTGGATGAAAAACTCGATCTCGCGGATGCCTCCGTACCCGAGCTTGAGGTTCAGTTCCCCCTCTTTTTCACGGCTCAGGCTGCGGTCAATTTTCTGCTTCATCACCTTGATATCGTCAATCATGGCGTAATCCAGATGCCGTCGATAAATAAACGGATCCAGACGTTCGAGCAATTTCACGCCCAGAGCTTTAGAGCCTGCGACCGGGCGCGCCTTGAGCATTGCCGAACGCTCCCAACTCTGTCCCCAGCTTTCGTAATAGATCTCCCCGGCTGCCAGAGAATTTGCCATTTCACCGCTGTTACCCTCGGGGCGCAGCCGCAGGTCAACCCGGAAGACAAAACCGTCTTCTGTTGCCTGACCGATCGCGCGGGTGATCATCTCCGATAATTTGACAAAATACTGGTGCAGCGAGATCTGGTTGCGCCTGCCGCGTACCGGATCTTCAATTCCAGCAGTCTGACCGCGGTCGGAACTGTAGAAATAGATCAGGTCGATGTCGCTGGAGAAGTTCAGTTCGCAGCCGCCGAACTTGCCCATGCCAAGGATGGTGAAATCGGCTTCTTGTTCAGGCGCTCCCTCCACTCTGTCCAGCAGCGGTACACCGTATTCTTTTTGCAGCTGGAGGCTGCAGACCTCGAATGATCTCTGTAAGGTTGCTGCTGCCAGCGCCGAGAGCTCGGCCGTGACTTCCTCGAGCTCTGCCATGCCGCAGAGGTCGCGGGTGCCGATGCGTAGGATCTCTTCGGCTTTGTAGGTGCGCAGGCCTTTTTTCAGGAGGGCAGTATCAGCGTCATCGCCGATCATCTGACGCAGTTCGATGCACATCTGCTGTTCCGTTTTCGACTGGTTGACCTGACCCTTGCGAAACAGGCCGGCAAAGAAGCTGGCCCGGCGGCAGAGGATGCCGGCGAGGAAAGGGGAAGCTCCCAGGACCGTCAGCAGTTGATGGGTGCTGTGTCTTGTCGATGAGTACGATCGCCAGGTCGGATTTGTCGACCGTGGCGGTGAGGCGCTCGAGGTTGTTGAGTGCCAGGTCGGGATCGGCAGTCGTCAGCGCATGCCTGGCAAGGTCGATGGTCAACCGCGGCTCAGCGAGGGTTTCATTGAGCAGACAGAGGTTCGCCGCGGTTCTTCCCGGCTCGCCAAAACCGGCGTCGGCGGCGGTGGCGGCAAGGTCTTTTTCATTGCCGGCCGCAAGCAGGTCAACCCAGGTTTGGTCCTCGGCAAAAGGCATCGATGCAGTTACCTGTTCTTCGCGACGAGCATCGCCAGCCGCTCGGTGTAATTGTCCCGGGCGACGCCGAATTCGGTAATGATTGCGCTCACGAGCCGTGCCGGGGTGACATCGAAGGCAGGGTTGAACACGGCAATGCCATCCGGTGCCAGTTGCTGTTCGCCAATGTGGGTGACTTCGCGGCTGTCTCGCTCCTCGATCGGGATTTGCGAGCCGTCCGGAATCTGCAGGTCGATGGTAGATGTCGGCGCGGCGACGTAGAAAGGGATATTATGCTCTTTGGCAAGGACCGCAACCGTGTAGGTGCCGATCTTGTTGGCAACATCGCCGTTGGCAGCGACGCGGTCAGCGCCAACGATTACGGCATCAATGGCCCCCTTTGACATCAGGTAACCGGCCATGTTGTCACAGATCAGGATGGTCGGGATCTGGTCCCGCTGCAATTCCCAGGCGGTCAGCCTGGAACCTTGCAGAAACGGTCTGGTCTCATCGGCCAGGACCGTGACCTGTTTCCCTGCTGCTACGGCGGCGCGGATGACGCCGAGGGCGGTACCATAGCCAGCGGTGGCCAGGGCCCCGGCATTGCAGTGGGTGAGGACGCGGACCTCATCCGGCAAAAGCTCCGCGCCGTGTCTGCCCATGCTCATGTTGATACGGATATCTTCATCGTTGATTGCCATGGCCTCATATTCAAGCCCGATCTTCAGGTTCTCAACCGGCTGGTCGGGATTGGCGCGGATCAGGCTTTGCATGCGCTCCAGTGCCCAACAGAGGTTGACGGCGGTTGGCCGGGTCCCGGCCAATAGATCGCAGACTTTTTTGAATTCGCTGACAAAATCGGTGTAGTTGTCGGCCTTTATGGCGCGGGCACCGAAGTACGCACCATATGCGGCAGTCACACCGATGGCAGGTGCGCCGCGGACCACCATGCTGCGGATCGCTTCGGCAACCGCCTGGCAGTCGGTATATTCCAGCCAGACTTCCTGGGTGGGCAAAAGCCGCTGGTCGATCAGGCTCATGACGCCGTTGCTGTACTTGATTGGGCGGATGCCATTGGCCCCTGGTGCGAAAGTGCAATTGCTCATGGTAGGTTCCTGTATGTTGGAGAATCCAGTAGCCAGTATTCAGTATCCAGTAGGAAAGCAAACCTTTAGATAATCATAATTACTTTATTCTGGATACTGGATTCTGAATTCTCGGATTTATTCCTATCCCCCCAGCTTCTTCTTCAGCAGCTGATTCACCATCCCGGGGCTGGCCTTGCCCTGGCTGGCCTGCATGACCTTGCCGACGAAAAATCCGATCAGCTTGTCCTTGCCGCCGAGGTACTCGGCAACCTGGTCGGGGTGGGCGGCAATGACTTCGTCAACCAGGCTTTCGATGGCCCCCGTATCAGTCACCTGCCTCAGCCCTTCTGCCGCGATAATCTGGTCTGCGGTCTGACCGTTCTGCCACATCTTGTCAAAGACCATCTTGGCGATTTTCCCTGAGATGGTTTTGTCGGTAATCCTGTCGAGCAACCCGGCCAGCATTGCCGGCGTAACCGGTACGTTGCTGATAGCGGCCCCGGTCTCTTTGAGCTTGCGCAGGATCTCGCCCATAACCCAGTTGGCGCAGGTCTTGGCATCTCCCGAGGCCTGTACGCAGGCGTCAAAATAATCTGCCATCTGCCGATCAGAGGCCAGTACTTCGGCATCGTAGGCAGGCAGGCCGAGTTCGTTGACAAAGCGGGCCCGCTTGGCGTCCGGCAACTCGGGGAGGGTCGCGCGCACCTCCGCAATCCATTCCTTGCTGATGACCAGCGGCACCAGGTCCGGGTCCGGGAAGTAGCGGTAGTCGTGGGCCTCTTCCTTGCCGCGCATGGAACGGGTCGTGCCGGTGTTGCTGTCAAAAAGCCGGGTTTCCTGAATCACCTTGTCGCCACTTTCAATCAGATCGATCTGGCGTTCCACTTCATATTCGATCGCCTGCTTGATGAAGCGGAACGAGTTGATGTTCTTCAGTTCAGCACGGGTGCCGAACTCCTGCTGGCCGAACGGGCGGACCGAGACATTGGCGTCACAGCGGAAGCTGCCTTCCTCGAGGTTGCCGTCGCAGACGCCGAGGTAAACGACGATCTGGTGCAACTTCTTCAGGTAGGCGATGGCCTCGTCCGCCGAGCGCATATCCGGTTCCGAAACAATTTCCAGCAGCGGAGTGCAGGCACGGTTCAGGTCGACCATGGAGACCCCCGCGGTATCCGGTGTTTCACCGTGGACCAGCTTGCCGGCATCTTCTTCCATATGAGCACGGGTGATGCCGATTCGTTTGTCTTCACCATTTTCAAGAGTGATGTCCAGCCAGCCGTGTTCGCAGACCGGTAATTCGAACTGGGAAATCTGGTAGCCCTTTGGCAGGTCAGGGTAGAAATAGTTCTTACGGGCAAAGATCGAACGTGGCGCGATCTGGCAGTTTGTCGCCAGACCTGTCCTGATGGCAAGCTCTACGGCTTTTTCGTTCAGAACCGGCAAGGCGCCGGGCAGACCGAGACAGACCGGGCAGGTCTGCGAGTTGGGTGCCTGGCCAAACGCGGTCGAACAACCGCAAAAGATCTTGGTTTTGGTCGTCAGCTGGACGTGAACTTCCAGGCCGATGACGGTTTCGTAATTCATGTAGGACCTCTTGTTCAGTATTCAGAATCCAGAATTCAGAATCCAGTGTGCTAAATGTCCGCTTTCTTCTTATGCCATGCCGTTGCCTGCTCGAACGCATGCGCGGCTTGCAGAATGGTTGCTTCATCGAATGGCTTGCCAATCAGCTGCATGCCGATCGGCAAGCCGGTTGCCGAGAAGCCGCAGGGCAAGCTCATGGCGCAGGTTCCTGCCAGGTTAACCGGAATGGTGTAAATGTCGGACAGGTACATCTGCAGCGGGTCGTTGACTTTCTCGCCGATAGCAAAGGCCGGAGTTGGTGCCACCGGTGTCAGCAGGACATCGGCCTGTTCAAAAGCCTTCAGGAAATCCTGGCGGATCAGGGTCCTGACCTTCTGTGCCTTGAGATAGTAGGCGTCGTAGTAACCGGAAGAGAGGGCATAAGTGCCGAGCATGATGCGACGCTTGACTTCGGCACCGAAACCGGCCGCCCGGCTCTGCATGTACATGTCGATCAGGTTCTCAGCATTCTCGGCGCGCAGCCCGAAACGTACGCCGTCGTAGCGGGCCAAATTGCTGGAGGCTTCCGCAGTGGCGATCAGGTAGTAGCATGCGACGGCGTAGGTGGTGTGCGGCAGGGACACCTCGATGATCTCGGCACCGAGCTCACGATATGTCGCAACGGCTTGTTCAACGGCCTTGCGAACATCGGCATCGAGGCCGTCGATGAAATATTCTTTCGGCAGGCCGAGCCTGACTCCGCTCAGCTTGCCGTCAAGGCTGGCCCGGTAATCGGGTACCGGAGTGTCGACCGAGGTCGAGTCCGACGGATCGTAACCGGCGATCGCCTGCAGCAGCAGGGCGCAGTCACGCACATCGCGGGTGACTGCACCGACCTGGTCAAGCGACGAAGCGTAGGCGACCACTCCGTAGCGAGAGACGCGTCCGTAGGTCGGTTTCAGGCCGACCACGCTGCAATGGGACGCCGGTTGGCGGATTGAGCCGCCGGTGTCGGTGCCCAGCGCCGCAGCCGCCTGGTGGGCTGCAACACTGGCAGCGCTGCCGCCCGACGACCCTCCCGGCACACAGTCCGTGTTCCATGGGTTGCGAACGGGTCCGAACGCACTGTTTTCATTGGAGCTGCCCATGGCGAATTCGTCCATGTTGAGCTTGCCGATGATCACGGCGTGCTGTGCCTTGATCCGGGCTATGGCTGTCGCGTCATAAGGGGAAACGTAGCTCTTCAGGATGCGTGAACCGCAGGTCGTGTGCAACCCGGCCGTATTGAAGATGTCTTTCGCGGCAATCGGCAGCCCCGTCAAAGGGCTCGTCTGGCCGGAGGCGATCAGCTTGTCGGCCGCAGCGGCTTCGGCAAGTGCGGTTTCGTTGCAGACGGTAATGAACGTGTTGAGGTTGGGGTTGGTCGCGGTGATTCTCTCCAGGTAAGCGTCGGTTAGCTCAACCGCGGAAAATTCCCGCTGGTCGAGTCCGGTACGTAATCCTGCCAGAGTCAGGTCATAGATCGTCATGATGATATTATCCGTATGATATTGGGAACTATTCGATAACCCGACGGACCCGGAAAGCATTGTCCGTGGCATCCGGAGCGTTGCTCAGAGCCTGTTCGGTCGTGAGACCGGGCCTGACCTCGTCCGGGCGGAAGGCATTCTCCATCGGTACGGCATGGGCGGTTGGAACAATCCCTGCCGTATCGAGGGCGTTGAGTTGCTCCACGTAGTCGAGAATTGCATCCATTTCGCCGGTCAATGAGTCGAGCTCTGCTTCGCTCAGTGCCAGGCGGGCAAGGCGACTGACATGCTCGACTTCGGCACGGGTGATTTTCATTTTTGGGTAAACCTCCACGGCTTGATTTCATCCAATGAGCAAATAAAAAAAGTATCACGGGCTCCCATGACAAGGCAAGCACGGTAAAAGTCCTTGTGCAGCGGACAGGGAAGTTTCCGTTGCGATAAGATCGATGAGCGTTTCCTTTATCGCAAGAAGAGTGACAATAAGGTGAGGTGATAACAACTTCGGGAAGCTCAGATGAAAAAAGCACCTCTATGCAGAGGTGCTTGATTGTTCCAGGTAAATTTCTTTTGCCTGAGGGCTACTTGTTTTTGCCGTCGTCGTCGATCTTGTCAGGATCTTTGCCGTTGATACCCTCTTCGCCTTCCTTGACGCCATCCTTGAAGTTCCGAAGGCTCTTACCCAATGCGCCCCCGACCTGGGGCAGTTTGCCGGCACCGAAGATAATCATTACGAGTACCAGTATGATAATCAGTTCTGTTGTGCCCAGTCCGAACATGTGATCGACTCCTTCGAAATAGTTGTTTAAATCATCATAGACACATTCGGGGAAAAATCAACAGATTTACATTGGCTCTGGCCAATACAGATAGTTAATCTGTTGACCTTTTCATTTTCTTGAAATGCGTAAAAGCAAAACCGGCGGGTCGCGTCCCGCCCGACGCCATACTTTTGTCCGGCAACAAAAGTATGCAAAAGTGCCTTCTCCTTGCGGAGGGCATCTCCTCTGCCGGGTTTCTGTGACTTCGAGGAGTGGCTGTGATGGGGATCCGGCCCTGTGTCAAAGGGCCTGACCTTGCCGTGTGATTTACCAGGGAAAAGCCAAAACAACCCCTACCGACGCAAGTCTCCACTGCAGGAGAGGCTCTCAAGAGCCTCGGCTCCTGCGGGGGAAGCGTAGGTTCCTGATCGTTTAGAACCATCCGGATTGAGGTCGCCGCCATTCCGAGCCAGACATGCCCAGCGCAGCGCAGGCCTTTTTCTGCTTACTCTTTTGGGCCAGCAAAAGAGTAAGGCGCAGTCGGGGGGCGCAACCCCCGGGTTTTGTTTTTATCTTTGAATTCCAAAGAACAACGGCAAATGGCAACAGATGCACCATCTGTTGCCAAAGCTTCATAGACACTCCATATGCCAGGCAAAAAAACAACCCCCGCATTGCGTGCGGGGGTTATGAACAATCCGGGGCCGACAAAAGTCGGCCCCGGGAACAGATAAATCCAGCAGACTTATTTGGAGCGTGCGAATTTCGGGTTGTCCATCGGGTCACCCTTGTAGCCGAGGGCTTGCCAATCCATGCGACCATTGTCGCCGTGGCAGTCGAGACAGCCCAGTGCGTCTTCCTTCGGCGAAACCATGTGGTTGATGCTCCAGTACATTTCGGTTGGGGCAAAACCATATTTGCCGCTGTAGGGCAGACCGCTGGCTTCCATGCCGAGGCGGGCAGCTTTGTCCCAGTCATAATCAACCCAGTAGCCGCCGTCACCGAAGACCTTGGCGGTGATAAAGTACTTGTTCTTGGCATCGTAGATCTGCTTGCCCGAATGCAGCTTGAACGGATGGATCTTGGCTTTTGCGTCTTTGATATCGCCGTTCGGGTAGGTCATCATGGTAACTTTGTCCGGATCCATCTTGTCGCCGCGGTTGTAGGCGCTGGCACTGCCATTGTACCAGAGGTATTTCGGCACCACCATCTTGCCCCAGGTGAAGTGCCCTTTCTTCTTGTTGTAGGCGTGCTTGCCATTCTCATCAACCGAGTCCTCGATCTCCTGACCCGCGGTCGACCAGTCCCAGGACAGCTTGGTCGGGACTTCCTTGGCGTAGAAGGGGATATGACAGGTCTGGCAGGAGATGGCTTCGGCATGCTTGTTCAGGCGACTCTGCGCGTGGGGCGCCTGCTCGTGGCACTTGGCGCAGGAGAAGTGCTTGGTGCCGCCCGGCGACACGCCCAGCGAGTTGCCCGGGATCGCATGACCTTCGGTGGTATGGCACTCCTGGCAAGCGAAATCGTTGCCATCGGCGTCCATATGTACATCGACGCTGCGATTCGGGTATTCCATCGAGGAATCAAGGTCGCCGTGCTTGACGGCGTCGCCGCCGCCGCCGTAGAAGTGGCAGGTGCCGCAATTGAAGCGGCTCGGCTTGCCGACGCTCTGGGCGACGTAGACCAGGTCGACGCGTTTGGCGGGGTTGCCCGCACCGGTTGCTTCCTTGACGTAGGTGCCGGTGGTGTCATGGCAGACCAGGCAGTCGACGTTACCGGGGTTGGCAAAATCGAAGCTATCGTCTTCCCAGCCATAACCGGCGTGGCAGCTGGTACAGCGCGGCCAGTTGCCGGCGATCGACGTGCAGAAGTTGTTGATGGCGTTCTTCTTGCCGCGGACGACGTTCTTGTCGCCGACCAGCTGGTCCTGGGCCCAGGTCCAGTGGGTGGTCTTCATGAAATCTTCGGCATGTTTCTCATGGCACTTCAGGCATTGGGCGGTTACTTCCGGGCCTGTCTCCATGGGGCCCTGGAGAAAGTAGGAGTGGTCATTCTCCGCGGCCAGAACAGTGCCGGGCATAACTGCTGCCAGGGTGAAGAGCAGGAGGCCGCAAACGGCTCCTGCCTGCACAAAACGTTTCATCGGGAACTCTCCTTGAACGGGTTTAAGGTTAGTGTTTTCCAAGACTACTTCAATGTTTATCAGGAATCGGACCGTGCGCAACTCAGCATAATATATTGATATATAGATTAATGTGCGCAAATAGGGGGGAGAGGCGAACCTCTCCCCCGAGAGTAGCAGTGAACTTAGAACTGTACTGTCACGGTGGCGTTCAGATCGTATGCCGTGTCGATGGCGGGCAGTAGCGAATAAGCGGTGCCGTCCTTGACATCGTCGATCTTCTGCGGCTTGCCAACCGGCGAACCGCTGCCGGTGTACTCGAAGTCGTAGTAGATGCCGCTGAGCTTGATCGACATGCGCGGGTTGATATCGATGATGTAATAAGCTTCACCGACATGGCCGCGGGTCGCCAGCTTGCTGCCGATGACGTCATCCTGGTTCTGGGTGAAGGGGGTCCAGTACTTGGAGCCGTAGTTGTACTCCAAGCCGACCTTGCCCTTCGGTGCAGGGACCTGGACGCCGGCGTAGAAGCCGTAGCCGTTGCGATCCTTGCTGTCGGTCGCGGTGACCGGGACCATTATGACTTCCGTACCGTCCGCGCTCAACTGGGCCTGGAAGACAGCGTCGGTGCCCATGCCGCCGAACATGCCGGCCTCGCCGTTGGGCTTGAGCTGGGTCCAGCCGGCGGAGGTGAACCAGTTGATGCCGTTCGCCTCTTCGCGGGAGAAGACGATGCCGCCGAGGTTGATATCACCGATTTCGGTGCTGGGCTGGACGCGGGTGACGAAGTTGAAGTTGGGGAACTTCTGGATGTCCTTGTTCAGGGTCGGGGCGAAGAGCGCCGCATACTGGTTCGGGAAAGCGATCGTCCCCTTGAAGCCGTCATTAAGGTCCTGCGCGGTGAAGATGGTGGTCTGCAGGAAGTTGGTGCCGTCGTTGTAGAGGTCGAAGTTGAAACCGGCGAAGTGGGTGTCCTTGATCTTGTCAAGTTCGTTGAACAGCTCACCGTTGCCCCACTCCGATTCGAACCCCTGGCCGTAGCAGAAGCGGGCGATCATGCCTTCAATGCCGGTCCAGTCTTCAAGGCTGCGACCGATGGTGATGCCGTCGAAGTTGAGGTTCATGACGTTGCCGGTCGGGGTGCCGCCGCGCAGTTCGTTCTCGCGGAAATGGGTCGGCGGACCGTAGGTCGACGGGCGACGGCCGACCGAGACGTAGAAGCCGGAGTCGGCGATGTTGCTCCAGTCGAAGTAGGCCCGGTCGACGCGCAGCCAGTCGCCGGTGGTGTTGCCGCTGTCGGTGGCGTCCATGGTGAAGCTGTTCCAGGAGTCGAACACCTTGGAGCCGGTGGAATCGCCCCAGTTCTTGAACATGACCAGGCGGCCGGCGAACTTGACGTTGTCCCAGACCTTGGCATTCATGTTCAGGCGCAGGCGGGTGCTGTACATGATGTCGTTGTTGATGTCGTAGGTGTCGGGTTTACGGCCAGGGGAAGAGCTGTACTCCTGGAGACATACCCATGGCAAACGCTGTAACAAATTAGTCATATGCCTTGATCAGTAGGTTGCCAGTTCATAGAACATGCTGTCGAGCGCGGTGTTGGTCGTTGATGTCAGCAATTCCGCGGTGGCAGGGATGCTGCCATCAAATATCGGCCGATTGGGGCCAAAGCCGAATCACGCTGAATTCTGGGTCAAAGTTGCTAACTGCCCATAGGCATCCATCGCCGTAACCTTGTCGAAGAAATCGTCATATCGACATTGATCCCCGGGTTGAAGGTCACATCCTGGTAGTGAATGCTGTGCGCCTTGCTGCGCAGGTCGCCGCTGAACTCGATGCGGTCGAGGGTCGAGTGACGCTCGGCGCCGTCGAGGCGGTCGGAAAGATCTTCGAGCTCTTTGCTCAAATCGGCGATCTGCTTCTGCAGCTCCGACATCATTGCTTCCTCGGAACTTGCCGCGAAAGCAGCCATGGGGAAGGCCACGAGTACTGCCATGACCAGGAGAAGGAATTTCTTCATCGTTTTGCCTCCAAAGAATAAAAGTGGTGAAGCTTCATTGACCGCAGGTCGCCGGTTGCGGCGAATCTGCTGCATGTTCAAATATGAACGGCTTGATGTCGGGCCGTTCGTTCCGGTTGACCTGGTCCCGCCGAAAAGATCCTAGCCGCAGGTCTGCGGTTGGGGTGAATCGGCAGCATGATCGAAGAGAAACTGCTGGACGTCCTTCAGGTCCTGTTCTGAAAGGCCCTTCCAGGCTTCCTGGTCATGCTTGTTATTGTCAAAAACGCGGTCCCACTGGGCCTGGGTCTTGGTCATCGGTGTGACTTCACCACCGGCGCCGCCAGCGGAATGGCAGGATTTGCAGGACTTCTTGAACAGGTGCTTGCCTTTGCGCGGGTTGCCACCTTCGGCAGCCATGGCCGAAGTGGCGATGAAGGCTGCAAGGGTAAGGAAGAGTACTGGTTTGACGAGCTTTTTCATGCTTGGGATACCTCCGTATGTTGGTTTTTTTGAGTTCCTGTTTGCGTCTGCCTCGATGCTAGCAGCCCTGGGAACCCAAATATAAATTAGGTCTTTGAATATTCTAAATTCACAATCTATGCCAATATATATGGTCATATATATAAGTTCTTGAATTATGTGAAAAAATAACTGATCAAGGGTGCCCGACCGTGCCGGTGCCGGGCCATGCCCGGTGCGATATCGCGTGATAAAGCTATTTGGCGTTCGTCAAATGACGGGGAGTGTCAGTCGGGGTGTGTGACAGGACGATGTCTGCTTTGCATTGCGGTGCCGGTTGGTGCAGTGGCGACCTCAATCCGGATGGTTCTAGACGATCAGGAGCCTACGCTTCCCCCGCAGGAGCCGAGGCTCTTGAGAGCCTCTCCTGCTGTGGAGACTTGCGTCGATAGAGGTTGTTTTGGCTTTTCCCAGGTAAATCACACGGCAAGGTCAGGCCCTTTGACACAGGGCCGGATCCCCATCACAGCAGAATCTTGAAGTCACTGACATCCGG
>CAVQRZ010000032.1:0-43340 GCA_963715335.1 uncultured delta proteobacterium
GTATGAAACTACGGAGACACAAGTCAAAGCGGACAGATCTCAAGAAAAAGGGATGAGAACCTCGCCGAAGTTTTCATCCCGAATAAGTATAGCTGCAAGAGACCAGATTTAACTGCGGTCTTTGTCCTGATCTTTCAGCTGGTCTTTGTCCTGATCTTTCAGCTGGTCTTTGTCCTGATCTTTCAGCTGGTCTTTGTCCTGATCTTTCAACTGGTCTTTGTCCTGATCTTTCAGCTGATCCCGGTCACGGTCCCGGCTGCGCTCCTGTTCCATTGTCCGGGTGCGTTCCATTTCTACGGAACCCTTGCCGAAGCCGCCGGTTTCTGCAGGACTGCCATGCTCGCCCGGCCCACCCGCATCAGCGTTGCCACCACCGCTACCGGAGCCACCACCGCTACCGTCACCCCCGCCAGCCTTGGCTAAATAAATCGTTGATGGCCCTTCATGATTCCCGTTGACGGCCTCTACAGGGATGGCCCAAACAACCAGAATCAAGCTGGCAAGGCCAACCATGAGCACTTTGACGATTTTGCGTATTCTTTTCATGACAATTCTCCTTATACGCCGCCCGCCCTTCTCGGCGTGAAAATTGCGCCACTGCAGCCGGAGCGACTCAGCCATCCCCAACCCAGCAACAATCTTGAACATCGACAAACCTCTGACCTCTTTCATTGTCACATACTTCTGAGGCAACACAATTGGACAAAAGGTTACAGATGCACGTAGAAAGTACGATACTAAATCATCAATGGTCTTGTCGGTTCGCATTGTTATTTTGTATCAATTGCCACTTATCAGCCTTGACCTATACTCATTAAGTGGTAAAAGTTAAAAATACCTCATATTTAAATATCCACCTTCGACTACTTTACGGTGACTAGCGTGACTATTAACATTCAGCTGGCCCTAAGTAACCATCTCTTTTGCGAAGGCGTCAAAAAACTCGCCAGTGAAACCTGTGCCGGTTTCATTTTCAACGATGTTCATGAAAACACTACGGCCTTTACAGCAGATATCGTCCTCTTCGATGCCAAGAGAGACATTAGTGACTTGATCAATACACATCCCGAGGCCAAGTTCGTTCTCGTCGACACGGGGCTCAAAGAGACCGACCTGGCATGTCTTCTTTTGTGCTATCACATCAGCGGCATTATCCCTCAGGATACTGATCTGACGAACTTCAGCAAGGCCCTGAAAGTGATTTATGATGGCGATGTCTGGATCGATCAGAAATATCTTAAAATACTGATCAACAAGGGCAAGAAACTGTCTGAGGGAGACGGCGTCAAAGGCTTGAGTGCCCAAGACATGAAAATTGTCGAGTTCATCTCCTTGGGGTACAAAAATAGCGAGATCGCCGATCAGCTGTGCCTCAGCGAAGTGACGATCAAGGCTCATGTCAGCAAGATTTTCAAGATGCTCAAGGTCAAGAACCGGACCCAGCTGGCCTGCTTAGCTTGGGACAGTGAATCGCCAGGGCCTTGAATACCAGACGCCATTGCGTCCTTTCCAAGGTATCGACAGTTCGCTGGCTTCACAGCACTTGCATAGATAAAAAGACATCCGATTGCTTCACTTGCAGGAGGTGCCCATGATCAGATCGTTTTTATCTCACGTCTCATTGCTGTGTTTTCTCCTGTCTGTAACGGTCTTGCCGACATGGTCTCAGGAGGCTCTTACCGAGCAACCGGAATCTGTAGAACAAATCGCAGCCACAGAGACCAAATCTTTTTCCGGTATCGAAATGGGCTCGTTTCGTCTGCTACCGGAGTTGACTGTCTCCGGAATGTACGATGACAACATTTACGCAACTCGCACTGAAACAAAATCGGATCGCATCCTTCACCTGTTCCCGTCCCTCGAGCTCAAATCAAATTGGTCAAAACACGACTTCGGTCTCAACCTTGGGGCAGACATCGCCAGATACGATAAATACACAGACGAGGATTTCGAGGACTACTGGGGATCGGCAAATGGTCGTTATGACGTCTCAGAGGCCCTTAACCTGTTTGGCGGCATCAGCTACAGTCGTGAGCACGAGGAGCGCGGGTCTCCCGAGGATCAAAACGGCATTGAACCGACGATCTTCCATTCCCAGGCCGCTCATCTTGGCAGTGAGATTAAAATCAACAAACTGACGTTTCGCTTTGGCGGCACGTACGAAGCGCTGGACTTTGACGATGTTGACACCACCACAGGGTTGACTATCAACAACGATGACCGTGACCGTGAACTGCTGGGCGCCGGGGCCCGGGTCGGCTACGGCTGGTCGGAAGATGTTCAGATTTTTGCGCAGTATATTTACGACGATCGACAATACGACAACAAAAGAGATGACAACGGCTACCGTCGCGATTCGGACGGTTACGAACTGGCGGCCGGCCTTAAATATGTCATGAAACCTGCCCTCTCAGCGGAACTCTACGCAGGGGCACTGCACCAGGAATATGCAGACGACCGCTTTTCAACCGTCAGTAAACCGGATTTCGGCGCCCAAGTCACCTGGCTGCCGAGCCCGGTAGCCAAAATCAGTGGTGTTATCGAGCGCTCCATCGAGGAAACCACCATAATCGGCAGCTCAGGCTACCTCGAGACCCGCTACGCTCTCGATGTAGGCTACAACCTGAGCCGCAATACGAGCTTTCACAGTCACCTGCAGCTCTCCGAGGATGATTACCAGGAGATCTCACGGGAAGACAGGAATATCGAGGCGGGGTTCGGCCTGCAGTACGATCTGAGCAAAAATCTTTTTCTCGGCGCCGACTACAGTTTCAGCCATCGTAATTCGAACGTCGACGGCGACAGTCCCGACAGCAACGATTATTACCGCCACCAGTTCATGGTCAGCCTCGGCAGTCGACTCTACCCGGTCAAGGATGACCCCCTGGAGGGCTTTACCAAGGCTCTGACGGGTTTGTACAAGGGCGCTGAACCGCCACGAGGATTTTACCTGGGCGGCTTGTTCTCCTACGGTGCCATGGCGACGAAAGCCAGCGAGGAGCGCCTGCATGGCGGCTCGAGCAAGGCGGACTTCGGCGCCGACGGAAGTGCCGGCGGCATCTTCAGCGGTTACAGCATCACTCATGATCGCTGGGTATTCGGTCTGGAGCTGGAAGCAGAGGACAGCTCCTTGGAATGGACGCACAAAAAAAACAAGACCGAGAGCAGGAGGTTTTCCGTCAAACAGAACGAAGGTCTGGGCGCCAGTGCGCGAATCGGCTACACGATGCTAGACGGCTCGATCCTTTACACCCGCGTCGGTTTTATAAATACCCGCTTTGACACCTCTTACGTGATAAACGAGGCCCTTGAGGAAAACTACTCAGAGACCCAGACATTGACCGGCTTGCGGATCGGTGTGGGTCTGGACATCCCGCTTTCCCCGCAGTGGTTCTGGCGCATGGAGACAACCTATACCGACTATGAGTCGTATGCCGTCGACTCTGCCGCCTTTGACGAGAAATTTGAACCGGAAGCTCACTTCTTCAGCTTTGGTCTGGGATGGCGCTTCGATGCCGTGGAAGAGCCTGCATCAGCCCCGATCAGCGAAGATTTGACTGGACCCTACGCCGGAGTACAGCTCGGTTTCGGAACGCTCGCTACAGAGGTTGAGGGATCGCATAGTGACGGTGGAGGGAGTGAAACAGGCCCCTTTCCATATACTAGCGACTTTGCCGATCAGGGCGTCAATTCAGGCCTGTTTGTCGGCTACGGTACAATGTTTAACCGCATCTACGTTGGGGCCGAGCTTGAAGCGGAAGTGAATGGCATGGAATGGTTCCGTGAGCGCAAAACATCGGGTGGCGGCAGGAATTTTTCCGTTGAGATCAAGGAGGGGTATGGCGCCAGCGCCAGGCTCGGCTATCAGTTTCGCAAGGGTACGCTGGGCTATTTGAGAGCCGGCATCATCAGCTCAAAGGTCATCACCCGATATGCCAAGGGAGGCAACCGGGCCAACGATATTTACCGCGACGATTCTCTCGACGGAGTCCGTTTCGGCATCGGTTTCGAAACCCCGATTACCAGCAGGGTTTCTGCCCGCCTTGAATATACCCACACGGACTATGAAGATTACGACCTGGTTACGGCACACACCAATAGCGACCAGCTGAATTTCGAACACAGCCAGGACTTGGTCAGACTGGGCATCCTGTCCAGGTTCTGAGAACCTCTCTGCAAAACCCTCTTCTCGTCCCATAACCGCCTGCCAGGGAACGAAAGTATCAATACCTTTGGGTCCTAAAATATACCCGCTTGGATCATTGCACCTTAACTTCAGAGTGAGAAAATATTAATACATATTTTCTCCGGAGTATAAGCAGGATTGTGTAGGAAAAAGCCCTGTTATCTGGGCGGAAAAGGAGGCAGCTATGAGAGGCATGGTGAAGTCACAATTTTCAGGCGCGACCGCGACAAAGAACCTCTTTAAAGCATTGGGGATAGCCGTCGGAATTGTTCTCTTGTTGTTATTTATGACACCTTTCACCAGCAGCACGCTGATGGTTGACGAGGCGATGGCTGCAGGTCCTGCCGCACAACAGGGCAGCGGGAAAATGATGGGTGGAGGACAAGGTGGTAAGGGCGGCAAAGGCGATCAGACCGCCGGATCCAGAAGTGGCGCCAAAGGAATGAAGGACGCGGTGCTGGCGGAGGAGGGCGATGATGACTCGGATGCCCCCGAGTGGGCCAAGGGCAACCGCGATGCGAACCCCCATGCACAGGGTGGCGGCCCCCCTGCCGGTTCGGGCACCAAAAAGGGTGACGACTATGGCGATCTCTGGGTGGTCGTGCGTGATCCGGCAACCGGCGAACCAGAACTTGACATTAACGGCAATGTCCAGCCCATCTTGACGGAGGCGGTCATACCGGTTCTCGATGAGAATGGCAACCCGGTTCTCGATGAGAATGGCAACCCGGTTTATACCAACGTCCTTCAGTTGACAGAAGATGGCGAGGTACCGGTGAATTATGAGACCTATCTTCAGGAAGTCGAATTCGGCCGTTTAAGTAGTAGCCGGTCACCGAACAAGGTGTCGGACAAAGCCCTCGAAGAGGTTCTGAACAAACTAGATCTCGTCATCCCTGAGGAAGGTGAAATCCCTGATGGGATCATCACGGTCGATACTGCCGGGCGGCTTGTGATCGACGGCGCAACCGTTGATTCCCCGCTCGAGAACCTGGCTTTGTACGAAGCCCTGATTGGCGGAACGCTTGATGATAAGTATACGGCGGTGTTGCCGGTTGACAAATTGACTCTGGCAGCGAGCCTGCTGGCAGCGGCTGCGGATAAATCAGGTGAGATAACCCTCGACCTGGTGTTCTACCAGAATGCAATCCTTGGCCTCACCGGGACGCCGGATACTCCTGATTATATCGATTACTCTGGTCTCACCTACGATAGAAGCGTCTACGATGAAGACTACACTTATTTCTATTACGTTGGCACCGTCCCGACTGCGGACACGATCAATCTCAAGAGCTACCTGGAGTATATAAACGGGACACTGCCAACCGGTGCTGCTGCCATCTTCGCAGCAGCAACCGACGATGCTCTGAAAATCATCGAACTGATCCACGACGAGGTCCGCGATGAGCAGATCATAATGCCATAGCGGCAGGAAATTCGTTGGCCACCAATTTGATGGTCAACGAATTGGTGGCCATGCAGGAGTGATAAAACACAACAGGGGTGGAACGATGATGACAGTTAATCGCAAACAGATTTATCGGTTTTTGTCTCTCTGCCTGACAACGCTGGCCCTGGTCCTATTTCTCGGCGACGCGCCTCTGGCCGTCGCCTCGGAAGACGGCAGCTCTCACAGCGGCAGCTCTCACAGCGGCGGCCAGGGCAGCAGTCACGCCAGCAAGGGCAAGCGTGGCGGGTCCGGCCATGACAGTGGTGATCATGGCAGCTCTCACGTTAAAGGCAAGGGCAAAGGCAATCATGGGGGTCAGGCAGGTGACAGTAGCGTAACCAGAGACCGTGGGCGGCGACCGGTCTGGGCGCAGGAAGGTCTCCCTGAAGTCGAACTGGGCCGTCTGAATGCGGCACGGGCACCCGACCATGTCCTCACCAGGTCTCTGGCAGAAGCTCACACAGCATTGGCTGCCGACCCCCAGGCCAGCATCCACTCGCCTCCCCAGAACCTGGCACTCTACTGGGAGGCGATGAGCGGTCAAAAAGGATGGAGCCGGGAACAGGCGGCAGCGTTTCTGGGTGCGGCCGCGGACAAGCGAATCCCGATCACCCCCGACACGGTCAGAGCACTGAACCTCATCCTCGGGGTATCGGATGCGGACCCGGCAGGGATGGCACAAGCAGCTGACAGCGTCAGACAGCAGATTCTGGCCGATCATGACCAGGGCACCGAGTCGGGAGGTTCCGGGGGCCACTAGGGTTCGTTGGTCAAGGAGAAGATTATGCGATGGACACGAGATTTGATTTTGGCTGGTGTTCTCCTGCTTGGCGCCGCCGGCGTGTTTGGGGCTCAGGAGCAGACTCGGCCGGGGAGCACTCTTCAGCAACATGAGGACGTCTACGGTTGGCAGATGATGAGCGAGCAGGAGCGCCATGAACATCAACAACAGATGAGAGAGATGAAAACCGAACCGGAACGCGAGGCCTTCCGCAAGCAACACCACGAAAAGATGCAGGAGCGGGCCCGGCAACAGGGGCTGACGTTGCCGGACAGCCCCGGTCCTCACGGCAAGGGGATGGGGTCCGGCAGTGGCCATCAGAACAGACGTGGCCAGTAACCATACCAGAAAGGAACCGTCGATTCGCAGCAAGTTGTGAACAATTTATGCCCGGGCTGGCAAGCCCGGGCATTGTGCCAGGTAAACGCTTAAGTGCTATTGCCTCGTCAAATTACGATAACGAATCCGGTGGGGCTGGTCGGCGTCCTTGCCGAGACGGCGCTTGCGATCTTCCTCGTATTCCGAGTAATTCCCCTCATACCAGACCACCTGGGAGTTCCCTTCGAAGGCGAGGATGTGGGTCGCGATGCGATCAAGGAACCAGCGGTCATGGCTGATCACCACAGCGCAGCCGGCGAAATTCTCGAGGGCTTCTTCAAGGGCACGCAGAGTATTGACGTCGAGGTCGTTAGTCGGTTCGTCGAGCAGCAGGACATTCGATTCCTCGCGCATGATCTTGGCCAGGTGCACGCGGTTACGCTCACCGCCGGAGAGCACGCCGACCTTCTTCTGCTGATCACCGCCTGAGAAGTTAAACCGGGCCACGTACCCGCGCGAGTTGACCAACTGCTTGCCGAGCAGCATCTGCTCCTGGCCGCCGGTGATTTCCTCGAAGATGGTTTTGCTGCCATCGAGGGGGCGATCCTGGTCGACATAGGCCAGCTTGACTGTCTCGCCAATCTTGAAAGTCCCCGAATCGGCTTGCTCCTGGCCGGTGATCATGCGGAACAGGGTGGTCTTACCGGCACCGTTGGGGCCAATCACACCGACAATCCCGCCTGGCGGGAGCATGAAGTTCATCTTTTCGTAAAGCAGCTTGTCATCATAGGCTTTGGATACGTCGCGGGCTTCGACGACGGTGTTGCCGAGACGGGGCCCGGGGGGGATGTAAATTTCCATGTCCCGCTCGCGCTCTGCCGCGTCCTGATTGAGCAGCTTCTCGTAAGAGCTGATGCGGGCCTGGCCCTTGGCATGGCGCGCCTTGGGGCTCATACGTATCCACTCGAGTTCGCGCTGCAGGGTCTTCTGACGATTGCTCTCCGCCTTGTCTTCCTTGCGCAGACGCTCCTGCTTCTGCTCCAGCCAACTCGAGTAGTTGCCCTTCCAGGGAATGCCATGGCCTCGATCAAGCTCAAGGATCCAGCCGGCAACGTTGTCGAGGAAATAGCGATCATGGGTTACGGCGATGATCGTCCCTGCATAGCGCTGCAGGTGCTGCTCCAGCCAGCCAACGGTTTCAGCGTCGAGGTGGTTGGTCGGCTCGTCGAGCAACAGGATATCGGGCTTCTGCAGCAGCAGGCGGCAGAGCGCAACGCGGCGCTTTTCACCCCCGGAAAGGATTTTTATGCGAGTGTCCGCCGGTGGGCAGCGCAGGGCGTCCATGGCCAGGTCCAGCCGCGAATCCAGCTCCCAGGCATCCAGTGCATCGAGCTTGTCCTGGACCACAGCCTGGCGCTCACAGAGTTTTTCCATGTCGCAATCGGGGTCGGCAAAAGCTTCGTTGATCGCCTCGAACTCTTTGAGCAGGTCAACGGTCTCCTGAACACCCTCTTCAACCACTTCGCGCACCGTCTTGTCACAGTCGACCAGAGGCTCCTGTTCGAGATAGCCTACGGTGTAGCCGTCAGAGAGCATCGTCTCGCCATTGAACTCTTTATCGACTCCGGCCATGATCCGCAGCAGGGTCGACTTGCCGGAACCGTTGAGACCGAGCACACCGATTTTGGCACCGTAAAAGTAGGAAAGGGAAATGTCCTTGATGACCGGCTTGCCGCTGTAGTTCTTGTTGACGCCGACCATCGAGTAAATGATTTTCTTGGTATCTTCGCTCATGATCCTGTCCTGTCTGAAAGGTTATTTCACAGAACATGGCTTATACACCATCTGGGCACAAGGAGCAAGAGTGGTCAAGGGGTTTCCCAGCCCCTAGCCCCCAGCCCCCGCACTTCAAGTCCCCGCATTTAAAGTTGACTCTTTGATCATGAAGTTGTTCAATCATCCGACAACATCACCGAGAGGCAGGAAGATATGAGTTTTCTGAAAAAGCTGTTCGGCAAAAAAGACCCGATTGACGAGATGCGCCAATGCCATACCCGGCAGGACTGGGTAGGAGTTCTGAATATAGCGGGACAGGTTGACCGGAACGAGTACGATGATGCCACTGCGGCCGAGATCACCCGGTGGGAGAACCAGGCCGGTGATGCCCTGGCAGCAATGAATATGGAGGAAGGGTCCTGGGAACAGCAATCAGGAAACCTGTTGCGTGCCCGCGAAGATTACCAGCTGGCCATCGAGCAGGCCCGCTCCAGTCAACTGCGCGAACGTGCCGAGCAGGCCCTGGCTGCCCTGGACCGTGGTCAGCCCCCTTCTGAGGAGCAGGCCGTCGATGCAAGTCCGGCCCAGCATGCCGGTTGCAACAGCTGCACACCGGCGGCGGAGCCGAGGGCTGACGGCGTGGGCACGGACCTCGACGAGGAAACCCGCATGGAACTGCTCCTGGCCACCCTGTCGCCGGACCTCGCAGCGCGCTACCTGGCGACCGGAACGGAATTCAGACAGGCCTGGTTGACTGCTCAGGAAGGGGATGAAAAGCTGGCCTTGGAGCTTTTGGCAAAAGTTCCCGCCGCGGAACGCAATGCCTTGTTCCTCTTCGAACGGGGGTCCTTGATGATGCGCAGCGGCCAGAACCATAAAGCCCGCCAGGACCTGCAGGCCGCTTTGGCCGCTGAACCCGACCTGTTCCCGGCCTACGACACACTGACCGAAATCCTGATTGCCGAAGGGCGCAGCGACGAACTGCAGAAATCGCTCAAACAGAATATCGCCGAAGAACGCTTTGTCGGTTATTGCTGGGCCAGGCTGGCGGAGCTGCATGCCCAGCGTGGCGCACTGGAGCCGGCCCTGGCCGCCGGACTCACAGCCATTGATGAAGGAGTTGCCGACCCCGGCCTGATCATGCTCTGCTCGCAACTGCTGGAACGTGCAGAACGTTTCGCTGAAGCAGAAGCGCTGCTGATGCGGATGCCCGGGGGCGGCTGTGGCGGCGGAGTTCACCCGATGCTGGCCGAATACTGGCTAAGGCGCGGGCAGAACCTGAACAAGGCGCTTGAGTCATTCAAGGGAGCCATGCGCCAGGAGACCGACAACCCCCGCTGGCTGCTGCGCGTCGCCCAGGTATACCTGGCCAAGGGGTGGAAGAAGGAGGCCTCAGAGCAGGTCGAGCGCCTGATGAGGCAAGGGGGGCTGCCAGACCCGATTCGTGCTGAAGTCCAAGCTGTGGCCGATCAATTGCAGAAAGGGTGAACAGGGGCAAACTGATCAAGAACCGCCTAAAGAAACCTGCCGTTCAGTTTGAATGGTTTGTGCGGCCCGACCTTAACAGGTTCGCAGCTCCGATGCGCAGGATCTCCAGCCACTTGAAATTCATCATGTGGCGACGCCAGAACAGCTCCTGCTTGTCGCAGACCGTCGAAACGCTGTACTCATGGATGTCACCGCGCAATCGATCCAGTGTTTCTGAATCCATATCCCCCTGTGATAGGGCAAGCCGGTCCTTCAACGCCCTGGCCTGCTTGATCCTCTGTGCGACCCCAACTCCGCGCGCCTGTTCAACTCGCCCGTAGCGGAGCTTCATGGCGTTCAGAGCCTCAGCCGCATCGTAGGTCACTTCGACCATCTCGTCACGACTCATCCACTCCGTTTCATAGTTCATTATCTGTCCCCAGGTCGGCTGAAGAAGCAACCGGCGGTGCTCTTCCAGGGTTTTTGCAAACAACCGGTAGCCGTACTTCTCCGGATGCTCGAAACCATGGCTGCCGGGATCGAGAAAGGGGCCCATCGGCGAGATAAAACAGGATAGCCGCCGGTCATAACTGCGAAAGAGCCTTTCACAATAGCCGATTGTTTTCATCACAGATTCGCAGGTCTGTCCGGACAAGCCGATCATGAAGAACACATCGAGGCGGTGACAACCCAATTTCAGGGCTTCCGCGATCACGGACTCCATCTCGTCATTGGTGTAAAAAACCTGAGAATCCTGGCGGCGTCGAACCTCTTCGTCATGACTCTCAGGTGACAGTTCGAGGCTCCAATTTTTCACCGACCTGTCGATCGCCCGCAAATACTCAGGGGCGGGCATACCGAAGACTTCGAAAACGATCTCGTTTGCGAGCCGCTCCTCAGCAAGGCGTAGCAATGTCTCGCGGACATAATCATCTCCGGCCTGAAGCAGGTCGCCGACCAGGAAGATCGGCCCGCGCGAAATCCTGCAGACATCCGAAATGTTCTTGACCAGGCTGAGCGGGCTCCTGAACGCCGGCTTGTTCCGCATGTTCAACAGCCCGCTGGCATGGCCAGACCCCCCACAGGTGACACATTCGTGCACACAGCCACGGACGGTGAAAACCGCAGTAATCGGATTCTGCCACCAGCCGTTGAACGGCAGGACGCTTTGCAGGTCGCGGTGACGCAGAACCATGCGAACCATACGCTCTGGGGCCAAATCGACATAATCCATATCCGGGGAGGTGCATATGAAAGGGTTGACTTGAATCTTTCCCTGCTTTTTCCACACCAGGTTCGGCACGTCCTCCAGGAGGCCAGCTCCTCGCAGGCAGAGCAGCAGGGCATACAAGTGCGGCTCTACAGCATCCCCCCGCAGGATAAAATCTACCTGGGGATAACGGATCAGCTCATCGTGATAATAGCTTGCTGACAAACCGCCCAAAATAACCGGGATTTCCGGATGGCACTCCTTGGCCAGTCGCGCAATCTCGAGGGCACCATGCGCATGCGGCAACCAGTGCAGGTCGATACCGAAAGCCTTGGGCTTGAGTTTTGACAGGAACCTGGGGACATCGAATCCGGGATCGTTCATCATCCGCAAGGCCAGGTTGACAATGCGCACCGTCAGGCCTCTGGACTCGAGGTAGTCTGTCATAGTCAGGAAACCGAGTGGATACATCTCGAAGACTGGAGAGGACGGGATCAGGTCACTGACCGGGCCATACATAATGGCTTCCTTACGGAAGTCATAAACACTTGGCGGATGCAGCAAGACCAGATCGGTCCGGGGCATGGTGGGCCTCCATCGACTGCGATGCTAATTCCCCGGCAAATTGCGTGGGTTTTACTTGATTATATCAGGTATTTTGTGGAGACTGCTCCCGACCTGTTTGCAACGCGCAATGCTCCTTGAAGCCCCCGGGGCTTCCATGCTAAGTTGCGGCACCTTCGCCCAACCAAAAACAACCGTGGAAGACTATGATATTACAGGGAACGCTGGTTAACATAGCAGCCGTTGTCGCTGGCTGCCTGATCGGTAAGTGGGCTGGCCGATATCTGTCGGCAAAAATGCGTGAGACCCTGATGGTCGGGCTGGGGCTCGCGGTTCTGCTGATCGGTCTGCAACTCGCACTGCAGAGTCGGCAGATCATGATTGTGATTGGCAGCCTGATCTTTGGCGGCTTGATCGGCGAAGGGCTCGGCTTGGAAAACCGGCTGGAACAATTCGGCCTGCACTTGCAGAAACGGTTCTCCGGCATGGGCAAGATTGCCGAAGGCTTTGTAACCGCGAGCCTGCTTTATTGTGTCGGGGCGATGGCGATCATGGGCGCCCTGCAGGACGGACTGGGAGGCCCGCCGTCGATCCTCTATGCCAAGGCGGCCCTCGATGGCGTGGCATCTATCGCGCTGACCTCGACGCTTGGCATCGGCGTGATCTTCTCCGTCATTCCCCTGCTTCTCTACCAGGGCGGGATCACCCTGGCGGCAAAACTCGCTGAAACCGTTCTCACAGAACCGGTCATAGTTGAGATGAATGCTGTCGGCGGGTTGCTGATTGTCGCCATTGCCATCGACCTGCTGGGGATCAAACGTCTGCCGGTGGGGAACCTGCTCCCGGCCGTGTTTGTCGCCATTGGACTGCTCTGGGCTTTCGGCATGGCCTGAGGCACGGCCGGACGCAGGAATCAATCTGTTGGGGCGTGTTCCGTACGACCTGCAATAACCGTCCTTGGTTGCACCACCGGCAGTGTGACAATGAACCTGGCCCCCTTTTCCGCATTGATTACCTCAATTTCACCCTGGTGATGAGCAATGATCCGGTGGGAGATGGAAAGGCCCAGCCCCGTTCCCTTGGCGAAGGTCGAGAAAAACGGGTTGAACATGTTGCGCATAACTTCCGGACGGATTCCACCACCGGTGTCTTCTATCTCGACCGACACCGCCTGTTCGCCTCGGAGAGTGCTGGCCCTGGCCCTGATCGTTACAACTCCACGACTGCCTATGACCTGACGTGCGTTGATCATCAGGTTGAGAAAAACCTGTCGCAGTTGTCGATGATCACCGACAATGATCGGCATGCCCGCCTGCATTTCCGTAATTATCGCAATCGACTGCTTCTGGCAGTGGTCATATTCGAGGTCGATGACCTCCTGCAGCACATCCGCAATGCTGCAACTGTCGAGGCACACCAAATGCCTCTTGCTGAAAGAGAGAATATTACCTAGCATTTCCTCCATACGCCTTACTTCGCGGGCAATTATACCGGCGTATTCATTGGCCTTCGGATCCTGGAGGTCCTGGCGACTCAGTCGCTGGGCAAACCCCCCGATTGAAACCAGGGGATTTCGCAGCTCATGGGCAACCTGAGCGGCCATTTCACCAAGGACAGCCATCTTTTCACCATGGATCAGCCGTTCTTGCACATCCTGCAGGTTGTCATGAGCCATTTCCAGACGCTTGACCAGGCTGGCATTGTCGAGAGCCGAGCCGGCATGGTTGGCAAAGAGCTCCAAAAAATGTCTGCGCTGAGGGGTTATCTCGCCCTGCGTCAAAGGGTTGTCAACCAGCAGGATACCCATGACCTGATCCCGGCCGATCAAAGGGGCGCAGGCATAAGGCCCGAGTTCGAGAGTATCAGACAGTTGCCGGCCTCCGGCCGGTTCATTATCAGGATGCTGGACCAGGACCACCTGTTTTTGCAGAAAAGCCCTCGCCAACGCATTATCCTGGCCATCGAGGGGCAACCTCTGTTTGACAACCTTCTGGTTGTAAACTGTTTTCCGTTGAGCTTCGCGGACCTCCTCATCAAGCCTTGAGTTCTCCCATGTCAGCTGGTCACCACCATCCGAAAGAGCCAGAGATGCCACCTTCTGGGTCACCCCCAACATCCCCTGCAGCATCCCGGTACGGCGGTTGACGGTAAAGAGTGTTGCCCTCTCAAAGCAACCGGCTTCGACACTGGTTGCCGCAGACAGAGTCAGGTGCGAGAGTTCGTCCAGATTGAGCGTACTGTGCATCGTGCGTGACATCCGGTACAGGATCGATATCTCACGGTTGACCATTTCCTGCTGTTTTTCAGCTTCCCGTCTCCTGCCCAATTCCTTGTTCAACTCGGCGTAAGACTGGCTTATCTCCCGGAAAAGAGTCGTAAAGGGTGAACGGAGAGAACCTTCGACAAGAGCCGTATAAGCCAAAACGACACTGCCCAGCTTGAAGTAGTGGCCAAGGAAGTTAAAAAATCCGTAGACATCCGTGTAGAGGGAAAACATCAGTTCTGAAGCGATACTCATGCCGATCGAGACCAGCAGCAGGGAGATGAGCTGTTGGTTGAGGTGTTTGCCCTGGACATACAGAAAGATCGCAGCGAGCAGGAGCAGGCCGATGATTGCATATTCGCTGTAGATTTTGAAGGGTGTCAGCCCCACGCCCTCTATGTAGCAGGGCGGGAAAAGGTCCAACGGCCAGACCAGGGCTACAAGTGAGCCGGCCCCTATCAGGAAGGCCAGCAGCCAGATTTTTGCCGAACATATTTCCTTCCGGCCCAGGGTGAAAATTGCACAGCAGAAGGTACTCGCTCCAATCGTTCGCGCAATCACCCATAATTGTGCAGCCTTATCCGCCCCGGCTCCCGGGAGGATCTGCATCCCCTGATAAGAGAAGGTGTGCAGCAGGTCGACCATGCCGGTCAAAAGGAAGCCGATCGCAAGGATCACGAAAAACTGGCTGTGCACCAGGCGCCTGGTATTCCAGCCGATCAGGAAAACGGAGGTCAGAAGAATGATGCTGAAAACTTCTATCAGGGCGTGGGTCAGCAGGTAGTTATATCGGCCGAGAAAGAACAGCAAAAGGCCGGCGAGCAGAAAAACTGCCAGACCGGCCTTGAGAGATAAACGAGTAAATTTTACCGCCAGCTCAGTGCCGGATTGTTGCGGCACGGTTGTCTGGCTATGGCTTTGAAGATCAGATTGTTCGTCCGGCATGACCCTCTCCTGCCTGCCGGCAAAGACCGGAACAAATCAGCCGATCTTTTCCTGACGCTCCTGTTCAGTCTTGCACTCAATGCACAAGGTCGTAACCGGACGGGCTTTGAGTCGCGCTTCGCCGATCTGGTCGCCGCAATCTTCACATTCACCGAACTCACCGGAATCGATGCGGTCGAGCGCTTCGCGGATCTTGACAATCAGCTTGCGTTCGCGATCACGGATACGCAATTCAAAATTGCGGTCGGACTCCAGCGAGGCCCGGTCGGTGGGGTCGGGGAAATTGGTCTTTTCATCTGTCATCTCGGAGACCGTCTTGTCTGCCTCACGGAGCAACTGGTCCATCTGCCCCTGCAGCAATTGACGGAACTCCTCCAACTTGGCTTTTTTCATAAGAAAACTCCTCAAACGACAACGGGCACAAATTAAATGAAATTGACCATCAAGTCAACCTAAATACCCGTCTGCTCCACTCACGCTCTAGAACTGGGCCAGCAGGACATAGGCCAGGGCAATAACGGCGAACCACGCCGTGAAGACATCTGCCTGCCTGAGCGGTGGCTGTTTCGCCAGTTGTGCGGTCTCATCCGCGACCGTTCCTTGTGGTACCGAATCGATCAGACAGTTCAGCAAAGCCGGGAAATCCCCGTATGAATTGGAGATGATCAGAAAATCATCGTCTCCGGCGACCAGGGTCAAGAAAACCCGGTTGCGCACCCGGACCGTCTCCAGGCCCGTGACATCGGCGAAAGCCATCCGGCGCTGCCGGAAGAGACGATAAGCCGTTACTGCTTCCGCGTCGATGACCAGACGACGACGTGCACTTTCGACAAAGAGGATCGCCAGCGGCATGATCAGGCCGGCCAGGACAATTGCCTTGGCGATCGGCTGGCCCTGCAGAAGACAGACAACCAGCAGGGCAACGGTCAGGGCAATCAGCAGGCCCATCGGCACGACAAAGGCGCGCCGGATAACGAATGTCCGTGGCTGGTTCACTAGGCCGACTCCCCCGGGTTGATGAAATGACCACTGCGACCACCCTGTTTCTCCACCAGGCGGACCTGGCCGATCATCATGGTTTTATCCACGGCCTTGCACATATCGTAAATTGTCAGGGCGGCGACCGAAACCGCCGTCAGTGCCTCCATTTCGACCCCGGTCTGGCCGTTTACCTTGACCGTTGCCTTGATTTTCACCAGTGACTTGTCCGTATCGTGGGTGAAATCAACCTCGACGCTGTTGATCATCAGGGGATGACAGAGGGGGATCAGGTCGGGGGTCTTCTTGGCTGCCATGATGCCGGCCAACCGGGCGACATCAAGCACGTCGCCTTTTTCAATCCGCTTGTCGAGAATCCGGCTGAGCGTTGCCGGTTGCATCAGCACCTCGCCACACGCCACGGCAACCCTGCGGGTACTCTCCTTGCCGCCGACATCAACCATGATCGCCTTGCCCGCTTGATTGAAATGGGTCAGTTTGTTCATCGCTCGTTCCTCGCTTTAGAAGCGCGTGGCGCGTGGCGCGTGGCGCGAAAAAATTTTAGACCTCTTTTTAAACCTCTAAGTATATTAAGACTTTGACTCTTCTCGCCACGCGCGACTTGCTACGCGCCACGTCAGTTAAACAAATTTTCCAACGCCTCCGCAGCGCTGCGTACGCCAATCAACTCGATACCCTTCGGTCTATCGAGGGTTTTCAGATTGCCGGCGGGCAGCAAGCAGCGGTTAAAACCGAGTCGGGCAGCCTCCTTAACGCGCAGTTCCGGGTGCGAGACAGCCCGCACCTCACCGGCCAGGCCGATCTCGCCGAACAGCACCGTGCGCTCATCGATCGGGCGGTTGAGGTGACTCGAGGCCAGGGCCACAACTACGCCAAGATCAACCGCTGGTTCGACAATGCGGACTCCCCCGGCAACATTGACAAATATGTCCTGAGCCAGCATGGCATAGCCGACTTTCTTCTCCAGCACTGCAAGCAACAGGGAGATCCGGTTGGAGTCGATCCCCATCGCCTTGCGCTGCGGATTGCCGTAGGCGGCCCCTGAAACCAGCGCCTGGATTTCCACCAGGATCGGCCGGGTCCCCTCAATGGCCGGCACGACAACACTGCCTGCAGCATCCTCAGGACGTTCCGCGAGAAAAAGTTCCGACGGATTTGGCACTTCGTTCAGACCGATATCCTTCATCTCGAACACGCCTATTTCATTGGTCGAACCGAAACGGTTTTTAACCGCCCGGAGGATCCGGTAGGGGTGCCCGGCATCACCTTCAAAGTAGAGGACCGTGTCCACCATGTGCTCAAGCATGCGCGGCCCGGCAATCGATCCGTCCTTGGTGACATGGCCGACGATAAAGGTCGGAACACCCTCGCCCTTGGCCAGGTGCATGAGCCGCCCGGCGCATTCACGCACCTGGCTGACGCTCCCGGCTGCCGACTCAAGCGCCGCGGTAAAGACCGTCTGGATCGAATCGACGATCAGGAGGGCCGGCTTCAGCTCCCGCACCCGTTCGAGAACCACTTCCAGGGAAGTCTCGGCCAGGAGATAGAGGTCCTCGGCCACGACATCTAGGCGGCCGGCACGCAGCTTGACCTGGCGGGTCGACTCTTCGGCAGTCACGTAGAGAACCGGTCCGGAGCGGGTCCAGCTGCCGGCAGCCTGCAGCAACAGGGTCGACTTGCCGATCCCCGGATCACCACCGATCAGGGTGAAGGAACCGGGCACCACGCCGCCACCGAGGACCCGGTCGAATTCGGCGATGCCGCAGTGCAGGCGATCCTGGTCGGAGGCTGAAACTTCCGCCAGCCGAACCGGCGCGCTCTCGGCGCGCAGGGGAACCGTCCGGCCACCTTTCCTGGCGACGGTCACGGTCTCTTCCACCAGGGTATTCCACTGGTTGCAGTCCGGGCATTTACCGAGCCACTTGGGGCTCTGCATACCGCACTGCTGACAACTGTAGATGGTTTTCTGTTTCAAAGCTCGCCTCACCAAAAATTGAAAGAATTCATTCTAGGACGCCAACCCCTGAATCGTCAACAATGGAACACACAAACACAGGAAAGCCCGCCTGGTTGACAAACGGGCCTCACTCCAAACTCAGTGCGTTAATTTGTCGTAGTTCTTCATGCCATCCGTGAATTCTATCCGCAGGTCGATGTCACTCGACTCTCGGCCTTGCCGCGAGCGAAGAATCCGAACAGCCCGAATAGCGCCCATACGACTCAGAGAGGCCCTGCCCTCTCTGAGGTTTTCCGAGCCGGGAAAGCGCTGATCAGCCCCATGGCCAGGGCGGCCAGGTAGGTGAGGGACTGCACCAGCAGGGCCGCCCCCCACAGGCGGGCACCGGGGAGCTCCGCCCCCTGCAGCCAGATCACCCCGAAGGCACCACCGATCAGCAGCACCGCCAGGACGGTCTCCTCGGCGGCGCTGAGCAGCGCCTGTACCAGGCGCGGCTGATTCTCGCACTTGGGGGTGCGGAAGAATGGCTTGTCCTTGGTCCAGAAGCCGGAGACCACCGCCTTGGCGATGGTGTGCGATAGGGCCAGCCCGGCCAGGGCCGCGCCGAGGGTTTCGGCGCGACTGGCGCCCACCCGGGTGCGGTAAAGGTAGATCAGTTTCAGCACCTTGAAGAAGAACAGCGCCAGGGGCGGAATGGTGAACACCGCCAGCGGCGGGTCGGTGTGCTGCGGATCCATCAGGATCAGGGCCGACCAGAGCAGGGCGCCGAAGGTGTAGAACAGGTTCAGACCGTCGGCCAGCCAAGGGAGCCAGCCGGCGACAAAATGGTAGCGCTGGCCGCGGCTCAGGCGGTCGTCCCCCCAGCCGAACAGGGGACGCAGGTGGCGGCGCATGATCTGGATCGAGCCGTAGGCCCAACGGAAGCGCTGCTTCTTGTAGTCGATGAAGGTGTCGGGCATCACTCCGCGACCGTAGCTCTGCTCGATGTACCCCCCCTCGTACCCCGCCTCGAAGATCCGCAGGCCCAGCTCGGCGTCCTCGGTGATGCACCATTCTGCCCAGCCGCCAACCTCGCGCAGCACGCTGGCGCGGGCCATGGTCATGGTGCCGTGCTCGATGATGGCGTTGCGGTCGTTGCGGGTGACCATGCCGATGTGGAAGAACCCCTTGTATTCGGCGTAGCACATCTGCTTGAACAGGGAGCTGTCGCCGTCATGGTAGTCCTGCGGCGCCTGGATGAAACCGATGGAGAGGTTGGCAAAGTAGGGAGTCAGATCCCGCAGCCAGCGGGGTGATACCTGGTAGTCGCTGTCGATGACAGCGATTACTTCGGCGTCGGCGGCCGTCTCGCGCATGGCGAAGTTCAGCGCGCCGGCCTTGAAGCCGGCCAGCGGCGAGACGTGGAAGAAGCGGAAGCGCGGACCGAGGGCGGCGCAGTGCGCCTCCACCGGCTGCCAGACTGCCGGGTCCTTGGTGTTGTTGTCGATGACCAGCACCTCGAAATCGGGATAATCCAGCTTCGCCAAAGCGTTGAGGGTCTTGATCAGCATCTCCGGCGGCTCGTTGTAGGCCGGCACATGCACCGAAACTTTCGGGAAGATCGTCCCCGCCTCCAGCTCTCGCTCCGGGGTGCCGGCGAAGAAGCGCCGGCGCTTCTTGGTCCAACTCGCCTCGGCCAGCTCATGGGCCTCGGTGAGCAGCACGAAACAGATGCCGAGAAAGCCGAACAACAGGCAGATGCCCACCGAAATGGTCAGCAGGCTCTGATACTGGTTGACGTAGTCGTAGACCACCCAGACCAGGGTTGCCGCCATGCCGTTGGCCAGCAACGCCAGGAAGCTGCGGCCGCGACGGCGCAGGGAGGAGCTGTCGGTGAACAGAATCAGCGCCGCCGCCAGCCCCAGGCCTACGGAGAGGCCGGCCAGCAGCCGCCATTGGGGGATACGGACGATCGGCTCGGTGAAGGGGAACTTCTGGTTGCGGTTGACGTCGAACACCCCCCAGTAGGCCCCCACCGCCCCTTCCGTCTCCGACTTCCAGGGCTGGTCGAAGGCCTCCATCAGGTAGTAGTCGTACTTGTTCTTCTCTGCCCGCTGCAGGTAGTTGCGCAGGAAGATCGCCTCGTTGGACTGGGAGGCCACCGAAGCGCGGCGGGTGCGACCGTTGCTCGGCCAGCCCACCTCGGCCATCAGGATGCGTTTTTTCGGAAAGGCCTCGCGCAGCATGATGTAGGTGGCGTCGATATGATCCAGGGCCGCCTTGAGCGCCACCCCTTCCCAGTAGGGGAGAAAGTGGGCGGCGACGAAATCCGCATGCGCCGCCAGCTCCGGGTTGGCCAGCCAGACGTTCCACGGCTCGCCGGTACTCACCGGCAGCTTGACCGCCTTGCGCACCCGGTCGAGATAGACCGCCAATTCCTCGACCGTCAGATCCCCCCGCAGGATCGTCTCGTTGCCGACGATCAGCTGGATGATGGTTTTGCTCTTGCTCTTTTTGTGCTGTTTGACCACCTCGAACAGGCGCTCAAGCTCCCGCTCGTTCTCCTCGACATTGTCTGTTAGCCAGGCCCCGAGGGTCACCTTCATGCCATGCTTTTCCGCCAGCCGCGGAATGCTACTGAGGCTGCCGCCGAGACCGTAGGTGCGGACCGCCTTCACCTGTCCTGCCAGCAGCGCCAGGTCGCTGGCGATCTGCTCTTCCGTCGGATAGAGCCCCAGGACCGGATCATTTTCCATCCGCAGGGGGGAGAAGGACATCCCCTCCACCTGAGTCGGCCAGGCGGGTTCGCTGGTGGGGCGGTTCCCCCAGCCCCAGAGCAGAAAGGTCGCCAGGCCGAAGCCGAAGACGATCAGCAGATTGAGCCAAAGGGCCTTGTTTTTCAACATAAAGTGGTGTCCGCGAAACAGTGCGCAGTGGGTGCTGCGCCAAGGGTTAACGGCGAAATTCGCCGGCGCGGATTATAGGGCCAAACTGGGGGGGAAATGCCAGTGAATTTTTTGCCCGCGAAAAAACCCGCGAAACCAGGAGAATTAACGATAGGGATTTGCTTTTCATGGTTTGCGCCGAGAGGCCCGATTCTCGCCGCCGCGGCAGTCTGATTTGCCAGGATTGAACGGTTCCAGCTTCTACAGCTTGCCAAAAACCGTCTCAACCACAAAACCCCGGCAAGGGAAGCCGTCATCAATCTGCCCTCCGTGAGAGAACGTTGTTCGAAAGCCCAAGGCGGCGTTCGAGCCAAAGCACCTGTTAAAACCGCATTAAACGAACAGAGTATACTTCACACCCTACGGTTTACCAGTCAGTCCTATCACAAATCGTTTGTCTACTTGCGCTTCACCACCGTGGCACCATACAATGTGAAATTGAACCAGAGAGGCTGCATGTGATTCGATTCAATCTCAAATACGGCAACAAAGAGATTTCGGCCGAGCTAAACGCCCGTTTGCTCAGCGTTGCTCCCCCCGGCCCGCTACCCAACCCGGAGCAGGAGATTTGTCAGGCCCTGTCAGCCCCCTTCGGGACACCCCCTTTATGTGAGATTGTCAAGCCCGGCGAACGTGTCGTCATCGTCACCTCCGACATCACCCGCTATACCGGCAGCGAGATTTACCTGCCGGTCCTGATCGATGAACTCAACCGTTGCGGCATTCCGGATAAGCACATCGAGATTATCGTCGCACTCGGCATCCACCGCAAACAGACGGCAACAGAACACCGCAAAATCATTGGCCCGCTTTATGGCCGCGTCAATGTATATGACCATGAATGCGACGACCGGGACGAGTTGGTGGACCTGGGGACAACTTCATCCGGTCTGCCGTTGCAGATCAACCGGCGCGTCATCGAGGCCGACCGGGTGATCGTCACCGGCACCATCGGCCTGCATTATTTTGCCGGCTTCGGCGGCGGACGAAAAAGCCTGGTCCCGGGCGTGGCCAGCCGGGAGACCTGCATGGCCACCCATTTTGCAATTTTCAACCCGCCGGAGCAGGGAGGCCGCAATCCCCAAGCCTGCACGGCAAACCTCGCCGGCAACCCGGTGCACCAGGCGATTCTTGAAGCGGCACAGAGGGTCAAGCCGGATTTTATTCTGAACACTGTGCTCACGGCGGATAAACAGATTGCCAGAGTCTTTTGCGGGGAGCTGGAAGAGGCCCATCTGGCCGGCTGCGCGCTGGCGAAGGACCTCTACACCGTGCCCCTGGAGCAGGCGGCAGACCTGGCGGTCGTCTCCTGCGGCGGGCACCCCAAGGACATCAACTTCATCCAGGCCCACAAGGCGCTCGACTATGCAGTACACGCTGTCAAGCCCGGTGGGGCGGTGATTCTCCTCGCTGCCTGCCCGGACGGGTTCGGCAACGCCACCTTCTTCGACTGGTTCAATTATGAAGACCTGGATATCTTTGAGAAGGCACTCCGCAGCCGATACGAGATCAATGGCCAGACCGCCTGGTCGACCCTGAGCAAGGCTCGAACCTGGCGGGTCATCCTGGTCAGCGAGTTCCCCCGCGAACAGACGGAAAAAATGGGCATGGAAAAAGCTGCAACGCTTGACGAAGCGTTGCAGATGGCTTACAAACAGCTGCCGGAGAACCCGGAGATCGTGGTCATCCCGGACGGCGGAACAATTTTACCGATATTAAAACCGAGGCGCGAAGCGTGAGGCGCGAAAAAGCCTGTTCGCGCTTCGCACCTCGCACTTCAGTTCTGATTCACAGAGGGATCAATGTTATCAGATAGCATCATCAAGGACCTTAAGGGAATCGTCGGCAAGGACAACGTCTTCACCAGCAAAGCCGACCGGATCTGCTACTCTTACGACGCCACCCAGCAGAGCTTTCTCCCCGACGTGGTTGTTCATCCCCGTTCGACCGATGAGATCAGCCGCATCATGAAGCTGGCCAACCACGAAAAAATCCCGGTTTTCCCGCGTGGCGCCGGCAGCGGCTTCAGCGGAGGCAGCCTGCCGACCCTGGGCGGCATCGTCCTCTGCACCGAACGGATGGACCGCATCCTGGAGATCGACGAAGAGAACCTGATCGCCACCGTCGAACCGGGCGTGGTCACCGAGCAGTTCCAAAAGGCTGTGGAAAAGGTCGGCCTTTTCTACCCTCCCGATCCGGCCTCGCTGAAGTTTTCGACGCTGGGCGGCAACGTCGCCGAGTGTGCCGGGGGCCCGCGCTGCGTCAAATACGGTGTGACCAAGGATTTTATCATCGGTCTTGAAATTGTGACCCCCCAGGGTGACGTCATGACTACCGGCGGTCCGACCATGAAGGGCGTAGTCGGTTACGACCTGACCAAGCTGCTCTGTGGTTCAGAAGGGACTCTCGGCATCATCACCCGCATCGTCATCAAGCTGCTGCCGTTGCCTGAAGCGAAAAAGACCATGCTGGTGCTGTTCGATTCGATTGACGGGGCTGCGCGTGCAGTGTCGACGATCATTGGTGACAAGATCATTCCGACCACCCTCGAGTTCATGGACGGCCGCACCCTTGACTGCGTGCGCCAGGCCACCAATCTCGATGTTCCCGAAGGCGCCCGGGCGGTGTTGATCATCGAGGTCGACGGCGACCGGGAACTCCTTGACAAGCAGGCCGCGCGGATCGCAGAGATCATCAAGCCGCTCGGCGTGGTCGAGACTCGCATCGCCACGACCCCGGAAGAGAGCGAAGCGCTCTGGCAGATCCGCCGCTCGGTATCCGCCAGTTTACGCAAGGTCAACCCGGACAAGTATAACGAGGATATCTGCGTGCCACGCAGCAAGGTCCCGGAGATGATCCGCAAGGTCGACGCCATCGCCGAGCGATATGCCATTCCGATCGTCAACTTCGGCCATGCCGGCGACGGCAACATCCATGTCAACATCATGGTCAACAAAAAGCTTGCCGGGGACACCCTCAAGGCAGAAGGCGCGATCCGCGACGTATTCAAGGCCGCCCTCGAACTGGGCGGCACCATGAGCGGTGAACATGGTATTGGCATCGCCAAGGCCCCTTACATCCCACTCGAGATCACCCCGATCGCCGCCGACTACATGAAAGCAATCAAGCGGGCACTTGATCCCAACAACATACTCAATCCAGGGAAAATCTTCCTCGACGAGGAAGATTCCCTAGAGTGTGGCGGATAACGCGCAGCGAACAGGGCTGCTCTCTCAGGTTTATCGCGCCTCGCGCCAAGGAACATATGGCAAAGCTGAAAACACTCGAAGATTACCGCGAAGAGATTGACCAGTGCGTGAAGTGCGGCGCCTGCCGCGCCCATTGCCCGGTGTTTATTGACGACAAACGTGAAGGCCGGGTCGCCCGGGGGAAAATTGCCCTGGCCAGCTCGGTTCTGCAAGGGGATGTCGATTTAGAAGCGAAGGTGCTGGAAGATATGAGCCAGTGCCTGCTCTGCGGCAGCTGCTGCGCGGGCTGCCCGAACAAGGTCCACACGGAAGAGATCGTTGCCGCCACGCGACGCCGGATTGCCGAGCAGCAGGGCCTTTCGACCTTCGGCAAGGGTGTCGCCGCCGTGCTGGGTCGACCGAAGCTGATGAACCTGCTGGCCAAATCCGGCGGTACCCTGTCAAACCTGATCTTCAAAAAACTTCCGGAAGACAGCGGTTTGCACCTGCGCTTCCCGGCGCCCTACCTCGAGTCGGACCGGACCCTGCCGCCGATCACCGCCAAACCGTTTCGCGAGAGGGTTCCGGAGATCATCCCCGGCGAGGAAGGACAACCGACTGTCCTGTTCTTCACCGGCTGCGGCATCAACTACATGTACCCGGCGGTTGGCGAAGCTTTTCTCAAGGCCCTGAAGTTTCTCGGCGTTACCGTCATAATCCCCAAGGACCAGGCCTGCTGCGGCCTGCCGGCAGTCAGCGCCGGAGCGACCAAGACCATCGAAAAACTTGCCGAGCAAAATCTCGCCGCGATCAGTCGGCACAAGGTTGACCATATCGTCACGGCCTGCGCGTCCTGCAACGCGGGCCTCGGCGATATCTATGCAGAGATGGGCGAAGAGTTCAAAGACCTGTCGGCCAAAACGATCGACATCTTTGTTTTCCTCGCCAATCATGGCTTACCGGAAAAACTCGCAGCACTGCCGAGAGCCGACAAGCCGATCAAGGTGACTTACCATGACCCCTGTCACCTGCGTAACCGGGGGATCACCCGGGAGCCGCGCCAGATTCTCAAGGCCCTGCCGCAGGTGGAGTATATCGAGATGCCCGACGCCGCGACCTGCTGCGGCCTTGGCGGGACCTATTCGGTCTACCATTATGACACCAGCAAGAAGATCGGCGCCCGGAAGGCGGCCAACATCGCAGCGAGCGGGGCGGACCTGGTTGCGACCGACTGCCCGGGCTGCATCATGCAGTTGCAGGACAATATCAATCACGCCAAGGGCAAACAACATCCGGTCCATATTCTCGAACTGCTGGCCGAGGTCTTACCGGAGTAACGCTCGCGAATCATTTTGCGTTAAGGGTTGCACGCGTTCATCAACCTGTTAGAATAACCGCGCTTGCTTTAAATAAACCACCGGACCATTCCCGCAAGGAGGAAACTATTATGCAAAAACTGGCCATACTGATTGTTGCAATTCTGTTTGTAAGTTCCAGTGTTGTCCTGGCCGTCCCGGCAAAGAAAACCATCACGTTCAGCGACAGCTCCATGGGCGCCGTGAATTTCGACGGCACCGTACACAAGGACGCTGGCGTTAAATGCAAGGAATGCCACAACGACGAAATGTTTCCTAAGATGAAACAGGGCACTGTCAAGATCACCATGAACGAGATCTACGCCGGCAAGCTTTGCGGCGTCTGTCACAATGGCAAGCGTGCTTTTGATGCCCAGGGCAACTGCGCCAGGTGTCACGTCAAGCAATAGCCTCAGGCACCCACCGGAATAGTGAAAAAAGCCCGTCGACTTATCCGACGGGCTTTTTTATGCGGCAGTGCCCTCTAAATACCACCCTGACCCTGGCAATTTGACCAACTGTCCCGGCTGGGACAACGACTGAAGCCCTGCGCGGCAGGTACGTTTGCACCCACACGAAAACATTGAGCCTTTCCTCCAGCCCAGGGGTTTGATATATTGATCGTCCGCAAAGGCAAAATCAGGGGAACTTGATGACGCAAAGCTACGGGTCCTTCATGCAGGATAGCCGGGTTGCAAGGAGATCGTTTAAGAGTTGATGACAAGCCATCCGGACCACAATGGATGGCTTGTTCTGTCTGTTGCAGAGGGCAGAGAAACCGGGAGATTGATCAAGCCAATGTTGACTTCAGGGCAATCCGGAAAAGTGCGCAAAAAAAGCTCCATGGAGAGGATTGCATTTGAAACGGCCGTCCAATATGAACCCTCGCGTGAAGGTAAACTTTCCGATCTTTCTCGAGATTTGAGTGAAGGCGGCCTTTACCTTAAAACCCATTATCCATTAGAGACCGAAGCAACCCTGACCCTTTCATTTTCCATCCCGCAACGCGGGCAGGAAATTTCAATCACGTGTAAGGCAAGGGTTGCATGGACAAACCTTGAAACAAATCGGCTTAAAGCCGAATACCCGTCAGGGGCAGGCTTGCAGTTCCTGGATCTTCCACGTGAAGACTCGGCGGCACTGGCAAAGTTCATTGATGCGTATAATGAGAACAAAAAGATGAATGTGGTTTGTGCTTGGTGTGGCAAGTCCTTAGGTCTGCGCAAAGGACCGTTTGGCACAACCAGTCATGGTATCTGCAATCAGTGCCGTGAAAATCTTGAATGAATTTTAGCATCTTGTCGCCGGTGCTTGCGGGAGCTCTGGGTTTAAGCTGAACAAAATTCAATGAAGCATAAAAAGGGCATGTCGCCAGCGACTTCAACCGTGTGAGACCTCTATGACCGGGCCAGTAAATGCAGAAAAACAGGCGTTTAAGCCACATATCTGGGCTATTGGCGGAGGCAAGGGCGGGGTCGGCAAGTCAGCCCTCACTACCGGCATCGCAATGACTTTGGCGGACCAGGGACGGCGCTGCATTATGATCGACGCCGATCTTGGCGGAGCGAATCTGCATACCTTTCTCGGCATGTCGTCCCCCAAACATACGATCAGCGACCTGTTCCGTGACCCTGACAAGAACATGCAGGATATTCTTCTGGCCACCCCCTTTGTCAACCTCAGTTTAATCAGCGGCGCCCGGGCTATGCACAACGTGGCCAACCTGAAACACCTGCAGAAGTTGAAGTTGATCAGGCAGCTTTTTTCTCTGGAGGCCGATTATATCTTTATTGATCTTGGCGCGGGGAGCTCCTTTAACGTGCTCGATTTTTTCATTGCTGCGCACAATGGTTTGATGGTCGTCACGCCAACCCCGACCGCAATCGAAAATACCTACCACTTCCTGAGAGCAGCCTATTTTCGCAAATTACGTCAAGTCATTCGAGATCTCAATGTGGAGGCCCTGGTGGATGCTTCCTTGGAAGACAAAGAGAAAAGTGGCATCCGCTCGCCGCGAGATCTTATGGCGAATCTCCGCCGCCGTGACCCGGGGGTCGGAGAACAGATTGACCAGGCGATGACATCTTTCAGTCCGAGCTTGATTGTCAACCAGGTGCAGCGACACGAAGAGCGCAATCTCGGCAAAGAGATTGCGCTCGCCTGCAAGGGTTTTTTAGGTATCAATGTGACAGTGGCCGGTGCTGTCCGCACCGATGAGCAAGTACTGATGTCTCTCAAATCGCGCCGGCCGGTGCTGTCCATGTTTCCGAAAAGTTACTTTGCCGAAGACGTCCGGCGGATCGTGCAGCAAATGGACCTGGAAACGGAGAGCTGAGATGGAGGAAGAAAGCCTGCAGGCGAGTTATGATCTTTTTGGTCTGAGCTACGGGGCCAGCATGGTCGAAGTGGAGAGATCGTTCTACGAGTTACACAAACTATACGGTGAAGAGTCCCTGGCAACCTACTCTTTGCTGGATGATGCCGACCGGCAGGAGAAACTCGAATCGCTGCGTGAAGCCTATGAACGGATTCTGCAATCGCATTCCCATCAGACAAAAGCCGAAGGGGACCCTGAGAGAGAAGACGAACCGGCGGCAACTGTGGCGCAGAAAGTAATCATTGACGCGGATCCGCAGCAGATGCCCGGATTGTTCCTCCAGCAGTCACGCAAGGCGCTGGGTCTAAGCCTGCAGGATGTGGCGGCACGGACCAAAATCAGATCATCTTTTCTGCAGAGCATAGAAGAGCAGCGGTTTGATTTTCTTCCGGCCCCCGTTTATCTGCGGGGGTTTTTAAGGGAGTTCGCGCGAATGGTCAATGTGCCCGATGCCAATGTTCTGGTTGAGGCTTTTATGGCACAGCACAAAAGCGACAAATAGATTCAGCCGTCAAGTTTTACGCTTCAGCGCCTCGATACGCGCTTCAAGTGGCGGGTGGGTCATGAAAAACCGCTTGAACCCCTGCCCTCGGCCACCAGAGATTCCAAAGGCCGCCATTTGGTCGGGCAGGTGCGGTTGATCGACGTTGCGGCGCAGTTTTTCAAGTGCCGCAATCATCTTTTCTCGCCCTGCGAGATGGGCACTGCCGGCATCAGCACGGAATTCGCGCTGGCGGCTGAACCAGAAAACGATGAGGCTGGCGAGGATGCCAAAGACGATCTGGGCGAGGATCGAGGTAATATAAAATGCGGGACCGTGCCCCCTCTCGGTTTTGAATACCATGCGATCGATTAAATGACCCACCACCCGCGAAGCAACGATAACGAAAGTATTGACCACCCCTTGGATGAGCGCCAGGGTAATCATGTCACCATTGGCAACATGACTGACTTCGTGGGCCAATACGGCTTCGGCTTCATCGCGGCTCATGGAGCGAAGCAGTCCTGTACTCACAGCCACAAGAGCATTATTGCGTCGCATGCCGGTTGCAAAAGCGTTGACATCAGGAGCGTCATAAATGGCGACCTCGGGCATGCCAATGCCCGCGATCTCGGCCTGTTTTCTTACGGTTTGCACCAGCCAGGTCTCAACTTCACTGCGGGGCGAAGTGATGACCTGTGCGCCAGTCATACGCTTGGCCGTCCATTTTGAGATGGCCAGTGATATCAGTGACCCACCAAAGCCGAAGACGGACGCAAAAATCAGTAAATTGTAAAGATCGAGGCCCGCTCCTTGCTCATCGAGAATCCGGTCGACCCCGAACAAGCTCATGACTACGCCGAGCACGAGCACAATTGCGAGGTTGGTAACAACGAACAGCATGACTCTTTTCATGTTTTTCTTTCTCCCTGTGATTTTATGGCAAGACCTATAATATCAGTAACTTTGCTTTTGCCCTACTAGATGTTAATATCTTGGCGTTAAAAATCAATATCTGTTTATCTATTATTTAGAAGAAAAGGCGATATTGAGGCCTGTAAGAACGACCATCAATCCAAACAAAAGGGCCATTTGGAAACAGGTGGCCTTTATTATTTGTCAGGGACAATAAAGCAGGAGCGTTCCCTTATTCCTTATGCCAGCCCATCGCCAGATGAGCCAGTGTCACCAGAATTTTGAAAATCACACCCAGAACGGTTGTCCCTTCCACAGCAGCAAACAAGCCTGCAAGTCCAGGGAAAGATGATATCCTCTCATTGTAATTGGCGGAGTTAGTGAACGTTGACTCAAAATCGCAGCTTTTAAAAACACTTGTCTCATTAGAGAGGAAAAACGTGGTTAAAGATCTAAACAAACCGGGTTCAAACGCCGCCGAACTGCGTCGCCAGGCGGAACAGAAACTGCGGGAGAACTCCGCAGAGTTGCCCAATCCACAGGACGAGGCAGAGGCGCTGCGACTACTCCACGAATTGCAGGTCCACCAGGTCGAACTGGAGATGCAAAACGCCGAGTTGTGCCGAATTCGGGAAGAGCTCGAGTTGTCGCGGGACAAGTATGCCGAACTCTATGACTTTGCCCCCGTCGGTTTTTTCTGTCTTGAGCCGTCCGGGCTGATTCGGGAAGTCAATCTGCATGGTGCGCAATTGCTGGGGGTCGAAAGGCAACGGCTGGTCAACAGACCCTTAAGCGGTTTTGTTGCGGAGGCAGATCAGCGGGAGATTTTGGTCAATCACCTCGCATTGGTCTTGCAACAACGGGTCATGTTGAAATGCGAAATCAGCCTCACCAGAAAAGACGGCACTGTGATTTGCGGCAAATTCCAGAGCGTCGCACTTAATCACGGCAACCAGGCCGGCATGATCCTGTCCTCCCTCTATGACAACACGGCGCGCCGGCGACTGGAAGAAACTCAGCAAGTTAGCCATGACCAACTGGAGTCAACCATCGCGCAGCGACACCGAAGAACTGACCAGGGCGAATCGACTGCTTGCGGAGGAAGTCGCCGAACACAAGCGGGCAGAAGAGTCGCTCCAGATCTCGTATGCGGAAATACAGCGGCTGAAAGACCGTCTCGTTGACGAGAATCTCTACCTGCGACAGGAGGTTTCGAGGGAACAATACAGCGATATCATCGGTCGTAGCGATGCCCTGACGTATGTGTTCTTCCGGGTCGACCAGGTGGCATCACAACACGTGACGGTTCTGCTCCTTGGCGAGACCGGCACCGGCAAGGGGCTGGTCGCACGCGCCATCCACAACCGGAGCGCGCGCAGCAAGCAGCCAATGATTACGGTCAACTGTACGTCCTTGCCGGCGAACCTGATCGAGAGCGAACTATTCGGTCGTGAAAAGGGCGCATTCACCGGGTCCCACGTCAGACAAATGGGGCGCTTCGAGCTGGCCAATGGCGGCACCATCTTTCTAGACGAAATCGGCGAGATGCCGACGGACCTGCAATGCAAGCTGCTGAGGGTTATTCAGGACGGCGAGTTCGAGCGTCTGGGCAGTCCCCGTACCACCAAGGTCGATGTCCGGATCATCGCGGCCAGCAACCGGAATTTGGAGGAAGAGATCCGTGCCGGTAGGTTCCGGCAAGACTTGTTCTACCGGCTCAATGTCTTCCCCATCACCATCCCGCCCCTGCGGCAGCGCAGGGATGACATCCCGCTGCTGGTCAATTATTTTGTCGCCAAATTCAACAAGAAATTCGGCAAGAGGATTGTCAGCGTCTCTCCCGAGACCGTCAGTGCCCTGCAGGCCTATCACTGGCCAGGCAACGTGCGGGAGCTGGAAAATGTGATCGAGCGGGCGGTCATCACCAGCCCGGGTCCCGCGCTCCAGGTCCTCGACCGGTTCGACACGTTTACAGGGTCTGCGACGCAGGGCGGGGAGGACGTTAAAGCCCTCGCCGAACTGGAGCAGGATCACATCCGTCAGGTGCTCCAGATTACCGGTTGGCGCATCGAGGGACCCAAGGGTGCAGCGGTTCGCCTTGGGCTCAACCCCAGCACGTTGCGCGCGCGAATGCGGAAATACGACATCCGCCGGCAATAAACGCAACAGAGTAAATAGCCTGACGTCTTCTTTTGCTTGATTTGTCATATGTGACGGTTCTGTTGAATATGACGGAAGGCGCCGACAGCTTCTCCTTCTGATTTCCCGGACTCCTTCCATTTTACCGTTTCTAATCAGCTGGTTGCAAACGCGGCACAAGCAATTCTTTGTCGGCACGCTCTTTGCGATTTAGCTTCTTGACTGAAAACGATTGCGGTGGAGTTTCAGCGAACCTGAGGTGCGTCAGTTCTCAACCAATCTCAAATGAAAATTATCCGTCACCGCGGACTGGTGTTAACCATGAAATCGAGCAGCAGGGACAAGGTGGACGGAGCGCTTCACAAGGTCAAGGGCAAGGTCAAGGAAGTGGCCGGGAAAATCACCGATAACCCCAAACTGACGGTTGAAGGCAAAACCGAGCAAGTAACCGGTCAAGTTCAAGGTAAGGTCGGTGAAATCAAGAAGGTTTTTGGTAAGTAGTGCGAATGCCCTGTGCGCCAGAGGACACAGGGAGGGAAAATGCCGTGGATTAAGGAGTACTCTATGGGGCTTGTCATTGGTGTTTTAGTTGTCGTTATCCTCGTTGTTCTCATTATGAGAATAACATAGCCGTATGGCACATGGTCTACAAGGAAAGGAGAGTGTTATGGGATTATTGATTGCGGTTCTGGTTGTCGTTATTCTTGTCATTGTCATAATGAGATTAACTTAGCCTGGAAGCTCCTCCCCGATAATATTGGTGAGGCTGTCGAAATCAAAGCTTTTCTCGCAGCCCGAATGTGGGACGCTTCATCTGAAGGGTGACAACGTTCGACTTCAGCTTGCATTCGGTCGCGGGCTCAGGGGCAGCGTCCCGACTTTTTTCTCTGTGGAACTTGCTCGTGATGGCTAGAGGTTCATAACATATTCACCCATGCGGCTGCGTTTATGCAAATTGAAGTCCATGATTTGACCAAGCTCTACGGTCCTAAAAGAGGCCTTCTGCCAATCAGCTTTGAAGTACAACAAGGCGAACTGATCGCAGTTGTCGGTCACAATGGTGCCGGAAAATCCACTCTATTGAAAATCCTGGCCAACTGGATTCTTCCGGACAGTGGCCAAGCCGTGATTGACGGGATCGATCTGAAAAACCGGACAGCTGTCGTTAAAAAAGTCGGTTTTGTTCCAGAAGCACCTAATCTGTTTGACTTTTTTACCGTTGAATATAACCTCAAACTGTTCGCCTCTCTCTTTCAGGTCTCCTTTCTGCGGGTGGATGAAGTCTTGAGAGAGTTTAATTTGCTGCCCTTTCGACAAAACAAAATACAGGTGCTGTCAAAAGGCCTGAAGCAACGAGTGAACATCGGGCGTGCCCTGCTGGCAGATCCTCCGGTGCTGCTTCTTGACGAGCCGACATCGGGTCTGGATTTCGAGATGACTAAAGAACTCTACCGGCTGTTGAAAACTATTCATAACGCCGGAAGAACGATATTTTTCACCTCCCATCGGCCTGAGGAGGTAAAAACCCTGGCGACACGCATCATGGTTCTGCACGAGGGCAGATTGATTTTCGATGGCTCTCCACCGGAATATTTTCAATCAGACGTTCATGAAAGCCTGTACGCGATATGATAAGGACTCTCCTGATCCTTGTATTGAATGACCTGGCTATAGCCATAAAAAATAGAACCGTTTTCCTGATACTATTTATCCCTTTCTTTGTTTTCATCTCCTTGGCTTTTATCGACCGCCCCGACGTGGATGCAGAGACGGTAAGGATCGGCTTCATCCGCAATGACACCTATGCGCCAGTTATCATGCAGAGCGTCACGGCTGCCGAAAAAATTATCACTGTGACATGGGTTCAGAATGAAAATGACGGTAAACAGCTTTTAAAGGAGAAAAAAATAGACGGGGTTTTGCTTGGGCATAAAAACGAACCCGGAAGGCTCTCCCTTATTGTTCTAAAAAGTGAGTCATTCAAGACACTTGCCATCATAGAAAGTTTTTCGGCTTTGCAGAAAGCGGCGGAAGGCGGCCGGGAAAACTGGATCACTGGCATTGAACCCCTTTACGCTGGCGACATCCAAAAACAGACTTTGCCGACCTGGATCTTGATGATCGTTCTGCTCGTTGGTTTCATAATTCTTCCGGCTCAAATTGCCGAGGAAAAAGAAAAGAAGCTGCTTCTGGCGCTTCTGCAGACGCCCGTAAGCGAGGCTCAATGGTTGATTGCCAAAGTGCTGACCGGAATGATCTTGATTGTTATTGCTGTGTCGATTCTACATCTCCTGGGTGGCTTCGGCGTGGTAAACCTCCTCGACTATGTCGCATTCATTGTCGCCGGCGGTTTCTGCTTCAGCGCCTTCGGGATTTTTCTGGGTTTTCTCTGCCAAACGCAGGCAAGCGCACGCACTCTGGGGGTTGTTGTTTATCTGCCGCACCTGCTGCCTTCCGCCCTGTCCGATTTTTCCCAACAATTGACCGTCGTTGCACCGTTGCTGCCGTCCTACCAGTTTTATCAGCCGCTTAAATCCATTCTGCTGGAAGATGGCCAGATAGCGACCATGCCTTTCGAATGGGCTTATTTGATACTCGTGGGTTCGCTCACCTTCTACCTCTCCCATGTCTTGATGAAAAGACGCTGGTTGATGAAGTGAGAACATCAGTCAGGACGGCCGGGATGAGCTTGTTTATGTCATCGTCGACGGAGCAGCCAGGCATCCGCTCGACGCCGACATTGAAGATCTGGATAATCCCTCGGCATCCGTGACGTACTGGAGTTGGCACTGTTGAAAACTGCTCTCTGCAACACCCTCACCCTGGGCAGGTGCTTCAGGACTAATCTCGCCGGTAGGATTTTTTTGTAGTTAAAAACAAATAAAGCTGAGACAAACTTTGGTGCGTTCATGGTGGTACTAATAGGGTCGTTGAATGTCAGATTGAATAAATATTTGCAATCTCCCTGCCTCCACATGAAGCAAGACAAGAGGTTTTTAATAGTATGGTTATGAATAATGCTGTGTGGTTTCTGTTCGTTGGTGGCCTGCTGCTCACCATGGGACTAACCGCTCCGGCAATTAAACGGTTGCCTGTTACCTCGGCAATTATCTATCTGGCCTTGGGAATCCTGGTAGGCCCAACTGTGCTGGGTTTTTTCCATTTCAACCCGCTCAAGGAATCGGCGCTGCTGGAGGTCTTGACCGAGGTAGCGGTGCTGATTTCACTGTTTGCCGCCGGCGTTAAAATGCCGGTTCCCGTGACCTTTGCGCGCTGGCGCGCGCCGATTCTGCTGGCGTTTTTCGCCATGGCAACCACAGTGGCACTGGTCACCATTTTTGGCCATTATCTACTCGGTTTACCCATCGGTGCCGCTGTACTGCTCGGTGCCATTATCGCCCCAACCGACCCGGTACTGGCCACTGAAGTGCAGATTCGCCATCCGGGCGATCGCGATCGGCTACGGTTTACCTTAACCTGTGAAGCGGGCATGAACGACGGCAGCGCTTTTCCGTTCGTCATGCTCGGTCTGGGCCTGCTCGGCTTGCACGAGCTGGGTGAGTTTGGTCAGCGTTGGATCCTGGTTGATGTCCTCTGGGCTACGATCGCGGGGATTGCCATCGGCGTGGCGGCGGGAAGCGGGCTTGCGCACCTGGTAGTACGCTTGCGCCGCAACCACTCGAATGACGGTCTGCTTGACGATTTCCTGAGCATGGGGCTGATCGGTGCGGTCTACGGCTTGAGTCTGTTGTGTCACGCCTGGGGCTTTCTGGCCGTATTTTTTGCCGCCGTGGCGCTACGCCAAACCGAACTAAGGCTCGCCGGCGGTGCCCCGAAGCTCCGGGCACAGTTGCAAACAGACACGCCGGGTACGCATGATGATGTGACGACGTCACAACATATCAGCAAAGCCTCCCTGGTATTCAAGGAACATCACGAACGAGTGGCAGAACTCATTCTGGTTCTGCTGATTGGAGGGACGTTATTCCTGGACTCCTGGAGCTGGCGCGCCGTGGGTTTCGCACTATTTCTATTCACCATTGCGCGGCCATTGAGTGTTTTGACCGCGCTGATTGGTACCCGCACACCGTTGCGGATACGCAAAATGACCAGTTGGTTCGGGGTCCGCGGTATTGGTTCGCTCTATTATCTCATGTACGCTATACAGCACGGCCTTCCGGAAGAACTGACCATAGAACTGATTCACCTGACACTGGTGGTGGTTACGCTTTCCATTGTCGTTCACGGCCTCAGTATAAAACCGATGATGCATCGTTTCCGGCGACTGCATGGGGGCTAGAGAAAAAACAGAGACCCGGGTAGTGCCGGGGTTGGCCCAGGCTAAAGACGCTGGCTGATGAAGCGAGGGCAACAGCAAGACTTACAGGTTTTTCTCAACGCATTTGTCGCATCTGGCAGTTCCGTCGGATATGACGGATACCTCTGACGACTTTCCCTGCCATGTTCTTACCCACTTTTTATTTTCTTAGCAATCTCAGCATCTTGAGACAGTAGTATCGGCAAACCTTCGCTGGCACGCTCGTTGCGACATATCATTACTAGAAACGCCTGTCTTTGACCGTTCCTGCACCAAAAAGCCGTCGTGCGGCGGTGGTCTTTTTATGGAACGGCAATAAGCGTTCACGGCGATATGGCAATGTACGGCCGAAGAGAAAAATGGCTTCGCCCGACGATAGCTCAAGAATCATCAATCAATGCAGCATAACTTTCAGGAAGGCAGGATGATATGAAACACACAGCGGTCACTATTATGATTCTCGCATTGGCTCTTTCCTTCGGTTGCACGGGGATGTCCTCAAAACAGCAATCAACAGTGAGCGGGGCGGGCATCGGCGCCGTCGGCGGCGGGGTGCTCGGCGCAGTGACTGGAGGGAGCCCGGTGACTGGCGCTGTTATCGGCGCCGGCGTTGGCGGGGCGGCAGGATACCTCCTTGAGGATTAAGCCGTCCACCTGATCTGCCACATTTAGCATTACTGCTGAATGTGGCGGGTTGTGCAGACGGCATTTTTTCCCTGTAGGGTTTGCGCTTTCCGGTTTCCCCCGTACTTCTAGCCACTTGCGGTTACAACATTCAACAGCTACAGCCGGCAAGTTAATTGCACTCTACAATTAAGGGAGAACTCGACGACAACCCACACCTGGACGCTGCAGGGCATAAGGCTTCTGTGGAAAGGTGTGGGAACTTAGTTACAGGAAGAAGGAACAGAAGTTATGACCGCAAAAATATCACAAAGAATTATCTATGCCGTGCCAGTTGTTATCGCAGCGTTGACGTTGCTCACCTTCAGCCCGTCTGTGCAGGCGGCAAGTACTGACAGCAACATCGAATCAGCGGCCAAGAAGTCGCACGTATTCACCAGCTATCTCAAGGACGATGATATCAAGGTTGACGCCAAAGACGGTAAAGTCACCCTGACGGGGAGCGTCGCCACGGAAAACCACAAGACCATGGCCGGGGAGACCGTTTCGAACCTCTCCGACGTCAAGAGTGTCGACAACCAGCTGGCAATAAAGGGGGAACAACCCTCCAAGATGAGTGATGCGTGGCTTCTGACCAAAGTGAAAACCACCCTCTTATTTCACCGCAGCGTAAGCATCTCCACCAAGGTCGACGTGAAAGACGGCATCGTGACTCTGGGTGGTGCTGCCGACAATCAGGCCCAGAAAGAATTGACCACGGAATACGCTGCGGATATTGACGGGGTCAAAGACGTCAGGAATGAAATGACCGTGGCAACAGCCAGCAAAGTGGCGCAAACAGTCGGCGATAAGATCGACGACGCCTCCATCACCACCATGGTCAAAATGACATTGCTCGGCCATCGCTCGACCAGTGCCTTTAAAACCTCGGTCACGACCAAGGATGGTGTGGTCACTTTGTCTGGCAAAGCCGACAACGCAGCCGAAATCGCCTTGGCAGGCAAACTCGCCAACGACGTCAACGGCGTACAGTCGGTGCAGAACAACATGACTGTCATCTAATTCACGCGTCTTAACCCTAGGAATCAGCAGACCCGTAAGTGGGTCTGCTGAGCTTCCAGCGCAGCCGGCGAGGCTGCGTATCCAAAGCTTGTGAGGAGGTACAAAATGAAACCTTATTCGCTAATCGGCATCATTCTGATTGTGGTCGCCGTCGCAGCTTTTGCCTACCAGGGGATCAGCTACACGACCGATCAAGCATAAGGAGATAGTCAACATTTCAGTGTGGGTCGGCGTGGTGGCCATCATTGCTGGCAAGTAAATCTTAATGATAACCTGAATCATTGACTTCAGCTTGACAGCCGGAGGGTCCGGCCGACGGCGACCCGACCCGTTATATTTGACAGATATGCTAAATATGATGGCGGCCGATGGCGGCAAACCTTTCGCTGCGCTCCTTCAATTGAAGCTTTCCCTCGTAAAATCAGCATATTGCCCTCACTTCGGCAACCTCAGGTTTTCGGCACGTTCGTTGCGATTGACTATGTTAAGAGTCATTGCATCCAAGGAGACAAACCATGTTAGGAACCATCTTGATCGTCGTCATTATCTTGCTATTGCTGGGCGCTCTGCCGACTTGGCCGCACAGCCGGCAGTGGGGGTACGTACCGAGTGGAGGTGTTGGCTTGATCCTCTTGATCCTTCTCATCCTGATGTTGATGGGCCGGATTTAACTGCAGTATCTGTCGTATCTCACCGAGAGGAGGTGAATGAGTTCATGCCGTTAATTCAACTGGTCGTGATATTGGTCGTGGTGGGCGTGGTGCTCTGGCTCATCAACCAGTTCATCCCCATGGCGGGATCCATAAAAACAATACTGAATGTCGTCGTCGTGGTCGTCGTCATTTCTTGGCTGCTGAATATTTTTGGTGTCATCAGTCACTTTCCCAACATCAATGTAGGCAGATAAGCCTGTGTCAGCCCCTTTTGCCGAGGATGGAGTCCATGATTGACGCGAAGATCAAAATGTGCGTGCCTGCTAACAAGCGCATGGAAGTCCTGCAAACCATCAAAACCATGCTTGACACTATTCGCAACGAGCAGGGGTGTGTCAGTTGCATCTGCTGCGTAGATGTAGAGGATGAGCACATCATCATCTTCACGCAGGAGTGGGACACCAATGAGAATCTGGCCGCACATCTGCAATCCGACTGTTTCACGGTCCTGCTTGGCGCGATGAAGCTACTCTCCATCGAACCGGAGATCAGGATCAACACCATTGCCGCCACGGCGGGTGCGGAGGTCATCAAGGCGGCACGGATGAAACCCCGGCGAGACTTGCCATGACAAGACAAGGGCGCCATAACACTGCCTACAAACCAACAAGGAGACCATTATGTTCAAGACAAATCGCATTGTGAAGTTTCTGGCCTGTCTGGTCCTGTTTGCTTCTTTCCTGGGGTGTGCTTCAACCGCAAAGCAGGAAAGCACCGGCCAGTACATTGACAACTCCGTGATCACCTCTAAGGTGAAAGCAGCTATCTTTGACGAATCAAGCTTGAAAACCATGCAGATCAAAGTGGAGTCCTACAAGGGCGAAGTGCAGCTGAGCGGTTTTGTTGATTCGGCAGCGAGCGTCCAGAAGGCCGGCGAAGTTGCCCGCAGCGTTGAGGGGGTCGTCGCTGTGAAAAACGACCTGGTTGTCAAATAGCATTACCGGCTGGCAGACCAATCCCTGCGCCGATGGCCGACACCCGACCGGATCGGGTGTCGCCACGGCAGCAGGATTCGGGCCGAGAACAACCCAGGTCAAGAAGCAACCTGCTATTTCACCTTAACGAAATTTTCTTTACCCCTGGCGCCCCCTCACTGGCGGGCGTCTACAGCGATCATATCTTGAGAGTGAGGTCATCATGAAAACCCATTTTGCCAGAACGTTCCTGCTCTTTGTCCTGGTTCTCAATTTGCTTGGCGGTTGTGCATCCATTCCAGAAGAACACAAGGGGGCGACAACCGGTGCGGGGATTGGCGCAGCAACCGGAGCACTGGCCGGAGCCATGCTGGCCGGTGACGGCTCACGCACCCAGGGAGCACTCCTCGGCGGGTTGGCCGGAGCGCTGATCGGGGGAGTGATCGGCAACTACACGGTCGACCAGAAAAGGGATGCCTCGGATACGTCCAATCGATATGACTACAACGCTTCTGCGGGGGTTTTGGTCAGGATTGAAAGCACGTCAATCAGTCCTGACAGGGTCTACCCAGGTGACCGGGTCGATCTCCGGGCAACGTATGCAGTCATGGCCCCCCAGAGTAACTCCAGGATTGCCGTGACCGAGATTCGCGAAATTCGCTTCAATGGCGAACTGGTCGGCAACCCCCAGATAAGCACGGACCATATCGCCGGCACCTATGATTCAAATGTGCCGCTGTTCCTTGCCAACGACGCAAAACGCGGGACCTATCAAGTCATCACAACCATCAGGACGCAGGAGAGTAGTGACTCTCGCGAAGCTTCGTTTGTTGTGCGCTGATTTTCAACGTGATGACAGTGGTAGTAAACCGGGCGCCGCAAGAATGTTTCCAGACGGAGGCTGCGAGGATGGATAAGCGAACCGAGTTATGAACAAAATCGTCGTAGTGATCAACGTTGTTCTGGTCAGCTTTGTCCTGGTTTTCGTTACCGGATGCCTCGTCACTGGAGGAGTCCCTGCGGATTCCTCTTCGACCCGGCAGCCATCCACCTCGGCGGCCGGCGGAAAAGTTGATTCTGTCCAGGTTGATCGGCTGCGGAGGCTGATGATTCCCCTTCTGCGGACGATGGACCACCCGATATCGACAAGACAGGTTCAAATCGAGGTAGTTGATGATCCGCAGATCAATGCCGGGAGCGCCGGAAGCGGCCAGTTTATCGTGACAACGGGGCTACTGAGCAAGGCCAATGACGTGCATCTGGAATCGATTCTGGCCCACGAGATTGCCCATGATGACCTCGACCATGTTGCCAAGGCCCAGGCTCTGGGGGCGGGTTTGAATGTCGCTACTGTACTAATGGACCAGTTTTTCCCGGGGAGCGGGCAACTCACCCCGATTGCCGGGAACTTGGTGATTCGGGCTTACGGTCGGAACGAGGAGTACGCGGCGGACTTGCATGGGGTCGTGCTCCTGCGCAGGATACATCCCGACGGTAAGCAGAGAATGGTCAATACCATGGTCTGGCTGCAGAAGACGACGGGAGGCAGCGACGGCGGATTTTTCTCAACCCACCCCGCTACCGACGACAGGATCGACAGAATCCGAAGCATGCCCTGAGGATTCAATATGCAGAGGTTTCCCCACTTCGCTCAAACCCTCGACAAACAGGAGGATAATGGGTGAGGGGACCGGCCAAGAGAGAAGATAGTTCATGTGTGTTATATAGACCTGCTACGATTGGGAGAAACAATGCAGCTCCGAGCCGGATACGAACTGATTTACAGCTTCCCACAGCAAACACCGATAATCCTCCTCGTGAATATCCACCATTCGCGGGGTGCCGATCTGGTTGTCCCTGATCGCCTTATTACCGAGCCGCCGATATCGATTACCGGTTATCATGACGCCTTCGGCAACTGGTGTAACCGTGGACTGGCACCTGCGGGTCGCCTCCGCCTGACAACTGACGCTATTGTCAGAGATAACAACCATCCCGACGAAATCTTTCCTGACGCCAGGCAGGACTCCGTGCAGCATCTGCCTGAAGAAACCCTGGTCTACCTGCTGGGCAGCCGCTATTGCGAGACTGACTTGTTGTCTCAGACGGCCTGGCAACTCTTCGGCGGCACGACTCCCGGATATCCGCGCGTGCAATGCATCTGCGATTACGTTCATAATCATATTGCCTTCAACTACCAGAACGCCAGCGTAACCCGCGGTGCAGTAGAGGCCTTCAACCAACGGACCGGGGTCTGCCGCGACTACGTACATCTCGCTATGACCTTCTGCCGCTGCCTGAATATCCCGGCGCGATACTGCACCGGCTACCTGAGCGATCTCGGGACACCCCTGCCTCACGGAGTTGGCGATTTTGCAGCATGGTTCGAAGCCTGGATAGGCGGTCGCTGGCACACCTTCGACCCGCGCAACAATATGCCCCGCCGGGGGCGCATCCTGATGGCCCGCGGCCGAGATGCCTGCGATGTCGCCATCACGACGACGTTTGGACCCAACACGCTGGAGAGCTTCCGGGTCTGGACCGATGAAATTCCGGACAGTGAATGACCAGGAGTCGCCCACTGATGTCTTTTCTTACAGTAAATCACGCCACCATCTACCGTTACCGCGAGCCCGTCATCCTCGGTGAACACCGTATGATGTTCCGGCCACGCGAGAGCCACGACCTGCGGTTAATCGGTGTCGACCTCGCGATCAAGCCGCAACCCGTGCACCTGCGCTGGCTGCACGATCCCTTTGATAACTCCGTCACCATCGCAACGTTTGAAGGCACCACGTCCGAACTCAGATTCGATAGCACCGTGACACTGGAGCATTTCGAGGCCACCCTGCCGGAGTATACGCTTGAGGATTATGCCCGTAAGTATCCCTTCCGCTATGCCGATGAGGACTTCCCCAATCTCGTTCGCGCCCTGAATCGTGACTTCCCGAGCGAGCGAGTCGCCAAATGGGCGTTGCAGTTTCTCGATCCAGCGGAAACCACCGACACTATGAAGCTGCTGCGCGCAATGACCTTCGGCATCAGTGAGCAGATACCCTACAACCGCCGTGCTGAAAAGGGCGTGCAGACGGCTGATGAGACGTTACTGATCGGTCGCGGTAGTTGCCGGGATTTTGCCGTACTGATGATCGATGCGGTCAGATCCCTCGGCATCGCCGCACGGTTTGTCAGTGGATACATTTTCGTCCCCGATAGCTCCGGCCTCGCCGGGGGTGGAGCCACCCATGCCTGGATGCAAGCCTATCTCCCCGGTGCCGGCTGGATCGACTTCGACCCCACCAACAGCATCATTGGCAACCGCAATCTCATTCGTGTCGGCGTTGCCTGGGCTCCCGAACACGTCCTTCCTTTGTGGGGGAGCTATTCCGGCCCCGCAATGGCCTTCATCGACATGGAGGTCACCGTGACCGTTTCAGAAACGCACAGGTGACGATTCCGTGACGGCGGCTCAAATTCTCCGTCCGCAGGGAGCTGGCCGCTTTGTTCTCTTCTGCGACCATGCCAGCAATAATATCCCGGCAGAACTTCACCAACTTGGTTTGCCGGTGGCTGAGCGTGCCCGCCACATTGCGTGGGATATCGGAGCGGCGGGCGTCACCGCGGCCCTCTCGGAAATCCTTGATGCCCCGGCGATACTCTGCAACACCTCGCGGCTTGTGATCGACTGCAACCGCCAGCTTAATGCTGCGGACCTCATCCCGGAGATAAGCGACGGCACAACGATCCCTGGCAATCTGCACCTCAGCGAGACAGCCAGAACGACCCGCATTGAGCGTTGGTTTCACCCGTATCACAACGCGATTGAGTCGGTCTTGCTGGATCGCGAAGCAAAAGGGGTGCAATCTGTAGTGGTCTCCATTCATTCCATGACGGCTGCGCTTTCCGGGGAACTAAGACCCTGGCATATTGCGATATCCAGCTATCTTGATCGTCGCATTGCCGAGCCTGTTCTCGCTGCACTGCGCCTGCCCGGCGATATCGTTGTGGGCGACAACCAGCCGTACGATGTGAATCCGGTAATAGACTACAGCATTCCATTCCATGCTTTGCGCCGGAGACTGCCTCACATCCAGGTGGAATTCCGGCAGAATGAAATATTTGATACAACGACCCAGTACCAATGGGCACTGCGTTTCGCTCAGCCATTGATGTAATGTGGACGTCAGGCTCCTTATAGACACCGTATATTACTGTCCAAGCCAGCCGGATGACTCCTTAGGATCATTTTTTAGGAGTGGATTTCGGAAAACTGGCTGATGCAGGGGGGCGTAAAAGTGAACGACCACGGGCTCACGCCCGTGGTCGTTCACTTCAATGATTCTCGAATATTGCATCGATATAAAATGAAAATTACAACGGCTCGCCTGTGTTACAGGAAACTTATTCCACAGTC
>CAVQRZ010000033.1:0-87500 GCA_963715335.1 uncultured delta proteobacterium
GCCGCCGTGCTCGACCACCACCGCGACGGCGATCTGCGGATTTTTCAGCGGGAGCATAGGAGACGAACAAGGCATGGTCCCGGTACTGGTAAGGGACTTCTTCCTCCTTGACCTCCTCTTCATCATCAGCTTTTTTTCGGACCACCTGGGCCGTGCCGGTTTTGCCGGGCAAACCTGACCTTGTTCAGGCGGCTCCTCCAGGCCGTGCCGCCGACATCATTGACCACCGATTCCATGGCTTTCCTGACGGGGGTCAAATACTTCGATGGCCAGGCGGTCTCACTCAGCTTTTCCGGTTTGAACAGCCATTCCGTATTGCCCTCAAGGTCGATGATCTTTTGCACGACCTGCGGCCGCCAGACCGTGCCGCCGTTGGCCACGGCGGCGGCCATCGTCGCCAGCTGCATCGGGGTCGTCAGGACGAAGCCCTGGCCAATCGCTGAAATCACGGTCTCCCCATCGTACCAGCTGGTACCGAAACGTCTTTTTTTCCATTCCCTGGTCGGGATCGACCCTGAGCGCTCAGAGCCGAAGGAAAGCCGGTCGGCTCCCCCAAACCGAGTCGCTTCGCGGCGCTGGCGATGCGGTCGATGCCGGTTTCAAGGCCGATCTTGTAGAACCAGACGTCGCAACTTTCCATGATCGCCTTATGCAGATCGACCGAGCCATGGCCTTCTTTCTTCCAGCATCGGAATTCGTGGCTCCGGCTCAACTTTATGCTGCCGGATACACTGCTACCCTGGTCGACGGGGCCGCCGTCCCTGCCTCCAGAGCCGCAAGCGCCACGGCCATCTTGAACGTCGATCCGGGTGGATACAGGCCGCGCAGGGCTTTGTTGGTCATCGGATGTTGCGGGTTGTCGGTCAGCGCCCGCCACTCCTCACTGGTGATCCCGCGCGCAAACCAGGCCGGGTCAAAGTTCGGTCGACTGACCAGGGCAAGGACTTCACCGCTGTTGACATCTAAGGCAACGACCGATCCGGCGCCATCGGCGAGGGCATCTTCCGCGGCCTTTTGCAAAGCGCTGTCAATCGTCAGGTAGATCTGGTGACCCGGCAACGGATCGCGCGTCGTCACCTGGCGCAATTCACGACCACGCACATTCACTTCAACGCGTTTCTGTCCCGCCGCACCCTGCAGCCGGCCCTCGTAAGCTCTTTCAAGCGCGGTCTTGCCGATCATCGCATCGGAGCGGTAGTCGGAAAATTCAGGCTGGTTCAGATCGTCTTCGGTGACTTCGCCGAGATAACCAAAGAGGTGGGCGGCCATGTCGCCGAAGGGGTATGAGCGAAGCGGTTTGACCTCGACCAGGATGCCGGGCAGATCTATGGCATTCTCCTGCACCACCTCCATGGCCTGGCGCTCAACGTCTTCGAGCAGGGGCAGCGGCCGGTAGCGAGGCAGTTCCTGGCCTTTCCGCCAACGTTCCTCAAGCATGTCCTCTTCGACACCCAGCAACTTCGCGAGGGTGAAGAAAAGCTGCCGGGGATCATCAATCTCCTGGCGCAAGGCGGAAACGGTAAACGCCGGTCGATTATCAACCAGCAGGGTGCCGTTGCGATCGAAGACTGCCCCACGCGGCGCCTGGATCGCGACATAGCGAATCCGGTTGCGCTCGGACAAGTCACGATAGTGATCGGCACCGAGGATTTGCAGAAACCACAGGCGCAGGGCCAAAACACAGAAGACCCCGGCAACGAACACAGAAGAGATGATGAAACGGCGTCGCAGGCCGGGCGTTTCTTCCGGGGACGGGTTAATACTCATAGCGGCTATCGAGTTTGCGCAGGCCGGGGAGGCTGCGGCGCGGCAAGAACGTTCGCTGCAGCCAGACGGTCAATTTCAGGAGGATAAACGCCGCGAAAAAGTTCAGCATCAACTGTACCGGGAGCTGCCAGGCAATCTGCGCCCAGACCCCTATGTCCCGTCTGAAAAAATCCAGAGCGAAGGCAACCAGGGCCCCCTGCAAAAGGGTGCCGGCCATGACCATCAGCAGAAGCAGCGCCGAGCTTTCGGTGTTCACCCGCGTCACAATGCCGCGGACCGCCAGGAAAATCGCGAGCAGGACGAATCCGTAGAGGCCGGGGAACGCACCGCCGACGCCATCGAAAAACCAACCCATCAGGTACACGATCAGTCCGCCGCGCCACTGGCCTTCATGCAGGCCGAGATAAACGACCAGCAGCAGGATCAAGTCCGGCTTGTAGTCGCCCCGCAGCAGTAATGGCAAAAGGACCGTTTGCATGACGACTGCGACCCCGGCCAGGGTAAAGTAGATCAGGGTCCGGTTCATTGCGGCCTCCGCAACAGGACCAGGACCTCTTCGAGGTGGGAAAAATCGACCGCGGGCATGATTTCGATCGCCTGGAAGAGACCGAACTCCCGCCTGTCGACACTCGTCACGTCGCCAACCACCAGCCCTTTGGGAAAAACCCCGCCCATGCCGCTGGTCACGACGCGATCACCGACCTTGACCTCTTCCTGGCGCAGGACGAAATCGAACACCAGGCGTTCCCCCTTGCCGCGACAAATGCCGCGGGCGCGGTTGTCCTGCAGGAGGCTGGCCACAGCAGAGGACGCATCGGTAATCAGGAGGACCCTGGCAAAACGGGGGCTGCTGCGGATAACCCGACCGACCACGCCTTCGGCGACAACCACCGGCATCCCCTCGACCACGCCCTGCTCGCCCCCCTTGTCGATGGTGACGGTCCTAAACCAGCTGGTGGCATCCTCGGCGATCACCCTGGCCGGCAGCGTCGCTATTTCCTGGGCTTCCTTGAAATCCAGCAGGCGCCGCAGGCGCTCGTTTTCAAGACGGACCTCGTTGTTCTCTGCCAACCTCGCACTCAGGTTGCGGTTGTCTTCCAGGAGCGTACGGTTTTCCTCTTCGGTGTCGACCAGGTAGAGATAATGCCCCCAGACGTCGGCGGCCCCCTGGACCACCCGGTCCAGACCGGCCTGCACCGGGCCGGTCAACCTCAGGACCAACCCTTCGAGGAAATTCGTCTCGTCCTGTTGGCGCAGGTTGACCGAATACCAGAGCAGCGCCGCAAGGAGCAGCACCGCACTGAACAGCAACGGTCGATTTTTTTGCCACCATTCCCACATATTCGAACACCCGGGACACAGAACTCAGGGGCCACAACTCAGGCAACGGCAAACTGTACGTCGAATCCTGGCTTCACCGAAAACAATAAAAGAGGGCGCAGAGGCCCTCTTGAATAGTTCGCGAAGATGCTGCTGCAACAGTCAGGGCCGGCTCAGGAGGTGACGGTCACCTGTTTCAGCAGATCAAGCTCGTCCAGCACCTTGCCGGAACCGAGCACCACGCAGGAGAGCGGGTCTTCGGCAATCACCACCGGCAGGCCGGTTTCTTCGCGCAAGAGCGCATCAAGGTTGCGCAACAGTGCGCCGCCGCCGGCCAGGACAATGCCCTTGTCGACGATATCCGCCGCCAGTTCGGGCGGGGTCCGCTCCAGGGCGATCCGCACCGCTTCGACAATCGCATTGATCGGCTCGGAAAGGGCTTCCCTGACCTCCTGGGCGTTGATCGTGAGGGTCTTCGGAATACCGCTGACCAGATCGCGGCCCTTGACTTCCATGGTATCCCGCTTGCCCTCTGCGGCAGAACCCGGCTTGTCGGGATAGGCGCTGCCGATCGTGATCTTGATCTCTTCAGCAGTCCGTTCACCGATCAGCAGGTTGTATTTGCGCTTGAGATGCTGGGTCAACGCTTCGTCCATCTTGTCCCCGCCGACCCGCACGCTCTTGGCGTAGACGATCCCGGCCAGCGAAATAACCGCCACCTCGGTGGTGCCGCCGCCGATATCGACAATCATGTTGCCGGAGGCTTCGGTGATCGGCAAACCGGCGCCGATCGCCGCAGCCATGGGCTCTTCGATCAGGTAGACTTCGCGGGCGCCGGCGGATTCAGCGGACTCCTTGACCGCACGCTTTTCGACCTGGGTGATCCCGGAAGGGACACAAATCACGATACGGGGACGGACCAGGGCCTTGCGGTTGTGGATTTTGCGAATAAAATAACGCAGCATCTCTTCGGTGATGTCAAAATCGGCAATCACGCCGTCCTTCATCGGGCGGATGGCAACAATGCTGCCCGGAGTACGACCGAGCATGTTCTTCGCGTCGGTGCCGACGGCCAGGACCTTTCTCTGCCCCATCGAGTCCTTCTGGACCGCGACAACCGAGGGTTCGCTGACGACGATCCCTTTACCTTTGAGATATACCAGGGTGTTAGCCGTTCCCAAATCGATCGCCAGATCGTTGGAAAACATCCCCAGAATAGCATCGAACAAGTTGACCATATCGAGTGGCAACTCCTTTCAGACGGAAAATGGCCTGACCCAGGCCGGAAAATGTTGTTAACACTAGCAAAAGGACCCCAGCTTTTCAAGGGATAAAAGGAAAAACTGTTGCATTTCGCAAGGTGATTGACTAACATTCGTCCCTATTCTTCAAAGACGAAAATACCCCTCGAGGAGAAACTCTGACTCATGCTCGACTTTGTCCGCAACAAACAGAAATCCATCATCATCAAACTGGCCTTCGCCATCATCATCCTGAGCTTCGTCATCGGTTACGCGATGCTCAGCGCACCGGGCGGCCCGGGCGGTGACACCCCGGCAGCGGAAGCCGCAGCCGTCAACGGCAGGTCGATTGCCTATGACGAGTTCCAGAGCGCCTACAGCACTCTTTACCAGCTCTACCAGAACATCTACCAGGACCAGTTCACGCCGGCTCTCGAGAAGCAGCTGAAACTGGCTGAGAAATCGATCAACAGCCTGATCGATCAGGCGTTGATGCAGGAGGAGGCGGAGCGCCTCCAGCTGGCGGTGAGCCAACAGGAACTGGTCGACGCGATCGCCAGCATCGAGACCTTCCAGGAGAACGGCGTCTTCAACAAGGCGCGCTATCTCCAGGTCCTCGCCTACCAGCGCATGAACAGCGATGAGTACGAGGCCCTCAAGCGCAACGAGCTGCTGCTCGACAAGGTGCAGGAACATTTCAAGGCGAAGGTGCAGGTCAGCGATGCGGACGTTGCAGAAGAGTTCCGCAACATCAATGAAAAGCTCAACCTGAGCTTCGTCAGTCTCACCCCGGCGCAATTCGAAAAGCAGGTCAAGGTCACGGACCAGGCGCTGGAGGCTTACTTTGCCGAGAACCAGGAAACCTTCCGGGTCCCCGAAATGGTCTCACTGCGCTACCTGCAGTTCGAACCGGAGCGTTATCTCGGCGAGGTGACCTTTGCAGAAGACGAGCTGGAAAAATATTACCGCCGCCATCTCGACCAATTTGAAATCCTTGAGAAGGTCAAGGCCTCGCATATTCTCGTCATGGTCGATGCGGATGCCGACGAGAAGACCCGCGCTGAGCGTCGCGCCTACGCCGGCACCCTGCTTGAACAAGTCAGGGCCGGCAAGGATTTTGCCGAACTGGCACGGGCCAAGTCGGATGACAAGGCCAGCGCTGTCAAAGGCGGCAGCCTCGGTTATTTCACCCGCGGCTCGATGGTCAAGCCTTTTGAAGATGCGGCCTTCAGCATGCACCCGGGCGAAACCAGCGACCTCGTGGAAACCACCTTCGGCTACCATATCATCCGGGTCGAGGAATACACCGAGCCGGGGCTGCGCAGCCTGGCCGACGCCAGCGACGAGGTCAAGGAAGGGCTGCGCGCCGAAAAGGCCAAGCAGCTGGCTTTCGAAAAGGCCATGGACGCCTACAACATCAACCGCAAGACCGGCGACCTCGATGCAGCAGCCAAGGCCAACGACCTCGGCGTCAAGGAGACCGGGCCGTTCGCCCGCGACGGCTATATCGACGGGATCGGCCGCAACGAGGAGATCATCAACGCCGCCCACCTGCTCGAAGACAAGGCCCTCGCCAAACCGGTCCTTACCGTGAACGGCGTGATCCTGTTCGGTGTCAAGGAACGGGTCGCCAGCCATATCCCGGAGCTTGCCGAGGTCAAGGACCTGGTCACGGCCGCTTACCGGGCGGTAGAATCAGCCAAGCTCGCAGAAGCAGCCGCTGAGCAGCTTGTCGCAGACCTCAAGGTTGGCGCGAGCCTGGCCAAACTGGCCCAAAAGCACGGTTACAAGATGGAGGAGACCGGCGAGTTCACCCGGACCTACGGCCCCTTCGTGCCGCGTCTCGGCACCTCCAAGGAGCTGTTTGATGCCGCCTTTGCCCTGCCGGCAGACCAGACTGTCATCGGCAGCGTCTTCGCAATCCAGAACCGGTTCGTGGTTGCCGATGTCAAGCAGCGCGTTGCTGCCGATATGACGGCACTGGATGAGGCCAAGCAGCAGGAGCTTTACAAATCCTTATTCGCCCGCAAACAGAACGAAGCGATTGAGCAGCGCCTGGCCGAGCTGCGCAGCGCCGCGGCGATTGCCATCTCCCCCCGCGTCCAGGACCTGATCAACAAGGAGAAACAACTGTGAGTGCTACCGTTCTCAAAACCAACATGCCCACACTGAACCTGGTCAATCGCGGCAAGGTCCGCGACATCTACGACCTGGGCGAGCACCTGTTGCTCGTAACCTCCGACCGCCTGTCCGCTTTCGACGTGATCATGAACGAGGGGATCCCCAAGAAAGGCCAGGTCCTCAACCAGATCTCGATCTTCTGGTTCAACCGGATGGCCGATATCATCCCGAACCATATCGTCGCGACCGAGGTCAGCGACTTCCCGGCCGCGACCCACGCCTACCGCGAGCAGCTGGAAGGGCGCAGCATGCTGGTCAAAAAAGCCAAACCGCTGCCGATCGAGTGTATCGTGCGCGGCTACGTGTCCGGTTCCGGCTGGAAGGAGTACCAGCAGAAAGGGAGCATCTGCGGCATTCCCCTGCCGAAGAACCTGCTCGAGAGCGACCGCCTGGAAAAGCCTATTTTCACCCCGTCGACCAAGGCCGAACTCGGTGCGCACGACGAGAACATCTCCTTTGCCGAGGCTATCAAGCTATGCGGCAAGGAGATCGCCGAACAGGTCAGCGCAAAATCGATCGAAATCTACAGCCGCGCCCGTGAATTTGCCTGGGACAAGGGGATCATCATCGCCGATACCAAGTTCGAATTCGGCATTATGGATGACGGCAGCCTGATCTGGATCGACGAGGCCCTGTCCCCCGATTCATCGCGGTTCTGGCCGAAAGCGTCTTACAAGCCCGGCGGCCCCCAGCCAAGCTACGACAAGCAGTTTGTCCGCGACTATCTCGAGACTCTCGACTGGGGCAAGCAGGCGCCGCCGCCGCCCCTGCCGGCCGAGATCGTCGCCAAGACCTCGGAGAAGTACCAGGAAGCCCTGTTCCAGCTGACCGGCATTAAGCTTTAGGCGGTACGGAAATTCCTTTAATTCTTGACGTCGATCAATGCCGGCCCGGACAACGGGTGATAAGCTCTACTCCAAACTCACTTAAGATGATTGGAGGATAGCTATGTCAGACCAACCTGCCAAGATCCATGTCGACCCCGCCAGGGCCTATGCCCTGGCCGAGATGACCCCTTACCAGGACGGCGCCGTTGTCAGCCGCACCCTGCTGCAGCATGATACCGGGACCCTGACCGTGTTCAGCTTTGACGCCGGGCAGGCCCTCTCGGAACACACCGTGCCCTTCCACGCCTTTGTCCAGGTGCTGGACGGCGAAGCGCAGATCATCATTGGCGGCAAGCCGCACAGTGTCTCAGCGGGCGAGATCATCCTCATGCCCGGCGGCATTTCCCACGAAGTCAAGGCCGTTAAACGCTTCAAGATGCTGCTCACCCTGTTCCGCAGCACCTCGGGAAGCAACAGCGAATTCAAGGACAGCTGAGCCACGGCCAAGCGCCAAAAAAGCTGTTGACACCCCGCTGGTGCTCTGTTATAAATCTGCACCTGTTCGGGGCTATAGCTCAGCTGGGAGAGCGCTTGAATGGCATTCAAGAGGTCGGCGGTTCGATCCCGCCTAGCTCCACCAAGATCAAAGGGTTACGCAAGCTTGCGTAACCCTTTTTCGTTCTGTTAACTCTTGACCGCATCACGGTCAATCCATATAATGCACACCTCTTGCCGAAGTGGTGGAATTGGTAGACACGTCGGTCTCAAAAACCGATGGCTTCTAGCCGTGCCGGTTCGATTCCGGCCTTCGGTACCAGGTTCAGAAAGGCCCGCACACCTGTGCGGGCCTTTTCTCGTTTTATACCAATATCTTAAACGGAGACATTTGAAAACAAGTGTCCCTTTCAAGTGTCCCCGATCCCAAGAACCCGTAGGCATCTCAAATCCCCCTTCAGTGTTGACATAGGATAAGTCTCAGTTATATTCGATGTTAACAGCCTTTAATTTAGTTCTGACCGAAGGAGAAGGTATGAAACATTTCGCCCTTTTTGTCCTGTCGACTTTACTCTGCGTTTCTTTCACGGGGTGTGGGCCTTTTGACGCCTCGAGTGTGCCTGCTCCGGTTGAGGAGACCAGCGCTGTTGCCAGCGTTGAGGCCACTGTCGAAACCGTCGTCGAAACCACTGTCGCAACAAAACCCGAGCAGCCAGTCTTGTTCGAACCTGGCGCTTTTGAAGACCCCGAGGTTTGCTCTACCTGCCATCGTGATATCTATAAAGAATGGTCGAAGTCCATGCATGCCAGCGCCTGGGATGACAAATGGTACCAACCCGACTATCTTTTGGCCCACCAGCAAACCGATGGAGCCACTGACCTGCTGTGTGGTGCCTGTCATGCGCCGATCGCGGCTCGGACCGGGCTGCTGCCGCCCGCCGATGGCAGCAAGTTCGATGCAGCCTCGCGCCGGGGGATCTCCTGCGACTTCTGCCACACGGTGTCGGGTGTGGACCAGATGTTCAACATGGGCCATGTTTCAGAGCCGGGCAATGTCAAACGCGGCCCCCGCGGCGACGGCAGATCTCTCTATCACGAAGTCAAATATACAGAGATTCACACCAAGGCTGACTTCTGCGGCTCTTGCCACATGGTCATCCACCCTGCAACGGGTGTGCACATCATTGATACCTGGGATGATTGGCAGAACAATGAGTATGGCAAGCAGGGCATCCGTTGCCAGGATTGTCATATGACGCCCACTCCCGGTATCAGCAAAACTCCCGGTCGTGCCGCATTGATGGGCAAGATGCGTGACAACCTCCCCTTCCACGGCTTTATCGGCGGCAGTTCCTACGTCCAGGACGCAATGGGAAACAAGGAACAGGCAGAAATGTCGCGTGAATTCCTGCGCGCTGCCGCCGAGGTCAAACTCGCGGGGCAGGTTAAGGACAACGGAACTCTCGAGTTGACCGTCGATGTACACAATGTCGGCGCCGGGCACAAGATCCCCACCGGCACCACCTATATCCGCATAATGTGGCTCCAGGTTGAAGTCGTCGACAGCTCTGGCAAAGTGGTCTACAGTTCCGGGCACATCGATGACAAGAACCACGTCGATCCGGACGCAGTCTTCTTCCGGGTGCTCTTTCGCAATGCCGAGGGGAAGTTGACCGACAAGAGCTGGCATGCCCAGGGGATCGGTTACGACCGGCGCATTCCTGCCAAAGGCAAGGACAGCGAAACCTATCGCATCCCCCTGCCCGGCAAAGGCGATTACCAGGTCACCACGCGGCTTATGTACCGCTCCATGACACAGGCTTCTCTGGATGCGATTTTAAAGCGAACCGGTCAGGCGCTGCCGCCGGTGGTCAGCGTCGAAATGGCGGCAGCAGAAACCAAAGTCAGTTTCTAGGCGAAGGTTTTCGCGCAAGCATTTAAGGGGAGGCCCAAGTGGAGTTCTCCCCTTTTGTTTGTCAAGACTGGGGATCCTTGAATTTAGGGCTGGTCTTGATTGCATTGTAGAGGGTATTAGTAAACGATGTGCCTGACAATTACCTTTGTAATGCCTGGAGAGTGCTGTAATGCTGACCCTGTTCGTTAACGTCTTTCTCAAGATTTTCATGATCTTCACGCCGTTTTTCGTCATCTCGGCCTTCCTCTCCCTCACCAGGGACGGCTCGCGGGCCGAGCGGCAGAGGATCGCCATAAAGGTAACGCTGGCGGTCGGTCTGACCTGCTTTGCCCTGTTCCTGTTCGGCTCTTATATCTTTGACCTGTTCGGCATCACTCTCGACGCATTCCGCATCGGTGCCGGAGCGGTCCTGTTCCTCTCGGCAGTTTCAATGATCCAGGGCAAGGCGATCGTCTCTCCTCAAGAATCCAGCGAAGATGTGGCCGTCGTCCCCCTGGCGATCCCCATCACCGTCGGCCCGGGAACCATTGGTGCGCTGCTGGTCATGGGCGCCGGGCTCAAGACCGCCCCCGAGAAGATTACCGCCAGCCTGGCGCTTCTATTTGCCGTTCTGGTGCTCGGCGGCTTGCTGTTCACCGCCGGACGACTTGAAAAATTCCTTGGTCAACAGAGTCTGACTATCCTTACCAAACTGACCGGACTGTTCGTGTCGGCCATTGCCGCCCAGATTTTTTTCACCGGACTCAAGAACTTTCTGAGCTGAAGAAGATACGGGCGCAAGTCCCCGTCAATTCGACACGAGACAAAACCACGACGAAACCTGGAAACACATCTCTTGGCCCTCGGCTCCGGCCTGGGGTAGATTATGGACGTCTGGTTTGTGACAAAATATAGAAAATGATTGTGAGGACTCATCGAGGGGTGGGCTATTGTCTCGATTTAACTATTTCACCAGCCTTTCTTTCCGGCCGCGCGTGGCAATCCTGCTGGGGATACTGTTTGCCGCTGTGGTCGGGGTTCTGTTCCTGGCCCCTATCCCGCAAGATCCTGATTACCACCTGTTTGCCGACACACGACGATGGTTCGGCATCCCGAATTTCAACGACGTGATGTCAAACTGCGGCTTTGCCTTAATCGGGAGTCTCGGTACGGCCGCGGTTGTCGGGACGAAGCGGCAACTGATCTTCAAACAGCCTGTCGATGCAAGGCCTTACGTTATTTTCTTTGTCGGCGTGGCCCTGGTCAGCCTGGGGTCAGGCTATTACCATTGGCAACCTTCCAACGAGCGTCTGCTGTGGGACCGGCTGCCCATGTCGATCGCGTTCATGGCGATTACGTCTGCGGTTATTGCCGACCGCGTCCATGCCAACAGCGGCAATGGCTGGCTGCTGCTGGTCCTGGTCATCCTTGGTCTGACCAGCCTGACCTACTGGCACTACACCGAGCAATTACATCGTGGCGATCTCAGGTTCTATGCTTTGGTGCAATTCTTTCCGGCGGTTCTGCTCCCCTTCATCTTCTGGTTGTTTCCCAAGCACCGTTACGTGCCGGGACGCTACATTTTCTGGGTTATTTTCTGGTATGGCCTGTCGAAGCTCCTGGAGTTTTTCGATGTGGAAGTCTTCGCTATTGGTGGCCAGATGATCAGCGGTCACACACTGAAACACCTGGCTGCGGCAGTTGCCCCCTGGGTTGTGCTCCGCATGCTGGTCTCCTGCATAGACGACACTGACCACGGGATGACCCACTGATCCAGTTAACAGTTGTGAATTACAGTAGTGACGAAACGAACAGATGGCCGTTCTTATTTGTCAGGGGCAGCAGTAATTTCTGGACCCTGCCAAGCTGGGCAATTCAAAACGCTGGCCGCGGATCGTCCCGGTGCTCGGTACAAATAGGACCACGAGAGGGAGAAGGCTTCCATGATCATTCGTGAGATTCAGGCCAAGAGCATCCTCTCCGCCTCGAAAATCTACCCCTACGTCATCAATCCATATGTCGGCTGTCAACATGCCTGCTCATACTGCTATGCCCGGTACATGAAGAAGTTCACCGGCCACAAGGAACCATGGGGCACGTTCGTTGATGTGAAAATCAATGCTGCCGAGCTGCTGCGGAAAGAGGTCTGCAAGAAAAAGAAAGCGCCGGTCTGGATCAGCGGGGTATGTGATCCATACCAGCCCCTGGAGAGGCAATATAAGCTGACCAGACAATGTCTGCAGATATTGGTTGGCGACGACTGGCCGGTGGTGATACAGACCCGCTCAGCATTGGTACTCAGGGATGTCGATATAATAAAAGAAGCAAAAAACCTGGAAGTCGGGTTCTCCGTAACCACCGCAGATGATGGTATCAGAAAATTGTTCGAGCCCGGTGCGCCGCCAATACCGGAGCGACTCAATGCCCTTGCCGAATTACATCGGATGGGAGTCAGAACCTATGCGATGATTGCCCCGATTCTACCCGGTGCGGAAACCCTTGTTCCTCTGCTGGCGGGGGCTGTTGATTACATTCTGGTTGATCGCATGAATTATCACTATGCCGATTTCATCTACAGAAACCACGGGTTGGAAGAGGAGATGACAGAGGAATATTTCACCCGGGTGAGCAAGCGAATCACATCCGATTGTTGCCGATTGGGGATTGAGTGCACGACAGTATTCTAAACATTGAGGTTTCCTGCGAACAAAAAAGACCGGGGACACTCAAAATTGAGTGTCCCCGTGCCGGAGACTCAGGCCCTTACCGTAAAATCAGAGTTCGATCTTCGTACCCAGGACCTTTAAGAACTTGGCGAGCCAATCCGGATGGGCCGGCCAGGCTGGAGCAGTGACCATGTTCCGATCAACGTGGGCCTGGTCGACAGGAATATCCATGAATTTTCCGCCGGCAAGCGTGACGTCCGGCCCGACCGCAGGATAACAGGAGCAGGACCGGCCCTTAAGAACTCCCGCCGCCGCCAACACCTGGGCGCCATGACAAACAGCCGCGATCGGTTTGTTGCTCGATGCAAAATGCTGCACGATCTTTAATACGGTTTCGTTGAGGCGAATGTACTCTGGCGCGCGGCCGCCGGGGATAACCAGAGCGTCGTAATCTTCCGCCCTGGTCTCGTCAAAAGTGGCATTCAGGGTAAAATTGTGGCCGGGTTTTTCACTGTAAGTCTGATCACCCTCAAAATCGTGTATCGCCGTGCGGACCGATTCGCCTGATTTCTTGCCGGGGCAGACAGCGTGAACCTTATGGCCGACCATTTGAAGCGCTTGAAAGGGCACCATCACCTCATAGTCTTCGACGAAATCGCCTACCAGCATCAGGATTTTTTTGGCTGCCATCACGGACTCCTTTGAGTTTGGTTTTTGTAAAAAATCAAGTACTGCGCCAGTGGTATTGCAAGAGCACTTTCATGTTATCAGAGTTTCTTGCTAAGGCAATTTCAGCAACCTTGATCAAAAGAACTGGCCGCAGACCTAAAGGTTGTGGGCATCTTGAATATCGCGCAATTTTGCGTGACCCCGCCCCCCTAAGGAATTACGTGGCTTGTCCGGTTTGAACTTTCCATTTCGGGCAGATTATGAAATAAATCGAAGTCATTTTCATCTGCCCAAGCTATACACTTGCATTTTTAGTGTCGCGAGGAGAGCGCTGGTCGCTGCCCTTGGTATTGAGCCAAAAGGTTGATGGCGCCGCCCAAGGAGAACACCGGAAGTCGCGGCCAGAGTCACGCCGATAACGCCCGCCAAGGCCCCTTGTCCTCCGAGGTAAAGCCGGAAAGCACCGGCGAACGCAGCACTTAAGTATGCAGCGAGGGGCCCCCCAAAGAAACCGCTCAGCGCTATGATTGCATTTCTCTGATCAACGATGACCCCTGTGAAAACGGGGATTTTTGCATACATGCAGCCGACAGCAAACAAGCCGAAAACCAATCCAACGAGCAATTGCCGGGTGTACCATGGCGACGGCTTGAGTCGAGTTATGAGATAACCATAGACGCCCACAAGAGCAATAAAGATTGCCAGGTTGTTAAAAAGTGCAAAGAAGAGATCAACTCCGAGAACCATAGGTTCTTTCACCTAAAAGCCAAAGAAACCGCCAAAAATGTGAATTATAACCCCGTCCGATACGATCTCAATTCACGTAGCGACTCAGGTATTGATCTGGTACGACCGAGATTGCCAGTCAGTAATGCTTTTGTCGCGCTTGAAAAAACAATTCGCCAACGCGCCCTTGCATCAGGACATGGAAATATAATTTACCGATCGTTCGACCAGTTCACGCCCCTGGGTAACGACCCGTCGTTGCCAGGTCTTCGATGCTGGACAAAAAGCTTCTTTCAGGCTTCTGCTTTGACCAATGGTCCAGGTTCCTGTCGCCATAGTGGTGATGCTGATTTTCGGCACGCAAGGCGTGCAGCATCCTCGGTCCTGGGTAGGTACCGTATTCAACCGTCAAACAGGTCAGTTCCCCGCCGCTGAACAGCCGCCGATACACGCCGCTGCTGCCGCCACCATGATGGTAGCCCATGGTTTTCGATTCGGTCTTGCTCGGTGTGACGGCAACCCCCAGTTTAGCTGAGAGCTCCTGCCGCTGGTCGGAGCCGGAGCGCATGAACAGCGACTGTTGTCCAAATCGTCCAAGGCCGGTATGAAAATCTACCACCATCAGCTTACTTATATTCAGCAGGGGCGAATCTTTCAGCCAGTCGATGTACCCGGCAGACTCCGGCTCCAGCCCCTTGCCGCCGAAATAGAGCCCCGTCGGGTAGTGGTACTGCCCTCCCGTCACGGCCTGCCTCACGCATGCATTGCCAAAACGGAGCCAGGCCCAAAAGAGCCTGAAATAAAAGAAATCAAAAGCCGGCGGCCGGGTCGGGTTGAAGAATCTATCGAGTGCCGCGTATCCTTCGGGTTCGCCCTGCCAGCCATTCTCGGAAAAGTGGAAGTTCCGGTTCAAATCGACATTGTTGCGGTTAAACCGGCGCAGGTTGGCCATACCGTAGGGATTGAGCGCGTGGACCACCACCAGCGCCGTATCGTCCGGCAACGCCGGCAGGCTGCTCAGGGCCGCCAGCTGAACGGCCGACCCGGCGAAGCCTTCCACGCCGTGCACCCCGGAGACCAACAACAAGGCCTTGCGGGGATTTTTATGTCCGAACCAGGCAATATCGGTAAACAGTTCGCGATCTGCTTCATCGGTTTGCGCTGCCAGGTGAGACAAGTGTCCCCCGCCCGGTTCGACCGCGGCGACAAAACGGCTGCGCGCCTGCTGGTATTCGCTGGAGAAATATTCTTCCGGATTCATCACCGGCGTGACCCTTTCTCTCTGATCCTGCCAATCCCCAGGGCCTGAAGATGTTCACGATTGCGAATCTGCGCGTTCATGTGGATCTGCACCAGGATGTCGCGCATCGCCTTGCCGCGATCAACCCGCAACTTTGCCAGGCTGCCGAAGCTGCGACCGAGAATGGCGCCGAAGGAATACAGGCGCCCATAGACCTGCCAGTACGTGCTCTCCAGCGCCTCGGGGGTGAAATTGACCGGCTGATGCACAACGTGGCTCAAATCGTACTTTGACCAGTCCCGCTCAATAATGCGTCCGTTCCGTTCCATCTCGGCATAGATGTCTGTGCCCGGCAGAGGGGTATAGATCGACAGATAGACGTTCTGGACCTTTTGCGCGATCAGGAAATCCAGGGTCCGCTCGATATCTTCAGGGGTGTCCTGGTCAAGGCCGATAATCATGCTGACCAGGGGCCGGATACCGCAACGATGCAAAAGCTCAAAAAACTCCGGGTAAGCATCAGGGTTGTTAAAAGCTTTCTTCATCCCTTTGAGCGTTTCCGGGGTAATCGATTCGATCCCCAGGAAAAGGCTCTTGCACCCCGATTCCGCGGCAAGGGAGACCAGGTCGGGCCGTTTGAACAGTTGCATGCTCGCCTGCGACAGCCAGCGCACATTTCTACCGCACAAGCCCTTGAAGAGTTCCTCGGCATAGTCGAAGTTGCACGTGATGTTATCGTCGACAAAGAAATAGGTGTCGGCGCGCGACGCGTCGACTTCAGCGAGAACGTTGGCGATAGGTTTGTGCCGATGGGTGCGGCCATAGGCCTTGCTGACCGAACAGAAGCTGCAGCCGTAGAGGCAGCCCCGGGTTGTGTAGATCGGGATGCGCGGCATGCGGCTGCCCGCGGAATTCCGGTAGACTTCCATATTGAAGTGATGCCATCCGGGGATCACCAGGCGGTCCAGCGAAGGATGTCCCTGCGGTGCATAGCGGTCTTCGAGCCGACCGGCCTCAAACTCTTCCAGCAGCGTCTCCCAGACCGTTTCCGCTTCCCCGACAACCACGGCGTCAGCGTGCAAAGCGGCCTCATCCGCCATAAATGTCGGGTGGATGCCGCCGAGGACAACTTTCGTCCCTCCGGCACGAAACCGGTCTGCAATCTGGTAGGCACGGGGAGCCTGCACGGTCATGACCGTTATGCAGACCAGGTCGAATTTGGCGTCGAAAGGGATCTCTTCCACCAGGTCGTTGACGACCGTGATCCGGTGTCGGTCCGGGGTCAAGCCGATCAGGATGGCAAGAGCCAGCGAAGGCATGTAGCCTTCGCGGTACTTCACCACACGACCTTGCTCGTCTAGTTGGGAGGGCTGGATAAAAAGGAGATTCATAGCTGTCAGTTCGATCCTGTCCCATTGCCCAAGAATAGGCAAGGATTGCCTTACAGGAAGCTGTCTTGCCGGTGACTCGCCCTGCTTTAAAAACTTGTTGAAACTACCAGAATATCTTGTGTCGCACAACACCATTCCTGTCCAGACCTTGCGATCTAGGTCAAGATAAGGCCGACATCTCCGCAGACCTTTATTCAGGCCGCAAATGGTATCACATTAGCAAAAGCGGGTGCATGTTAAGCGCCCTTCTCGGCGAAACCCGGCCCGACATTCCGAGCCATCGAACCGGCACAATTTCTCTAGCTCTCGGAGAACTTCTCGGCATTTTAACATTTATCACAAACATCTATTCTGCTAGTGTATGGTGCGCGTGCAAGGGAGGGGGGATTACCGGAGTCATTTATGATCGACAAACGTTACTTCCCCGAAGGGGACAAAGAAACCGAGCGCCTGGAAGTCAAGACCGACAAGCAAGCCGTCGTCGACCAATCGCTTTGGGCGGGTTTACAGCCCGGCATGCGGATTCTCGATGTTGGCTGTGGCCCCGGCATTACGACGGCTACGCTCGCCTTGGCGGCACAACCGGGCGGCAAGGCGGTCGGGATCGATGGCTCGAAAGAACGGATTGAGTACGCGAAACAGAAATACGGCAACGATTGTGTTGAATTTGAACACCGTGACTTTTTTAGCGACTTATCCGATCTCGGAGATTTTGATTTTATCTGGGTACGGTTCGTTCTCGAATTCTATTTACAAGAAGGGGCTCAGCTCGTCAAGCACCTGACCAAGTCGCTCAAAAAAGGCGGGATTCTGTGCCTGGCCGACCTGGACCACAACTGTTTGAACCATTACGGCCTCTCCGAACGCCTGGAAAAAACCATCCAGAAGATCATGGAGTGCCAGATGAAAAACAACAACTTCGACCCTTATGCCGGGCGCAAGCTCCATCACTTCCTGTGTGACGCCGGGATGGTCGAAATCGAATCGGACATGCGTCCTCATCACCTGATTTACGGAGAGCTCTCTGATTTAGACCGTTGGCACTGGTGGCAAAAGATCGAGCTGGCAGGCAAGCGCTCCGGCTGGACTTTCGACGACTACGCCGGGGGGTACGAGGAGTTTGTCGAGGAGTTCAAGGCCTTCTTTTCCAGCCCGCAGCGTTTTACCTACACGCCGATCATCATCAGCCGCGGCGTGAACCCGGGGGATTAGGACCGACGCCGCGCAAATGCTGGTGGAAGATCGGTAAGAAGAAAGGTACCAGGCGTCGCTCTAATGGAGCGATCCCTGGTATTTATGCTCAGGGTGGTACTGCTGGACATAGTCCTGCAGGGAGTCCGCACAATCCTCGTCAAAATCGGTAAACTCGACACCGACCCCTTCAGGGAAATGCGGCTTGGGACGACGATCCCCGTTGTTGACCCATGCAATCCGCCCGGCAGCCTCCAGGGGGCGGTCATACCCCGGGAGATGGAGCGTGACCCGAATCATCAACCCTTCGGCCATGTTCTCCGGAACCGACAGATACGCCCCGGACACACTGACATCATGAACCTGCCCCTTGATCGAACCCTTTTGCGTTTTTATTTCAGCAGGGGCCTTGACCGGCACGCGGTTCTTGCGCAGGACACAGACTTTCTCTCCCCCACCGTCACCACCCTCCTCTGTTCTGCGGCCCACTATTCTCGAGTCTTATCAAGATAGCGGAGAAAGGCATCAACGACGACGGGATCGAAGGCGGTACCGCTCTGCTCCAGAATCAGTTTGACTGCAACTTCGACCGGCATAGGCTCACGGTAGTGCCGTTTTGAGGTAACCGCCTCGTAGAAATCTGCCACGGCGACAATCCGCGCGCCCAGGTGGATATCCTCACCGACCAGGCCGTCAGGGTAGCCTTGCCCGTCCCACTTCTCGTGATGAGAGCCGGCAATCTCGGGAACATCCTTATACTTCCCTTCGAAATTGATCTGGGACAGGATATCGCGCGTCTTGTTCGAGTGGGTCTTGATGATCTCGTACTCTTCTTCGTTGAGCCGGCCGTCTTTTTTAAGAATCGCGTCCGGAACACCGATTTTGCCATAATCGTGAAGCAGCGAGGCAACCCGGACGCACTCGCGAAACGCCACATCGAGCTCCATTGCGTCGCAGATGCCGACCGAGAATTCAGTGACCTTTTCCGAATGGCCGGCGGTCAATGGATCACGGGCGTCGATACTGGCGGCGAGGACCTGCAGGGTGGATCTGAATTCGCGGTCCTTGGCCAACAAATGCTCAGCGTTTCTAATCGCAACTCCAATCACTGGCGCAATCCCCATAAGTAGTGACTTGTCCCGCTGCATGAGCGAGCGACTTGTTTTCAGGTTATCGACTGCCAGGACCCCGACTGTTTCACCTTCACAGACAATCGGGCAGCAGACGAACGATTTGACTCCAAGGGCCTTGGCGACATTGACACTGTGCGCAGTGTGCCGCCGTTCAAACGCTTCGAAATCATTCACCAGGAAAGGCCTCTGCTGCTTAAAGGCTTCGACAAAGATTCCCCGGGAGTCGGGGTTGTCGAGGCGGAAGCTGGCACGCTCAAGGATGAAGCGATGCTCGTCAATATGGCCGAACCCGGCGCGGTAAGTCAGGCGGGTCCGATCTTCATTGGCGAGCATGATCATGCCGCGGTCAAAATCGAGGCGCTTGCCGAGCACCTCGACCACCGATTTCAAGCACCCGGTCAATGGAATCGAGGGAGCTGATCGCATGGCCAATTTCACTGGTCAGCATCGCATTGTTGTAGTTTGCGTCGAGCTGTTCCATGAGTTGGTCACGCGATTCTGACAATTGCTCCATACTATTACTGATTTCAGCCAGCTCCGCCCTGGTTGTCGCTTTATCGAGGATCGTATAGGCCGCGACGCTAAGCGGCACAGTCGCCAGCAGCGCAAGAGGGTCGAAGGCAAAAACCGGGATATTCAGGAGTGGTAAAACCGCCATCGACACGTTGCGGCTACGCCTGATTTGGGCGGCCCTGGTAACCCCCCACCGCACCACATAGCGGCAGACCTTGCCCCCTTTGAACATGCACTCCGGGTGCTCGATCGCCTCAAGCTTGTAATTGAAGTTCTCGATCCCGGCTTCAAAGACCCCCATGCGGTTTTCACACTGGAAAGGCTCTTCCTGAATCCCTGGCAAGGGTTTGACCAAAATCTCGACCCCGGTCTCGCTGATTTTGCGAGAAGAGTACGCCGAGGAACGGACCAGCTGGTGGACCACGTCGCCAACCTTTTCAAACATGGTGTGGGGGTTGATGAAACTCAACGCATAGGTGCGAACGAAACCGAAGGTCTCCGGCGACACGCCGAATCTGCCAGCCTCATAGGCCAAAGCCTCGTTCCCTGTCAACTCCACGGCACGCCGGTAAAACCTGTTGATTTGCTCCTGGGTAAGCCAGTGCGACTGGTCCGCAGCCTCCCACGGATCGATATCCGCGTAGCGCAGGATCTCGTCGATGTCGACGACCTGATAGCGCGCCTTGATCAGCTTGATATACGGATCAATCGTACGCGAGCTGTAAATCTGTTTTTCGTTAGCCTTGCTGGAGTCCATTTAATTTAACTTTGCTCTTTTGAGAAAATCCGTGGTGTAGCGCATGTAGTCGTCCCAATGGGCCAGGTTCACCGTCATCAGGGTGTAGGTCTTGTCTGCAGCCATGCCGACTTTATCCAGGAACTCTCCCGGGTAGAGCAATGCGGGATACCTCTCCAGGTTAAACTTGACGGCCAGCAGTGACATCATAAGGCGCAAATCCTGCTTGGTAAAACCGGTGCCATCGACAATGTAGATATGCACGGCATTACTCAGCTCGGACAGGTTGAGGCCCAGGTCCGTGATGTTAACGGCGGTAACCGCTTTGAGTTCGCCGTTTTTACGCACTGACATCCGGTGGATTTCACGTCTGAACCCCATTTTCTCATATTCTGCCGACAGAGTGCCAGCCTGCAGGCTGGACGGCAGCATGTCGGTTGCGGCCAGGGACATCCCGCCGCCGGAGGTCTGGTTATAGAACCCGTTCAACTCTTCCAGGTCCGCCGCCGTAGTCTTGGCTATCTCCCATCGGCCATCGGCTTGCCAGTCCGGATCAACAGGATTCGCTTCATAACTGATGAACGCGTAAGGATCAATACTGCATATTTTCGGATTGTTCATCTTGCTGGCAAAACCGCCGAAGAAACGCACCGGGAACTTGTTATCGGTACGGTAATAACCGGAGCTGTAGAGGAAGTTGCTGGCACGCAGGGAATAGACCTCGTTGATAAATTCGGTCATCCGGCCCATGACGATCAGGCCGGCTTTGTTGCTGTTCGAGAGTGCGGCATGATGATGGTTGATCCAGGTTTTTTCGTAGAGCCTGAGCATGGCAAAATGGCCCTGAATCTGGCCATGGTCCATGTGGGTAAAATGTCTCGAAATGGTCGGATTGCCTTCATAAAGCTTTTGATAGGTTTCCTTGAACAGATTCTTGTTTTCAGAGACGCGCTGGTACTTGCTCGGATAAATGAAACCCGTCTCAAAGAAGAAGTCCCACAGCGCATCGAGATCGAGGCGATTGGCCACCATCGTGTCAGGGTCCTTGGCCTGGTACAGGATGCCGACCAGGTCGAGGTGGTCCTGGATATCGATATCCAGAATCCCCAGGCCGGAATAAACCAACCCCCCCTCGGATTTACGATGAATCACTTGCGCTCTGCACATCAGGCAAATGCGGCTGGTGAAGTGAATGCCGACCTCGGGCAGGATCATGCCAGGGAAGTAAAATCGCCTCTGTCCGCTGTTCGACGACACCAAACCCGGTTCCGGACAAATCGTTGACTTTGAGCGTTACGGTCTTGCCGGTAAGCGGGTGTTTGAACACGAGGCTCGGGTTGGGGATAAGTTCGCGACGCTCCGGTCTGAACTCCTTGGCCTTGAAACGCTGGACCATCTCTCGAGTCGGCTGCAGGACAAAATCGCGCTCGTCGTGCCCTTCGCCGTGACGAAGAACCTTGCAATCGCCGTTATAGACCGGCTCCCCGCCGCGCAGCAAAGTGACGTTGACAGGCACGGTCCGGTTGATCCATTCAAATGAGCTTGGGGCCTCTGCGCGGAGGGTGATCCTGAAGAAAAATCCATTGTAATCGACAAGGACCCCGGGGAAAGTTGCGCCGCCCGACGTCAACTGGACCTGGATATCCTTGACCCGATAACGGCGAATTGCCCGCGTAGCAGACTCTTTGGACTCTTCGGGGAGGCGGCAGGTCACCTGACGGGCATCCATATTCACGACGTTCGGCACAATTTGCACCGAACGACGGCCATCGGTCATCACCAGGTTAACCAGGTCGTAATTTTTAAACCGCAGGTCGTCATCCTCCTGGGTCAGCCACCGGCATTCCAACAGTTCGTCAACACAGGGCTGCGGAGTCGCATATAAGGCCAGAGAATGACCGTAAACTCTATGTTTCAGGTTGACCAAAACCGGCTCTCCCTGAAAGTTAGAATGGTTCAACTTGTTGATCAGTTGGGAAAGGGGGACCTTCTTCTGGGCAGAAGGATTGGGGAGAGAAATGACTTTTTGTGGCTCTGTGCTCAAAGCACCCCTAAACACCTGGCCCGATACCAGGTAAAGGTAGATTTCCTCTAATTGAGGTTAATTAAATAAAATTATGTGAAATTATGTGTATTTTAAATGCAATTGTCAAGCAATTATATACATTAGGAAACCATAAAGTGTTAATTTTTTGGCTGCAAAGCATATTAAGGCGCAACAAATACCGATAAAAATGAGGAGAGGCCATAAAAGCCTCTCCTTTTCTGGAAGATTGCATCGGTGGTTATGCTTTCAGGCTTTTCTCTTGTAGATCACACGGCAAGGTCAGGCCCTTTGACACAGGGCCGGATCCCCATCACAGCAGGTTCTTGACGTCACAGACATCCGGCAGAAGAGATGCCCTCCGCAAGGAGAAGGCACTTTTGCATACTTTTGTTGCCGGACAAAAGTATGGCGTCGGGCGGGACGCGACCCGCCGGTTTTATCTTTTCTAGAAAAACGCAAGGGCAACAGATGAACCATCTGTTGCCCTCTCTACCATAAAATCTGCTAAACTTTATCAGCACCCCGAAAAGAGGCCATAAAAGCCTCCCCTCATAGGCGCCGGGTTTTTCGAAAACCGGCTAATTAAAAGGCATAGCCCACGCTTAACGCGAACAGGTAAATATCGGTATTGTAATCTCCGTTGGCTGTGCCGACAGGGAATCCGGCCGCCATGGAGCCGAGAGGATCACCGACCCCATTATTCTTTGTGCGTTCTTCGTGGTACTCGTAACCGAAGGCGGCGGAGAGCGTCCAGGCGGCTTTTTTCAAGTCCGCACCGACGGTAAACAGGTGCGCATCGCTATCCGGGATAATCGGCTCGAAGGTTTCATTGGGGACCGCATTCTCACCATAGAGGTAGCCGCAGTTCAGGGCGAGATTGTCATTGAGTTTGTAGTTCGCACCGATATTGTAGCTCCAGGTCGAATGCCAGTTGCGATCCTGAACGATGCTGTTTTCCATCGCAAAGATAGGCAGGATGGGGTTTTGCAGATCGAGAGTCTGCTTGTCGTTAACATCCCAGTCTTCCCAACGGGCACCGACTTCGATCAACAAAGCATCGGTGACCTGAGTCGCAACACCAATCGTAAACTGGGCAGGGAGTTCAATGTCCGACTCGGCGTTGCCTTCCTGAAACAGGAATTGTAGAGTTGGATCAGCACCGACACCGTCAAGGGACATGTCGCCTTCGACATCGATCTTGACCTTGCTGCGATAGGCGGCGCCTATCGAGATACGATCCGTGGCTTTGAACAGTACGCCAAGGTTGTAACCGCTCCCCCAGCCATCGCCGGAAAATTTCTGCCTTATATCCACAAGACCATCGGAAGGGCCAGGAATGAAACCATCAATCACAAAGCCCTGGTTAATGTTGGCTTTTATTTCGGTGTCGAGGTAAACAAAGTCGAGGCCAACGGCGACCGACAGGCGATCTGTCAGGCGGTAGGAGACCGCCGGGTTGATGTTCATGGTCAACATTTCCCCCGAGGTGCCGATGTAACGACCGGCGTAACCATCGTCCCATTCGTTGGAGAGCCCAAACGGGAAAAAGATCCCAAGCCCCGAGGTGAATTTATCGTTGGCCTGGTGCGTGTAGTAAAAGGTTGAGGGGAAATTCCAGGCGCTGTCGCCGTTTTCGCTGCCGCCCCCGGTGTAGTCGATGTCCCGGTCTGAATAGATGGCGGTTGTCCCGACTTCGATCTGACGCCCGGGCACATCGTTGATCAGCGCCGGGTTGAAATAGAGCGACGAGGGCCCGGTCGTATGGGCGACGACGGCATTGGCCTGGCCCAACCCGGAAGCCCCCTGGGTGAAGACCCCGTAACCTGATGCTGAGGCCAGGATCGGAACAATAAGTCCCACAAAAATCAAAACAGCTATCTTGATACAAACTTTCATTATTAATCCTCCTATAACATTAATGACTTAACTTGCTTTTTTCAGGATCTGATGCATTGCTGCATGAGCCGTTGCTCCGATGCTCGTGAGACAGGGCAACAGTTCTTCGTATCGTTTGTATTCCACATCCAGGCTTTGTTTGCTTGTCAAGCTCAACAAGCCAGTCGGCGCGCCCTCCGGCTTCAGCGGCAAGGCAACACCGCTGCCAAAACCATGTTTATTGACATCCAGCATGAATTTTTGCACTTCGGGACCAGCGGCTTCCCAGCCGGCGCTGGAATCCCATAAAAAGGGTTCATTTTCGTTGCGGCAGTGAAGCACGATCGGATCAATTGCCTGATAGCCTTTCACCAGGTATGTCATCAGCCAGCGAGTCGTTTGTCCGCTGGCGAGGGTTGCCGGCATAGCCATAGGCGAGTAAGGGTTCTCGGAGGCATATAGCCACATTTCAAAACCCAGGGACTGCAACGTCTGAATCATAACCCGCCGCAGGCCACTGCTGGTCGTCGCAGTCTGGATCGATTTTATATGCCTCTCCAGGGCTTGCACGTCCATATAATCCTGTAATCAATCAGGCGCAAAAACCGCGGCAAACCTGTCGAAAGCGGTTTGGTTGTCGAGCCGGTTGGTCATTTGCAACTTCTCCAGGTCATGCCGCGTCCTTAAAAATAACCGGCCCTGTTGCTTTGACAGGGCGCTGAGTTGGTCGAGGTTGTCGCCACGGTAGATCGGGCTGGAATTATCCAGGGCCATGAACGCCGCAAAGATATGCTGTTTGGCCATAGCGGAGTCCATCGTCTGGTGTCTCCACTCCTGGAGGTATCCGCTCAAGTCATACTCATCGCGATGATCGAAGATGGGGCTGAATGGCCACACCAAAAACGGGTAGAGAGACCAGTTAAAGTGGCCAGGGCCGACATGATCTTCGAGTCGCTTAATGAATGCCACGGTTGTTTCTATGCTTTTCTCAGTCTCGCCGGGGTAGCCGAAAATAAAGTAGCACGAGCAATTTATCCCGGCTGAGATCAGCTCCTTGATGACCCTCTCATTCAGCAAGGGGCTTGACTGTTTGTTCATGTTGGAGAGAATCCCGGGGTCGGCGGATTCCAGCACCAATCTGCACCTCCCTGCACCCCGCCTGTTTTAACAGCTGCAAGTCAACACCCTTGAGGCTCTCCGGGCGAATCATGCTCATCCACTCCAGAGAGATACCCTCATCGATAAATCGACGACATACCGTCTCTATGTCATTTTTTCCCAGCCTGAAATTATCGTCAACAAACCAGACGTACCTGATGCCACGCTTCTGGGTGGCTTTGAGTTCGTCAACGAGCAGGTCCATGGGCTTAATGTGGTTCAGCCTGTGATCTTTATTAAAGCTGCAGAAATGACACCGATGAGGGCACCCCGTGCTTGCCCGTACCGGAACGACCTTATGCACAAAAATCTCGTCCGGCAACCCCAGCCAGTCGATGGGGGCCTCCTTGTAGCCGGTCACATCATCAACCCGGGGGGAAAACTGATATTGGCCCTCCACCACCTGTGCAGTGTTCGGCTGGTTTCTCCAGAGCTCATTGCCGGCCAGCACATTTTGAATGACCTCATAAAGGGTGTCTTCACCGAGCGTGCTGATGACATAGAGATCCGCAGGATCGCTGTTCGCGCTAAAAAACAGGAACTGCTGCCTGATTTCCTCTGTATCATAGAGAGGGTCATTGCCTGACCTTGCAAAAATCCGCCAGGAAAGTTCCACGAAAGGTCCACCGATAACAATGATTGCGCCCGGACAGCTTTGCCTGACTTCCGTTACGAGCTGAAAGATCGCCTTGCGTTGAATCAGGTAGGTTGTTGAAATTGCAACGACCTTGGGATTTCTTTCGGCCAGACGTTTGAACCTCTGTTGTTCTTTTTGAAAGTTGTTGATCAGGGTGGTCCTGACTCCACGTTTGGTCAAATAATTGTAGAGGTAGATCCCGTTCAACTTCGGTGCAGACTCCCAGCTACACTCGCTATTTCCCGCAATCGGCGGGACAACCTTGCCGCCGTGCTCGACAAAGTTGCGCACCACCTGGATATTTGCCGGATAGCCATCCAGGACCAGGCGCAGCGGGTTCGAGGCACTGAGCGAATCGACACCATTGTCCGCTATAAGAATCACATCACTCATTCAGACCGTTCCAGAAACTTCATGATATGGCATAAAGGGCCATCATGGCCGTTTGCGACACCGGCAAAACCTCGCCGGGGCTACTGGCCTCGACAAGATCAGCAACCAATTCCGTAGTCCTCCGGCAGAATCCATCGAATGCGGCCTAGGGCTTTGCTGTAATCCTGGCCAGGATAGATGAGGCCCAGGTTCGTTGCCATGCAAATCAGCTGCTGGCGGTTATCGCAGCCCAGCTTGAATTGGGCCGAGGCAATATGAGCATCGATGGTCCGCTTTGAAATCCCCAGTTTTTGCGCCGTTTGCCGTGAGGTCAGCCCGTCGGCGATGTACCGTATGACGTCTGATTCCCGCAGTGTGAGTCTGGCATTCAGTGGTGACTTCTGGTCATCCCGTTCGAGCCATATCCGCAAGGTTGCCTCGTGGAAATATTTTATCAGCAGCGAGCCCATGGCCACGTTGACCAGTCCCAATTCCGAATGACTCATTGACACTCAGGTTAACAAAGCCGCGGGTGCATTCCCGTGAAAAGACCGGGATACACACCCCTGCGAAATAGCCCGCACCTCTAACCGCCGCCATAAACTCGACCGCATTCTCGCCGTACGGATGTTTTGACCAGTCGTCATCGACATGCCAGAATAAAGGGGTCGTATGATGCGTGTAATGATACATGATGGGGTCGTTCAATGAGTAGTTGTTGGCCATGTATTCCGCAATCCATTCTTCTTTCATAGGTTGAATAGACAACCATCGGAGGGGTTTTGAAAGACTCCAAGATCTGGAACCCGTAACCAAAACAATCGAACCCGATTGCGCTGAATTCACGCCTCATCACGACGAAAACGGCTTGATAACTTTTACAGCCAGCGAGTTCTGTTTGTAATTGTTTAAGATCCATTCAGGTCGGTCCATATCGTCGAGCAGGTGTGACAAACGTATTAAAATCACCCAGCGGTTAATAATGACGAAAAGCTGGTTGTTTTTCAAGGTTTCCTTTTACCGCAGGAGCCTTTGGTCGACACACTTGTGCCGTTGAATATCTCCTCATACCTGCTAGGATAGTCTGCAGTTGTTGAATATTTATCCCTGCTGAGGAGGCTCATCATGGCCAGACCCGCCTGTTACATGATTATCTGCGTACTCCTGACAACTCTGCCGGGCCTCGCCTTCGCCGCGCCCGACCTGCAGCCCGGCCGTTGGGAAATCACCTCGACCCTGGAAATGCCCGGCATGGCTTTCACCATGCCGGCGACCAAGCACACCCAATGCATCACCGCCGAAGAGCTTGTTCCGCAGGCCCAGCAGGAGAACAGTAAATGTCAGGTCGTGGACCAATCGATTGACGGCAACGTCGTCACCTGGCAGGTCCGATGCGAGTCCGGTGGCGGGACGATGGACAGCCAGGGTAAAATCACCTATCACGGCGACAGCTTCGAGGGCACGGTGGTCACAAATGGCAGTCAGATGCCCTCTGCAATGACCCAGAAAATGACCGGCAAGCGCATCGGTCAATGCAATTGATGCCAGCCTGGCGCAAGGAAAGGAAGACGTAATGGGAAAGAAAGACCATGACTGCTGGAAACCTGAGAAACATCCCAAGCACATGTGCAAACTATATAAGAACGGTATGATGATGGAGTACGATCAACAGGCCAAAAACCCGACCGTCTCCTGCGCCAAATGCGGAGCAAAAGCGGACCTGCCGGAGGCGGTCTGCCAGCCGACCCCCCTCTAACACTTTATATCACGGGTGCAATCAGATCCGATTTATGCCACAATTTCGAGTGACGGCCCATATTCAGAACAGGTTACGAGGACAGCCATGAATGAATCACAGGAAAAAGACCTGGTCAGGAACATCCTGGTCATTGCCCTCATCGGTGCCCTGTTGACGGCCAGCTTCTGGGTCCTGAGGCCATTCCTGCCGGCGCTGATCTGGGCCAGCATGATCGTTATTGCGACCTGGCCGCTGTTGCTGATGGTCCAGGAGAAAGTTCGCAGCCGACGCGCCGCAGTGATCGTAATTATTGGCCTCCTGGTCCTGGTCTTCGTGATCCCCTTCTCCCTCGCCGTCGGCACCATTGTTGACAATGCGCCCCAGATTGGCTCGCTCGGCAAGCAGCTCGCGACATTCACGGTTCCGGCACCCCCGGATTGGGTCGAAAGGATACCGCTGGTTGGTAACCCGGCCGCTGAAGCATGGCAAAAGGCCGCCGACGCCGAACCGGGGGAATTCGCCACACGCCTTTCTCCCTACATCAAAAATGTTGCCGGATGGCTGGTCGCCCAGGCCGGCAGCTTCGGTATGATGCTGATTCATTTTGTCCTGACCTTGATCTTCTCGGCGCTACTTTATATGAACGGAGAGATGGCTGCTGAGGCGGCCTGTAGAATGGCCCGTCGGATTGCCGATGAGCGTGGCGAGAATTCCGCAATCCTGGCGGCCAAGTCGGTCCGCGCCGTCGCCCAGGGCGTGGTGGTCACTGCCCTGGCCCAGTCGATCCTGGCCGGGCTTGGTCTTGCCGTTGTCGGGGTCCCCTATGCATCGCTTCTGACGGCAGTGATCTTTATGCTGACCATTGCTCAGATTGGTGCCGGACCGATTCTGATTCCCGCAGCCATCTGGTTGTTCTTGAAAGGCAGCACAGGCTGGGGAATCGCCTTCTCTGTCTGGGCGGTTTTCGTCATGAGCATGGATGGTTTCATGCGCCCGATCCTGATCCGCCGCAACGCCAACCTGCCCCTCCTGCTGATCTTTGCCGGGGTTATCGGCGGCCTGATCGCCTTCGGCATAATCGGGCTGTTCATCGGTCCGGTGCTGCTGGCAGTCTCTTATACACTGATGAAAGTCTGGGTGGACGAGGACGGTGCGGGGGAGGATGCCGTCCCGGCAGCATCCGAAGAGTAGACGATGTCCTGTTGATTGCTACGAGTTTCTGTCGACAACCCGTCTTGCTCTCGCGTGCATCACGTGCTATATCTGCCTGCCCAAATACTTTACAAAGGAGACGCATAAATGTCCGAAACAACCAACCCGATCGCCCGCATCGAAACCAGCAAGGGAGATATCGTTCTCGAACTTGATGCGGTCAATGCGCCGGTCACCGTAGCCAACTTTATCGCTTATGCCAACGACGGCTTTTATGAAGGGACCGTCTTTCACCGGGTTATCGATGGCTTCATGATCCAGGGCGGAGGTCTCACGGCAGACATGCGCGACAAGGTCAACAAGAAGGCCCCGATCAAGAACGAAGCCGGCAACGGCCTGAAAAATGCCCACGGCACCGTCGCTATGGCCCGCACCCAGGTCGTCGACAGCGCTACCAGCCAGTTCTTTATCAATGTCGGCGACAACGACTTCCTCAACCATACCGCACCGACGGCGCAGGGTTTCGGTTATGCTGTATTCGGCAAGGTAACCGACGGCATGGAGACGGTCGATGCGATCCGTAAGGTCAGGACCGGCAGCAGCGGCATGCACCAGGATGTCCCTGTCGAAGCGATCACCATTCGGAAAGTCACCGTCGAGGGATAGAACCCGAGGCGCGAGGTGCGAAGCACGAACAAGCTCAAAAAGAGGCCAGGACACTCATAAAGGGTGTCCTGGCTTTTTTCAATCCTTCCAGCTCCCAGCCTCCGCCCTTTAAATTATTAATCTTTTTAATTCATCTGCTATAATGGGCGCCGTGGAGATTCAGCCCATGGCCCCTCGCTCTCTAACCAGATGGTTATCAGGCTTTTATTACGGTCTCAAGCTGTTCCCGTTCCGCAAGGAGCGCCGGAAGCGTCTCGCGCACGGCCGGATAAAAGGTTTTGTCGGCATCCAGATCGACGGCCTGGCTTTCCCGTATCTGCAACAGGCCCTGGACCGCGGCTACCTCCCGCACCTGGAGCGTTATCTGCGCCGCGGCCACAAGCTGGTCGAGTACCGGGCCGGCCTGCCCAGCACGACCCCCGCAGCACAAGCGGTCTTTTTTTACGGCAGCGATCACGCTATCCCGGCCTTTCGCTGGTTTAACAAGGAGACCGGGCAGGTCATCTCGTGCAACGACCCCGACCATGTTCAGATCTTCCGGGAAAAGCTTTTCGGCGACAAGCGGGGGTTACTGTTCGGCGGGGCATCCTACTCTAACATTCTCGACGGCGATGCCGAACGCAGCATCTTCACCGTCTCATCACCACACCCCCAGACACTCTTCGGGCGCCTGGGCGGCCTTCGCATCCTGCTGCTGCTGTTGGTCAACCCTCTGCGCACGTGTCGCATGTTTTTCGCCACGTTTCTTGAATATTCGGCCAATCGCAAAGACGAATGGCATCACCGGCGCAAGGGACGCTGGCACACCCGTGAAGGGCTTTTCCCCCTGATACGTATTTTCTGCAATGTCATCCTGCGCGAAATGCAGACCTTTGGCGTGATTTCCGAGGTCTATGCCGGAACGCCGCGCATCTACACCACCTACAGCGGCTACGATGAAATCGCTCACCATTTCGGCCCGGAATCCTGGCCGGCCCTGAAGAACCTGGTTTATATCGACCGGCGTATCGGTGAGATCGTCCGTGCTGTCGACCATATCCCCGGGGCCGACTACCTGCTGGTCATCCTCTCCGACCACGGCCAGACTCCTGGCTATCCGTTCCAGAACCGTTTCGGTGCTACGCTCGGCGATGCGGTCAGCGCCTTTCTGCGGGAGAACCAGACCGCTGCGGTGTCAGGCGGTCCACTCGAATTTGCCCGCGCACAGATCGGTTACCTGCAGGATGAACTGGGAGCCCGCGAGAAAAGTTTGCGCTACCGCGTCTATCGGCGGACAAAGAATCTTTTCCAACGGAAAATTCAAGACCTGGTGCCGGAAACCTTGAGGATTGATCCTGAGGGCGGCGTGGTCATCACCTATTCAAGCAGCCTGGCCCATCTTTACATTACCGGTTCAAGCGAACCACTCAGCTACCAGGAAGTTGAACAGGCACAACCGATGCTGCTGCGTTTTTTGCAGAGACACAAAGGAATCGGCTTCGTTCTGGCGCGAGGGACGAACGCCGGCGAACTAATGATCTTTCATCGTGACGGTCAGATCTGTGTGACGGAAAATCCCCGTTTCAAGCAGTACGAATTGGCCTTTCTGAGGCCTTACGGGGCGCCTTACGACACGCTCGAGGCCCTGTATCGTTTTGGCCTTGGCCGCCGCTGTGGCGACCTGGTCCTGTTCGGAGCAATCGACGAAGAGGGGATCGCCTGCTTCGACGACCAGGTTGGTGGGCATGGCTCGGTCGGTGGCGAACAATCGCGACCCTTTTTGATTCTGCCGCTCGGCCATCCGGTCCTGGCAAAAGAACGCCTGCAAGGCTACGAATTCCTCTATCACGACGTCTTCCGGGCCCAGGTAGGTGAAGATCCTCCAAAGAAAAAAGGGCCTCCGCCCAATAACCCCAGTCACACTTTCAACCAGCCCCTGGCAGGTTCAAAGTTTTTCCTGCACGACTGATACCACGTACTTGAGATAGTGCCCTTCCGGAAAACCTGTCATAAAAGGGAAATCTTCCGCCTGCCCGGCCACCTTGATGACCTGGAGCTGACGTCCGGACGCCAGGCTGCCGTTGCGCAATTCTTTCAGGTAAGATTCCAGGGGCATTTTCTGTAAATTTGACGAGGTCACCAGCAAGCCCCCCGCAGCGAGTACCCCGAGAGTTTTCTGCACCAGTTCCGCCGTTCCGCCGCTGGTCGCAAAACGGCTTTTGCGGGTTGTCGAGAAACTAGGGGGGTCCATGAGCACAAGGTCGAAACAGCGCCCGGCCTTGAGCAGTCGGTCGAGTTCCGCAAAACAGTCCCCGCTCATAAATTCATGGTCTTCTGCGGCAATCTGATTGAGGCGAAAGTTCCTGCGCGCCCAATCGAGATAGCGCCCCGAAACGTCAACACTGGTGACTCGAATCGCGCCGCCAGCGGCAGCGGCGACAGAAAAAGCGCCGGTATAGGCAAACAGGTTCAGCACACGGCAGCCCGCAGCGAGCCTACGGAATTCCAGTCTGTTTCGCCGCTGGTCATGGAACAACCCCGTATTCAGGTCCCTGACCAGGTCGACGTGGTAGAGGAGCCCGTGTTCACGAACAGCAAGATCGTCCGGAGCAGCAGCTCCTGCCAGCAGGCGGCCCTGCTGCATCTGTTGTTTGTCGGCTGCCAGCTTGCGGGTCTCCTGCGTCCGGAACTTGGCATAAATGCCCAGGGGTGCATAGACCTCCTGCAGGGCGGATATGATCGTCGGCAGGTATCTTTCCCAGGCCGGGGTATAGTATTGCACCATCAGGTAATCAGCATATCGATCTACGGTCAGACCGGGCAGGCCATCACCTTCCGCGTTGACCAGGCGAACAACGTTGGTATCCCCGAAATCGATCAGGCTTCGGCTCCTTCCGGCTCTCTCCAGGCAGGCCACAAACCATCCCTGATCGATTGCGATAACCGCTGGGGACAGGCGCCGCGCAACGATACGAGCACCCGGCTCATAAAGGGCGGTCCCGAGGCTGTGGCCCTTTTCCGTCACCAATTCAACGAGGCTGCCGCATCCCGCTTGCGGCCATTGGCGGGTGTAACGGTCGGCGATCACCCAGGGATGACCAAGGTTGAGCATGCGTGCGGTTTCAGGGCCAATGGTGCAGCGCAGTTGCTTGGTTCTGTTCAAGAGAATACCTCGCGAGAAGCGGTGTGGTTCTATCCGGGAATACAGCATCGGGAATACAGAATACAGAATCCAGAATCCAGGAGAAAGGCAAAAGACAAAATGTGGGCCCCATTCTGGATTCTGGATTCTGGATTCTGGATTCTGATACTTAATACCCGGCCGCAGATCACATGTGCTATGATGCCACCCCATTCCTAGTCAGGAGGCGACCATGGCAGAAACAGCCCAAACCAAGGGTGGTCAACATATCGAACAGCTCATGCGGCAACTGCCGCCGGACTCTGAGCGTTACAAGGTGCTCGCATCGGCCAGACAATTCAAATCATCCTGGGTTGAATTGGGAGAGTGGCTGGCTCGGGTCAGCAACAACAACCAGTTTGCCGATTGGGGTTATACGACATTCGAGGACTACTGCACCAGGGAGGTCCGCATCCGCCGAAAGACGGCAGAGAAGCTGCTGCTTGCTTATCGTTTTCTCGAACGAAAGGAACCGGGGCTTCTCGAGCGCAGGGAAGGCCGCCCTTTGCCTGACTACCGCTCGGTTGACCTGCTGCGCCAGGCTGACGAGGAAAAGCCTTTCAGCATGGCAGAATACGGCGAACTGCGTCAGGCCATCATCGAAGAAGAGCGCGGTCATCCGTCAGTCGCCAGACAGTTTCGCGACATGGACCACGGCCACCGACCGGAGCAGAGGACCTCTCACCAATACCGTAACGCGCTGATCTCGGCAAAACGCCTGTCGACCAGCCTGCAGGAACTCCCCGATGTCCCGGATGACTTATCCCGAGCCCTGGGACAACTGGTCGATTTCCTTGAGGCAGCTTGTGTCACGGGACAGGAACCCCTTGAGTAGAAAAAGTTCTGAACGCTGCGTCAAAGTGATGGTTCGCGGTCCATCCAGCAGTTTCACCTTGCCAAGTCGGTTTCAATGCATTAAAAAGCCTCATTGCAAGTCGCCTTTATTACCGAATGGCACTTTTCCTGGCGAGCATTTTCCAAGACTGGTGTTATAATCGGTTGTCTGGCAAGGAGGAAATTCGAATGTCACGTGAATTCAAAAATAGAGTCAGGGAACAATTCGGTCGCGCGGCGGACGGCTATATCCATGACAAGGGCTTTGCCACCGGCGATGACCTTGAGATGATGGTTCAGCTGCTGAAGCCAATGCCTGACGACAATATGCTTGACGTCGCCTGCGGCGGCGGGCATACGGCTTTGCGTTTTGCTCCTCTGGTGCGCAGCGTGGTTGCCTCTGACCTGACCATGGTCATGCTGAAGAAGGCCCAGGAATTCATCAGCGAGGAAGGTGGAGTTGACAATGTCACTTTTCGCGAAGCTGACGCCGAGGACCTGCCCTTCCCCGCCGGAGCGTTTACCCTCCTGACCTGCCGCATCGCGCCACACCACTTCCCCGATGTCAGCCGGGCCTTGAGTGAGTTTCACCGCGTTCTCCGTCGCGGCGGACGCATAGCCATAGTCGACACGGTGCTGCCGGACGACCCTGAAATTGCGGCCTGGTACCAGGAAATGGAGAAAATGCGCGACCCGACCCATATCCAGGCCTATACTGAAGAAGATTGGAAAGAAAGGATCCAGAACGCCGGCTTCATCCTGCACCAGACGGCGACCATCCCGAAAACCCACGATTTTCCAGTCTGGGCCAAACGGGCCGGACTGAACCGCAAGGGGATTGCGGAGCTCAACAAGTTCTTTGTCGAGGCTCCGGACAAGGTTCAGGATTACTATCACATCGAAACTTTTGCCGGTGAAGTCGAAGCTTACACTGACCGCAAAGTTCTCGTTTATGCGAGCCGGCCGCCCAAGAAATAGTCAACGAAAAGAATTCTTTAAAAAACCGAAGCGCCCCCTGATTTGGGGCGCTTTTGTTTTTTAAACAGCTTTACAGCTTTAAGGCCTTACAGCCTCCTCTGTTGATTTGTGCTATTCTTCAAACAGTCTGTATCATTTCAAAACCGGAAGAGGTCATGAGCACTGAACGCGCAGCAAGGCTTTTCTCCATACTGTTTTTACCAATCGTCCTGCAACTGTTGACCAGTCCTGCCTTCGCCCTCGATGTTGAGGCACTGGTCCGCAACGTCGAGCAGCAATACATGGGCGCATCGTCAAGGGCGCTGACGACCATGCAGGTCAAAACCAGCCACTGGGAACGGTCCCTGGAGATGGAAGCATGGTCGCTGGGCCGCGACTATTTCCTGGTGCGCATCATCGAACCGGCCAAGGAACGCGATGTCGCCACCCTGAAGAGGGCTCGGGAAGTCTGGAATTATCTGCCCAAAGTCGACCGGGTCATCAAGATCCCGCCATCAATGATGGGCGGCAGCTGGATGGGCAGTCATATAACCAATGACGATCTGGTCAAAGCCAACCATATCGAGAAGGATTACGACCTGCGCCTGATCGAGGAAACCGAAACCCATTTCCTTGTCGAATGCCTGCCGAAAACCGATTCGGCAGTCGTCTGGGGGAAAATTGTCTACAAGATCAACAGGACTCCCCAGGTCCCCGAACAAATCGATTATTATGACGAGGAGATGGTTCGCGTCCGTGAAATCCATTTTGACGATGTCCAGCAGATCGGCGAGCGTACCGTGCCGTTGCGCCTGACCGTTCTGCCCCTGGAGAAACCTGACGAACAGACGATCCTGCATTATCGGCAACTGGTCTTCGACCTGCCCCTCGACGAGACCTACTTTTCCCTGCGCAATCTCAAAAAACCCTGACCATGCTGCTGACCCTGGCTTTTCGCAACCTCTGGCGCAACCGACGCCGCACCCTGCTGACTCTCTCGGCAATGGTGGTCTCAGCCGCATTGCTGATCCTCGCCCTCGGCGTCTTTTCCGGCATGTTCCGGGATATGCTGGCTTCCGCTACCGAGCAATATTACGGGCACCTGGTCCTGGCGCATGCCGACTATCATGAACGACGCGACCTGTTTGCCAATCTCGACGAAGAGATCGCATCCCGGTATATCTCCAGAGAAGACCCCGAAATCATCGGCATGTCGCCGCGGCTGCGCAGCTTCGGCCTGATCTCGCTTCTGGAGACCAGTCAACCGGTGGAAATACTCGGCATCATCCCCGATAAGGAGAAGCAGGTCACGTCACTACAAACCAAGCTAATTGCCGGCGTTTACCCCTCTGATGCGGTAAGCAACGGTGCACTGATCGGCCAGGGGCTTGCCCGCAAACTGAGAGTGAAGACCGGCGACGAGATGGTCTTCGTCACCCAGGCGGCTGACGGCTCAATCGGCAACGACCTGTTGATTATCACCGGCATATTCGCAACGGGCGACAGCCGTAACGACAACAACCTGGTCCTGGCCCCCTTGCAGTGGGTCCAGAAGATCATGGTTCTGCCGGGGCGCATTCACGAAGTTGCCATAACCCTGGCCGATCCGATGCTGGCGGCCCGGGCTGCAGACCGGCTCAACCCACACTTGCCGGACAATGTGGAGATCCTCGACTGGGGCGACCTGCTGCCGGAAATGCGCGAAGTCATTGCGGCTTACGATGTCAGCCGCATGATCATTGTCACCATCCTTTACCTGGCCACCGGTCTTGGCATTCTCAATACCTTTTTCATGTCGGTCATGGAACGGACCCGCGAGTTTGGCATCCTCATGGCACAGGGGATGCGTCCCTGGACAATCCGCGGCCTGGTCCTGCTTGAGACCTGCTTACTGGGCTGCATCGCTCTGGCGATCGGCTTGACATGCGGCGCGCTTATGACCCTTTACATGCAGCAAATCGGAATCGACCTGGCTGAATACATCACTCCGGTTACTTATGCAGGCGGTACGATCCTGCCGCGCCTGCATGCCGTGTTTGAGGCGGGCAACTTCTACGTTCCTGCCGGCATGTTGCTGCTCGTCAGCCTGATCGCCGGTTTCCTGCCAGCCAACCGGGCGGCACGCCTCGATCCGGTCCAGGCAATCAGGGAGGTGTGACGCATGGATCTCGTCAGACTGGCCTGGAAGAATATCTGGCGCAACCGGCGCCGCACGCTTATCACCCTGACCGCCATCGCCTTCAGCATCATGCTGGTGCAGGCGTTGCACAACCTGTCTTACGGTGTCTACGCGGGGATGGTCGACAGCGGTGTGCGCGCCGGCTCGGGGCATATTGCCATCTACCGCAACAACTATCTTGAGAGCCGCGACGAAACCCTGCATTTCAGGGATGGCTCCCTGATTGACGACATCTCGCAGATCGACGGCGTCGAACAGGTCCTGCCTCGCCTGTATATCCCCGCGCTCGCTCAATCAAGCCGGGAAAGCCGGGGAGTAATGCTGATCGGGGTTGATCCGGAGCGGGAACGCCGGATCAACCCTTTTCTTAAAACAATCCCTGCCGACAGCATGATTCGTGCTGTGGATTCCCGCGACGCAGTGATCGGGGCCAGGCTGCTCGACGAACTGCAGATCCTGCCTGGCCAGAAATTCGTTGTCACGGCACGGCATGAGGACGGGACCCTGCACAGCGAACTGCTGCGCGTGCGCGGTGTCGTCAACTCCGGCATGAAGGATATCGACAGTTCACTGATCCTGGTCGGCCGTGGACGTGCGGCCCTGTTGACCGGCAACTCCGGTTCGGTCCATGAACTGGCTGTGATTCTCACGGAGGCAGGGCTGGAGGCGGCGGTCCATCGACAGGTTGCGGCAATGCTGTCGGCGGAACAGGATATCCTGGCGGTCAGCTGGGAAGAGGCGATGCCGAATCTTGCAAACGCCATCAAGCTGGACTATGCAAGCCAGAAGTTCATCTTTATGATTATCCTGCTGATCGTCGCGATTGGTGTCATCAACACCCTGCTGATGTCCGTCATGGAGCGCATGCGTGAGTTTGGCGTTATCCTTGCCCTGGGCTCGAAGCCGATGACCCTGCGCTGCATGATCATGCTGGAAGCCATGATCCTGGGGTTGCTCGCCGCGGCCGTTGGCACGGTACTCGGGTGCCTGGCAACCTGGTACCTGGTTGCGGTGGGTATTGACCTGGCTGACCTGGTCCCGGAAACCCTTGAATTCGGCGGGGTTGTTTTCGATCCGATCATGCGGGCCAGCTGGGACCCGACATGGATGTTCCGCATAGCCGTTTATGTGGTCGGCCTGACTCTGCTTGCGGCAGCCTATCCTGCCATCAAGGCCGGGCGCACCACGCCATTGGAAGGGATGCGCCATCATTAAACAAGGAAGCGCGTGGCGCGTAGCGAGTAGTGCGATTTTTCTCGCCACTCGCCACTCGCCATTCGCCACGAGAAAATGTCTCTGATTGAACTGCAGAATGTTTCAAGAATATACCGCCTTGGCAACCAGGAGATCCGGGCCCTCACGGACGTGTCCCTGACTTTCGAGGCCGGAGAGTTCGCCGTATTCGCCGGACCATCCGGCAGCGGCAAGACAACGGCTTTGAACCTGATCGGCTGCCTTGATCACCCGACCTCCGGGCACGTCATCGTCAATGGGCTCGACCTCGGTACGGCCAGCAAGAGAGCGTTGGCAGATTTTCGTCTGCAGAACATCGGCTTTATCTTCCAGTCGTACAACCTGATTCCGGTTCTGACCGCCGCCGAGAATGCCGAATTCACCCTGATGTTGCAGAAAGTCCCGAAACCGGCGCGTCGGCAGAAAGTGCTCAGGTTGTTTGCCGAACTCGGCATCGATGGGCTGGAAAACCGTCGCCCCGTTGATCTGTCGGGTGGCCAACAACAGCGGGTGGCGATTGCCAGGGCCATGGCGGCAGACCCGCACGTCATTCTGGCGGACGAGCCAACAGCCAACCTCGATTCCCGCACGGCCGAGGAACTTCTGGAGCTGATGCGACGACTCAACCGGGAGCAGGGCACCACCTTCATCTTCAGTTCCCACGATGACAGGGTCATCGCACAGGCGCGCAGGGTCATCCACTTGCAGGACGGCGGCCTGACCGATGACGTAACGACCAGCACATGAATTTCATCAAGCTGAAGATCGCACGCTGTCTGTACAGTATAATCTTCTGCCATGCGGTGGTCTTGCTACCCGTGCCTGCTCTGGCTGAGGGGCTGCAATGGAGCGGCTTCGTCAAGTCGCTCAACGTGTATATCGAGGAGGCGCCTGCCGGCCTGGCACCCGAATACTGGATCAGCAGCAATAATGCCCGGCTGGATGTCACATGGCAGTTATCTGATACCTGGCAGCTTGAGACGGCGCTTGACTACCAGTACCTCTGGAGCGATCCTGCCGGGTTTCACGGGCTTGAAACCATTGATTATAATCGCAGGCTTGACCTGGAGAAGAGCTGGCAACACGACGAACATGGCGCCAGCCGCTTGCAGGTCGATCGTATCAACCTGCAGCGGCAGAACGGAGCTGTCGATACGACTATTGGTCGGCAGGCAATCGGCTTCGGTCGCATCCTCGTCTTCTCACCACTCGATGTTATTGCCCCTTTCGCTCCTGATGCAATTGACACGGACGTGCGCAGCGGCGTCGATGCCCTGCATACGATCTTCAATTACGGCATTGATGGACAGGTCGGTGCCATCGCGGTGTGGGGGGAGGAGGCTGAGTTCAACTCCTATCTCGGCACCTGGTCGGATAACCGGGCCGGGCTCGACCTCCTGATGATCGGTGGCAAACTGCGCGGCCGCAACATGATTGGCACCGGGCTTGCCGGCAGCCTCGGGACACTTGGCCTGAAGGGTGAAATCAGCGTCTATGACGGCAAAGACACCGGCGAAATCGACGGCGACCTGCATGATTCTTTCACGGTTGCAGCAGTTGAGGCGTGGTACCGCTTTGCAAATGGCCTTTCACTGGTCACCCAGTATCTTTATAACGGCCCCGGAGTCAATGACCCCGAAGATTATCCTGCAGCTCTCGCATCGGCCCCCTTGCAGGAAGGGTTGACCTACCTGCTCGGTCGGCATTACCTGATTATTGCGCCCGCCTACGAGATCCACCCCCTGGCAACATTACAGGGGCTGATTATTTACAATATCGACGATGAATCAGCGTTGCTGCGTCCCACCCTCGACCTCAGCCTGGCTGACAATCTTTCCCTGCAGGCGTTCTGGACCTGGCATTCCGGAGAATCCCCGGAAGCTGTCTCGTCGTTGCTGCCGGCGCTGCCACGCAGTGAATTCGGTACGTTCGGTGACAGTGGCGGGGTCTTTATCAAGTGGTTTTTTTAAGTCCCATCCCCCCCCAACAAAAAAAACGCGTCGAGCTGTTGCAGGCACGTAAATATCTGTTAGTATTAGTTAATATTGCTCTAAGTTGCAGTTCTGAAATTCACCATCCAGATCGAGTTCGATTTCGACCGAGCCGGGGTATGCCCCGCATATCGAGACGTCCTCCGTAAAGCAGCTGCGTTCATCAACAAGTACCCGGACACCCAGTTCCTGATTGCCGGGCACACTGACAGCAGGGGGGTCGAAGAATTCGGCATTGCGGCCCATTTGATGACACCGCGCGGCTATGGCGAGAGTCAACCGGTTGCAAGCAATGACACCGACGAAGGTCGTCAGGCTAACCGCCGCGTCGAAGTGATCTGCTGTGTGATCCTTCCACCAGCATAAAAATTTATTGCAGGCAACAGAGGGACAAAGGGCCGACAATGGGGTGTCGGCCCTTTTATTTTATCGATGCCAGTCGAGCTTCTGCAGCGCTCACCGCGAGGCAGAATGGCATTGCAGTGAACGGGTCGCGATCGGGGATTAAATCATCAGCGGAGACGCTCGGCTACCATCAGGTAAGGGGCCTGGTCGCGATTGGCAACGCGCAACAGGAGAACTTGCCATATGTCGCGCGGCAGGGTGGTGAACAAGTTGTCGACCCTCTGCGCCTCTTCCATCCCCCCGCAGTGGCCAGGGTAAACCGTAACCGCAAGGCGACCACCAACCGACAACAGGTCAAGCGACTGCGTAATGGCCGAAAGAGTCGACTCGGGACGGGTAATCAGCGTGCGGTCGCCTCCGGGGAGATACCCGAGGTTTGCCGTAATTGCCATGGCACGGCGCGACAGCAGTCTCTTCAGGGAACTGTGACAGGCATGCACCAGGACGATCTCATGTCCTGTCGGGATCTCCCGGTCCTCTGTCCAGCTCTCTACAGCATAGCCATGGCCCTGCAGCAATTCACCAGTCTGTTGCAGTGCTCCGGCCTGCGTATCGAATGACACCACCTGCCCTGCATGCCCAACCGCTTCTGCAAGGGCAAGGGTATCACGACCTTTACCCGCAGTCAGGTCAATGGCCAAGTCGCCAGGGTTGAGAACCTCGCAGACCAGCTTCTGGCTCCAGGTGACAATGCGGATCAGGGAAGAACGGTTTATTGGTAGAGCGCGTCCCTCACTTCGCGCTTCGCACTTCATCCAGTACCTTCAGCTTGCGATCAATCACATCCTTGTGATCAAGACGCAGCAGGGCTGCCAGTTGTCGGGCCAGTGCATCCTCGAATTTATCGAGCGTGCCGTCTGCATAAATCACTCGCCAGATCCCTTCCATGACATCCGCTTTTTCCTCGCGGCTGAAATGGGCATTGATCTCCCGGGCAAATTGAAAAAGGTCTGCACTCTCTTCACGATGCTGGTGAGAATAATCGATCAACTCGGCAACCGCTGCTGGCGAAAGGTTGAATGTGTTGGCAAGCAGTTCGTGGACAATTTTTGCCTCGACGGACTGGTAGTGCCCATCACTGTGGGCAACCTCCATAAGCAAAGCGCAGGTGGCCACCTGGACCCTCTCAAAGCGGCCTTCCTCGGCAGACACAGCGTCAGCCTGCAATAATGACATGATCCGGTCGAACATCTGCTTTACGCATCCTTGTGAAAGTTGATAATCCGGGCCTTTTCCAGGGTAACCAAGCCGCCCTGGAGCATATCTTCGATAAGTGGTAGCACGTCATCAATCTTGTCCTGGCGATCAACGACTTCAATGACCACCGGCAGATCGCTGCTTAAACGCAAGAAGCGGTCGGAATGCACCTTACTCCGGCCACCGTAGCCCATGGCACCCTTTATGACCGTGGCTCCGGCCACCCCCTGATCACGAAACAGCTCAATCAGGGCTTCGTAGAGAGGCTGCTTCTGGAAGCGATCGCTCTCGCCGACAAAGATTCGCAACAGCACCATCTCTTCCTGTTTTAACATCATCTCCTCGCTTTCATATCTGGCGCGCCAGATAGATGCCGACAACAGCGGCCGCGACACAAACTATCACATTGAGCAGGATATTTGCCCCGGCAGCAACCAGGCTCCCCTCTTCCAGCAGCCGAACGGTTTCGTAGGAAAAGGTTGAAAAGGTTGTGAACCCACCCAAGAAGCCAACTGTCAGGCCGATGCGCAGATCCGGGCTCAGGAGCGTACTGCGCAGGCTGCCTTCCATGATCAGGCCGAGCAGCAGAGAGCCGATCACGTTGACGGCCAGGGTACCATAAGGGAAGGTTCTTCCCGCGAGGTTATACATCCAGCCAGAGATCAGGTAGCGGGTGACGCAGCCAAGTCCACCGAATATGCCAAGATAGAAAATTTTCACCAAAACCGTGCTTTCTAGAAATGTTTTTGAAAAAGTGCGTCGAATTCAGAGCCGCAAGCCGGGCAAAGAACTCTCCCCCTCTCCCTGTCCGGATTGGTAGCGCACGCAGATGCCAAAGCTATCAAGGCAAGACCCACAATCAACCAGCGAAAGATGTGCATGGCTTTCCTCCTGATCCCGTTTCGACCACAAAGCAGATTTCGCAGACATTATGCGGGGGGGCCTGCAAAGTGTCAACTGATCCGGCAGGATTTTCATTGATTGCCCTTGCGCAATGACATTCAATTTGGTATATATATTTGGCACTCTCCATACATGAGTGCCAACACATCGATCTTAAAAGGTAAAAACGCATGAATACACTAAACTTACCCGTCACATCCGATACTTTCGAGCACTACATGGTGCAGGTAAACAGGTTTGATCTGTTAAGCGCCGAAGAAGAGTACGATCTGGCAGTCAGGCATATGCGCGATGGTGACATGGCCTCCGCCCATCGCCTGATCTGTGCCAACCTGCGTTTTGTCGTCAAGGTTGCCAACGAATACCGTGGTTATGGTCTGCGCCTGCTCGATCTCGTTCAGGAGGGCAATGTCGGACTGATGATGGCCGTCAAGAAATTCGACCCGGCCCGTGGCACGCGCCTGATCACCTATGCCGTCTGGTGGATTCGCGCCTACATACAGAGCTACATCATGCGCAACTGGTCGCTGGTCAAAATCGGCACGACCCAGATGCAGAAGAAACTTTTCTTCAAGCTTGCCCAGACCCGTAATGCCCTGCTCAACCATACCGGGACTGAGGATCTTGGGGAGATCGCCCGGGAGCTTGATGTTAATGAAGAGGTCGTTAGCGAGATGAGCCAGCGCATGGGCCGCCGGGACGCCTCGCTCGATGTCGAACTAACCGAAGGCGAAGGCTATACATTGCTCCACACTCTGCCTGACAGAGCCGACAATCAGGAGACTCTTCTGCTTGCAAACGAGGAACACCGGCTGAACAAGGAGAGGACGCAGACGGCCCTGTCAATTCTGAACGTGCGTGAACGCCATATTATCAGGCAACGGATTCTCGCTGATTCCCCGTCCACCCTGCAGGACATTGCCGATGAATACGGCATCAGTCGTGAGCGTGTCCGCCAAATAGAACAGAACGCCCTGCAGAAACTGCGCAAGGCAATGACAGACGAACCCGGCTGAAAACCGCTTCCGCCATTGAAGAAACCATTGACAAACTGCTTGTGATACCGTTATTTAGTGGCTTCACCTTCAAGCAGCCTGCGTATTACCAATCTCATCGTCGGGGTAAGTCAGAATGTACAAAACCATAATCGCTCTTTTTGTCCTGGCGCTTGCTCTGCTCCCTGCATGCTCGTCGAAAACGGCTGTTCCTGTGGAGAAAAATGCCGGTTATTACTTTCAGGAAGGGGAAGAGTTTTTTGAAAAAGGGCTCTACAAGGATGCGATTGCCTCATGGGAGAAGGTCCGGGACAGCTACTATTCCCCCGAGTTGAACACGCTCGCGGAACTGAAAATTGCCGAAGCCCATTTCCTTTCCGAGGAGTATATCGAAGCGGCTGTCGCCTACGAGGCGTTCCTGCAGAATCATCCTGACAACCCCCGCATTCCGGACGTTCTTTATCAGGTCGGGCTCGCTTACACGTACCAGATGTTGGTCCCTGACCGGGATCAGAGTACGACCACTTATGCACTGAACGCTTTTCAGACCCTCAAAGAACGCTATCCGAAGGATCGCCGCATCGAAGAAGTCCAGCTGTATATCGATCGCTGCCGCAACATGCTTGCAGCAAGTGATCTCAACGTAGCGAACTATTACCTGCGCACAGGGCACTATTATGCATCGATCAGTCGGGTCGAAGGCCTGCTGGCGAAATACCCCAATTACTACCAGCGCGACAAGGCCTATTACATTCTGGGCCAGGCCTATCTGCTCATCGGCGAAAACGAAAAGTCCGCCACCGCATTCAATACCCTTTTCGATGAGTATGTAGGCAGTGAATACGCTGCGGACGCCCAGAAATTCATCGAAGAGAACAACTGATTTTTGCTGTCATGACAAGATTAAAAAGCCCGTCTGTGAAGACGGGCTTTTTTGGTTTGCAGATTATCCGGTTACTGACCAGGGGCACATACAGTATACAGTATATTTTCCCTTGACTTGCCGGTATCCCCATACTATAAAAATGTTCTATTTTCTATGAGTGGATAGCTGAAAACACAGGGTGAGATCACTGGGCTTCTGCTGAATCGGCCATCTCGCATCAACCCGATACATTGAGGCTCCCTGCAGGCTTACGCTTTAACTGGCACAGTCATCGTCGGGATCAAGGACACTGTTTTAACAGCACCCCCTGGCCCGGCAAACGATTCAAAATTCGGAAACATTCCGAATAAATTCCATCATTGGAGGAGAGAGATGTCCGATTACGGCACACTGGAAAGTCGCGTTCGTCGCAAGTCGCTGCTCAAAAAAGTTATGAAGCCTGAAGATACTGTTCAGTTCTTCAAGAATGGGCAGAACCTGGTCTGGTCCGGTTTCACTCCGGCCGGTTATCCCAAAGCGGTACCCATTGCGTTGGCCGACCACGTCGAAGCCAACAAGCTGCAGGGGAAGCTGAAGTTCAACCTCTTCATCGGAGCCTCCGTCGGTGCCGAGACTGAAGACCGTTGGGCAACCCTCGACATGATCGACCGTCGCTGGCCTTACCAGACCGGCAAGAATATCGCAGCCGGCATCAACGCCGGTCGCATCCGTATGGGTGACAAGCACCTCGGTCACTTTGCCCAGGATATCAGCTACGGCTTCTACACCGAAAATGGCCGTTACGATATCGGCATTTTCGAAGTTTCCGCTATCACCGAAGACGGTGGTCTGGCCCTGACCTCCTCCTGCGGGATCGTCGCCGAAGCTATCGGCCTCTGCGACAAGATCATCCTTGAGGTCAACACCGGTCAGCCTTCCTTCGAAGGGATGCACGACATTCACATGCAGCAGAAGCCGCCGCACCGCGCGCCCTTCCTGATCACCGCAGCCGACACCCGCATCGGTACTCCGTACGTTCCTTGTGACACGGAAAAGGTTATTGCCGTGGTCGAGTCCAAGAACCGTGACAAAGGCCGCGCCTTTGCCGACATGGACGATACGTCGGAAGCGATCGCCGGTCACATTATGGAGTTCTTCGCTCACGAAGTGAAGCGCGGCCGTCTGCCCGAGAACCTGCTGCCCCTGCAGTCCGGCGTCGGCTCCATCGCCAACGCCGTCGTTGGCGGTCTCGCCAAAGGCCCCTTCCGCAACCTGTCAGTCTACACCGAGGTCCTCCAGGACACCATGCTCGACTTCATTGATGGCGGCAACCTGAACTTTGCTTCGGCCTGCTCACTCTCACTATCTGAAAAGCCGGGCTTCCCGCGCTTCTTCGAAAACTGGGACAAGTATGCTGACAAGGTCATCATGCGCCCCCTGTCGATCGCCAACGCTCCCGAGCCGATCCGTCGTCTCGGTTGTATCGCCATGAACACCCCGGTTGAATTCGACATTTACGCCCACGCCAACTCGACCCTGGTCGGCGGTACCCGGATGATCAACGGCCTCGGCGGCTCCGGTGACTACCTGCGTAACGGTTACCTGAAGATCATGCACTCACCTTCGACCCGTCCGAGCAAGACCGACCCGCTCGGCATCACCTGCGTCGTACCGAAGTCTCCGCACATCGACCACACCGAGCACGACCTCGACGTGCTGGTCACCGAGCAGGGTCTGGCTGACCTCCGCGGCGTGGCACCGAAGGACCGCGCCAAACTGATCATCGCGAAGTGCGCCCATCCCGAGTACAGGCCTATCCTTACGGACTACCTGGAGATGGCGACCAAGGATTGTATCGCACGTGGCGTCGGTCACGAACCTCAGCTCTTCGACCGCGCCTTCAAGATGCAGTTGAACATGGTGCAGAACGGCACCATGCGCATCAAGAACTGGGACTTCAAATTCGATCTCTGCGAATAATTTCGACTGTTATATCTGCTGCAATCAAAGCCCCGCCGTAAATGGCGGGGCTTTTTTTCATTTTGAAGGATAGAACAGGCCTGCGTCATCTCTCATTAAAGTAACCATCGGAGCACCCTTTAAAACCTGACGGCAATAATCCTCATTTCGGCATAGACCTTGCTAAATCATTACTTTAGAAGCTTTCGAAGTATCGCGCACACCCTTGAATCGATGAGGAAAGCCACGCCTTTTCTCATTAGGTTAACAGCCCTGAGTTGCAGGGCCTTATAACTTCTCCGATAAGAGCAAAACCGGGGCAACTCGGTGACGCAAAGCTAAGAGTCCGGAAACACACAGGGTTTTCCGGTCAGTCTGGCTGCCGAAGAGATGGTGTCACACGTAGTGTGGTCAACCGACAATGTTCGGACACCCGGTTTCGGCTCATCGAAACCGGGTTTTTTCGTATCCGATTCGGATGACCAAATTTGGCACTCAACTGGTGCGCTTGGTCACTTTGCGGCTTTTTAACTCATCTTAAAAAGGCTCGTGAAACGGGACAACAGGGAAAGATTTATTCATGGCCACTTTATTTTCCGTCGTCAGCCCAGGCAAATCGTCTTTCATGGCATTAGCGCATATGGCAACAAGTCTTTCCCTGTCAGTGTTGCTGCTATTCGTTACGACCCCTGTATTCGCCTACGGTATAAACGAATGCGCCGCTTCTCGTTACGGCGCTGACCTTAATTGCACCGCCGGCGACGTCGCCATCACCGGTATTGCAATTGCACCGGGCAGCCCGACCAAATGCGTCGGCGGTGAGACCTTCACCGTTGATCTCGACATCACAGTCAACTTTGCCACACCCGACCGCTGGGACATCGGAATTTTTCTTTCTGAAGACGGCAATGACCCTCAAAACCTCATCGGCAACGGCGGCGCTTCAAGCTGTTCGGTCGGCATCCTGCCGAACTCAAGCCCCTTTCTCGATCTCGACTCAAACGTCGGCACTGACACCTGCGGTGACGGCAACGGCGCGATCAACGGAGGCACCGGTTCCGGTGTCGTCCGGATGAATGCAGTGCCATTGGCCTGTCAGTCCACCGACATGAGCAATGGCAACCTCTTTATCCCCTTCGTCGTCACCTGGGACAATCAGAAGAGCCCTACGGGTGCTACCTGCACCTCGATCGCTGACCCGTTCCCGAACACCAAATCCAAGTGCAATGCTCCAGACGGAACGGTCGCCGCGGAAGTGCAGTACGGTACGATTCAAACCATTGTCCTGCCGGACATTACCAAGAACGACGGCATCTCCGCCATCACTGCGGGAGGCAGCAGCACATATAACGTGGTCATTACCAACACCACGGGCTCAACCCTCGTCAATGCCATCTTCAGAGACCCTGCGGTACCCAACCTGACAGTCAACAGTCTTAGTTGCTCCGCATCCAGCGGTACAATCTGTCCGGCAAGCTATCCGATAGCGGTCATGCATGGCGGCGGTATCCTTCTGGAGCCGATGGCCCCGGGCAGCAGCGTGACTTTCTCCGTCGGAGCAACCGTTGACGCCGCCACCCCGGCCGGCACCATCACCAACACTGCCTCGGTGATTGTCCGCGGCGAAAGCAACTCGGCCAGTGATACCAACGATGTGACCACCAAGTTCAACGTCGCCAAGGAATTTGCCCCGTCCGCCATCAACGCCGGTGAGACCACGGTCGTGAGTATCACGCTGGCAAACACCAACCTGAGTGTTGCAACCAACGTCGCCTTTAACGACAACTATCCGGCCGGCCTTGTCAACACCGCGACTCCAGCTGTGACCAACAGCTGCGGCGGAACGGCAACGGCAGCCGCGGGAGGGAACTCCCTGGTCTTGAGTGGCGGGACGCTTGCCGCCGGGGCAACCTGCACCGTCACTGCCAACGTGACCAGCGCAGTCGCCGGTGCCTACAGCAACAACACGGGGGCGATTTCCAGCGATCAATACGCCGGCGCGGCAGCCACTGCAAACCTCGCAGTCGGGGTCTCGAGTCTGCAGACTGCGACCAAGACCTGGCAGAATCTTAACAGCGGCGAAGCGGATCCCGGCGACACCGTCCGCTACTCTATTATCATCCCGGAGACTGCCGGTTCGGCTGCCAGCGGCGTATCGTTTTCGGACACACTGCCTGCAACCCTGAGCGGGGCAACCGTTGTGTCCTGCCCCATAGGTGCAACCTGCAATGTCAGCAGGGCAAACCGTTACAGCGACGAATATCACGATTCCCCCGAACGGTTCAGTGGCCATTGTTTTTGATGCGACCATTCAGCCAGCGACACCGCCGGCAACCGCCATCAACAATTGCGCCAGCATCAGCAATCCCACTGGTATAGGCGCCTCACCCTGTGCGTCCACGATCACGGTTTCACCTTCAGCTGTCGCCCAAACCGGCAACAAGCCGCTCTATCTCGACAGCAGCACCACCATGTCCCGAACCATGCCGTCGGCAACGCCGGCCCCGGTAACCATAACCAGCGGCGCTTCGCAAACCTGGTCGCTTAACCCGACCCTGGCCATGCCGGTCACCATCAGCCCGACCATCACCCCGCTGGCCATTCTCCCAGTCAACCTCTACCTGGCCAGCGACGTGGCGAACGCGAAGCGGACCGCGCAGGTCACCTTGTCCTGCTCCGGCGGCGGCACCAGTTATGCCCAGACGATGATCTTCGACGGCACCGCTCTCAACAACCCTTACCTGCCAACTACGCCGACCCAGGTGCTGTTCAACAACCTGCCCTTCTCTGCCAACCAGACCTGCGCTGCCGGTCAGACCTGGAATTTGTCCGTCAGCAATGCCTCCGGGTCCGGGAACGTCATAGTCTATCCGGTGAGCGGAGGAAACAACTCTTACATCTCGCTGCCATCGTTGAGTGTCATCAACGTCGACAGCATCACCTTCCACACCGATTCCTACGCCAACGGCGGCGGCAGCACCGTCACCTCGCTCGTCGCAGGGAGCCCGGTCTGGGTCCAGAGCACAGTGAGCGACCCCTTCGGCAGCTACGACATTACAGGTGCCAGTCTGCTTCTGACTGATTCCAACGGCACCGTGCAACTCGGCACCGCACCCGCCACTCCCGTCGCCATGTCTCAGAGATTCGATTCGAATGGCGCAACCAAGATCTATGAGTACGGCCCCTACAGCATCCCGTCCGCAGGCCCCGGCGGGGCATGGACAGCACGCGTTGATGCGGCCGAAGGAACCGAGGGAACGGTCAGTGACTATGGACTGGGATCCTTGACCGTCACCTTGCCGATGCCGGCCCTGACGTTCCTCAAGTCCTCCCTGGTCGAACGCGACCCGGTGAACGGCACCACGACCCCCAAGGCGATCCCGGGCGCCGACGTGCTGTACACCCTGCAGGCTGTCAATTTCGGCACCGGTGCCGTGGATAGCAACAGTCTGCGGCTTGTCGATCCGATCCCGACCAACAGCCGCCTGTTCGTCAACGATCTCGGCCAGGGGTCACCGGTGCTGTTCGCCGACGACGATAACGACAGCGGCTTCGCACCGCCGCAACCCTTCACTCTCGACTACTTCAGCGATGCGTCTTGTGCAACCGTCACGACGCTGACCCCGGACGCCGATGGCTTCGACGCCAACGTCCGCTGCCTGCGCATCAACATGACCGGCAGCTTCAGCGCCGCGGCCGGTGCCGTGACCCCGGATTTCGACCTGACCTTCCGGGTGCGCATCGAATGATGATTAACAATGATTAATAGAGCGCAAACCCTGCGTACGAAAGGAGTATCACCCATGAAGAAGATTTTGTTACTTACCATCAGCCTGCTGCTACTGCTGGCACCACTCACCGCCTTCGCGGCGGAGGATTTGCGCTTCAGTTCGACCGCCGAGGTCGAAAGACCGCGGGTCAACGCCAAGGGGGAGAAGGTCATGGTACGTGAACCGGCCACCCTGTTGCAGCCCGGCGAGATCGCGATCTACACCAACATCGTCACCAATATCGGCCAACAGCCGGCAGAGGAGATCGTGATCGATAATCCGTTGCCTGAGAACACCGAGTACCTCGGCGGCAGTGCAACGGAAAACGGTTATGTCGTGCTCTTTTCGGTCGATAAAGGCAAGAGTTTCGGCGGTCAGGATGAGTTAACCGTACCGGACGGCCAAGGTGTTCAGCGACCGGCCGAGCCCAAAGATTACACCAATATCCGCTGGACCATGCAGTCCCGGCTCCAACCGGGAGCAACCGGCATCGTCGAATTCCGCGTCCGCGTCAGGTGATGACGGACCGCAACCAATCAACCGAACCAGGATTTTGACCAGATAAGGAGTGACACCATGATCATGCAACAAACGCGCGGCCTGCCGCCGCCCAGACAACCAACCAGCAATTGCGCACCAGGTCAGGAGGCTGCCTATGGCAATCAGCGACCGCCGTAATTACGACGTACCCATAACAACATTGGCAACATTACTTGAAACAGATGCAGTAACGACTAAAGGAGATAGAAAGATGAAGAACTTTCAAAACATCGGCATCGGGCTGCTCACTGCAGTCCTCATGCTGGCCAGCTTTACCAGCAACGCACTGGCTTTAACCGAAGCCTGCACCCCGATCAACAACCAGGCCACCTTGAGTTACAAGGTCGGCACCGTCGATCAGACCCCCATCGCCTCCGACGGTGACAGCGGCACCGCTGGCGCCCAGGCAACCACATTCAGCGTCGCCACCAAAGTCGACCTGACTGTGGCCGGCGGCACAGTACTCTCTGTGGTCCCCAACGCTGTGGACCAGGTCCTCACCTACAGCATCACCAATACCGGTAACGACCAGCAGCGCTACAACCTGCGCGTCTGGGCCGCTGACGGCACTGAAGTGGTCTCAGGCCACACCGACAACTTCAATATGAGCAACGTCGATGTCTACACCGACGACGACAACGACTATACCACCGGCACACCAACCCTGATTGCTTCCAACGTTGCAACCGACGGTAGTAACTTCTCCGGCTACACAGCCGTGGTCGAGCCCGGCGCGACTATCTACGTCCACCTGGTCGCTGATGTCCCTGGGGCTCAACCCAACGGTGACGCCGCCGTCTACGCCCTGCAGGCAATCACCCATCAGCCCACCGGCCTCGACGGTATAGACATTGGCGATGGCACCGATGGCGGCGAGACCGACGAGTCAGCCTCCACCACAAACGGTTGTGGCGATGTCGTGGTCCTGGCGGATGGCGATGTTGACGGCGCTAGTGTTTTTGAAGCCGGAACAACCGATCTCTCCGACGCCGCCAAGAACGGCTACGGCTATGCCGTCGGCGTCTACCACGTCACAAGCGCAGCCATCTCAGTGACCAAATCCCAAGTAACCCTCTGGGATCCGATCAACTTTGGCACCAGCCCGCAACCGATCCCCGGCGCTTATGTGACCTACACCTTAACGATTGCAAACAATGGCGCCTCCTCGGCAACCTTGAGCCAGATCGTCGACGATCTACAAGACACCGTGCTGGCCCTCGACGTCGACTTCTACACCGGCGGAGATACCGATCCAGCTGGTGGTCCCTACACAAATGGCGCCGCAGGCAGATCAGTTGAGATCGATTATGGTGGCACCAGCACGCGCGTTGACACCTACGGAACGGCAGCTGATTCCGGCTCGGACACGGATGGGGTCGAATTCTCTGGCGGCCTGGGCGGAGTCCTGACGGTGTACTTCACCGATCCAGGTTCGGAAGGCACCGTGCTGCCTGCCGGAACCTACGGTGGAACCCTCTATACGCAAGGGGAGTTGAAGACCGGTGAATCAGTGGCCATCAGCTTCAACGTAATCATTCAGTAAACGACATCACTCACTAATGCTCAGAACGTTCCGCCATATTTCGCGCTTCGCGCGGCTCGGGACCGACCTTCGGGTCGGCACCCTGGCCGTGCTCTGCGCGCTGGCGGCCAACAGTATGTTCATCTTCAAACTCCAACCCGGTCGGTCGGTCGGTCGCGCAAGCGGCCGGCCGGCCCGTCGGCCCGAAGGGATGGCATTCTGCCGTAGCTTCGGGCGGGCGTTCGGTCTTTTAACGACCATTTTGGCCCTGATAGCAAGCCTGAATACAACCGCCCATGCGGCAACGCCGCCCGGCACACCGATCAACAATCAGGCCGTGCTTGACTACGCAATCGGCGGCGCGACACAACCAGCGGCACATTCGAACCTGGTCAGTTTCACCGTGCGTAGCCCGGCGCTGATTGAATTCCTGGCTTATGCGCCGACACTTCCTGCTGCCGAAGCGGTGCCTGTGCCTGACACCGACTACCGGAACGGTGGCAGCTTCGTGTCGATTCCGGCGCCACCGGAGACAGCCATCCAGCCGATGCCGTTGACCCCGGCCGAGCTTTACCACGGCGGCAACCCCTTCTACCTGCGCCTGACTGACCTCGACCAGAACAGCGACCCGGCCACGGTCCAGACGGTATTAATCACCGTCACCTGCATTGAGACCGGCGATACAGAAGTTCTGCGGCTCACTGAGAGCGGTCCGGATACCGGTGTATTTACCGGCTACCTCCCCTCCATCAGCAGCGGTAACGCGGCGGCGGACGGGATGCTGTTCGTGATTCCGCAAGGCCGTGTCAGAGCGACCTATACCGACGTCTTCGACGGCACCGATTCAACGATCGCTGCAGCGCTGGTCGATCCCTACGGTTACGTCTTCGACAGCGCCACCGGCGACGCAGTAGATGGCGTCACCGTCACCCTGATCGACCTGGCCACCGGCCAGCCCGCCGCCACCATCGTCGGAGACAACGGTGCCCCCGGCTTCCCGGCTAGCATTGTCACCGGCAGCAGCTTCGATTTCGGCGGGCTCACCTATAGCAACCCGCCAGGTGGTTACCGCTTCCCCTTCGTCCCGTCTGGCAGTTACCGTATGGTGGTCACCAATGCAGATAACTACACCGTGCCCTCGAGTCTTAGCGACAGTGAGTTGCAGAGTCGTTCCTGGTGGGCCAGCTCAGGCTATGTCGTCGGCGACGGCTGGCAGAGTGGCCAGTGGACAGGTGTGTTCAACGTCAACCCCGGCCCGGCGATTCGCCTCGATATCCCGGTTGATCCGCTGGTCACCTATCTCTGGCTGCAGAAAGATGTCAACCGCGACTACGCCTCGACCGGTGATTTCCTGCAATACACGCTGACCCTGGAAAACAATAACAAGCTCTCTGCGGCACCGGGAGTAATAATCTCCGACCAGCTGCCGCTCGGCTTCCGCTACCAGAAGGGTTCGACCCATATTGCCGGTCGCAAACGGACCGATCCAACGGTCAGCCCTGACGGCCGGACTTTGACCTTCACACTCGCCGACATGCCTTCAGACAGCAGCATTGAAATCAGCTACGTGGTCGAGGTTGCAGCAGGCACGAAACTGGGCGAGGCCGTCAACCGCGCTCAGGCCAGCGACGGCAACGGTATCTACTCGAATATCGCCAGGGAGACGGTTGAGGTCCAAGACGCCTTCTTCCGCAACACGGTGATCCTCGTCGGGCGGGTCCTCGAAGGAGCCTGCGCCGAGGCGGACACAGTGCAAAGGGGCGTCCCCGGCGTCCGCGTCTACCTCGATGACGGCAGCTACGTGGTCACGGATAAGGATGGCAAATACCATTTCGAAGGGGTCACACCAGGGCTGCATGTCGTTCAGGTCGATACGCTCACTCTGCCGGACGGCTATGAGATGACCTCCTGCGAGCAGAGCAGCCAGTTTGCCGGGAGGACCTTCTCCCAATTCGTCGACCTCCAGGGCGGAACCCTGTGGCGGGTCAACTTCTACACTGCGCGAAAAGCACCGCCAACCGGCGCGGCCGGGCTTGTACTCGAGGCCAGCATCGACAGACATCAGGCCAGCTTCAGCGTTGACTTGTCGGCAAAGACTATACCGCTCAGCAACCTCCGTACGACTATCATGCTCCCCACCGGGGCCCGTTATCTCGCCGGCACAGCAGCCCGCGACGGTCAGCCCATCGACGATCCGCAGATCTTCAATGAGACTGTAACCTTTCGTTTCCCGGCACTGCTGGTCGATCAGCATAGCGTCATCACCTTCAATGCTGACATGACCGGGACGACCACAGGAGAGCTGCCGGCCAGGGCGCTACTGACCTTTGATACCTTGTCTGAGAAGAACCAGCGCACACCGTTGGCCGAGGTGCGCTTCCAGCGAACCAATGAAGAGCTGGTGATGACACATCCCTCCAGCCCAGAACAGTCGATCGCTACGACTGGTCTGATGGTGGAAGGTGTCCCCGCACCGGTACAAAAGACTTTACCGCCGGCCGCTACTACGCCGCCCAAACTTGACCAGAAGCTGCTGACAACGACCCCGCACGAGCGCAGTATCGTCTGGCCGGCAGAGGGTTTTGTGCCGGAGATTCCGAACATCGAGGTGATGGTCCAGTTCCAGCGTGGCGAACAGGTTGCACTGTTTCTCAATGACGAACCGGTCCCGGCGCTCAACTTCGACGAAAGCAAACAGGTTCCAAACAGCACCATGATGATCTCCAGCTGGGCCGGGGTTGACCTGCGCGACGGGCTCAACAGGCTCGAAGCGGTGCTGACAGACGCCGGCGGCAAAGAGGTGACCCGACTGCGCCGCGACATCTGGTTCGTCACCATGGCGGAAAACCTGGAGTATTTTCCCGAGCAGTCGACGCTGGTCGCCGATGGCCTGAAACCGCCAACCTTTGCGATTCGTCTGACAGACCGTGACGGCCATCCACTGCGCCCGAAGCAACAAGTGCAGTTCCGGGTCTCGGCACCCTACCTTGCTCTGCACAACAATGGTGAGCGGACGCTCAATCCAGCGGAAGCACAGGGAAGCTTTGCAAGCGGTGCCGATGGCCTGGCTTACCTGCAGCTACAGCCAACTACCCAGGCTGGCGAAGTGACAGTGGCGATCATGATGCCGGATGGACCACAAGAGATCACCGCCTGGCTTAACCCGGCCCCTCGCGACTGGATCCTGGTCGGCTTCGCCGAAGGCACCGTCGGCCACAACACCATCAACGACAACCAGGTCAGTGCCGAAGAAGCCGGAATCGACGAGGACAGCTATAGCGATGGGCAGGTCAAGTTCTTCGCCAAGGGCGCGATCAAGGGGGATTGGCTGCTGACCCTGGCCTACGACTCCGACAAACCGGACCTCGATGGCGACAGCCTGTATCAGATTATCGACCCCGACACCTACTACCCGCTCTACGGGGACGAAACCCAGCAGGGGTACGAAGCCTCCAGCGCCGAAAAACTCTACGTCAAGCTGGAGCGCGACCAGTTCTACGCGCTGTTCGGCGACATGGACACCGGCCTGAACCAGACCGTGCTGTCGCAGTACAGCCGCAGCATGACCGGCTTCAAGTCGGAGACTGCAGAACGAGCGCTTCACCTACACGGTTTTTGCCGCCGAAACCAAGCAGGCCTTCAGGAAGGACGAGATTCGCGGCGACGGTACGGCTGGCCGCTACTCCCTGTCGCAGTCGGAACTGGTGATCAACTCGGAAGAAGTGGTCATCGAAACCCGCGACCGCTTCCACAATGAACTGATCGTCAAGGAAGAACGACTGTCACGCCACGTCGATTACGACATCGACTACGATGCCGGCACTCTGTACTTCAAACGCCCGGTGCCGAGCAAAGATCAGGATTTCAACCCGGTCTTCATCGTGGTCCGCTACGAAACCAAGGCTTCATCCAATACCAACCTGAATTATGGTGGCCGTGCCGCGCTCAGGGTACTCAACCAGCAGGTCGAGGTCGGCGGCAGTATGGTCCACGAAGAGAACGGCGACGAGAAAGGCGATCTATACGGTGTCGGACGTCACCGTCAGGCTGACTCCGCAGACCACTCTGCGCGCCGAGGTCGCCACCTCCGACATTGACTCCATTGATGATGGGAGACCTCAGTGGCAACGCATACCTGGCCGAGCTCGAGCATCTCGGCGAGAGCTATGACCTCGTCGCCTGGTTCCGGCAACAGGATGCGGAGTTCGGTCTCGGGCAGCAGAATAGTGGCACTGAGGGGATGCGCACCTACGGCACACATGGCAGCTATCGCTTCAATCCGAGGTGGAGTCTGAGTCGGTGAGGCCTACCACGAGGACAACCTCGATACCGATGCCACCCGCGACGTCGAGACCGTACAGGCACTGTACCAGACGGAACGCTACGGTCTGAACGCCGGTGTACGCGAGGCCCGTGACAAATTTGACGATGGCGAGACACAGACCAGCCGGCAGATGCTTGCCGGCGCCAATTGGAGCACACCGGACCGCAAGCTGACCCTGCGCGCCACCCACGAGCAATCGCTGGAGGGGCAGGAACGAGAACAGTCGACTACCCGACCCGGACGATGCTCGGCGCCGATTACCAGCTGACCCGTAAGATCAGCCTCTTTGCCGAGCAGGAATTCACCTGGGGCGAGCAGGAGGATACCGAAGGGACGCGAGTCGGACTCAATGCCACGCCCTGGAAGGGTGGCGAAGTGCGCACCTCAGTGGAGCGCTACAACGTGGAGAACGCGGAACGGGTCTTCGCCCTGTTCGGGGTCGGCCAGGTCTGGCAGGTGACCCAGAAATGGAGCGTCGATCTGTCCATCGATCGCAGCTACACGGTTAAAAATGAGCCGGCCGGAGAGCGGGTCAACGGCAACGTGCCGACCGGCCAGCGGCGGCGACGACGATTTCACAGCCGTATCGGTCAGGCGCCGCCTATCGCACTGAAAGATGGTCGTGGTGGAACCGCCTGGAAACGCGCCAGGGGGACAGTGAGGACAAGGTTGGAATCAGCTCCGGCGTGGTTGGCTGATCTCCAGGAAGGGGTAGCGGTTCTCCGCCCGTTTGATGGCCTTCATCAACAATTCGCAAGACGGCAGCGACAGTGACGAGGAAGAACATCACGCTGGCCCTGGCCTACCGCCCCGACCGGAGCCGCTGGATCCTCCTCGAACGTCTTGACCTGTCCCTCTACAACGAGAAACGGCGAGAGTGTGGACAACGACAGCATGCGCATCGTCAATCATCTGCACGCCAACTTCCGTACCGCCGATCGCAAAGTGGCAGACGTCCTTTTACTACGGCCTCAAATATGTGCGTGAGAGTTACAACGGCGACCACTACGATGGTTACACCGATATGATCTCAGTCGAAACCCGCTACAACATCAACCGCAAGTGGGACATCGGCGTACACGGTGCACTCCTGCACTCATGGAACAGCAACCAGCTTGACCATAGTCTCGGCGCCGACATCGGCTATCTGGTCATGACCAACGCCTGGGTCAGTCTCGGTTATAACGTGGTCGGCTTCGAAGACAAGGACTTCTCGGATGCCAACTACACCGCCGCAGGTCCCTACCTGCGATTCCGAGTCAAGTTCGATCAGCAATCGGTGCGTGAAGCGGCTGCATGGCTGGGTCGATAGATCATGATACAATTAATGACCCCACCATCCCGGTGGTTTTTTATCCTGACTTCTTGACAGCCATCGTTTTCCGGATAGATTAGAAGATATTACTTTACATGCAGGGGACTGGTGGCCGTTACCTGACGAGCATCGCCTTCTGCTCTGTCGACAAAGGAGAATGCAATGGATGGTAAAGAGCTGAAGAAGGTTCTCGCCAGCCTCGGCATCGCGACGCTGGTGACTGCCGTCGGGGCAATGGTTCCAGGCCACCTGCAGGCCGCAAGCGGCTGAGGTGGCAAAACAGACGGCACAGTTGGTGCCGGCAAAGCAGCCAGTTCAGGAGCCAGCGGCTGCAGCGGGAAAGATGCTGCGGCGACGAAGGAAGAGGTCTGTACTGAGAAGATGACCGAAGAAGAGTGTGCCAAGGCGATGGCGGAGAAGGCCAAGGCTGCTGCAGAGGCAGAAAAAAAACCGAGCGGAGGCAGTGGCTGAGGTGGTAAAAAATAAGTGGTGCCGTGAGCACCACAAAACTTCCTGACTGAAAAACTTTAAGGAATCACTTATGATCGGATTGGCCTTGCGCATTGCCAGGGCCAATCCGTTTTTCATGGTGGACCGATGAGGCAAAAGATCAAGAAAATATTTCCGATGACATGCGGACACCTCCCGGAAGAAATCGGCAGAGACGGGTCCACCGCACTGATCTGGTCAGATGCCGACAGCTTCGTCGAGCAACTCATGCTGCTTGCGGAATCAGCTGATCTCCCTGCATACCTGCCCGACCTGGCGCGGGCGGAACGGGCTCGATATGAGCTGAACAACGGCAGCCGACAGATCCCTCTGGAACGGCCTGATGATTCGATTGAAATAAACCCTACACTGCTGCTGATAGAAGTCGGCTGGCAGCCGCTGCTGGCCATGCTCGACGGCGCGGACCTCAAACCGGAGCCTGCCGCACAGATTCTGTTGTTCTGGCGGCACCCTGTAAACGGCACAGCCGAGATGACCACGGCTGCACCAGCAGAGCTGCTGGCCCTGAAAATAGTGGCTGAACAACTTGAGCCGATTGATGTCGCGGCTAGCCACAACCAGCCCGTCGGTGTCATCGACGGAGCAATCGACAGCGCGATTCGCAAAGGCCTGCTGCTTTCGCCGACAACAAAGCTGCGCCGTGGGCTTTCAGCGGGCCAGATCACGGAGGTCTCAGCCGGAGCGCTTATCGAAGCCGAGGTATTCACTCTACAGTGGCATATCACTCATAGCTGTGACCTGCATTGCCGGCACTGTTACGACCGCAGCGACCGCAGCGATGTCGACGTTGCGCAAGGGCTAAAAATCCTCGACCAGATGCGCCAGTTCTGCCGTGATCACCAGGTCGCCGGCCAGGTCTCATTTTCCGGCGGCAACCCATTCCTGCATCCAGGATTTCTGCAACTTTACCGGGCTGCTTTTGATCGAAACCTGAACCCGGCGATCCTAGGCAACCCGGTCAGCGAGGCGCAAATCGACGCTGTCATGGAGATTACCAAACCGGCTTTTTTCCAGGTCAGCCTCGAGGGGCTCGAGGAACACAATGACCACATCCGTGGTAAAGGCAGCTACCGGGCTGTTCTGGAATTTCTGGAAGTTCTGAAGCAGAAGCAGATCTACTCCATGGTCATGTTGACCCTGACCCGGGCCAATCTTGACCAGGTATTGCCCCTGGCAGAGAGGCTGCGAAACCGGGTTGACCTGTTCACCTATAACCGCCTGGCCATGGTCGGTGAAGGAGCCAACCTGGAGTCACCTCAGCCAGAGGAATATCACAGGTTCGTCATCGACTACCTCGAAGCCCGTCGCACCAATCCGATCCTGGCCCTCAAGGACAGCCTGATCAACATCGAGCTTGAGCGGCGACAGCAAGACCTCTTTGGCGGCTGCACCGGCTACGGCTGTGGTGCTGCCTTCAACTTTGTTTCTCTGCTCCCGGATGGGCAGGTGCACGCTTGCCGAAAATTCCCTTCGCCGATCGGCGACCTCAACAGGCAGACCCTTCACGAGATTTACCACTCACGGGATTCGCAAAAATATCGTGACGGATGCCATGAGTGCTCTTCCTGTCATCTGCGTCTTGCGTGCGGCGGCTGCCTGGCTGTGACTCACGGCTGGGGACGCGACCCCTTGCAAGAGAGAGATCCCGATTGCTTCATAACATAACAAAAACTCCGCAAAAGGCTGTCCCTTTCAGACTGTTGTCAAGTTCGGGTTGTGTTTAGAGTCAGCAACAAAGCGTGAGAGCTGCTCTGGAAGACTGCATTGATAGTCATGCTTTTCAGGCTTTTCCCTCGTAAGTCTCCTGCGAGGAAGGCCCCCTGTAACGGGCCGGCTTCTTGAGCAGTATCGTTTGTTGATGCCACAGAAATCTGGCAAAGGAGATGCCCTCCGCAAGGAGAAAGGCGTTTTTTGCATACTTTTTGTCGCCGTTTGGACAAAAAGTATGGCGTCTGGCGGGACGCGACCCGCCGGTTTTGAACTTGCCAATCGTCATCGCAACTTTTACAAACCCGCATCAATCCTGGTGAAGGGCTTATCACGAAGCAGAAGCGGGCCGGAAATTTTTCCGGCCCGCTTCTGCTTTTGTTTGTTTGAACTACGCCCTAGTGCGTCACAGTGAATCGGCCTTGTTTTTCAGATAAGAGGCAACGCCGGCTGCATCAGGCTTCATCCCCTCTTCTCCCTTGCTCCACCCCGCCGGGCAAACCTCACCATACTTCTCGGTAAACTGGAGCGCGTCGATCATACGCAGCATTTCGTCAACGTTGCGGCCAAGCGGCAGGTCATTGACGACCTGGTGGTGAACCTTGCCGTCTTTGCCGATCAGAAAAGAGCCGCGGAAGGCAACCCCGGCCGCTTCGAATTCGACATCATAAGCGCGGCAGATCTCGTGCTTGACATCCGCCACCAGGGGATAGGCAACCGCACCGATACCCCCTTCGTCAACCGGGGTGTTGCGCCACGCAACATGGGTAAACTGTGAGTCGATGGAGCAGCCGATCACCTGTACATCACGGCTTTCAAATTCCTTGATCCGCTTGGAAAATGCGATCAATTCGGTCGGGCAGACGAACGTGAAATCAAGGGGGTAGAAAAACAGCACAACATACTTGCCCCGGTAGTCTGCGAGGCTGAACTTGGGATTAATGCTACCGTCAGCCATAACGGCTGCCGCGGTAAAATCAGGGGCCTGCTTGCCAACCAAAACACTCATCTAAAAACTCCTTTCAAAGAAAACCGGTTAGTTACATCAAATTGCGCCCTAGTTTACCGACTCGAACCTGACTGTCAAGACATTTATAACCATTTCAGTCATTTATCTGCACAAGACCTGCAAGGAACCGGAAGACCAGGACAATGGATTAGAGTTGTGGCGGGCTTGATCGCTTGCGTTTCGCACCGCGCGATTGGTTATTTCTTCTTGCTCCGCGGATGGGCCTTGTCGTAGACGGACAACAGTTGGTCGACGCTGACCTGAGTGTATTTCTGTGTTGTTGACAGAGAAGCGTGACCAAGCAGTTCCTGGATGGCACGCAAGTCGGCGCCACCGTCGAGAAGGTGAGTGGCGAAGGAATGGCGCAGGGCGTGGGGGCTGATATCCTTGACTATCCCGGCCTTGATCAGGCGGGTCTTCAGATTGCGTTGCACGCTGCGGGGAGTAAGGCGTCCGCCCTGGGCATTCAGGAACAGGGGGACATCGTCTCCAGGCGTTCCCCTGGCCTCAAGATACAAGCCAAGGGCTTCATGGGACTTGCGTCCGATCGGCAGGATCCGTTCCTTGCGACCTTTACCGACCACCCTCACCAATCTTTCGCGCAGGTCTAGCGAACCAACGTTAAGCTCGGTGAGTTCGCTGACACGCAGGCCACTGGCATAGAAGAGTTCAACAATAGCACGATCGCGAAGATCGAGAAGACTGTTGCTGTAGCCCCGCTCCATTAGCGCCGTTGCTTCATCAACAGAAAGCGTCTTCGGCAAATACCGGTTCAGCTTGGGAGTCGATAAACCTTCAGCCGGGTTACCGGGCAACTGACCTTCACGAACCAGGTAACGGAAGAAGGTTCTCAATGCGGAAAGCTTGCGGGCAATCGATGTTCTCTGGTTGCGTTTGTGGAGTTCTGCCAGGTAGCGTCGCAGGAGGAAACTGTCGATTTTCAATAGCGCGGTCCGATCGGAGCCACCGTTCTGGTCGAGGAACGCGCGGAACTCATGCAGGTCACGCAGGTAGGCCGCCCTGGTGTGTGGTGACAGGTTGCGCTCATCGGCAAGATATCCGGCAAAATGATCAATCCATTTCTGCATGATCCACCTCCGTGCAAATCTACCATAGACAGCCCTGATTCATAAACGTTTTCTGGCTAACCAGTTAGCGAACTAAAGGGTGGAACAGTGCACAAGACGGGAAAAATTGCGCCGACTTCAGGCCGGGGAGTACGTCTCCTGTTGACGCTCTCAAACGCATGGGATAATCTTCTTTACATGGCAACGATCCTCTCCTTATTGTTAATTCTGATAAAATTGACTGTCTGCCTGGCCGCCCTCTCAGTCCTGCTGAGCTATACCGTCGCGTGGTACGAACGAGCCAATGCCCAGCCCGATCTCATTGAGCGCCGCTTCACCACCCGCGGCTTCGGTATCGCGATCTGGCTTTTAATCCAGGAGACAGCCTGTCTCCTGCTGACCATTGTCATGCGTCCGTTTGGCTGGGCTGCAACCAGGGTGCCCGAAGCCGGGCAGTCAGATCGTCCTCCGGTCATTCTTCTGCACGGCCTGTTCCAGAACCGCGGCTGTCTTTTCTGGTTGCAGTTCCGCCTACGTTCTGCAGGTTATCTGCAGACCATGAGCATCAGCACTCCTCCATGGCGAGACATAGAGACCCTGACCGAGATCCTGGCAAAAAAGGTCGATGAATTGCGCATCAGGCTGAAAGTTGACAAGGTTGTCCTGGTTGGGCACTCCATGGGCGGAATGATCGCCCGTAATTACATCCAGAATCGAGGCGGGGCGGCAAATGTCTACGGCGTGGTCACTCTCGGCTCTCCGCACCATGGTTCCAAGCTTGCGCCTTTTGCCATTTCGCCGATCGGCAAGACCCTGCTTCCCGGCTGTGATTTTTTGGCAAAATTCAACAGCATGCCCTGGCCTGAACAGGCCCGAGCCATCTCAATCTACACCCGCTATGACAATATCGTGCTGCCCGCCGACTCGGCAAAGATGACCGGTGCACAGGTTGTTGAGCTGGATGGCATGGGACATACCTCACTGCTTTTCCATCCACGCTCCCTGCAGGCGGTGATTGAGGCCGTAAATCAGATCACGACATGAAAACCCTGCCAGTTAAAAGTCATAAACAGGTTGAGCTGATCGACATCACTGACGCTGTCCTCAACGCCATTCTGGAAGATGACATTGTCGAAGGACTGGCCGTCATTTACACGCCCCATACCACTGCAGCGATCACAATCAACGAGAATGCCGACCCGGATGTCGGCCGCGATATCATCATGGGGGTCAACAAGCTGGTCCCTATGCACGATGATTACCATCACCTCGAGGGCAATAGCGCAGCTCATATCAAAAGCAGCCTGTTCGGTGCCAGCGAAACATTGATTATCAATAACGGCAAAGCTGTGCTCGGAACCTGGCAGGGGATCTATTTCTGCGAGTTCGATGGCCCCCGCCAGCGCTGCGTCCACATCCAGACTGTCGGCACATGAACCTGCCCGTCTCCCTCCAGTCGCTGCCGGATTACGATCCGGGACGCGTGAATGAAGCCCTGCATCTTCTCCTGGAACCACTTGGGGGAATCGAAAATTTCGTCAAGCCTGGTCAGAAAGTCTTGATCAAGCCCAACCTGCTGGCCGGCAAGAGCCCGGAAAAGGCCGTTACGACTCACCCGGAAATTGTCCGGCAGGTCATCCTGCTGGTCCAGAGCGCCGGCGCTGTAGTGACAGTCGGTGATTCTCCGGGGCTTGGCAAGCCGGAGAATGTGGCTCGCAAGTGCGGTATTTACGATGTTGTCGAAGCAACCGGGGCGCGTTTTGCAGCCTTTGAGGAATCCGTACCGGTTAAATTCGGTTCCGGGACCTTTCATCAACTTGAAGTAGCCAGGGAAGCACTCGATACGGACATCATTATCAACCTGCCGAAACTCAAGACCCACCAGATGATAGGCTATACCGGTGCGGTCAAGAACCTTTTCGGCCTTGTCGTCGGCATGCGTAAGGTTCGACTGCACTTGCAAGCCGGAACCGACAAAGCATTTTTCGCCCTGATGCTGCTGGAGCTTGCCGAGCGCTTCGAACCGGCATTGTCAATTATGGACGCGGTAGTCGGTATGGAAGGCAACGGGCCCGGCAACGGCGACCCCGTACAGATAGGAGCGCTCCTCGCCTCGCCGCACACCCTGGCCCTCGATACGGTTGCCACAACCATGGTCAACCTGCCGGGAGAGCGGGTCTGGACACAAAAGGTCGCCCGCGAATCGGGTCGTCGCGGAGTATCACTGGACGAGCTCGAGCTGCACGGTACTCCGCTGGAGATGTTGCAGACCGACCGTTTTCGTCCTGCCAAGACATCTGACATCAATTTCGGCTTGCCGACACCGCTGAAGAACCTGTTGAAAAATGCAATCACTGCGCAACCTGAAATCAGCCACGCATGTCAACTATGCGGGCACTGCGTCACCCATTGTCCACCCCAGGCAATGAGCATGCATGACAATGGCGTGCGGATTGATTATGGCCGCTGTATACGCTGTTTCTGTTGCCAGGAGCTTTGTCCCCACGCGGCTGTCATAACCCGTCAGGGAGCCCTGCTGCGACTATCCGAATTCATCCACGGACATCGCCGGGAGTAGAATAAAATGGGCCATTCCAGATTGGCTTGCCATCAAAAACAGTCTGACCGGGGATACTTTAGGAGGCCGCAAGGAAGGCGAAGATAATGAATTTGACAAGAACCGTGATCGTAATCCTTTTCGCCGCAGCTCTCGCCTCCTGTGCCGGCATGCGTCCGGCGCCGCCAGAAGTGCAGCTGTCAGGTCTCGAGATTACCGATTTATCGCTAAGCCACGCCAACTTTCTCGCCAGGCTGCAGGTTTACAACCCAAATGGCGTCAGTCTCGACATCAAAGGCTTGAGATTCACCCTCTTCCTGAATGATGTCCGAGTTGCCGATGGCCAATCCACAAAACCTCTGGCGATTGCTGCCGAAGAGAGCGGCGAAGCTGTAATCCGCCTCTCGAGCAGTTTCATCAGCCTTTTCCAGTTGACCCGAAAATTACAGGATCAGGATCAGATCGCATTTCGTATCGACGGCGAGGTCATAGTCGGCGGGATGGGGTTTCTCAGTACGACCATTCCGATCGAACGTGAAGGCGTCCTGCCTATAACCGGCACCCTGAATCAATTACGGCCAGACCCTCGTTAGAACGGTTTCCTGTCTAGACCCGCAGCATCGTAACCACAATTTCTGCAAAAAAAATAAATCACAAACACTGTTTTACAATTTATTTTTTTAGGTTATATTTTAGTATGTACATCTGACTGGATTCCCGCTGTTTAAAATGAAGAGAGAGGGATAGCATGCTGTTTGTCTGGGACGATAACTACAATACGCACATTGAGGAAATAGACCGGGATCACATGAAGCTGGTCAACTTGATCAATGATCTTTACGAGGCCATGCAGGACGGCAGCGGAGGGGCTCTGCTACTGCCGATCTTTTCCGCTCTGAAGCATTACACGGAGACCCATTTCAACCGGGAAGAGCGATTCATGGTTGACTGCGACGCACCGGATCAGGAGCGACACTTCCAGGAGCACAAACAGATGATGGCCAAGCTTGCCGACCTGGAGGACAGGCATCGCAAGGGTGAAGCAGCCATATCCCTGCAGACGTTGACCTTCCTCCGCGATTGGCTGCGAAATCACATTTGCGTTGTCGACCAGGCTATGGCCAACCATGTGCAGGAGAAAAACCCCAGCTGATCCAAGCGATAAAAAAACGGGAGGCCTGAATGGCCCTCCCGTCATGCGGCTGACAAAGTTCAGCCAAACTTTATGATTTAGAGGGCAACAGATGGTTAATCAGTTGTCCTTTTTCATTGGACGTTGGAATTCAAAGACAAAAGCAAAACCCGGGGGTCGCGCCCCCCGACTGCGCCTGACTCTTTTGCTGGCCCAAAAGAGTAAGCAGAAAAGGGCCTGCGCTGCGCTGGGCATGTCTGGCTCGTCAAGGCGGCGACCTCAATCCGGATGGTTCTAAACGATCAGGAGCCTACGCTTCCCCCGCAGGAGCCGAGGCTCTTGAGAGCCTCTCCATTTGTAGAGAGGTGTATCAGTTGTGATGTTTTTACGCTTTTCCCCTGTAAGTCACACGGAAAGGTCAGGCCCTTTGACACAGGGCCGGATCCCCATCAGTAAAGGTTTTGAAGTCACAGACATCCGGCCAAGGAGATGCCCTCCGCAAGGAGAAGGCACTTTTGCATACTTTTGTTGCCGGACAAAAGTATGGCGTCGGGCGGGACGCGACCCGCCGGTTTTACTCTTAAAAGTCCGATTTTACTCTTATAAATAAAGGCTTAGGGCAACAGATGGTTCATCTGTTGCCCTAAGCTTCATGGAAACTCCACCTGCCAGGCAAAAAACCAAACCCCGCATCGGTGCGGGGCTTATCAACAATCTAATGGGAGGGCCGTTTCGGCCCTCCCGTTCTCACGCTTGACGACCGCGGCCTGGCGGATCACTCCTCGTAAACCAGCACGCGAATCAACCCACAGGTATTGCCTGCCTCAACCGTCGTTGAATCACTGACCGACAAAACTCTGGCAATCCCGTTTGCAACGATAAACCGGTTGACGCGCGCGTCCAGTTCATCGAGTTCCCGTTGCGCCTTGAAAGGCTGTAAAGGTTCACCGAACGTTTTCACCTTGACCATGACTGGCTCCCTTGCGGCCAGGATCAGACCTGGACCACCTCTTTAACCTCAGGAATCTTTTCCACGAGGGTTCTCTCGATACCCATTTTCAGAGTCATGGTTGACATCGGGCAGGAGCCGCAAGCGCCGGTCAGCCTGACACTGACAATACCATCATCAGTGACATCAACCAGTTCAACGTCACCGCCATCGGCCTGCAATGCAGGGCGAATCAACTCCAGGACTTCCTGTACCTTTTCTTTCATCGATTTATTCTCCTTAGATTGAGCATGTAGTCTTTGAAGTATACCTGCTTTGTATGCTCCCAGTAAACATGTCGGGTAATTTTAACAGAAAAGTCTCGAACGACCAGGTGACAATCCAAGGGTCACTTTTTCTGGCCATGCATAACTGGTCAGCCAAGCGGGATCGCCGCAACCGGTCGACTGCACAACAACTCCGGGGTGCCGACATCTTTCCCCTGCACGAGGACCTTGAAGGTCTCTCCCATACCGGTTTCCGGCATGATCAGGTTTTTCAGTGTCAACCGCAGCGCCCGGGCATCATTTTCATCGGTTGCGGCAGCCTCCAGTCGAACCAGTTCTGCAAAGAAGCCGAGGCCGAGCAGAAACCGGTACTGCTCGCCGAACCATAAGGTCTCGAGGCCCACTTCCCTGCCCGCCTCCTGCAGTGCGGTAAAATCGACATGGGTCGTGATGTCTTTTTCCCCGACACTGTCATAGGGGTTGTCGTCCGCCTGGTGGCGATGATAGCACATCAGGGTTCCGGTTCTCCGGTGGGGGGCATACAGCTCTTCAACCGGATAACCATAGTCTATAGTCATGACAAAGCCTTGTGCGATGCGCTCGCCAACCTTGCGCATCCACTCCGTTGCCAGCAGGTTGGCTTCGGCCCGGTTGCCTTCAATCGGCTCGTGGCCAAGCCAGGCGAAATAATCTGACAACTTGGTGTCGCACTCCTCAGCCAGAGACTCCGAGAAGAGAGACCCGTCGCTGTCAACAAAAACTTCCTGGATTTTTCCGGCCCGTTTTTCAACCAGGTGCACCGGAAACGCGTCGACCAGTTCATTCGACAGGAAACAGCCTGAGCTTATCGTCCACGCCTCCTCATCACACCAGGTGACCTTGTCAGCGTGACCGGCAAGGTTGCCGGCCTGGCGGTTGCGATTGTCCTGGCTTACCTCGATCAGGGTATAGCTTAACCGGCTGTATAGTTCGGGAGACTCCACTGCCAGTGCATCCAGAACATCGAGGGCCAGATGTCCTTCTCCGGCACCCTGCTCGACGATCTGGAATCCTCTACCCGTCAGAATGCTATCCATTTCAGCCAGCTGCCGGGCCACCAGACGCCCGAACAGGGCATTGACACTGCTCGAGGTAAAGAAATCCCCGGCCTTGCCGATCCGGTCGCGCGGGGCCATGTAATAGCCGTATTGCTGATGATAGAGGGCCTGCGCCATGAATTCTGCAAAACTGACTTTGCCGGACCGCAGAATCTGTCGGTGCAGCAGGGACGCCAGTTGCGTTGTATTTGGTTGTGGGGGGATACTGTCGCTCATGATCAAATTCGCCTCTGGAAACAGGCGGCAGTTTAACGCAGCAAAAACTGCAGCACAAGAGTGGATTACGGACAGGATTAAGCGGGCAAGGTGACCTGGCGGAGCACCAGCGGGTCATTGGTAAACACACCAGCGACCCCGGCCCTGAACAGGCTCCGTGCGCCCCCCGGTTCATCAACTGTCCAGACGTAAACCGGCAGCTTCACCCTTGCGGCAGGCTGAAATCATTGGGCGGGTCACCTGGCCACCCTCGGGGTGGAAAGCAACGGCCCGCAATCCGCTGGCGAGCCTCACAGCATGCCGCCAGTTGCCGGATTCAAACAGGACGGCAATCGGCAACCCGTCATCTGCAGAACGCAATCGCGCCAGCAGCCGGTAGTCAAAGGAAGAGATCACACAGTCGGCATCGGGATGACGCTTCAGCAATTCGAGGACCGCCACCCCGGCACCGAACTCCTTGATTTCCAGATTGAGGCGCACCCGGCCAGCGAAGGCTTTCAGGACATCTTCAAGGGCAGGGATCGATTCTCCCGCAAACTCCTCTGAAAACCAGCTGCCGGCATCATATGTCTGCAGCTCTTGCCAGCTCTTGGCCCTGACTTGTCCGTGACTATCGGTTGTTCGCTCCAGCGTCTCATCATGGATAACCACCGGGACGCCGTCGCGAGAGAGATGGATGTCGAGTTCGAGTCCATCGGCACCGCAATCAACTGCAGTGGAAAATGCCGCCATGGTGTTTTCAGGTGCCAGGGAAGAGGCGCCGCGGTGAGCCCAGAGGACTGGATGATTCATATCTGCTATGCTTTCTCAAAGGCAACCATGAACTGGTCGGGAGAATTGATGCGGCTGGACTTTTTTATAATTATTATCGGCATACTATTGGCTGTCGCCATGGTGTTGACCCTGCTTTATGGTGAAAAGTACAGCCTTCACGGCTATGGGTCAAAAGTACCGGCGACACAGGTTCATCCTTTAGGCTAGCGGTTCTAGTCCTCTCTGTCGGTCTTCGGTGTGCCACGTCAGGCGCTTCACACTGCATAGCTCTCTACATCCCCCCCTGAAGGATTGGATAGCCTTTTTGAGCCCAGGAAAAAATTCCGCCATACAGGTTATAAACCTCGGGGTAGCCTTGCCGCGCCAGATAGTTAACGACCTGGGCACTCCGTGAACCAACCGCACAATAAACCAGGATTGGCTGGTCTCTCGGCAGTTCGGAAAGGCGGTTGACCAGCTGGTCGATGGGGATCAGACGTGCTCCTTCAAGCCTGGCCTGTTGATATTCACCCGGAGTGCGTACATCCAGGAGATAGAGCCCCTCTCTCTTGCTGACCAACCCGTAAGCATCCTCGGGGGTAACATTTCGAGCCGTAGCCGCAACAACAAGCGCCGGCAACAAAACCAGCAGGGGGATGATGGTGAAAAGAGATTTCCGCTTCATAATTTCCTCTCATGGTTTGAGATCTTAGCGCTTTCATTGTATGCAGAAAACAATATAATTTCACCCTGAAAAAAATTTGTCTTTGCCCATGAAAGATGTCATCATACCGAGCGCTGCCGGACAGTATTGATTATAAGGAGTATCAAATGGATCGCAACCTCGCACTGGAACTGGTCAGGGTCACGGAAGCCGCCGCTCTCGCCTGTGGCCGATGGGTCGGCAAAGGCGACAAGACGGCAGCCGACGAAGCCGCTACGCAGGCAATGCGTCGCACACTCGACTCGATCGAGATTTCCGGAACGGTTGTCATCGGCGAAGGCGAAATGGATAAAGCTCCGATGCTTTACATCGGCGAGCAGCTTGGTAGCGGCAATGGCCAGGATGTTGATATCGCTGTCGACCCACTCGAGGGTACGAACATTTGCGCCAAGGGACTCAACGGTTCCATTGCAACGATCGCCCTGGCGCCAAAGGGTGGTTTTCTGCACGCCCCCGATATGTACATGGAAAAGATCGCTGTCGGCCCGACGGCGAAAGGCGCCATCGATATAAACGCCTCGCCGACTACCAACCTGCAGCGGGTTGCCGATGCGAAAAAATGTTACATTGAAGACCTCACCGTGGTTATTCTCGATCGCCCCAGGCATGACAAGATCGTTGCAGAAATCCGCAAGGCGGGTGCACGCATCCACCTTATCACCGATGGCGATGTCGCCCCGGCCATCGCCGCGGCTGTCGAAGGCAGCGGCGTTGACATGTTGCTCGGCATCGGTGGCGCCCCGGAGGGCGTGCTCGCAGCCGCAGCTCTTAAATGCATGGGCGGGGATATGCAGGGACGCCTGGTCTTCTTGAACAATGAAGAACGGGATAGAGCAAAAGGCATGGGCATCGACGACTTTGAAAAAGTCTACCAGTGCGAGGAGATGGCCAACGGCGACGTGGTCTTTGCAGCAACCGGCGTCACTAACGGAGACCTGTTGCGTGGCATCCGTTATTATTCCGGCGGCGCGGAGACACACTCCATAGTCATGCGCTCCAGAACGCGCACGATACGATTTGTCGAAACCCGGCACAGCTTCGATTTCAAACCGAAATACTGAACAGGCAGCGCAGGCTTTGTACTTGTCAGAAGCCAGACAAGTTGGTACTATTACTCCTGTTTTTAATGCATGAGGTGAGGTTGAGCGATGGCAATTATTACGATTTCACGCGAAATGGGCAGTGGCGGCATCCCGATTGCCCACAAGGTTGCCGAAAAATTAGACTACAAACTGATCGACGGTGAAGCGATCATGGACGCCGCCGTTGCCTACGGGCTTTCCCCGGAAGCGGTGGAACAGGCTGATGAAAAACCCCCACATTTTGTCGACACCCTCGACACCAAGCAATTCCTCGACCTGCACCTAATAGAGCTGATTATTCTTGAGGCGGCCCTGAAGGGCAATGTCGTTATATACGGTCGCGGCGGTCAGGACCTGCTCAAGGAGGTCAGCAGCGTTTTGCGGACCAGGATTATCGCACCTTTTGAAGATCGCGTGGAACGCTGGGCGGAACGTGAATGGCTCGATCCGGACCGTGCCCGTTACCTGGTTCGTAAAAGCGATCAGCAAAGAGCCGGGTTCATCAAATACTATTTCGATCGCGATTGGGATGACTGCGTCCACTATGACCTCGTCATCAACACCCAGCGGCTCTCCGAGGATATGGCAGTCAAGCTCATCTGCAACAGCGTCAAGGACGAAAACCTTGAAGGGATCAAGGCCGACAGCAAGAAGATCCTTTCCGACCTGATCCTGCGCAAGCGGGTGGAAATTGCCATTCTGTCCAACGACCACGTCGACCCCTACCTTCTCGAAATCAGCGTTAAGCAAGGCATTGTCGTCCTCTCAGGCCAGGTCCACTCCGCAGTGGAAAAAAAGGCAGCAGAACAGCAGGCCCGCACCGCCGACGGCATCCGCGAGTTGAAAAACAACATCAAGGTGGTTGCATACCGGACAACCCCGGATGACCACTAGATCTTGCCGCACAGATACTTTTTGGAAGCCGACCCTTGAGGGTCGGCTTCTTTGTTTCGCAAACCGTTCAACCCTGCTGGTCAGGCTTGTTCCCCGGCAAGTCTGTATGCTAGGATGAAACGTTTTTCAAGACCAATCGCAAGCCAAGGAGACAAACATGGCCGGACACAGTAAATGGGCCAACATCAAGCACCGCAAAGGCGCCCAGGACGCCAAGCGCGGCAAAGCTTTCACCAAGATCATCAAAGAACTTACAGTGGCGGCCCGAATCGGCGGCGGAGACCCGGATGCTAATCCCAGACTTCGCACCGCAATCGACAAGGCGAAACAGGCCAACATGCCGAAAGACAATGTTGACCGGGCGATCAAGAAAGGGACCGGCGACCTGGATGGCGTCAACTACGAAGAGGGCATCTTCGAGGGGTACGGCCCGGGGGGCGTTGCACTGATCGTGGAATTCCTGACTGACAACCGGACCCGAACCGTCGCCGACGTCCGGCATATATTCAGCAAATATGGAGGGAATCTCGGAGTCAGTGGTTCCGTGGCCTTCCTTTTCGACCGTAAAGGGTTGATCTCGTTTTCAACCGATAACGATTTCGAACGGCTCTTCGAAATCGCCCTTGAGGCAGAAGCGGAAGATGTCAAAAACGAGGGGGACATTTACGAAGTGATTACGGATTCGGGCAACTTCATCGAAGTCCGCGATGCCATGGCGGAAGCCGGACTGCAGTGGGAGACTGCGGAAGTCACAATGATCCCGCAGAACCAGGTTCGCCTTGAAGGAAAGCCGGCAGAGACCATGCTGAAATTAATGGATGCCCTTGAAGATAATGACGATGTTCAGAACGTCTACGCCAACTTCGACATCAGCGAAGAGGAGTTGGACAAAATCATGTAACCGGGAAAGGGGTTAGAGGCGAGAGGTAAAAATTGACTATCCCCTAGCCCCTTCCCTCTATCCCCTGGCCTGCTTTTATGAGAATACTAGGCATCGACCCCGGCACGCGGATCACCGGCTACGGCATCATCGATGTTGAGGGCAACCGCCTGCGCCATGTCGACAACGGCAGCATTAAAACTCTGGGCAGCAATCCTTTGCCGCTCAGGTTGAAAACCATCTACGATGGCCTGACAACTATTCTCAAGGAGTTTTCGCCGCAAGCAGTTGCTGTCGAGCAGGTATTTTTGGCGAAAAACCCACGGTCGGCACTGACCCTGGGACATGCCCGTGGCACCGCGGTTATTGCAGCGGTCAATATGGGTCTTGAGGTCCACGAATATTCTGCTCTCCAGGTCAAGAGTGCCGTGGTGGGCTATGGCCATGCGGCCAAACAACAGGTCCAGCACATGGTCAAGGCATTATTAAACCTGCCGGAGGTTGCCCAAGAAGATGCTGCCGACGCTCTGGCTGTTGCCATCTGTCACGCCAACAGCCGCACCATGAAACAGGCCATCAACAGCAAACGATGACTTCAACCTGGATTCAACAACAGCTCACGGGATAACGGATTACGCATATCATGATTGCTCTGGTTCGCGGCACCCTGGCTTACAAATCGACTGACCACGTCATTATAGACGTCGGCGGTGTCGGCTATCGCCTCTTTATCCCGCTGTCAACCTTCTACTCTCTGCCCGAAACCGGAGAAGCGCGCCTCTATACACACACGCATGTACGTGAAGACGCCCTGCTACTATACGGCTTCCTGACTATCGAGGAGAAAGACCTTTTCTGTATCCTGATCGGGATATCGGGAATCGGTCCTAAGCTGGCCATTAATATCCTTTCACACATCCCGGTGGCAGATCTAAAAAATGCCATTGCTGCAGGGGATGTAAAACGGCTCTCCGGACTGCCGGGGATCGGCAAGAAAACTGCCGAGCGGCTGGTCCTGGAACTCAAGGACAAGGTCGGCCCGGTGGACGCCAATCGCACCGAGACAGGGGCCTCTTCTCTGGCCGGCAAGTCGTCCGGTGATCTGATCAACGACGTGATTTCCGCCCTGGTCAACCTGGGCTACAAGGAGAGCCAGGCACGCAAGGTTCTTGAGAATATGGAACTGGCGCCGAATCTACCGATGGAAGACGTTCTGAAAGGAGCACTGAAAGTCCTGGTCCGCTGACTTTTGGTTAAAAGCTATGGACGAAGATCGCCTGATCACAGCAGTAGGGACTGAAGAAGATGGAACCTTTGACGTCTCGCTTCGACCCAAAATCCTCACGGAGTATGTCGGTCAGAGCAAGGTCAAGGAGAACCTCAAGGTGTTCATCAGCGCCGCCCGCAGTCGCGGAGAATCCCTGGACCATGTACTTTTCTACGGCCCTCCCGGTCTGGGAAAAACCACCCTCGCCCACATCATCGCCGCAGAGATGGGCGTCAACATCAAAAGCACTTCCGGACCCGTAATAGAAAAGCCGGGAGACCTGGCCGCGGTTCTGACCAACCTGGAACCGGGGGACGTCCTCTTTATCGACGAAATCCACCGACTTTCACCAGTCGTCGAAGAGATCCTTTATCCGGCCATGGAGGACTATCAACTCGACATCATGATCGGTCAGGGCCCTTCGGCACGAACCATCAAACTCGACATTCCGCGTTTCACGCTGGTCGGGGCAACAACCCGCGCCGGGCTGCTATCATCGCCATTACGTGACCGCTTCGGCGTCCTGAACCGCCTCGAGTTCTATACCCACGCAGAACTGGCCACCATCGTTACCCGTAGCGCCGGAATCCTAGCCGTAGCCATAAACGATGAGGGAGCAGGTGAAATTGCCCGTCGTAGCCGTGGAACGCCCCGAATTGCCAACCGTCTGCTGCGACGGGTACGGGATTTCGCACAAGTTGATGGTGACGGGTCAATTTCCAAGAAGATGGCAGACCAGGCTCTGGTCCGCCTGGAAGTCGACGGACAGGGTTTTGACCAGATGGATCGACTGCTACTGGAAACAATTATTGACAAGTTCAGCGGCGGACCGGTCGGCCTTGACACTCTCGCGGCAGCGATCGGTGAAGAAAAAGACACTATCGAGGACGTCATTGAACCGTTCCTGCTGCAACAGGGGTTCCTCAACCGTACTCCACGCGGACGGGTCGCCACCCACCAGGCATACTCACATCTCGGCCGCACCCCCGGGTCAAAGACCGGTTCGGGGCCACTTTTCTCGTAAAACACTAACCGTGAATCGATTTTCCCTGTTACACGGATAAAGGTTGTGATAGCTTGGCCGTCTGGGGGGTGAATCACGCACTTGCCCTGCTGACACACCCCGAGGGCCGTCATGGTGACGGCCCTCAGTCGTTTCAGCCGTGAAAAGATCTCTGTTTAAAGCACCGTACCAGGGCCATAAATTGCCCGATTCAGTGCTTTGCTTTCCACAACTACGGATCTTTCATGCTCTTGTAAACTTTGCCTTAATCACCGTTGAGCGCGCCTGTTTTTTCAGCGAGCCCTTACCTGCGCGGCACGATGCCTATCTAAGTCATGGACCAGAACCTTCTGCAACAGTTTCGCCAGCAACTGGCTACATGGATTGACCTGCAGATGGGGACCCATCGCCTGCCCTTTCAACGGCTGGAAATCTGTCCCGAATTGCTGACTGAGCTGGGGAGACAGGTCCCGGACCTCGTGCTCTGGATCAATCGCGACAGCCTGTTGGCAGGCAGCATGGTCCTTTTGCCGGACAGGGTTGACAATCAACTGCTTGACGAAGCTGTTGCCATGGCACAGGCGCTCGGATTGGGGCACTTCACAACCTGGGCCGCCCGGGACGTGATCATCTGGCAAATATCTGACGACGTCCCGGCCCCGCTGCATATTTTTCCCCTGCCACCGGCGAACCGGATTGTCCCGGAGGACTTTCAAAACACTCTCAATGACCTGCTTGAGAAGCTTAAAATCATTTCCGTCACAACGGCCCTTTCGGCAACCGGGTTCACGCTGTATTACTATGCGAACCTCTGTTTGCGGAACCTGCAGGAACTGGCCCCAGGTCTGACTGTCAGCGCACGTCTGACTGCAGGGCAAACAGCGGCCGACGAATGGCTGGAACTCGCTCCCCAGGAAAAAGCCTGGATGAGCTTGTGGCGCATGCTTTTTCTGATCTGCAGAAAACACCTGCCACCCGGACTGCAGCCGGAAAGACTGGAGCAGGTCCTGCATTATGCCCTGGCAGACTTCATTGACAGAGACGAAGGGCTTGCATGGCTCGAGATTCACAATGATGAGCCGCCACTGCAGGACCAGGAAGCCGTGCGCCTGCATCACCTGGCCAGCAGAATGCGTCAACTCGGTTGGCCAAGCAGCGAAAGTCAGGCCGTTGCATTGGTCGAGCTGCTGCTGTTTGAAGTTTCCTGCCGTTATGACCTTGACCCTCCTCAACTGCCATGGCAAACCGATGACACGACACTCTGGGTGAACTGCACTCCTCCGCGCACAGCAGGCAATTGCACACTGGTCGTACCACGCCCATGCCTGGCGGGGTGGGCATTGAAAGCTTCACTGATGGAATCCCCGCAGCAACTTATATACGAAAAAGACCTTTTCTCACTCATTCCTGTAAGGAAATTTGCATCGGCCGTTGCGGTTCTCTGCCACCCACAGATCCTTGATCGCGGCGAAAGGGAGGCTCGCCTGATCCGGTTGCGCCAGGCGTGGCCGAACAGACGGTTCGATCTCCCGAACAGAACTCCGGCCTGGATTTGGGAGGCACTTTATCTCGCCGGTCAAGTATCCAACGAACTGACTCTGGTTCTGCCGCATGCGTGGCACAAGGCTCCGGGGATAGCGGTTTTATGGTCAATTCTGACTGAGCATTATCAGCTCACCGACGCTACCGGTTATGACTTCGGCCGGCCGGCGCTTCAACTGACTCGGGCCGGCAGAACCGACACACCTGTTAAAGTTCACCTGTGCAATACAGCCTTCGAGATTCCGGCAACCGCAATCTACAAGGAGCCTGGTACCGTACAGACATGGATGAACGTCCCGCAGGAAATTCTGGAACTGCTACGCGACAAGGGCATGGCCGCTGCCGGATCGCAATGGACTGAATGGACGGAACCCCTGAAATGGGGGACATACATTTTTTTGCATACCCGTTTCGGCAGATATCTATGGGATCTGTGCAGCGATCGGGAAGACCTCCCGGAACCGGGGAAAGCCCATGAGGAAGCACTGGTCCATGGCATGTTGCTGCTCGATGAGAACAGCCTTACGGATCTGAGCCTCTCGGCTTCGCAGCGGTCGGGGGAAATCCCTGAAACGCAAAGCCTCGAACGGGAATTCGTCAGCATCTTCGGGCCGCTGCCGGAGATTCCGCTAACTCCGGCAGAGATCGTTACAGATCAACCAAAGGTCCGACGTACGGGGAAGTCTCATATCGAGAGTATTGTCAGAACCGTCTTTGTCGACGGTGTTCCACATTTCCCGGAACATTACCTGATGAATATCTATCGACCGGAACTGATTCGCTACGACCTGCGCGGGCCTCTTCATGTTGCGGAGGAATTCTTTGACCGGATATCCCTGCAAACCCCTGAAGCTGAACATTGTGTCGAGGTCTCCGGCAAGTCCGTCGCCGAAGCACTGATCCTTGTCTCTCATTCAGACCGGACCGGCGTTGATTTGCCAAAGGATGAACAGCTTCTGGAGGAATTGCTCATGAAATACCGTGCCGACCTGAAACTTCTCTGGAACAAACTGGTCAGAGAGTGTCGTCGTGCAGAACCACATCGACAGGCGGCCATAAGACTGGCGCGGAGGATATGGCGGCAGCAGGGGTTGCCGCCGGATAGCATCTAAAAAGTAGAACCCTGCATGGAACCAGCATTGCAAGTAACTCGTTTTCTGGTCTTTTTTTGCAGATTGTATTAACATGGCCAGACTTGACCGGGAGTCATCCCCAATCAGAAACTGCAAAGGCTCGTCAAATGAACATTCTCCTGCATATCTGTTGCGCCAACTGTGCCATATACCCGGTCCGTACTCTTCGGGATTCAGGGCATGACGTCGACGGTTACTTCTTCAATCACAATATCCACCCATATCAGGAATATTGCCGTCGACTGCAGGCCGTCGAGGAATACGCCTTAGCCAATGACCTCAAGGTTATCTACCGGGACGAGTACCTTTTGGAGGACTTTTTGGCCCAGGTTGCCTCTGAACCGGCAGGACGTTGCACCTACTGTTACCAGTCACGCCTCAAAGAAGCTGCGGCTTATGCCGCCGGCTCAAACTATGATGCATTTACTACCAGCCTGCTGTACTCGCGATACCAGAACCATGAGCTGATTCGCAAACTCGGTGAAGAGCTGGGTCGTCATTACGGCATAGAGTTTCTCTACGATGACTTCCGGGCCGGCTGGCAGGAAGGGATCAAGGCATCCAAGGCCATGGGTCTCTACAGGCAACAGTATTGCGGTTGCATCTACTCTGAAAAGGACCGCTACCACCCCAGCAGAAACAATTGATGGGCAGCGACCTGGGCAAGACATTGATTGTCGCCGGCCTGCTGTTGGTCGCTGTCGGCCTGTTCATGACCTTTGGCGGGAAACTCAACTTCATCGGCAAACTGCCGGGGGATATTCGTATCGAACGGGATCATTTTTCCTTCTTCTTTCCGCTCGGAACCTGCCTGTTGGTCTCACTGCTGCTCTCGCTGATTTTCTGGATATTCAGACGCTGACGCGTCTGAACGACCGGCTTCCGGAGTCCCCATGCATACCGCTTCATCCAAACCCAGGCTCGGCCTTGCTCTTGGCAGCGGTGCAGCAAGAGGGCTCGCCCATATCGGCGTCCTGAAAGTCCTTGAGGAAGCCAAAATCCCTATCGACATCATTGCCGGCACGTCCATGGGAGCATTTATCGGTGCCATGTACGCGGCTGGCGTGCCAATCGACCATATGGAAAAAGCCGCTCTCGAGATTGATTGGCGCAGTATGGCCAGATTGCTTGACCCGGTTTTGCCGACCTCGGGGCTGACCGACAGCAAGAAGCTGGTCTCCTTCATGGCCGAGCTGCTGCCGGCACGTGATTTTGAGGATCTCAACCGGCCACTGGCAGTCACGGCAACCGACATCAACACCGGCGAGGCGGTCATCATCAAACAGGGAAACCTGCTGGAGGCATTACGAGCCGGCCTCGCGTTTCCGGGAATTTTCTCTCCGGTACGTTTCGGTCAACGTTTTCTGGTTGACGGTGGCCTGTGTAAACCGATCCCGACCGACGTCGCCCGTCATCTTGGCGCAGACAGGGTCATCGGAGTCTGCACCATCCCGGCAGTCAACAAACAAACCCCTGAGACCTTCCTGCCCGCTGTTCATGGCCAGGGAAAGCCTGCCGGCCGCTGGCGCGGCCTGTTCAGCGCCCGCAGCATAGAACAGGCATTCCGCGCCGCGATCGGGCAGGAATCAAAAGAAGATGCGCGTGGTGACCTGAAAGCGCCCAACATCTTTCGCGTCTGCGCCCAGAGCGTGGTGATCATGGAAAATGTCATAAACGAACTGCATCTGCGCCAGAATCCCCATGACCTGCTCATCAGACCGGCACTGGATGGCATCACCTTGCTGGAGTTTTATCGCGCCAAAGAAATCATGACGGCGGGTGAAGCCGCGGCCAGGGCAGCCCTCCCCCAAATCGAATATCTTCTGCGAAACGCTTGAAAGCCCCTCTCGCTCTGCTAACATGTTGATATAATTGTTTCAATTCACCAAATGGCAACAGACAAGGAGGCTATCATGATTGAGCTGCTCGAGAAGACCGTGCTGACGGCTGTTGGCGCAATGACCCTCACCCAGAAAAAAGCCGAAGAACTGATTCAGGAGCTACGGGAAAAGCTTGATGTCAGCGAAGATGAAGGCAAGGCATTCCTGCAGAAAATCCAGGAAGCAGCGAGCAAGAATCAGCAAAAAATGCAGGAGCAGGCGCGTGACGAAGTCAAAAAGGCCTGCGAGCGCATGGGCGTGGTCACCAGCGAAGAATTTGACAAGCTGAAGAAAAAAGTCGCCTCTCTGGAGAAAAAACTAAAATAGGGCATTGAGATGCCCCGAACTTAACCATGCTGCCAATTCTTCGAGTAAACAGAAATATCCGAACGATCCGCCGTTACAGAACCATTCTGGGCGTTCTGATCAAATACGGGTTCGGCCATTTTGTCGAACAACTCAACATCGACTACTACCTGGAACTCGGCAAACGCATCGTTACGCGCGACAAAATGCACAGGGAACTGGAGCGACTCAGTCAACCCCGACGACTGCGCATGGCCATGGAAGAACTCGGACCAACCTTCATCAAACTCGGCCAGCTGCTTTCGACCCGCCCCGATGTCCTCGACCAGGAGTTTATCCGGGAATTCAGTAAACTGCAGGATGAAGTCCCTGCTGTCCCGCTGGATCAAATCAAAACCCAGGTCCAACGCGAGCTGGGCTATCCCGTGGACGAACTGTTCGCTGAATTCTCGGCAGAGCCGCTCGCTGCGGCGAGCATTGCCCAGGTGCACCGCGGCAAGCTCAGAAGCGGTGAAGAGGTTGTTTTCAAAGTCCGGCGGCCAGGCATATCCAGAATTGTAGAAACCGATATCGACGTCCTGATGGGCCTGGCTTACCTCATCGAGCAGCACGTTCCGGCCATTGCGCTTTACGAACCGGTCGGGCTGGTCAAGGAATTTCGTCGCAGTATCATGCGGGAGATGAATTTTACTCGTGAGGGTCACACTGTTGAACGTTTTGCGGCCAACTTCACCGACAGCGCAACCGTTTACATTCCGAAAATATTCTGGGATTGTTCGGGTGAAATCGTCCTCACCATGGAGTACGTTCCCGGCATAAAAATCTCGCACATGGAAGAGCTCAAGGCACAGGGCTACGATCTCAAGGAGATTGCACGACGGGGCGCGGATGCTTTTCTGAAACAGGTGCTCGATCATGGCCTGTTCCACGCCGACCCACACCCGGGAAACATCTTCGTCCTGCCTGACCAGGTTATTTGCATGATCGACTTTGGCATGGTTGGACGACTCGGGCAAGACCTCAAGGAACAACTTCTTGATCTGTTGCAGGCACTGCTTGAAAGAGATGTCGATCGCATCATCTCACAACTTCTTTACTCCGGAGAGTTGACCGACACGGCAGACCTGAAGAACCTCAAACGAGACCTGCACGACTTTATCGAAGATTATTACGACCTGGTGTTGCAGGACATCAAGATCGGCAGGCTTTTCGCCGAATTCATCGAAATCCTGACCCACCATCGCATCCACTTTCCACCAGATTACATGATACTTGCCAAAGGCCCTTGTGGTCATGGAAGGCGTTGGCCGGCAGCTGGATCCAAATTTCAATATGATTTCCCACATGCGCCCCTATGTGAAAAGGCTTCTTGTCGAGCGCTTCAGCCCAAAGAACATCACTGCGCAGGCTGGCCGGATCGCCCTGGCCTACACGTCACTGGCAAAAAATCTGCCGCATGACATCAAGGAATTCATCAATCGCCTGAATCGCAACCAGTTCAAGATCGACCTTGAACATCGCGGCCTGGAGAAACTGGTCACCGACCTTGACCGCTCCAGCAACCGGGTGTCTTTTTCCCTGGTCATCGGCTCACTGATCGTTGGCTCTTCACTCGTCATGCAGATCGACAAGGGACCAATGGTCTTCGGCTTTCCGTTGCTTGGTTTACTGGGATATTCCATCGCTGGACTGCTCGGCCTCTGGCTGGCGGTAGGCATCCTGCGTTCCGGCAGGTTGTAATATCTGCCAGGCCACGGGCACTGTGGTTACAAAAACACACCCGTTGCAAAAAAAAGACTTTCCTGCAGGCCATGTCATGAAACATATTATATAAAGTTAATATTTTCAGATAGTTAGTAATCGTTTTGTTCTGGCAAGATAATTGCATGAGTAATACCCTTTAATAATTTAAGCACAGGAAGCTAAAAGCACCATGGTCATGATTTGCCAGACAACTATCGCCCGCCCGACTGCAATCTCCGGGATCGGACTACACACCGGACAACGCATCAACATGACGTTGCGCCCTGCAGCCGCTGGCGTTGGTATTGTCTTTCATCGTCAGATGAATGGCGACAGGGTCTCCATTGAGGCGAAGTCAGCCAATGTCGTTGATACCCGTCTGGCCACAGTGCTCGGCAAAGGTGATGTTCGTGTCTCAACCGTTGAACACCTGCTTGCGGCGCTTGCCGCATATGGTGTAGACAACCTGCACATCGACATTGATGGACCGGAAGTGCCGATAATGGACGGTAGTGCCGCACCTTTCGTTTCGGTCCTGGAAGAGGCCGGACTGACCCGCCATACAGCAAGCCGTAAGTTCCTGGCCATCCGCAAACCGCTCTCGGTCATTGATGGTGAAAAGCGCATTAGCATCATCCCTTCGCGCTTCTTCCGTATCACCTTTGACATTGCGTTCCAACATCCGTGCATAGCCTTGCAGCAGCGCTCGGTAAAGGTAACGACCTCAGGGTTCCGTAAAGAGTTGGCTCCAGCGCGCACATTCGGTTTCCTCAAGGATGTCGAAATGCTCAAGGCTGCCGGGCTTGCACGAGGGGGCTCCCTGGAAAATGCTATCGTCGTCGATGACGAAAAAATCCTCAATCCGGAGGGTCTGCGCTTTCAGGATGAATTTGTCCGTCACAAGATTCTTGATGCCATCGGCGACTTGAGCCTGATCGGCTATCCGATCCTAGGCCACATTCGTGCTTTCAAAGCCGGACATGACATCAATCACCAACTGGCAGAGAAAATTCTCGACACCCCTGACAGCTGGCAACTTCTCGAATTCAGTGAAGAAGACCTCGAAGCAGCCTTGCAAATGGCACCGACCTTTGCCACCGACATGGCGCTATCAAAGGCCTGATCCTAAGTGTACCAAGACTGACAAGGCAGCCTATTTCGGCTGCCTTTTTTGTTTATGCGTTCTGATAGTGTCCTACTGACAGTTCCCGGCACACTCGGCCATTCAGCGTGCGGCTCTGACATGGTAGACTTCGCAATTCACATGGCAGCCAGTTGTGGCTTGCAAAAACATCAATTTTACGCTTAAATTACGCAACGATAGACTTACTCATGCCAACAACGAAACCGGTCAAGACAGCAGATACCCAGAACACCGAATCCCGCAAACGACGCCGCGAATGGTTGCTCGTAGCAGGCATCGTCGGACTGGTCGCGTTGTCTCTGCGCTATCAGGGTCAGCTTTTCGAACTAACCTCGGAAATCCCCCTTTCCGCCAACATCCTGGTCCTTGCCCTGATCAACCTGAACATCCTGTTGATCATCCTTTGCCTTTTCCTGGTCATGCGGAACATTTTCAAGCTGCTGTTAGAGCGAAGGCGTGGGATACCTGGGGCAAAACTTCGAAGCAAACTGGTCTTGTCGTTTATTGCCCTGTCATTGATTCCGACCATGCTGCTCTTTTTTGTTTCGGCCGGCTTTATTACCAACTCAATTGAAAACTGGTTCAACAGTCAGATCGAGGAGTCACTCAAGGAATCACTCGAGGTTGCACAGACTTATTACAAGAATTCTGCCAGCAACGCGCTCTACTACGCCGACCAGATCTCGCAAACCATCAAGCACGAGAAACTCCTCAACGAGGTCAATCTACCGGTCCTGGTGGAGCACATTCACCAGAAGCAAAAAGAGTATAACCTCGGCATTGTCGAGGTCTTTTCATCAACCCTCGAAGAACTTGTCCGGGCTGTCAATCCACAAGTCCCCGCCGCGGAGTTTACCGATCCGGGCTCAGACAGCATCCGCGAGGCTCTCCAGGGCAATCGCTTCACGCGCATTAGCCCGATCGGCCGGGCCGACCTGATCAGGGGGATTGTTCCGGTATATTCCAACTGGAACCCAGATGACGTCGTCGGAGTTGTGGTCGTCAACTACTACGTTCCATATTCACTGGTCAACAAGATGAAGGAGATTAGCAATTCCTTCGAACAGTACAAATCTACCAAACTGCTAAAGGGAAAAATCCAGAAAGGCTACGTGCTCTTTCTGCTGCTGATTGCTTTAGTCATCATTTTTTTATCGACGTGGGCAGGCTTTCATCTGGCTCGCGGCATCACTGAGCCGATACAGGACCTGGCCGTGGCAACCAATCGTGTCGCTTCAGGTGACTTGGACGTAACTCTGGAGAGTCACAGCAATGATGAAGTCGGCGACCTGGTTGAAGCTTTCAACACGATGACAGCGGACTTGCGCAAGAGCCAGGAGACCATTCGCATGGCGAACCGTGAGTTGCAGTCATCGAACCTGGAACTCGAGCAGCGTCGGCGATACATGGAAATTGTTCTCGCCAACGTAACGGCCGGGGTTGTTTCCATCGACAGTCGCGGGCATGTCACCACGATCAACAAGTCAGCGGAAAAATTACTCGGGTTAAAGACCTCGAAAATTATCGGCCGTAATTTCCGGGACATCGTTCCCCAGGATTACCTGCCGATGATCAAGGAGATTCTCAAGGAACTGGTCGGTTCGGGCAAGGATTCGATTCGCAAACAGATTACTCTGCCAACTGGCGGCAACAAGGTTGTTTTACTGGTGAACGTGACCACACTCAAAGACGAGAACAATGAGTTCATGGGGACTGTTGTGGTATTCGACGATTTGACCCAGTTGCTCAAAGCACAACGCATGGCGGCGTGGCGAGAAGTTGCTCGTCGTATCGCTCACGAAATCAAGAATCCGCTGACCCCGATCCAGCTCTCTGCACAACGCCTGCGCAGACGGTATCTTGACAAGTTTGACGCTGAAGATTCGGTTTTTGATGAATGCACCGGAATGATCATCAAGCAGGTCGATGATTTGAAAAACCTGGTCAACGAATTCTCCAGTTTCGCTCGCATGCCGGCCAGCAACCCCAGTCCGAACAACCTTAACGAAGTTGTCAGCCAGGCTCTCGTTCTCTTTCAGGAAGGCCATAAGGAAATCGAGTTCAAGTTGATGCTGGATTCGGATGTGCCGATGTTCAACCTCGACCATGAACAGATCAGGCGGGCTGTCATCAATCTGCTGGACAATGCCGTGTCCGCTGTCGATGGCAACGGCAAAATCAGCATCGAAACCTCCTTCAACTCTGTTCTCCAGATTGTTACGCTAAAGATCAGCGATAATGGTTGCGGTATCCCGGCAGAAGACAAGCCCCGACTTTTTGAGCCCTATTTTTCCACCAAGAAATCTGGAACCGGGCTGGGTCTGGCTATTGTATCGACGATCATTTCCGATCATAATGGCTATATCCGAGTTCGTGATAACGAGCCGCAGGGAACGCACTTTATTGTTGAACTGCCGATAACCACAGATACCGCTCAAACCTGATCGTTCTTGATAGAGGAAATATGCAATCCATCCTGATCGTTGATGATGAAATTAGTATTCGAGAAAGTCTCACAGGCATACTGCAAGACGAGGGGTTCACTCCCATCTCGGTAGACAGTGGCGAGAAAGCAATAGAAAAGATCATTGAAGACAGACCTGACCTGATTCTGCTCGACATCTGGATGCCCGGCATGGACGGGCTGGAAACGTTAACGAAGATCCGCAACAGCTTCCCTGACCAGCTGGTTGTCATGATGAGCGGGCATGGGTCAATTGAAACCGCTGTCAAATCTACCAAGCTTGGAGCCTATGATTTCATAGAGAAGCCTCTCTCTCTCGAGAAAGTACTCCTATGCATCCAAAATGCCATCAAGACCAGCCAGCTCGTGGAAGAGAACCGTGAGCTCAAGGCCAAGATCGGCAAAGAGCACGAGATGATCGGCAGCAGCAAGCCGATCAGAGAGATGAAAAAGCAGATCAAGATTGCTGCACCGACATCCGGTTGGATACTGATTACCGGTGAGAATGGTACCGGCAAGGAACTCGTCGCGCGTTCAATCCACCACAACTCGCACAGGCAGGACCAGTCGTTTGTTGAAGTCAACTGTGCAGCCATACCCGAAGAATTAATCGAATCAGAGCTTTTCGGCCACGAAAAAGGTTCCTTTACGGGTGCAACAACTCAGCGTCGCGGGAAATTTGACCAGGCACACCGGGGGACCCTGTTTCTCGACGAGATCGGGGACATGAGTCTGAAAACCCAGGCCAAGGTCCTGCGCATCCTCCAGGAACGTAAATTCGAACGCGTCGGCGGCAACAAGACGATAGAGGTCGACGTGCGCGTGATAGCAGCTACGAACAAGGATCTGGAAAAAGAGATTGCCGCAGGAAATTTTCGTGAAGACCTTTACTACCGCCTCAACGTCATCCCTTTTCACGTCCCGCCATTACGGGAGCGTAGTGCAGATATCCCTCACCTTGCGACACACTTCCTTGAGTACTTCTGCAGCAAGGAATCCCGTGAGACCAAACGTCTTGATGATGATGCGATGCAGGCTATCCAGAGTTACTCATGGCCGGGCAACGTCCGTGAGCTCAAAAATCTCATCGAGCGGCTGGTGATCATGTCTCCCGGGAACACTATTACCCGAGCCCAGCTTCCACAATCCATCTGCGGCAAGCCGCACTCAGCCAGCACAGAACAGAGTTCCATCACCCTATCTGCAGACACCTTCCGTTGCGCGAAAGAGGAATTTGAAAAAGAATTTCTGACCCAGAAACTCGAAGAGAACGAATGGAACATTTCCCGCACAGCTGAATCGATTGAAATTGAGCGCTCCAACCTGCACCGCAAAATCAAGTCTTACGGGATTGAGCTGAAGAAAGGGTGACGTTTTCTCCTCAGCATATGCGGGTTGAGCCTGCAGGTGTTTAAAGGACACAAAAAAAGGCCCCGTCGCAAATGCGACGGGGCCTTTTGAATAATTTCGGCGGCGACCTACTTTCCCACATAGTCACCCATGCAGTATCATCGGCGCAATAGGGCTTAACTTCTGTGTTCGAGATGGGAACAGGTGTGACCCCTATGCTATAGCCACCGAAAACCGTAAACTGGTTTTCAATTGCCTAGAGTTATTTATTGATTGATGCTGGCATACCGCAAACTTATGGAAGTTGGGGGGAGGAGAACCTCCCCCCGCCTTCACGTAAAACTTTTTATGGTCAAGCCTCACGGTCGATTAGTACCGGTTAGCTGAACGTGTTACCACGCTTACACCGCCGGCCTATCAACGTCGTAGTCTACGACGGACCTTTAGGGGACCGAAGTCCCAGGGAGATCTAGTCTTGAGGTGGGCTTCCCGCTTAGATGCTTTCAGCGGTTATCCTTTCCGAACATAGCTACCCTGCAACTGCCCCTGGCGGGACAACAGGTACACTAGAGGTTCGTCCATTCCGGTCCTCTCGTACTAGGAACAGATCCTCTCAAATCTCCTACGCCCACGGCAGATAGGGACCAAACTGTCTCACGACGTTTTAAACCCAGCTCGCGTACCACTTTAATTGGCGAACAGCCAAACCCTTGGGACCTGCTTCAGCCCCAGGATGTGATGAGCCGACATCGAGGTGCCAAACCTCCCCGTCGATGTGAACTCTTGGGGGAGATAAGCCTGTTATCCCCGGAGTACCTTTTATCCGTTGAGCGACGGCCCTTCCATGCAGAACCGCCGGATCACTAAGACCTGCTTTCGCACCTGCTCGACCTGTATGTCTTGCAGTCAAGCTCCCTTATGCCTTTGCACTCTACGGCTGGTTTCCAATCAGCCTGAGGGAACCTTCGCGCGCCTCCGTTACAATTTGGGAGGCGACCGCCCCAGTCAAACTACCCACCAGACAGTGTCCCTGACCCAGAT
>CAVQRZ010000034.1:0-64790 GCA_963715335.1 uncultured delta proteobacterium
GGGTCCAGTCGACCTTGTTGTAGTCCGCAAGCAGTGCCAAGGGGATGAACGTATCGAGTTCAGAAAAGCCTGTGCCGGTCAGCTGTTTGGTGAAGGTGCGAAAAATGGAGACCTCCTCGGCGAACGCTTTCCGGAACCGCCATTTCAGGATATCTTCAGGCAACTCAAAAGGCGACCCTTTGTGCAGGGTGCAGACTGTCCCGTCAAAATCTTCTCCTGAGCAGTCGATATTCGGCAGGCCGTGCAGTCGGCAGGTCAGGGGGCGGGAGGCGTATACCAGGCAAAAGCCCTCAGCATCGAGGAGCGGGCAGGGGGTCTCGTCGTCCTCCGGCATCTCGGTCCATTCGTGGTCCGGTAAACCGTTAAGCAGGTAGGGGTGGCGCAGACCGGGCCAGCGCTGCTGCAGCTCTTCCAGGCGCAGGTGGGATTTTTGCAGGACCTCTTCGCGAATGGCCGGTTTTAAAGAGCTGAAGGCGTTCTGCAGCAGAAAGGCATCGAGCAGGGTGATGTCGAACAGCCCCCGGCAGCAGGCGCTGCAGCCGCCGCGGCATGAGAAGGCCGTACCGCCGGTTTCCAGGCAGCGGTTGAACCAGGCGTCAACATCGCCGAGCAGGCTGCGATATTCTCTCTCTATTTCAAGGTTGATTTTCATGTCGTCACGATAAGCCTAACCGGCGTCAGTGACAAGCGAATCCCTGTCTCTCGCATAAACTTGTTTCGAAAATTGCGTGTTCATTGTTAAACTGTAATCGCTTATCACTTGAATGAAAGGCAAAGGTATAAGTATGACAGGCTCCTGTTTGTGTGGCGCGGTGAAATATGCGACCAGCTCCGAATTCGAGATGGTTGGGAACTGTCATTGCAATACCTGCAGAAAAAGCACCGGTAGCGCTTTCGAAGTTTTTGCCGTCATCGACCGAGCGAGTTTTACCTTGTTGGCAAGTGAAGATTCGCTGGTGAAATACAAAATCTCGCGGAAGGTGAAAAAGTATTTTTGTGGCACTTGTGGAACGCCGGTTTTCAACCAGCACAGGCTGGCACCGGGCAAGCTGATTTTGCACGTGGGGACGCTTGATGAACCGGCTCGAATCACGCCGGCTGTCAACCTGTATTGCGAAAGCATGTTGCCGTGGCTGGCGGAGGTAACGTCGCTAAAAAACTTTGAGCAGGGATTTACCAGGTAAAGGCTTGTCGTTATGTCTAGCTCTCGTGAAGCAACCAGAAACTGGGTCGAATCGGTAATCCGCGAATTCTGCGCCTCGGCACAGAATTCATTACAGATGTCGACCGGTGAACCGGCCTGGGCCGAGCCGCAGATCGCCTATGCCCGGGGCGACGACCCGCTTTTTGAACAGCTCAAAAAAGACATCGGCCCCTTCTACTGGACGCCCCTGGAAGCGTTGCAGCTGGCATGGCCGGATCTGGACGCCAGTGCGGCCGAACTCGCCGTGATCGTCTACCTTCTGCCGCAGACCGAAGCGACCCGCCTCGATCAACGCGAGGCGACGGAAGTCCCTGCGGAACGATGGGCCCGTTCACGTTTCCATGGCGAAGAGTTCAACTGTGCCCTGCGCCTGCATCTGGCTGAGCAGTTGACGAATGCCGGTCTCCCGGCCGTGGCTCCTGAGCGCCTGGCCGGTTTTGACTACCGCAACAGCGAGCGGTTCGGCCTCGCCTCCAACTGGTCGGAGCGTCACACCGCCTGGATTGCCGGCCTCGGCACCTTCGGTTTGTCGGACGGGTTGATCACCAGGGCGGGCAAGGCGGTGCGCTTCGGTTCCGTCGTCGCCAGGGTGGACCTGGAGGCGACCTCACGTTCCTATACAGGGCACCAGGACTGGTGCCTCTGGTATGCCAAAGGGACTTGCGGGATGTGCATGCAGCGCTGCCCGGTCGAGGCGATTACCGCAAACGGCCACGACAAGCCGGCCTGCTTCGATTATATCCGCAAGGTTACAACCCCGTACGTCCGCGACAACTATGGCACCGGGGCCACCCCCTGCGGGCTTTGCCAGGTAGGAATTCCCTGTGAAGCGAGGTCGCCGATATGATAAAAAATAACGGTGACCAAACAAAATCATGTCACCGCATCCTCGGACAGTCATCCCCTCTTCTTATTCACCAATCGCTTCCCTGGTTTTGTGTATCATTTCGTCCTTCTGCTTCGACCCACTGCCAACGGTTTCAGCCAGCAACGTCATCAAATAAAATCCGACCACCAGTAGCAGGCAGAACCCCAGCAGCCTGAACATATCTTTCGGCCTGAAGTAAAACAGCGCCAGTACCACAACGGCAACACCGATGCCGATGACCGGGTTCCCCTGGACGAGTGCGATGGTGTTCTGCAAATGCTCCTCAAACATGTGTCCTCATATTCCCTTGCCGGATTATCCCCGACGCCAGCTGTGAAATTTTTCCACCCAGCCGAGCAACTTCTCGGGGGCATGGGCTTTTTTCCATTCGCCCGCAGCCGCTTTGTTCGCCTCTGACATCGTCGGGTAGGTGTGGATGGTGCCAAGGATCTTGTTCAGGCCGAGGCCGTGTTTCATGGCCAGGACGTATTCGGCAAGCAGGTCGCCGGCATGGCTGCCGACAATGGTGACGCCGAGCAGCTTGTCGCTGCCGGGCTTGGTAAGCACCTTGACCCAGCCGTGATCCTCGGAGTCGGCAATCGCGCGGTCGAGGTCATCGATGTCGTATCGGGTGACTTCATAGGCAGTGCCCGTGGCTTTGGCTTCCTCTTCGGAAAGGCCGACCCTGGCAACCTCGGGATCGGTGAAGGTTGCCCAGGGGATCACGCTGTAGTCGACCTTGAATGACTTCAGACTGCCGAACAGGGCATTCACCGCGGCATACCAGGCCATGTGCGAAGCGGTGTGGGTGAACTGGTAGGGACCGGCCACGTCACCGACGGCGAAGATGTTTGGAAAGTTGGTGCGCAGCAGCGGGTCGACGGCGATTGTGCCGCGGTCACTGATTTTTATACCGAGCTCCTCGAGACCGAAACCGCTGACATTGGGTCGTCGACCGACCGCTATGAGAATCTGGTCGAAGGGCACCCTGACCGTTTCTCCCCGGGCATTGCAGAGGAGAACCTTTTCGCCCTCTTCCAGGAGGACTTCCGTTGCCGTGTGGCCGGTCAGGACCCTGATCCCTTCCGCCTCGAACCGGGCCTGGATGTACGCGGAGACTTCCGGATCCTCACGGCCCATGATCCGCGGCGCCATTTCGACCTGGGTGACCGTGGCCCCGAGCCTGGCCATGGCCTGGGTCATCTCCGAGCCGATCGGGCCGCCACCAAGCACGACCAGCCGCCCGGGGGTCTCCCGCAACTGCCAGAGGTTATCCGAGGTCAGGTAGTCAATCTCCTCGATCCCCTTGATCGGCGGCACCAGCGGCCCCGCTCCGGTGGCGATGATGATGTTTCTGGCCGTCAAGGTTTCACCGTTGACCTCTACTGCCCATGGAGAGACGATTTTCGCGGCACCGGTAAAACACTCGACGCCGAGCTCGGTGTACCGCTCGATCGAATCATGGGGCTCGACCTTCTTAATAACCCTTTGCACCCGCTCCATGACCTCGGCAAAGTCGAAGTCGACCTGTCCCGATTTAAAGCCGAAATCCCGGGCACGCTGCGCGTAGGAGACCATCTTAGCCGAACAAATCAGGGCCTTGCTCGGTACGCAGCCGGTGTTGAGGCAGTCGCCGCCCATCCGGTCTTTTTCGATCAGTGCCACTTTTGCTTTGACGGCGGCGGCGATGTAGGCGGAGACCAGGCCACCGGCGCCCGCGCCGATTGCGATCAGGTTGTAATCGAACCGGTCCGGCATGACCCAGCCGGAAAAAGCCTTGCGGCGATTGACCATGTCGATAATCCGCTTGGCGATCAGTGGGAAAATCCCGAGGAGGACGAAAGACAAGATAATCCCGGGAGAGAGTATCCCCGCGGCGCTTTCAATCTGGCCCAGCTGGGTGCCGGCATTGACGTAGACGGCAGTACCGGGGAGCATGCCGACCTGGCTGACCCAGTAGTAAGCCAGGGTGCGCATCGGCGTCAGCCCCATCACCAGGTTAATTACGAAGAAGGGGAAAAGCGGCACCAGTCGCAGGGTGAAGAGGTAAAAAGGCCCTTCTTTCTCAAAGCCATCGTTGATGGACTTAAGCTTGTCGCCGAATTTAGCCTGAACCCAGTCACGCAACAGGAAGCGTGAAGCGAGGAATGCCAGGGTGGCGCCGAGGGTGCTGGCAAAAGAAACCGTTACCAGGGCCACCCAGAAGCCGAGCAGCGCACCTCCGGCCAGGGTCATGACGGCAGCGCCGGGTAACGACAGCGCAGTGACCACCACGTAGAGGCTGAAATAGATGGCGATGGTCAGGGCTCGATTGGCAGAATAAAAGTCGGCAAATGCCTGATGACGGTCCTTGAGGTATTCAAGGGTCAGGAAACGATGCAGGTCAAACGCAAAAAAGGCGACGATCAGGACGATGATTGTCGCAACCAGAACGATCCTGGCATATCGTGATTTCATGGCGGCGGCCTTTCGAAGAGGTCCGGTCAGCTTGTCAGCCTGAGACGTCAAACCTGAAGATGATAACAGTCTACCACACCAGGTTGGCGGGGAGGCGCGGCCAGGGCCGGGCCGTCAGGTTTTGACTGCTGGAAGTCAATCCTTTTGCTTGCCCAAATGACGGCTTTGCTCAGAATCGGCTTTGTCCTGCGGATTGGTGCGGTTGATCTGCTCGAACAGGGCGACCTGCTCGGCCATGGATAATTTTTTCCGACAGTCACCGGGGCTGCGCAGACAGAGACGACAACGCTCATCAGAGCACCATTGGCACTGGCGGCAGTCCGGGCAGGGATGTTTCTGGTCAGAGGCTTCCATGCCTACAGTGTACGCTGTCATTGCCAAGCGGGACAAGCCCGCGCCCTTCGAGCAGGCGGCTGCGCTGTCGGTACAGGTAGCCAGCCTCGCAGAATTCAGCGGCGAGCAACAGCAAGATGGCGATGGCTATTCCCGGTAGCGGCAACTGCATCATGGTGATCAATGGCCAGAGAATCAGCATCAGGAGTGCCTTGTAGAGGGTGGAGAGCCCCAGTCGACCGGTCAGGTGTGCGCCGGCAAACCAGCCGCGCAAAAGGTTGGCGGCGCCGTACAGGAGCGGGAAGAGTGCGCAGGCTGTCAACGGCCAGGTGATGTAATGGCGCATGTTGTCATCGAGGCCCATGATGGTGCCGAACACCGGCTGGTTCAGCGGCCAGGCGATTATCAACATGATCAGGGCCATGCCGATGCTGACCCCGATAAAAAAACGGATCAGGACGTTGTAATCACTGTCCTGGCGCACCAGGGTCAGGTAGGCCTGCTGCAAGTTGCGCATTGGCCCGGCGAGCATGAAGAGGAAGCCGCGAATGACGCCAAAGGCTGCCAGCGCCAGGGTGCCATCGGGCAGGCGGCTGATTATGGCGTTGATCAGCAGCGGCACGGCCTGCTGCAGCCCTGACGAGTAGGCCAGCGGCAGCCCGTAGCGGAGAATTTCGACAAAGCTCTTGGTATCATCATCCACCGCGGGAAGTCTGACCCGCCAGGCGAAGTAGGCGATGACCAGGGTCTCGGTGCCAACACAGCCGAGCAGGGCGAAGGCCGCGACGCGAGTCCCGGAAAACCACAACTGCCCCAGCCAGAGATAGGCAAACAGTATGGCAATTCGCACCACTGTGGCAAACGAGACCAGGCCGGTGCGCCGGGCGCGGATCACCAATCCCTGGAAAAGGCCACGAAGGCCGGTAATGAAAGGGAGAAACACCAGCAGGCCAAGCGCGTCACGGGCGCCTTGCGCCACTTCAGGAGAAACGCCGAGGATCCGGTCTAAAACGAAAGTACCAACCGAACTGAAGGCGAGCAGGGCGAGCAGGATGGATACCCAGGTCGCAAGCAGGAAGACAAAAATCGTTGTGTTGAGCAGGGATTTGCGCCCACGGACCATGGCAATTGTAATGGTATGGTTCTGGTAAGACGGCGACGCGACGAACAGGTGCAGGACCATGGCTACGGAAAAGCCAGCGAGGATCACGACGGCGTCTTCGAGCCGGGCGAGCCCGGCGTTGATCACTGAGTGGGAGACGCTCATCAGCTGGACGTTGAGCAGCAGTGGGAAGAAGAAGAGCGCAACGTCCTTCTGGGTCAGGCGGGGTTCGCTCAAGGTCGGCGGCTTCCTGGAAAAATTGTCGGCAGATCTGTGGTGGTGATGGCCACGAAATCTGCCTGCAAACCATCATCATGGCCGAGACCCCAGGCACAAAAACAGGATTTGACTCCTGCTGCACGAGCGGCGCGCAGGTCGACATGGTGATCACCGAACAGCACGGTCTGCTCCGGCGCGCAAACCAGGCCCCTCAAAGCATGGTGGACCATGGCCGGATGCGGTTTCCTCTGCAGGTCGAGTTCGGCTCCGATCACATCGGCAAAGAAGGGCGCCAGCCCGAGGCGGTCGACGATCATGTCGGCCAGATGCTGGGGCTTGTTGGTGACCACAGCCATAGGTTTATCGCGGTGCATGTCGAGGAATTCGAAGATGCCGGGATAGACGATCGTTTCGTCGGTCAGGTGTTCGGTATAGATTTCCATGAAGCGTTTGCGCTGGTCTGTACTGAACAGCTCTTCCGGTAGCGCCCGTTGCAGCAGCAGGCCAACCCCGTCACCGACATAGGTGCGGACCTGACCGCTGGAGATGTCTGCCAGGCCGAGCTCATTGCGCAACAGGTTGACGGCCCTGGTCAGATCGGGGATCGAATCAACCAGGGTGCCGTCCAGATCGAAAAGAAATGCTTTTACGGGCATAGGAGAACCGGGGGCTCGTGGCGCACGGCGAGATAAAGTGTCACAGATCAGTCATCTAGTCGCAAAAAGGTTGCAAAGGCTTGCGCCTGGGCAATCACGCCGCTTTGCGCCATTGCGCCTGTGTGGCAATTATTTGTTTACCTGGCGCCGAAGATGGCGGTGCCAATCCGGACCATGGTGGCGCCTTCTTCGATGGCTGCGGCAAAGTCGTGGCTCATGCCCATGGAGAGCTCTTGCATTTTGACATTCGGCAATCTCATTGCCTCAATCTGCCACGCAAGCTCCCTAAGTTGTCGGAAATAAGGGCGGGCAGCTTCCGGGTCCTCCGCCCACGGCGGCAGGGCCATCAGCCCCCTGATCCGAAGGTGTTTGAACTGCGCGAGCTGACTCACCAGCTTAAGCAGTTCGTCCGCGGTCGTTCCAGACTTCGTTTCTTCCTCGCCGAGATTAACCTGAATGAGTATGTCTACAACAGAATTGAGCTTTCCCCATTGGCGGTCGATTTCCTCGGCCAGAGAGAGACGGTCGACCGAGTGGATCATCACCACCTTGCCGGCCAGGGCCTTGACCTTGTTGCTTTGCAGGCTGCCGATGAAATGCCATTCGGCGGCAGATTCGACTTCATCGATTTTGGCAACACACTCCTGGACATAGCTTTCTCCGAACAGCGTCTGGCCGGCAGCGATGGCTGCTTCAATATCTGACGCCGGTTTTTTCTTCGACACCGCAACCAGGCGAACGTCTGCCGGGTCGCGGCCGCAATCAGCGCATACAGAAGCGATCTGCTGGCGAATTTGCGAGATGTTGGCGGCAATATCCATGGCGTTCACTGGTCGAAAAGTTCAATCGCGCCCAGCTCTTCCAGCGCGGCGATAACCTCGCAGAGCGGCAGGCCGACCACGTTGGTATAGCTGCCTTCGATCCTGGGAATCATGAATGAGCCGATCCCCTGTATGGCGTAGGCCCCGGCCTTGTCAAAAGGCTCGTCGGTAGCAATGTACCCCTCGATTTCACGGCTTGTCAATTCCTTGAAAAAGACCCTTGTGACGGCAACGCCACTGATCGTGTGGCCGCTGTTGCGATCGTGGACAGCGTAGCCGGAAATCACCCGGTGACTGCGGCCAGAGAGGCTGGTGAGCATCTCCCTGGCCTCTGCCGCATCGGCGGGTTTGCCGAGGATCGCACCGTCACGCACGACCACCGTATCGCTGCCGATGAACCAGCGACCGTCAACGGCCTGCCGACCGGCAACTTCGAGAGCCTTGTCACGACTGAGCCGGGCTGCGTGGTCTTCTGCGGTTTCATCGGCAATGAGCGCTTCGTCAGCGTCGCTTGGTATGACCTGGAAGCGGATTCCGATCCGTTCCAAAAGCTCGCTTCGGCGCGGCGACGCCGAGGCAAGCACTATGCCCTGAGATGTTTCCTGCATGATAGATTCCGGTGGCGGATCGGCTTGTCAGCCTCGCATGGCTGCCTGGGCCTTGTCTTCCAGGGATGGTTCGTAGAGAACCAGTCGATTGCGACCCATGGCCTTGGCCTGGTAAAGGGCCAAGTCGGAGGCATGAATCAATTCGTTTGCAGTGACGCCGTCGGCAGGGAAAGAAGCAATGCCGAGGCTGATGGTCAGCCGGCCGAGCGGCAGGTGGCTCTCGCCGGGAAAGCTCTCCATTTCAATGGCTCTGCGCATGCGCTCAGCGACAAACAGGGACTCTTTTTTACCGGTACCGGGCAGGACGATACAGAACTCCTCGCCGCCATAGCGGGAGACCACATCCATATCTCGTGCGGTGCGCCGCAACAGGCTGGCCACCTTGCAGAGAACCCTGTCGCCGGCGAGATGGCCGCAGATGTCGTTGTACATCTTGAAGTGGTCGAGATCGGCAAGAATAATACAGAAGTTCTGTTTATGCCGTCCGCTGCGACTGAATTCCTCCTGCAGGCGGTCTTCGAGGAAGCGTCGATTGTAAAGTCCGGTCAAAGGATCGGTGATAGCGAGTTGTTCGAATTTTCCTACTTTTTCCAATGTAGCGGCGCGGTCGATCATCGGCACGGCATAGCCGGTGAAGGTCTTTACGCGGTTCAGGTCTTTCTCTGTAAAACTGCTGCCATTAGCCTTGTCTGCGAGGTTGAGGACTCCGATCAGCCGACCCTCTGATTCAAGGGGCAGGCTGATGAACGATTTGGTTTTGAAGCGCGGTCGATTCCTGTAGGCAACACGCTTGTCCCGTTCGATGTCGTTCACCAGCATCGGAAAGCCACTTTTGGCGACATGCCCGGCAATCCCCTCACCGAATCTAACCGACATGGCTTTGGCCAGTGCCGGGTTCATCCCCTTTGCCGTTTCGATTTTCAGAGTCCCGTCCGCTGCGTTGAGCAACATCAGCGAACCGCTGGATGCCGAAAGCAGCTCTGCTGACATCTCGAGAATCTGCTGATAGAGCTCTTTGCTGCTCCTGACCAGCGAGAGACTGCTGATCATCGAGATCAGACGCGCCGAGAATTCACACTCCTGCTTGTGACTCGCCGCGGTTTCGAGGCTTTCCAGCCGGGTCGCAAGACCGTTAACCAGAAGTTCGATCATGGCCTGGTCGCGGCTGTGTAAATCAAGATCGAGGATGACTATGATGCCGAGCCGAAACTCCTTGCTGCCGATCGGGAAGAGATGTGCGGAGCGCGTCTCCAAGCCATAGAAAAGCGTGGTTAACTCTTCGCCGGGCAGGACCTTGGGTTGGCAGGGCGAACTGTCCAGGTAGTCGGCGAGACGACTCTGGTCCAATTGAAAGGAGCCCGGGTCAAGTCCGAGGGTCGAATGGACCGTCATGGCTTGTCCCGGTTTCTGCAGGACGATCAGGATCCGGGGGAGATTGAACAGGACGACCAGCGCTTCGCTGACGAGGTCCAATGCCTGGCCAACGTCGGTACAATCCGACAGGTCGCGGTTCAATTTCTGCACAGCCTCTAGCCTTTGCGTCGTGCGGCTCAGGCTGAGCGGATGGATCTGCCGGTCGATAAGCTGCGGCAGGATGCGGGATATCTCCCTGATCGCCAATTCCGCTTCGGGGGCACTTACAGGCCGGGGGCGCTGTTTTGCTTTGGCTACGGGCGGTTCTGTCCCCCCAACGGCCTGAGCACGTGCGACATGAGTGATCCGCCCCTGGTGTTCGAAGGCGACGCAGCCAATCAGGTAACTCGGCAGGTTCTTGTTCTCGGGAAGAGGGATCACAAAACAGAGGAAACCATGTGTACAGGATCTGACCGATGGTTGCTTTAACAGAAACATCCGGGAAAAGTTCTCTTCCCATTTGTGGTAGCAGTCTGGCGTGCAGGCGGTGTTGCCGTCAAGAGGGATGCAAATCTTACGAATCGCATCCATCAAGCCCTTGCGACCATGTTGTTCAGAGTAGAAGGCAAGGTTGAACGGCGCCATCAGCGGATGCTGCTGCAACATTTCGAGAAGATCGCGCGGGTCGATCAGTTTGTCTGATAAGCCGGTTGTGACCAACTCTGTTCCTCTCTGTGGCAAGCCAGCCTCTAAGCAAAGCGAATGGTACAACGCTCAAGTCTAAACCCTACCAGTTATTTGGCTTTCTGGCAATCATGTTGATGGTCTTGCCGCACCGCTGAACCAGTCTTGAATGTCCTGCAGAGCACGATCTGCCAAAGCCTGACGCCGGTCACGGCGTTTGCGTATCCGTTGCTCGAGAGGCGGGAAGAGCCCGTAGGTAATGTTCATCGGCTGGTAGTTCTCCGCGGAGGCTGTCGTGGGGTAGCTGAGCAGGGCGCCAAGGGCCGTGGTCGGCGGGGGTGAATTGAAAGCGTTCCCATTACAGAGCGCCACGGCAACCAGCCCGGCGAGAAAGCCGCTGGCGGCAGATTCGACATAACCTTCGACGCCGGTAATCTGTCCGGCAAAGATCAGGTTTGGCCTGCCTCTGAACTGCAGAAATTGATTCAGACAGGCGGGGCCATTGATGAAGGTGTTGCGGTGCATGCTGCCCAGACGGGCAAAAGTGGCGTTCGCCAGGCCGGGAATGGTGCGGAAGATCCGCCGCTGTTCCGGGTGGGTCAGCTTGGTTTGAAAGCCGACCAGGTTGTAGAGGTTGGCATGGCGGTCATCCTGGCGTAGCTGAACCACGGCGTGTGGCTCGCGTCCGGTGCGCGGGTCCGGCAACCCGACCGGCTTCATCGGCCCGAAGGCCAGGGTCATCTCGCCACGTTCAGCCAGGACTTCTATCGGCATGCAGCCCTCGAAGTGGAGCACTTTCTCGAACTGGTGGGGCGCGACTTTTTCGCCCTGGCAGAGAGCTTCGACAAAGGCCAGGTATTGCTCCCTGTCGAACGGACAATTGAGATAATCAGCGCCACCGCGACCGTATCGGGAGGCAGCATAGACCAGGCTGTGATCGATCGAGTCTGTTTCGATAATCGGGGCGATCGCATCGTAGAAGTAGAGATGCTCCTGGCCGGTCAGGGCGGCAATTTCTGCCGCGAGGGTGTCCGATGTCAACGGACCGCTGGCAATAATGACCAGCCGGTCGTCGGGGATTGCGGTGATCTCCTGACGGTGCAGGGTGATCATGGGATGTTCCTCTATCGCCCGGGTCAGGTGACCGGCAAACCCGTCCCGGTCGACGGCCAGTGCTCCACCGGCCGGAACCGCGTGGGTGTCAGCGGCTTCGATGAAGAGGCTGTTGCAGCGCCGCAGCTCCTCTTTCAGCAAGCCGACCGCGTTGTGCATGCCGGTGCCGCGCAAACTGTTGGAACAGACCAATTCCCCAAGCTGTCCGCCATGGTGGGCAGGCGTCATGCGCTGCGGGCGCATCTCGAAGAGATCGACCGGAATGCCCCTTTGCGCAATCTGCCAGGCCGCTTCAGTGCCGGCCAGGCCGGCGCCAATGATTTGAATTTTTGTTGTCATAGGAAATTATTATCCGTTTTTTGTCTTAAGTATACAGGAACAGCACAGAAAGGGCCGGGCAATCTGCCCGGCCGTTTCTGGCTGCTGGCAAGGTTCAGCAGGAATTCATGATAGCGAGGGCAACAGATGGTTAATCTGTTGCCCTTAATTTCTTCTTTAAATTCTTAAAAGAAAAACCGGCGGATCGCCTCTCACCTATGCCTTACTTTATTTGTTTACAAGGAAAAGAGTTTTACGTTGATTCATTTCGCACGATGCAATTAAAGGCCACCGGGTCAAGAAAACAGTACCGTGAGGCCCCCTGCAACGGGCCGGCTCCCGTACACAGAAGCCATTAGAAACCACGGCAATCCTGCGGACGTCTATGCCCAGCGCAGCGCAGGCCCTTTTCTGCTGACTCTTTTGGGCCAGCAAAAGAGTCAGGCGCCGTCGGGGGGCGCCACCCCCGGGTTTTGCTTTTGCTTGCTTTATGTATTTAAACATGATTCAAAAGATCGAGAACCAGAACCGGCGGGTCGCGTCCCGCCGGACGCCATACTTTTGTCCGGCAACAAAAGTATGCAAAAGTGCCTTCTCCTAGCGGAGGGCATAGACGTTCGCGCAGGATCTAAGGCGTTCAGGAACAACGCAGGAGACGAGCCGGCCCGTTACAGGGGGCCTCGCCATAATGATGTCAATATGGGGTGGCAGGATCACACTGATGAGACAACTTGCGCCCGCAGGGACGGAACTTAAAACCCTTCTTCTCTGAAGTCCAGTGGACTATCAAAAGGGCAACAGATTAACCATCTGTTGCCCTTAACTTTAAATGAATTCCACGTACAATGTAAAAAAACAAAACCCGCATCACGTGCGGGCTTTGTTAAGAATCTGAAACGGCCGGGCAAGCCGCCCGGCCGTTTCGTTCGTATATGTCGAGCCTGCTTCAGGCTTTCTTCTTGACGGTTTTCTTGGCCGTAGCTTTCTTGGCGGGCGCCTTCTGCTCCGGCTCGACCAGGGTCACCTGGTAGTCGCATCCCTCCTCGGGGCATTTCTGGACGGTTCCGTAACGCTTGGTGACCTTCACTACGGTCAGCGGGAAGGCACATTTCGGACAGGGCTCCTCTTGCGGTTCGTCCCAGAGGGCGTATTTGCATTTCGGGTAACGATTGCAGGAGTAGAAGATTTTGCCGTAACGGCTCTTCTTCTCCATGATTTCACCTTCTTTGCAGGACGGGCAGCCGATGTCGAGTGATTTCGGTTTAATCAGGGGTTGATTGTTTTTGCACTCGGGATAGGCAGAACAGGCAAGGTACTTGCCGTAGCGTCCTTCCTTGAACTGCATCAGCGCACCGCACTTCTCGCATTTCTCATCGGAGAGGACCGGCTCGTCATTGCGTTCGCCGTTGATCGGGCGGGTGTATTTACACTCCGGGTAGCCGTTGCAGGCAATGAAGTAGCCGTTGCGGCCAAACTTCTTGGAAAGCTGTTCCTGGCACTCCGGGCACTTTTCGTCAAGAGGTTCACCGACGAACCGGACCTCTTTGACCCCCTCGACCTCCTGTTTGAACGGGACCCAGAACTCTCTCAGGAAAGATTTCCATTCACCTTTGCCCAGAGAGATGGCATCGAGGTCGTCTTCCATGTTGGCGGTGAACTGGTAGTCGACATACTTGTCGAAACACTGCATCAGGAAGCGGATGACTTCGCGACCGAGATCTTGCGGGTAAAAGACCCGCTTGATCAGCTGCACGTAGTTGCGCTCTACCAGGGTGTTCATGGTGGCCGCGTAAGTCGATGGTCGGCCGATACCATATTCTTCCAGGGTCTTGACCAGCGAAGCTTCCGTGTAGCGTGGGGGTGGTTGGGTCGTGTGCTCCTCGCCGATGAGTTCAGCAAAGCTTAAGGCCTCTTGCTCGTTCAGGTTGGGCAGGAGCCCTGCGACCTCTTCGCTCTCGGTGTCCTGGCCTTCGATATAGACCTTCATGAAGCCGGGGAACCGGACCACCTGACCCGAAGCGCGGAACTGGAACTTTTCTCCGGCGAGGATGTCAATCGTGGTCGCATCGAGCAGGGCATCGGCCATCTGCGAGGCAATTGTCCGTTCCCAGATCAGTTTGTAAAGCCTTAGTTCATCACGATCGAGCACCGTGTTGAGCTTTTCCGGGTGGCGTGCCAGACCGGTGGGGCGGATCGCCTCATGAGCCTCCTGGGCATTCTTGGCCTTGCTCTTGTAGACGCGGGGCCTGGCAGGAACGTATTCCTTGCCGTAGCGTTCATCGATGACCTGCCGGGCCTCATCGATCGCCAGATTGGAGAGGGTGACCGAGTCGGTTCGCATGTAAGTGATCAGGCCAACGGGGCCCTCGCCTGTGTCGACGCCTTCGTAGAGCCTCTGGGCCAACGACATGGTCTTGCGCGCCGAGAAGCCGAGCTTGCGGTTGGCCTCCTGCTGCAGGGTGCTGGTGGTAAAGGGGGCGGCCGGACGGCGTTTCTTCTCTGTCCGATTGACTGTCGACACCTGCAGCGGCAGGGGCCTGATTTCCTCGACCAGTTGCTCGGCCGCCTGCCGATCGGCAATCACCTGATAGGTCGCAGCTTCCAGATGCTTGGCGCTGGCAGCGACCTTCTGGCCGTCGATCGAATGCAGTCGCGCCGCAAACGTGGCTTTCTCCGTGTTGGCCATGGCGGCTTCGATGGTCCAGTACTCCTGGGCCTTGAACGCTTCGATCTCTGCCTCGCGCTCACAGATCAGCCGCAGGGCAACCGACTGTACGCGGCCGGCCGAGCGGCTGCCGGGAATCTTGCGCCAGAGGACCGGGGAAAGATTGAACCCGACCAGGTAGTCGAGGATCCGTCTTGCCTGCTGGGCATCGACCAGTTCCGTTGATATCTTGCGTGGCTTGGCCATGGCTTCGGCAATCGCGGTTTTGGTGATCTCGTGAAACACGACCCTGCTGACCTTGGGAGAGTCCCCTTTTTCGTCAACCCCGAGGGCTTCCAGCAGGTGCCAGGCAATCGCTTCGCCTTCACGGTCCGGGTCAGTCGCAAGGACCAGCTCGTCGACGCCCTTGAGGGCCTTCTTCAGAAGGGCCAGCTGTTTTTTGGCTTTTGCCGAGACGATGTACTTGGGGAGGAAATCGTTTTCGACATCGACCGAGCCATCCTTGCTCGGCAGGTCGCGAACGTGTCCGTAGGAGGCGAGGACGTGGTAGCCCTTGCCGAGAAATTTTTCGATGGTTTTGGCCTTGGCAGGCGATTCAACAATAACCAGGGAATTAGCCATAAGTCCAGTTCAAGCCATTTCGTGAGAAATGAAAAAGGCCGCAGGTTTTCCCGCAGCCTGTTGCACATCAGTTCAGCAACCGCGGCCAGTCATCTTCCAGCAGGCAGTCGTATTCGCGGCGCCATTCATTGTGAGAGTTGGCAAACATTGCCAGAACCGTAATCGTTTTGATCTCTTTTAGAGAGACTTCGTCGTCCGCAACCTGCAGGGCCTTGGAGATGACCTCTTCCTGTACTTCGGCGTCGAGTATGCCCATGCCCCGCAGACGAGTCAGGAACCCGCGGGCTTCGCCGGAGAGAATTCGGCTTTCCTCGGCGGAGAAGACCCTGTGGCTGGCAGGCGGATTGCCCAGCTTAATGTCGCTTCCGGCGGGAGAACAGATGGTCTGGCTCTCCATCCAGCAGAAGGCGGCGTCAATCTCTTCAGCCTCGAAACCGACGGCGAGCAACTCCTCAACGAGATCACTTTCTGTCATCAAATCCTGATCGTCGAGGAAGTATTGAGCGATGAAACTGACAATCGCCAGGACTCGTTCTCTCAAGAAGTCTCCGTTGGTCCGTTAGGATTAAAGCGCCCGGCGACTGCGGACGTACCGTCCGCCGGGCAACTTTTCTGCGTACCCTTGCAGTTCTAGGTGCAGTAAAATAACGGAAAGCTCCATAGGTGTCAACCCACTTTCCATGGCGAGTTCATCGCTGTGGCGGGGGGTTAGGTCGAGAGCGCCCAGAACCCTTCTGGCGGGTTCTGGCAGATCAACGCCGCCGCTTGCCAAGTTGGTATGCCTCGTGCTGTGAATCGCCGACAGACCGAGGACCTCGAGGATCTCTGCCGCCTCCGTGACCGGATGGGCGCCCTGCTTGATCAGGCGGTTCGGACCGTAGCTGGTCTTGCGGTCGACACTACCGGGGACCGCCATGACTTCACGCCCCTGTTCGAGGGCGAATTCAGCGGTAATTAAGGAGCCGCTGTTACGGCAGGCTTCGACCACCAGGGTCCCCAGGCTGAGCGCGCTAATAATGCGGTTGCGCCCGGGAAAGTGTCCTGGCAGGGGTTCGCTGCCGGGGGGGTATTCGGACAACAGCGCCCCATTGTCGATGATTTGCTTGTACAGCCCGGCATTCTCCGGTGGGTAGATGCGATCGATCCCGCAGCCGAGGACGGCTACGGTTTTACCCCCCTCTTCGAGGGCGCCACGGTGCGCCGCGGAGTCTATGCCGCGGGCCATGCCGCTGACAATAACGATGCCGGCCGCAGCCATTTCCCCGGCCAGTTTTTTCGTGAACATCCTGCCAAAGTCGGTCGGATGACGGGTCCCGACGATGGCGACGGCCGGTTCAGTCGGCAGTTCACCACAACAGTAGAGAAGCGCTGGTGGGTCGTCTATCTGTCTGAGCCTTTGCGGGTAGTCTGCGTCCCAGATAGTCAGAAGTCGACCGTTCAGCTCGTCCAGTCGCTCGCAGGCCATCTGGATTTTGCGGTCTGTCGCTGCCGGGATTCCCTGTGTCAGGCCGTTACGCACCCCGGCCAACTGCCAGCCAGGTCCGGCGCTGTCAATGGCTTTTTCTGGGGTTTTGAAGTGTTCGATCAGGCGCATCAGGCCGACGCGGCCAAGGCCCGGTGTAAGCTGCAGGCGCAACCATGGCGACAGGTCTTGCATAGGGTCCCCCCATAAATAATGTGTTCATTGCATAAAAAGGGATGGGCCGATAACAGCCCATCCCGAAAAAAATCAAAGGTTCGGGAAGCCTCCCGGAGTCTACCTGGTTTTTGTCCTGATCTGGTCGCCGCGGTAGATCGGCAGGTTGGTCGTACGGGTGATCAACGCTTCGGCGAACCCCCTGCGTACCTCCAGAACAATGGCGTCGCCGAGATCGATATCCGGCAGGACCAGCACCTTGTCCTTGTCAACCACATCGGTCGCTTCACGTTTGCGGTAGATATCCAGCTCGTGACCAACCAGCAGGCCGCTTTCTTCTCCCACGTCGATGAGGATGACTTCCCACTGGCCCATGGCAAGGTTGCCGACGTCATTGGCGAGGATGTAGCCCTCGAGCACATGGTCTGCGAACAGGCGCTGAACCCGGCTGGGGATCGCTTTGTAGGGGCGCAGTTTTGAGCCCCTCTCGATTTCCCGCATGGCATGGGTAATGGTCGCTACGGCAACGGTCGGAGTGACTTTTGTAACCTCGACGGTGCCAAGCTGGATGATCTGGTAACCAAGAATTGCATCTTCTCTCTGGTGACCCCACTTGCCCTCGGCAAGAGGATGAATGATTGCCCGCCCCGTTTCGATTATTTCATAGATGTCGCCGGGCCTGGTCGCAGAGAGGTCATTCATTTCGAGGAAAACCGTGTCTCCGGTGGTGACCATCAGGCGATTGTCGACGGTGTCGACCAAAGTCCCCAGGGTCTGCACCTCTTCGTCGCTGATGAAGCTCTGGGCTCCGCCGAAAGTGGGGATCAGCAGGATTTCATCGGCAGTCATATATGCGGCACCGATTGCACCGTTGCCTTCGCCGACCGGGATGATCTCGATGCGCCCGTCGTAGATGCGCAGCTTCTGGCCCGGATAGATCAGGTGCGGATTACCGATCACCGGGTTGTTGGACCAGAGGTTTGGCCAATAGTACGGGTCCTTTATGAAGCGCTGGGAGATGTCCCACAGAGTGTCGCCCTGCTTGACCGTGTAGATGATCGGTTCTTCCTTGGCGATGGCAGCGCCAGGCCAGATCATGAAGAGTAAACAGGCAGTCAGAATAGTGCGTTTGAGATTCATGTCTCCCCCTTGATGGCAACCGGTTAGGGTATCACCAGTTCCTGGGCCTTTTGGGTTGCTGGACTTTTCGGATAACGTTGGTTCAGTGTGTCAATCGCCTGGCGGGCTGCATCCGTTGCCCCCAGTTGCAGCTGGGCGATGGCAATTTTGTAGAGGGCTTCCGGGCTTTTCGGTGCGCCCGAATACTCGTTGATGACGCGCTCGAACTCCCTGATTGCCATGGGGTATTGCTGTTGATTGAAATAGCAGTCCGCAAGCCAGAACTGTGCGTTGCTAGCATAGCTGTTGTTCGGGAAACGCCTCAGGAAGGCCTCAAAGCCGTGTAGTGCGGATTGGTAGCGGCCAGAGGCATAGTCGCCGAATGCCTGCAGGTAAACTTCGGTTGGCGAGCCATCACCTTGCGCCTGCGCGGCAGTGGTTTCGGCAGTGCGCGGTAGCGCTGCGGTCGGGTAAGCCCCTTCCGCCGTCAATGGGCCCCGCATAAGCTGATTGATTTGCTGGGCCTGTGCCTGCTGTTGGTTCTGCAGCTCGGCCAGTTGCCGTGAGACACTCTGCAGCTCTTGCTCCTGTCTGTCTAGCGTCTCCTGCAGGCGGCTCATGTCATGGGGAAGGTTGCCGGATTGCATGCCTCTCGGCGGCGGAGCGCACGAAGCCAGCAGGCTGAGCAGGCCCACAACTGCCAGATATCGGTATGCCATATGTCTGTCGGGGATAGTCATGTCGTCAAGTTACAGTAGTATCCAGAATTGAAATTTCCTAAAAATTATAGGCTTTTTCGTTACTTGTCAAGCATCATGGCTGGTCGCACGATAATCTGGCCTTGCATGAAATATGCCTCGTTGTGATAGAGTAAACGGCGATATCAGAACACACAAGGTTACCGAATGATCCCCGAGCTCCTGGCGCCTGCCGGAAACATGGAAAAACTGGAAACCGCCCTGCGTTACGGGGCGGACGCTGTTTACTGCGGTATCGAGCGGTTCAGCTTGCGTGCGTTGGCCGGTAATCTCACCATACCGGAACTGTCGCGGGGCTGTGAATTGGCCCATTCTCTGGGTAAACGCCTTTACCTGACATTGAATGCCTACCTGCGCCCGGACGAGGAACCAATTGCCCGCCAACTGCTACGGGAGCTTCTGCAGGTTCCGGTCGATGCCTATATTCTGGCTGATCCGGGGATGTTGTCCCTGGTCAGACAGATTGATCCCGACAGGGAAGTCCATCTCTCCACCCAGGCCAACACCACGAGCGCGGCAGCAGCTTATTTTTGGCAGTCGCAGGGCGTCAAACGGCTGAATCTTGCCCGCGAGCTGAACCTGACTGAAATCAAGGAAATCAGGGCAAATTCGGAAGTCGAACTGGAAGTCTTCGTGCATGGGGCCATGTGCATGGCCTATTCGGGGCGCTGCCTGCTCTCGGCAGGGTTGTCCGGGCGCAGCGCCAATCGTGGCGCCTGCAGTCATCCCTGTCGGTGGAAATACTCCCTGCAGGAGGAGACCCGGCCGGGTGAATACCTGCCGATCGAAGAGGATGACCGGGGCACTTATATCTTCAACAGCCGTGACCTCTGCCTGATCGAGTATCTGCCGGAGTTGATCGGGGCTGGAGTCGACAGCTTGAAGATTGAAGGCCGGATGAAAAGCCTCTATTACGTCGCGGCCGTAACCAGGGTTTATCGAGCGGCCCTGGATGCCTGGCGCGACAATCCCGACAACTGTCAGGTTGACCCTCTGTGGCTCAGGGAGCTTGAAGCGGTCAGTCACCGACCTTACGGGACAGGTTTCCTGTTTGACCACGACCACGCCTTCGTACACGCAGAGGACAGCCTCTATAGTCGTGATTGCGATTTCGTCGGGATCGTCCGTGAAGTCTCGCCGGAAGGGGTCTCGCTGGTTGAGGGGCGCAACCGCATCCGGAATGGAGACAGTCTGGAGATCATCGGACCGGCAATGCGCCGGTCAGAGCTGGCGTTTGCAGGGGCCTTCGATGCCCAGGGCGGCAAAATCGAGACCGTGCAGCCAAATGCCGTGGTGCATATGAAATTGCCGGACGGAACCCGAGCCGGGGACCTGCTGCGCCGCTGGCGTGAGCCGGGCAGGTAATCGCTGGTCAAACCTGCCAGGTCCGCAGGGAGATCACGTCGCAACAGGTGAGTCGGCGGCCGTAGACGCAGCCGGTATCGACGCCTATCCTGTGACCGCCAAGCAGAGGCTCTTCGCGCGGAGTGTGGCCGTAGACCACGGTTTTGCCCCAGTCGTAGTTCGATTCGAGGAACTCGTGGCGAATCCAGAGCATGTCGAAGTCAGTTTGTCCTGCCAGGGGGATTCCCGGCCGCAGACCGGCGTGGACAAAGATGTGCTGCGCCGATTCGAAATAATGCCGTAGCGATTCAAGGAAGCGGCGATGGCTTGAGGGTAAGGGCCACAGCCCGCAATCGCGGTAACTGTCCAGGGTTTGCCGGCCGCCGTTGATGAGGAACATGGCCGGATCCTGTCCGTCGAGGTAATCGAGAAACATCTGTTCATGATTGCCGCGCAAAAAGACGGTTTGCGGAAAGGCCGCGGCGAATTCAATCAGGTAATCAATCACCCCGGCGCTGTCCGGACCGCGATCGACATAGTCGCCGAGGAACACGATCCTGTCGGCGGCAGCAGGGTTGACCAGCGCCATGAGCCCGGTCAATTGGGCCAGACATCCGTGGATGTCGCCTATGGCAAGCAATCGGCCCTCTGACGGTTTTGTCTCCATCTGCGTCATCTCTTCATTCTAACCTGTTCTGACGTCCTGTGCAGGCCGGGAAAGGGTTGTTTCCAAGCCATGTTCACGGCATACTGTGACGGTTTGCGGAGTTCTTTTCTGACATGAGGCGATAATGCGAGTCAAGTTGATAGCCAACCCGGTCAGCGGTGGTGATGCCCGACCACGCATCCGGCTTGCCCTGGAGACCTTGCAGGGCCTGGGCGCTGAAGTCGACCTCTGCCTGACGACAGCGCGGGGCGACGCCCGGCTTGCCGCATCACGGGCCGTGTCGGAAGGCTTTGACCGGGTTGTTGCCGCCGGCGGAGACGGCACTCTCAATGAAGTCGTCAACGGGATTGCTTCACCGGATCTGCCGGTGGCGTTTCTGCCTCTCGGTACGGTGAATGTCTTTGCCCTCGAGGCCGGAATCCCGTTGCAGATCGACAAGGCCTGTGCCGTCGCCATGCGGGGAATTCCGCGGGCGATAACGCTTGGCAGAATCAATGGTGAACTGTTCCTGCTCATGGCCAGCGCCGGCTGGGACGCCGCGGCGGTGGCGAACGTGCGGCCCACTTTGAAAAGGCTGCTTGGCCGGTTGGCCTATGCGGTCAGTGCTGTCGAAACCCTCTTGTTCAGGCCCTCGCCAGCCCTGGAGCTGCAACTGCGGGATGGGCGTCGTCTCAAAGGGTTTGGCGTAGTCGTCAGCAACTGCCGTTACTATGGTGGCCGCTACGTGGTGACCCCTGCCGCCTCCATGTTCAAGGACGATCTTGAGGTCTGTCTCCTGTGCCAGGGCGGGCGTATCGCACAGCTGCGTTTCGCTTTGTCCCTGGCACTGAAACGGCCATTGCGCGCGCCGCTTGCACAGTTTCTGAGCGTGGATGAAATCAGGGTGGACGGGACCGCTGTCGCCATCCAGGTCGATGGCGATGATTTCGGCGTTCTACCGGCCATGATCGAAGCGGTGCCGCGGGCCGTCACCGTGGTGTTGCCCGCAACACTTTTTGAAAGGTCTTTTGATGTCGTCTCTCAAATCACGTGATAAGGTCTTTGTCGGCCGGGTTCTCGACGTTGGTGTCGAGGTGCATGAAATGCCCGATCTCCGACGCTCGGAGTTTGAAATTATCCGCCATCCCGGAGGGGCTGCAATCCTGCCGGTTCTCCCTGATGGCAGGGTGCTCCTGATCCGGCAGTTCCGGCCGGCGATCGGCGAGATGGTCTATGAAATCCCGGCCGGGCGCCTGGAACCGGGAGAATCTCCCGGAAGTTGTGCCGCGCGCGAATTGACCGAAGAGGCGGGCTATGCGGCGGCGGAGATCCTGCCGCTTGGCAGCTTCTGGAGCACTGTGGGCTTTTGTGATGAACGGGTTTACCTCTTTCTCGGCAGGGCGCTCTCGGCAGTTGAACAGCAGCTTGAAGCGGACGAGGTGATCATTCTCTGCCCCATGTCAATCGACGAGGCCCTGAACAAAATCAGTAGTGGCGAGATCCTTGACAGCAAAACGCAGCTGGCCCTGTTGCAATACCGGCGCATCTGCGAGGAGGGTAACGCGTGACGGCCCTGCCCGAAACCTATGCCTCACCCCTCCATCTGCCTTTCAACCGGGCCTGCCTGGATCAGCAGTTCAAGCTGCTGAGTCCGCAAGCGGATTCGGGCGGACCGGGTTACGGCGTGTTGTTGCATGGCAGCAAAATGCTCGTGACAAGAGCGCAGGACAGGTTCGATCTACCTTTTGGAGAGTGGCCAGAGGCTCCATCCCTTCACCTTGGTTACTGGCAGGGGAAACCTTGCCGCCTGGTTGAATTCGGCCAGCTTGACAGGCTGCCGAAGAATCTTGAAATGCTCGGGCTTCTGGATGAAAAGCCGCTGCTGCCGATCGACCTGCTGAGTCTCGGCGGCCTGGGCCGCATGATCCTGCACTGGCAGGAACGTAGCCGTTACTGTGGCTACTGCGGAGAGCCGACAGCCTGGCTGGCAGGGGAATGGGGGAGGGGGTGCTCATCGTGCAAGGCCCATGCTTACCCGGCCATTCACCCATGCGCCATCGTCCTTGTGACCCGTCCCGGTGAAGTACTGCTGACCCGCAAAGCGACCTGGGCCGCCAACCGTTACAGCCTGGTGGCAGGGTTCCAGGAGTTTGGCGAATCACTTGAAGAGGCCGCGATCCGGGAGATCGCTGAGGAAACCGGTGTGATCGCCGACAATGTTCGCTACGTCGGCAGCCAGTGCTGGCCATTTCCCAGCCAGGTGATGGTAGGCTTCGTCGCGGACTTTGTCAGCGGGGAGATCGAGGTTGACACGCGGGAGTTGGAGGCCGCGCGCTGGTTCCCTGTTGACGCACTGCCGCAGTTACCGCCCAAGCGCAGCATCGCACGCTACATCCTCGATACAACCCTGAAGCTGTCGTGACCGGGTGGGGACGATGAGCGCAGAGATCTTCAGCAAACGATATTTCCAGTTGCCGCGCGCCGAGATCGGCCAGCTGCGCTTTATCCTGGAGAGTTACGATGGTCTGGCCTTTGCGCGGACCCTGGACAGCCACGCCGGCCTGGTCGAAATTGCCTGCTCGGCGAGCCGTACTGCAGATGTCGATGCCCTGCTCATGGCGCTTGGCGAAGAGCTCGGCCTTCGGGAAGTCCCGGTGCCGGAGGCTATCCCCCAGCTTTAGACGGTCACCAGCTCGATCTCCGGCGGATCGTCCAGCACTTTTTTCACCGCGCACTGGTCGGTGGCACGAACAATCGCCCCGCGGTACTTCTCCGGGAACCCTTCCGGCAGGTTCAAAGTGATCTCAATGCGGTCCAGCCGCTTGGTTTCCGGGTTGCGCTCGGTGGCCAACGACAGGCGCATCCCCTCGGTGGCCAGTTCGCGCTGCTGGCAAAAGCGCAGGGCGTAAAACCCGGCACAGGTGCCCAGTGAAACCAGGAAGAGGTCCAGTGGTGCCGGTGCCGTGTTCTCACCGCCGTTTTTTTCAGGTTGATCGGTGGCTGTCTCAAAGCCTTTGAACTGAGCGTTGACCCGTACACCGCCCGGAAATGTGATTTCCATCATGTTGCATTCCTCCAATGTCGTTGCGCATGGGAGACGTCCCCCAGCATCTGAAATTTACAAGTCAAGCCTGACGGTTCCGGTGCGGCAGCAACCTGTCACCACTTTTCATCCTCCGGCTCCAGTTTCACCAGGTTATAACTGCGTATCCCCAGGCCAATTTTTTCACCGTGCTCCAGCTGCACTTCCCAGTTGATTTTCGGATAGACGCCGCGGAACTTGTCAAAGCCGGGCTCATGGCCGCTCTGCATGGCCGTGCCGGGCAGGCCGCGGGCCTGGTTGACAAGGTCGGCACAGGCCTGGTCGAGTGCGACCGGGTCGGTGGCAGCAAGAATGCCGATGTCGGGGACGATCGGTGCGTCGGAGTGTCCGTAACAGTCACAGGCCGGAGAAACCTGGGTGATGAAATTGATGAACAGCACTTTCCCGGTTTTACCGGATACGGCACCGAGAGCGTACTCGGCCATTTTCTTCATCACCAGCGAGGACTCCTCGTTCCAGTTGATGCGAATCGCCTGGGGCTCGCAGATAGTGATGCAGCGCCCGCACCCGGTGCAGCGTGCGGCATCGATGACCGCCCTGCCGCTGTCGAGGTCGATCGCGTTGTGGGCGCAGGCCGTGAGGCAGGCGCCACAGGCTGTGCAATGGTTTACTGAGATACTGGGGGCCACAGTGGAGTGCTGCTCGAGCTTGCCTTCACGGCTTGAACAGCCCATGGCGAGATTCTTGATCGCACCACCGAAACCGGTCAACTCATGGCACTTGAAATGACTCAGTACGATCATGGCGTCGGCCTCGAGGATTTCCTGGCCGATATCAACCTCACGCAGGAGCTCTCCGGGGACTGCAACGCGGCGTGCCGAATGGCCGCGTAAGCCGTCGCTCATGATCAGCGGGGCATTGACCACGGCATAGGCAAAACCGTTCTCAATCGCGCAGGTCAGGGCGGAAACGGCTTCTTTGCGCTCGCCCGGGTAAAGGGTGCTAGAATCGGTCAAAAAAGGCTTGCCACCGGCGTTCTTGACCTGGTCGACAATCCGCCGCACGAAGGTCGGCCGGATGTAGGCATGGCCGCCTCTCTCACCGAAGTGCATCTTGATGGCGACCAGTCCACCTGGTTTGACGATCCCGTACAGGCCGGCCCGATCCGCCAATCTCTCCAGCTTGGTGTGCAGGTTCTCCCGCATTCCTGTCCGCATGTCAGCAAAAAAAACCTGTTCAGCCATGGTCCTCTCCCGTCTGCATCGATCTCAACCAAGCAGAATTAGCGCGTCCCCCAGCTCCGGGCCAATCTGGCCTAACAGGCAAAGGCCCTCGCCGGGCCCCTGTTGTTGCGGCGCGAAACGCACGCCGGGTAGCCAGGATTGTGTCCAGGTGAGTGGCTCACTGCGGTTGCTCAGCCTGCTTGCCGAGCTGTCCATAAGATTCGACCTTGCCGTTGACGATGTGGATATAGTAGCGTTCCCAGAAACGGTTGACCGGTGTGTACCAGAGGTATTCCTCGTTACCGCTGCCGGAGGCGTTGTTCGGTTTCCCCATCTGCTGCAGGACCTCGGCCTTGGTCATGCCGGGCTCTACGTTATGGATGCCGATCCACGGAGCACAGCCACCGACAAGCGTCGCCAGGACAGCCATTATGATCCATTTGCGCATTGTAATCCTCCCGGGGGCTCCCTCTCTTCAAAACATAACTGTTACGGCTAGCCGGGAATCGCGGCGGCCGTCTCAGGGTCGTCTTGCCTGATGTAGACGGTGGTGCTGGGGAAAGCGATCTCCAGCCCCAGCGCTTCCAGGGTGTCCATGATCTTGAGACAGACGTCCTCGCGCGCCTCAAGGTATTCGCCCCATACCGTCGTCGTGGTGAAACAGTAAACCATGATGTCCAGCGATGAAGCACCGAAGTCGGTGAAATTGACCAGGAAGAACTCCTGGTCGATGGCCGGATGGGTTTGCAGAAGTTCGCGGATCTTTTTTACGGCTTCGCGCATCTGTGACGGAGACGTGTCATAGGTGACACCGACCGTGAGTCGGATGCGCCGCTTCGGCATGCGGCTGTAATTGTCCAGGGCCATGTTGGCGATGATGTTGTTCGGTACGGAAATCAGGGTCTTGGCAAAGGTGCGAATCTTGGTCGAGCGGAAACCGATTTCCTCGACGGTGCCTTCCATGTCGCCGGCCTTGATCCAGTCGCCGATGTGGAAAGGGCGATCGAAGATGATCATCAGCGAGCCGAAGATGTTGGAGACGGTGTCCTTGGCAGCCAGGGCAAAAGCCAGGCCACCAATGCCGAGCGAGGCCAGGATCCCGGTAATCGGGTAGCCGAAGGATTGGACCGCCATCAGTCCGGCCATGACGACGATGAAAACCCGCAGGGTCTTGCGGACCAGTGGTACCAGCTGGTCATCCAGGACGGATTCGGTGCGAACCGCCCATTTGGTCAGGTAATGGTCGACCATGTCGACCATGTTGAAGAAGAACCAGGCGACATCCAGGATCAGCAAAGCCTTGAGCAGAGTCGAGACGAGTTTCTCCAGGTTGTACGGTTCAACGGGAAGTCGCAGAAATTCCGCGGCAACAAAAAGACCGATCAGAAAAACCAGAAATTCTAATGGCTTATGCAGGCAGGCCAGGAGGCGGTCGTCAAGCTCTTTGCTGCTCTTCTGTGCCAGGGGCATGATGGCCCTGGTGAAGAAGAAGGCGAAGATTTTTTTGGCAATCAAGGCGATCAGGACAATGCCAACTGCCGTAATGTAGCGGCCGATGGTAATCCCCAGAATTTCATTGTTCATCCATTCGGTCATTGGGCTCTCTCCTGGCAACAGGGCTGCCAAACAATGCTTTAAGCTAGCAGATGAAAAAGGCAAAAGCAAGGTCATGGGCGGCCTGCGGGAAAAATCCGCGGAGCGAAGTGATTCTGCCAGTTTATGGTAAAATGTATCAGACTGATAGACGGGTAGACAAAAGAACATAAATGTTTAAGGAGATGTACCGATGAGTATAGAAAGTATGAACAGCTTTGCGACCAGGAAAACTATGGATGTCGCCGGTGTGACGTATGAATATTTCAGCCTCGCAGAATATGCTGGGACGCATCAGGATGTGAGCCGTCTGCCCCTGACCCTGAAGGTGCTGCTCGAGAACCTGCTACGCAACGAAGATGGTGATTCGGTCACCGCAGAGGATATCAACGCGGTTGTCGCCTGGCTGGATAAGCGCACCTCCGATCATGAAATTGCCTTTCGTCCGGCCCGGGTGTTGATGCAGGACTTCACCGGCGTGCCCGCCGTTGTCGATCTCGCTGCGATGCGCGACGCCGTGACCCGAGCCGGCGGCGATCCGCAGAAGATCAACCCGCAGATCCCTGTCGACCTGGTCATCGACCACTCGGTCATGGTCGACAAATATGCCATGCCGGAAGCTTTCGCCTATAACGTCGACAGGGAGATGGAGCGCAACCGGGAGCGCTATGCCTTTTTGCGCTGGGGGCAGCTGGCTTTCGACAATTTCCGCGTCGTGCCTCCGGGAACCGGTATCTGCCACCAGGTGAACCTCGAATACCTGGCCCGCACAGTCTGGGCCTCCAGTGAGAATGGCCGGCCGGTCGCCTACCCGGACACCCTGGTCGGGACTGACAGCCATACCACGATGATCAACGGCCTGGCTGTGCTCGGCTGGGGCGTGGGGGGCATCGAAGCCGAAGCCGCCATGCTCGGGCAGCCGGTTTCGATGATCATCCCCGAGGTCATCGGCTTCCGCCTGACCGGTAAACTCCGGGAAGGGGTGACCGCCACCGACCTGGTCCTGACCGTGACCCAGATGCTGCGCAAGTTCGGCGTGGTCGGCAAATTCGTCGAGTTCTTCGGTGACGGTCTGGGCAAACTGCCGCTTGCGGACCGGGCGACGATCGCCAACATGGCGCCGGAGTACGGCGCGACCTGCGGCTGGTTCCCGATTGACGAGGTCACGCTCGATTACCTGCGCCTCTCCGGGCGAGATGACGCCACGGTTGCTCTGGTCGAGGCCTACGCCAAAGAACAGGGCTTATGGCGTTTTGATGGCATGACAGACCCGGAGTACACGGCTGTCCTGGAACTTGACCTGGGTACCGTCAAGCCGAGCCTGGCCGGGCCGAAACGCCCGCAGGACCGGGTCGATCTCGAAGCGATGAAAGAGGCGACGAAGGCGGCCATCCCTGCCGATGCTGCTAATCGTACTGCTGCAGTGGCCGGCAGCGACTATGCGCTGAACCAGGGGGATGTCGTCATCGCCGCGATCACCTCCTGCACCAACACCTCCAACCCGGCAGTCATGATGGGCGCCGGTCTGGTGGCAAAAAAGGCGGTTGAAAAAGGACTCGTGCAGAAGCCGTGGGTGAAAACCTCGCTGGCCCCGGGCTCCAAGGTTGTTACAGACTACCTGGAGAAAGCCGGCCTGCAGAGATATCTCGATCAGATTGGTTTCCATGTGGTCGGCTATGGCTGTACCACCTGTATCGGCAACTCCGGGCCTTTGACCGGGCCGATCGCCGATGCGATCACGGACCAGGATATGGTGGTCTGTTCCGTGCTTTCCGGAAACCGCAACTTCGAGGGGCGGGTGCACTCCCACACCAAGGCCAACTGGCTGGCGTCCCCGCCGCTGGTCGTCGCCTATGCCCTCGCCGGCAGCACCTGTATCGACCTGACCTCAGAACCCCTCGGCAAGGATCCGCAGGGCAAGGACGTCTATCTCAAGGATATCTGGCCGAGCGACGAAGAGGTCGCCGAAATGGTCAAACTGGTCTCGGCTGACATGTTCAGGGAAAAATATGCCGACGTCTTTGCCGGTGAGGAGAGCTGGCGCAATCTGCCGGTCCCCGAAGGCCAGACCTATGACTGGGACGACAGCTCGACTTACGTCAAGGAGCCCTCCTTCTTCGAGGTGCGTGAGGCCGCGGCAAACTGCCTGACGGGGTTTTCCGGAGCCCGCCTGCTCGCCCTGCTGGGAGATTCGATTACCACCGACCACATCTCTCCGGCCGGCTCGATTCTGGCCAGCAGTCCGGCCGGAGTCTATTTGCGGGAACATGGGGTCGGCCCGGCGGACTTCAACTCCTACGGCTCACGACGCGGCAACCACGAGATCATGATGCGCGGGACCTTCGCCAACATCCGTCTGAAAAATGAGCTGGTCGCCGGGGTCGAAGGCGGCTTCACCAGGGAACTGCCCAACGGCGGACAGGCGAGTATTTTCGATGCTGCGGTCAGGTACGCAGACCAGGGTACGCCTCTGGTGATCATGGCGGGCAAAGAGTACGGCACCGGTTCGAGCCGTGACTGGGCGGCGAAAGGCACTCTGCTGCTTGGGGTAAAGGCCGTGGTCGCCGAGAGCTTCGAGCGAATCCATCGTTCCAACCTGGTCGGGATGGGGATCCTGCCGTTACAGTTCAAGGCCGGCGATGATCGCAAGTCGCTTGGTATCGACGGCAGCGAAACCTTCGACCTGATCGGTCAGGCCGGCGCCATCGAGCCGGGGCAGGATATCGTCCTGCGGATCAATCGTGCCGACGGCAGCAGCCAGGAACTGGTTGTCGCTTGCCGTATCGATACCGCCAACGAGGTCCAGTATTTCCTGAGCGGCGGGATCCTGAATTACGTGTTGCGGAACCTGATGGAACAATGAAAAAGCACAGCAGAGAATAAAGAACCCTGTCTAAGAAAGGGACTCAGGCTGCTGACAAAGTTCAATTAGAGTTCATGATGGAAAGGGCAACAGATGGTTCATCTGTTGCCCTTTTTCATTGTATCCTGGAATTTAGAGACAAAAGCAAAATCCGGGGGTCTCGCCCCCCGACGGCGCCATACTCTTTTACTGGCCTAAAAGAGTATGCAGAAAAGGGCCTGCGCTGCGCTGGGCATGTCTGGCTCGGCAGGGCGGCAACCTCAATCCAGATCGTTTTAGACGATCAGGAGCCTGCGCTTCCCCCGCAGGAGCCGAGGCTCTTGAGAGCCTCTCCTGCTGTGGAGGCTTGCGTCGGTAGGAGTTGTTTTGGCTTTTCCCTTGTAAATCACACGGCAAGGTCAGGCCCTTTGACACAGGGCCGGATCCCCATCAGTAAAGGTTGTTGAAGTCACAGACATCCGGCAAAGGAGATGCCCTCCGCAAGGAGAAGGCATTTTTGCATACTTTTGTTGCCGGACAAAAGTATGGCGTCGGGCGGGACGCGACCCGCCGGTTCTGTGTTTAAGCATTTTAAGAATAAAGAACAAGGACAACAGTTTAACCCTCTGTTGCCCCAGGTTGTTTTCATGACAGCCACCCTCAACCATCTCTCCATATCAAGGTCTCCCGAAAGGTTCTTTCGGATAAAAGCCTTGATATTGTAAATCTTCACATCGTCTTGCATGCGCAACCCCTGAAGCGTGCGTTAACGTCCTGGTTGGCATCAACTACCAGGCCGGCCTGAAGGGCATTATACCCAGGGATGTGCCGTTGGCTATTTGAGCTGCTGGTAACGAAAACAGTCAGTCGTATGATCGTTGACCATACCGACGGCCTGCATGAAGGCATAACAGATGGTTGGCCCGACAAAATTGAAGCCGCGGTTTTTCAGCTCTTTGCTCATTTTTTCTGATGTGGTCGTTCTGGAGGGGATGTCGCTGAGGGTCTGCCGATGATTGATGATCGGCGTACCATCAACGAAAGCCCAGAGATAAGTCGAGAAGGAATCGTGCTCGTTTCGGATCTGCAGGTAGCCCTGGGCATTCCTGATTGCGGCTTTAATTTTGAGACGATTGCGGACAATGCCACTGTCCAGTAGCAACCGGTCAATATCCCTGTCCCCATAACGGGCAATCCGTTCCGGGTCGAACTGGTGAAATGCCTGCCGATAGTTGTCGCGTTTTTTCAGGATCGTCAGCCAGTTCAGGCCGGCCTGGGCCCCTTCGAGGATCAACATCTCGAAAAGCTTTCGATCGTCTTGCTCGGGCACGCCCCACTCATGATCGTGATAAGCGACGTAAAGAGGGTCGTTGCTGCACCAGCCGCAACGTCTGATCATAGGCAACGCTCCTTAAAGAGAGTGATAATGTTGTATAATGACACGGTTTAAAGCTTAATACGAATCGTACCGAAGGCAATTAAAGTCAGAGATGGGGCCAGATGAACCAGCAGACACATCGCGATGGCAATCGAACGACCGCTCTGGAAGTGCTTGCTGAGAGGGCTTATTCCTCCATCGCTTCAGCGTTCCCTGTCTGTGCCTGCAGTGATGAATTCTACTTCTTCCCGCAGATTGTGCAAACAGACCAGCCCTGGAACGCCTGGGATGATTTCTCCGCGCAGAAAGTTGCTGCCGTTGCAGATGTTTTGCGAGGGTATGAAAGAGACCTGTCGAAACTCGCTGTAGAGGATATGCCCGATGCCGATCAGATTGACTTCGACCTTTTGCTGCAGGTGTTGCGGACTCTGTGCGAGCAGTTGACCGAGGTTGGGCCGCATCAATCGCAGCCGACATTTCACCTGACCGTCATCGCGGCCGGCCTTGCCGAAGCGCTGGCTTCACCATCGCCGCAGGCCTGGTCTGCGCGAGTGGCCGGGGTGCCGGCTTTTCTCCAGCGTGCGGCAGAGTGTCTGAGTGAAGTTCCCGAACTGTTTCACACCCTCGGCGTCGGGATGCTGCACGATGTGCAGCGATGGATCGAGCGTCTGCAGGTCGATGGTTTTGATACAGGTGAAATGCCGGGGGCCTTGCGAGGTTTCCGGGACGCGATGAAGCGGGTTGATGTCGTCGCAAGCCCTCTTCTGCCCGGAGAGGTCCTGGACCGCCTGATTGCTGAACATCTTGGCTGTGGGATGAGCATCGATTCCCTCGAGCCACTGCTACGGGACGAATTGGCCATGATGGAAGAGGTTCTGGCGCAGGAAGCCGCACAACTCGCTCCAGGTAAAAGTTGGATAGAGGCCGGGCAGATTATTCCTTTCGCGGAAGCGGCGGGCGATGACCTGCTGGCACTCTATCGTCGCGAACTCGAGGTTGCCGAAGCCCACTGTCGCAGACAGGGGCTGGTTCCCGGCGGCGCGCCTGCGGCGGGGCCTCTCGTCATTGCCAAGGTCCCTGATTATCTGGCCGCAATCCGGGCTGCGGATGCCTATGCGGCGATCCCCGGATATCCGCCGCGTGGGGGTACTTTTTTTGTCATGGAGGATGGACGGCCTTGTCATCACAGGCAGGGGCGTTCTCTCGAGTATCGGATGACTGCCGCTCACGAAGCCTGGCCGGGGCACCACCTGCTCGACTCATGTCGCTGGAATCTGGATCGTCCTCTGCGACGACCGGTCGAGTCGCCCTTGTTTTATGAAGGCTGGGCTTGTCTTGCCGAGGAGTTGATGGCCCGGACCGGTTATTTCGATGGCCCGTGGGATCGCTTCCTGCTGGCCAAGCGACGGGCTGAGCGGGCCGCTCGTGGCCTGATCGATCTTGGCCTGCAGAGTGGGCGGATGACGATCGTGCAGGCGTATGAGCTTCTCCTGCGGGTAGGGTACAGTTCTACAACTGCCGATGCAGTCGTGCCGAAGTACCTTTTACGGCCAGGCTACCAGGTATGCTACACTCTTGGCTTGAAGCAGGGCCTGGACCTGCTCGACAGGTTCGGTGGCCATGATATCGGTCTTTTTGTCCGCACCCTTCTCAGCCAGGGCGAAATCGGGTTTTCCCGGCTGGCGAAAATTCTGCCTGCAGCTTTGCAAAGGAGTCAACCGTGAAGGAATTTTGGGGGTATCATTCGGAATGGAATCTGGGCAGTCCCGGTGGCTGGGATTACCAGCGCATCACCCAGATTATCGGCAAGGCGATCTGGAAGCGTGTCAATCGAATCCGTCCGACCGGTATCGTTCTCGATTTTGACCATCCGCTGCTTTATCCGATCGATGGGTTCGTGCAGATGCTCCTGGCTGGCCATCGCCGTCTTGCGGGGAACAATCCTGGTCTGATGGCAGTGATTGCCGAGCAAGAGACTCTCGAGGATGTCACCGAGAATATCAACCTGGCCAAACGCCTTGACGCAATCGACGGGGTCAGCAGCGCATTGATGGCGCCCCATGAACTGGAATTGAGACAGGGTCGGGCCTGCTACCGGGGAACGCCGGTCTCGATTGCGTTCGTTGATTTTAACACCGACATCCTGCTCAATCTGCATCGCAAGCACAATCTGACGCCGCTTCTGCAACTGGTCAGCGAGGGTCGGGTCGTCAACCCGCGCGGCACTGAGCCGATCAACGTAAAAAGCATGTTCGAGGTGCTGACCTCCGCAGGCAACGATCGTTTCAGCCGCGCATCGGTCGAACGCACACCGTGGACCCGACGGTTTTTACCCGGCCGGACGATCGGCCCCGACGGTGAGCCGATCCACGATCTGATTGAATGGACGCGTAAGAACTGGAACGAACTGGTACTCAAGCCGGAGCGTGGCTACTCGGGGTTCGGGGTCCGGGTCGGGTGCGTCAACCCGGATGCTGATGAAGCGGTCGGTTTAGCTCTTGAGAAGGGCCAGTATATCGTCCAGGAGAAGATTCCCCTGCACCTCTGGGCAGAAGAATGCGTCAGCTATGATGCGCTGGCGGGCGTTGAGCTGACCCGCTACCAGACCGATTTCCGCTGTCTGTTTGGCCGGGACGGCCTGTTCGGATTCCTGGTGCGTTACGGGGGCGTGCCAACCAACGTTGGCAGCGGCGGCGGTGTCCAACCCCTGGCGTTGTTGCGCTCGAACCTGACAACCGCAGAGGCCGCCAAACGGATCAACGATGCCCTGATGAGCATTGATCCTGATGAGTTGCGCGGGGTACTTGAAATGCAGCAGCAAATGGCACTGGACCACCGGTTCACTTACCTGCTCGGCCCGATCCGCATTGCTTTGCGGCCGCGCCTGATTGTCGAGCCCCATCTTGACCAGTTACGTAAATATACCGAAGCGGTCTGGAGCGATTGCCTGCTCCTCGAAAAAATGTATCTCGAAGGTGCATTGAAGGAGATGATAGACATCGAGGACGAAGAACTGAGCATCTCCCGGTCACAACCCTGGGGCGGTGCGGCGGCTATCTTTGCCTCGGACGGCCTGTTCAGTTTCGGCGCCCATCCGGAGGCGCCATGAAAATCGATGTCGACCCGGACTGGTGGAAGACGCTGTTCGACGATGTTTACCTGATGACCGATGCCCGAACGGTGTGCGACGATGAGATCACCCGCCGCGAGGTCGATGCGGTTTGCAGCCTTCTGCCAATGGCGAAAAACGATGCCATCCTCGACCTTTGTGGCGGCCAGGGCCGTCACAGCCTCGAACTGGCAAGCCGTGGGTACGAGCATTGCACCGTGCTCGATTATTCACATGTCCTGCTCGAACACGGTCGTTCAAGCGCCCTGAAGTCGGAGCTCTCGGTTGACTTTGTGCAAGGCGATGCCGCCGCAACCGGCCTGCCGGACCAGGCTTTTGACCACGTCCTGATTCTGGGGAATTCCCTTGGCTACATGCCGGAGTCTTCGGCGGATCTGCAGATCATGCAGGAGGTCATGCGGATGCTGAAACCCGGTGGCCATCTGCTGCTCGATGTCACCGATGGCGCCTTGGTGCGGGAGAATTTCAATCCGAATGCCTGGCATGAAATTGACGAAAAAATCGTCGTTTGTCGGCAGAGACAGCTTGATAAGGATTTGATTCGTGCCCGCGAAGTTGTGATCTGCAAGGAGCAGGGAATGATGCGAGACCAGGCTTATGCCATCCGACTTTTCCTGCCGGAGGCTCTTGAGGCCCTGGTCGGCGACGCCGGATTTGTCGAGGTTTGCATGCAGCGGGGGTTCTCTGCGCATGAAAAAGCAGGCGATTATGGCTTTATGAATCACCGCCTGCTGGTCGTGGCCAGAAAGCCTGAACCGGGAGTAAAACTCTAGCGCTGCTGCCTCTCCCACAAGCCGACACCCGCCTGTTTCGCCTGTGCTTCGGCGGCGAGAAAATCCTGTTTCATTCTGAAGGTGAATTTCCGGTAGACGACGGCCAGCCCCTGTTCAAGCAGCATGCGGTTGAGGAGACGGCCGTCCGGCAGGTAAACGTAGGCCAGCAGGCGCCCGTAACGGTCGCGCGGCGGGTGATCGAACGACAGGGAGATGGTTTGTCCCTTGACATGCCTGATGTTGAACGCCTTGGCGTTTTGATAGATCTCTCGTTGCCTTGGGGCCGGAATGCCCTGTTTCTCCAGGAACGTGTCACGAGGGGAATCCTCGCGCTCCGGCGTATCGATGCCGATCAGGCGGACCTTGCCAAGGGTGTCGATTTCAAGGGTGTCGCCGTCGTGGACCCAGGCAACGGTTCCCTGCAGGGTGTCCGTCGGTTCATCGGCGCAGGCTGGCAGGACCAGGATAAGCCCGGCGAGGAGAGCCAGGCAAAAGCGCACAATCAACCGCGTCCCCACAGGATCCGGCAGAACACACCGGTGAAGAACCCCCAGACCAGGTTGTAGAGTAAAACAAACAAGGGTGTGAACTGCCCCAGGTCCAGGCCCAGCATGTCATGACTGGTCAGCTGTGGATAGACAAACAGGAGCTGGAAGAGCGTGGGCAGGAGGCTTATCCAGAGGCCCTTGCGGACCCAATGGCGGCGCGACTTGAGTGGCCCGACGGCGAGAAAGTAGGCCAGACCCCACACCCCGCCCCAAATCAGGCGCGAGTAAAGCCATGGCAGGGTCAACGCTGGCGACATGCGGACATCAAGCATTGCGGGCAAGCCCAGCTGACCGGCTTTCCAGGTAACCAGGCTGCTGCAGAGAGCGCCAAGTACGCCGGCACAGAAACAAACGGTCATCAGGACTGTGGTGCGTGTCATGGCTCCTCCAGGGGGTGTGGCTCAGCTCTTGTCCAGGGCTGTCCCCTCGTTCATACTGCCGGTCCGATACCCCTGCAAGTCCAGGGCGACATAGGTGAACCCGGCATCCTTGAATTCGGTCAGAATCTTCTCTCGCCTCTCATCATCAATGATTCTGGCTAGTTCGTCAAGACCAACCTCGATGCGGGCGGTATCGCCATGGTAACGGACCCGAAAGGTGTGAAAACCGTTTTCACGCATGAACGTTTCGCAGCGATCGATCTGCTGCAGGCGTTCCGCGGTGATGCGTGTGCCGTACGGAAACCGTGATGCGAGGCAGGCAAATGGCTGCTTGTCGGCGGTCGACAGGCCATTCCTCCGGCTTAAGGTGCGGATGTCCTTCTTGGTCAGTCCGGCCTCGAGAAGGGGCGAGCGGATTTTGAGCTCGGTGGCCGCTTGCCGGCCGGGGCGATAGTCGTCGAGGTCGTCGAGGTTGGAGCCATCCAGGACGACCGCATAACCGAGCTCTTTGGCCTTGCCCAGACAGATATCGAACAGCTCCTTCTTGCAATGGTAGCAGCGCTGCGGCGGATTATCGGCAAAGCCCGGGATTTCCAGTTCATTGCTGTCAACGACAACCTGGCGGACACCGAGTTCGCGAGCCAGTCGGACGCTTTCATTGAATTCGTGACTGGGGTAGGTCGGTGACGTGGCTGTCAGGGCAACCACCTTGTCGGCGCCGAGGACCTGCCGGGCCATGTACAGGAGAAAGGTCGAGTCTACGCCGCCGGAAAAGGCGACGACGACCGAGCCCAGTTCTGTGAGCAGCTCTTCCAACTTCTGGTTTTTTGATTCAATAGACATAGGATTAAAGAAGGCCTCCTGCCTTCGGGCCGGAGGCCTTATGACCTTTCGCTTAGCGGGTTACTGCTTAATCAAAGATGTTGGTCGAGAGATAGCGTTCGCCGGTATCACAGAGGATCGTCACCACGTTCTGTCCCGGTTTCAATTGTGCAGCGACCTGCCGGGCAGCGAAAACGTTGGCTCCCGCCGAAATGCCGACGAAGATTCCTTCCGTGCGGGCCAGTTGCCGGGCTGTCTGCATCGCGTCTTCATTGCTGACCGTGATGATCCGTGCATAGATCCCCGTGTTGAGGACATCCGGGACAAACCCGGCACCGATTCCCTGGATCTTGTGCGGCCCGGGTTCACCACCGGAGAGTACCGCCGAATCAGCCGGTTCGACGGCAACGATCAGGGCTTCCGGGTTTTGATTTTTAATTGCCTGGCCGACACCGGTAATCGTCCCGCCGGTCCCGACACCGGCGACCAGCGCATCAACCTGGTTGTCGAGGGCGCGCAATATTTCTGGCCCGGTCGTCTCCAGATGCACCTTGGGGTTGGCGGGGTTGCAGAACTGCTGCGGCATGAAGGCTTGGCGTTCAGCTGCAATCTCCTCAGCTTTTTCGATCGCCCCGCGCATCCCCTTCGCCCCGGGGGTGAGAATCAGCTCGGCACCGAAAGCCCCCAGTAAACGACGCCTTTCCATGGACATGGTGTCAGGCATTGTCAGGACCACCTGGTAGCCCTTGATCGTGCCGACCAGGGATATGCCGATACCGGTGTTGCCGCTGGTAGGCTCGACAATCACGTCGCCGGGCTTGATGAGACCGTCTTTCTCGGCCTGTTCGATCATGGCTTTGGCGATGCGATCCTTGACACTGCCGCCCGGGTTGGCGCTTTCAAGCTTTCCCCAGAGGGTCGCTGAGCCTTTCGGGGTGTTGATTCTTACCAGTGGAGTGTTGCCGATGCGGTCAAGCTCTGAGGAGAATTTATCAGCCATTGTGAGACCTCTCTGGAGGGTGTTGCAGCTAGATGAAATACATGAAACGATGGTCCAGTTCTTTTTCCATGCCCATGGCTTTTGCATCGTCGCAAAGGTCTTTCAGCGTCACGGAGCCCAGGTAGTCATTCAGGCGCTTGCTTGCCTCCAACCAGACTTTCTGAGTGACACATTCATTGTCGAATTCACAGGTTTTTTTGCACCCCTTGCCGGACTTGACACAATCGACCAGGGCCATTTCGCCTTCTGCTGCCATAATGATCTGGCTGGCGGTGATTTCATCCGGTTTACGGGAGAGGAAGTACCCTCCCTGCGGGCCTCTCCGGCTTTTCAGAAGCCCGCCGCGTTTGAGGTCCTGAAATATCTGTTCCAGATAGCGTGGCGAGATGTTTTGACGACGGCTGATGTCCTTGATTTGTGCCGGCAGCGTACCGGCATGATAGGCCATGTCAAAGAGAGCCCGCAATCCGTAGCGGCTTTTGGTGGATAAGCGCATGAGTAATCTCCTAAAACTTAGTTGGTATGATATTTATTAAAGTCTATTTTGTTTGTCAAGAATTAAGTTGCCGCTAACCGGCCCTCCCGGCAGAAAATGTTTTATAGTATTTAATGCAATCTGCATGATAGGCTTCGTCATGGTAGAGACTGATTACGCAATCAAGGCTCCTGTTTCATGGTTGCCGGCCGGGTTGATCAGCTGGTACTCACCTGATGGCATCTCCGTTGCCATGGTGACTTCGTGGGTCGCCCTGATCGGCGGTGATGCCCTCCGCATCAAAACGGCATGGTATGGACGACACAGCCCCCTGTCGCGATTATGGACGGGTGGAGACTTTGTTTTCAATGTTCCGTCCGAATCAGGGTTGAAAGCTGTCCGTGATCTGATCAGACAGGGCCAGGTCTGTCTGGATGCTCAGGCCGACCTGCGGCAAACGTGTGCAAGAGGGGATTCTGTCTGGGCTCCCCGCCTGACCGATTGTGCTGTGCAACTCGAATGTGTTGGTGGGGCGCTGTCCGATTCGGGTTACGACACCGAGTTGAGCGGCGATGTGGTTCGCCTGCACAGGGGGAGGGCCACCATGGCAGTCGCCGGGGGTGAGGACCTCTGTGCGATTCAACCGTTAAGCCCGTTATCGTGCGAGTGAGTTTGTGCTGCGGGTGGGCCACACGACATAGACCGCAATAAGGGTGTTGAAGCTGACCCAAGCGCTGACAACGTTCAGCTTTGATGTTTAGAAGGGCAACAGATGGTTCATCTGTTGCCCTTTGCTGTTGTTCTCTGGAAAACAAAGACAAAAACAGAACCCGGGGGTTGCGCCCCCCGACTGCGCCTTACTCTTTTGCTGGCCCAAAAGAGTAAGCAGAAAAAGGCCTGCGCTGCGCTGGGCATGTCTGGCTCGGAGTGGCGGCGACCTCAATCCGGATCGTTCTAAACGATCAAAAGCCTACGCTTCCCCCGCAGGAGCCGAGGCTCTTGAGAGCCTCTCCTGCTGTGGAGGCTTGCGTCGGTAGAGGTTGTTTTGGCTTTTCCCATGTAAATCACACGGCAAGGTCAGGCCCTTTGACACAGGGCCGGATCCCCATCACAGCAGGTTCTTGAAGTCACAGACATCCGGCAAAGGAGATGCCCTCCGCAAGGAGAAGGCACTTTTGCATACTTTTGTTGCCGGACAAAAGTATGGCGTCGGGCGGGACGCGACCCGCCGGTTTTGCTTTTAAGTATTTCAAGAAAAGGAAAAAGGGCAACAGATTAACCATCTGTTGCCTAAATTTCACAAAAACTCCTAGAAAAAACTAAAGGGCCAGCTGATGCCGGCCCTTTAGTTTTTATGAATAGCTTGAATTACTCGTCTTCGCTGGGCCAATGCAGGTTGTCAACGAAAGAGGAGATGCCGAAGGTAACCAGGAATACAACCGTTGACACGGCCAGGCTGGCGCTGAAGGGTATCAGGAACATTTTGTGTCCCAGGTACTCCCAGCAGAACATGATGCCGGCAATCCAGCCAAGGGTGAAGCTGACACCGACCACATGTTTGATAAGCTCGAGGTAGATAACAAAGGTGTAGATCATGTCGCCGGCCGTTTCGGCACAGCAGCCTTCCAGCTCAAGGCGACGGTTGAGACTGGTCGCGAACAGGCGGCAGGCGATCCACATGCAGAGGAAAAAGATGCCGGTGTAGATACCGTGGCGAGCGAGAAGGCTGGCCTGTGCATCAATTTTCTGAATGCCGACGGCGAAAAAAAGCGATGTCATGAATCCGGCGAGGTAAACCGGGCGGGTGTTCTTGATAACTGCAACTCTGATTTTCTGGAACATATCAATCTCCTGAATCGATTGGCTGGTCCATGATCCCTCTAATGAGTGAGTATATTCTCTCCGTTTCGCGGTTGTCAGTCCAGTTAGAAATGTATAATTTAATCTTGTTTAATTTGGGGATTAAAATTAAAATAAACCAATATAATTAGATGGTTAGCTTCGTAACTAACTGATTTTAATCCGCATTTAAATTAAAGATTAAAATTATTTTTCGCTAATTTTAATCTTTGGGGTTTCTTGCTGCTCCAGGAGGGGCGCTTTGTCTCAGGAGCAGGGCTTAAGGCGTCCGAGCAGTGCGGGAACTGCCGTTTCGACCCGGAGCGGTCGCGGACCGAGGTGGACGGGCTTCAGCCCCGCTTCCTCCAGTTTCTTCGATTTCATAGGGTGTAAACCCACCTTCCGGGCCGATTGCCAGGGTGACGGTCTCGTTCAGGTTGGCTGGACAGGGGCGAGCAGCGTGCGGGTGTGCGACGAGGGCGCAGGTCCCGTTTGCAATTGATGGGAGGTCATCTTCGACGAAGGGTTTGAAGCGTTGCTGGATTTCCACTATGGGGAGAATTGTGTCTCGTGCCTGTTCCAGCCCGAGAAACAGCTGCTCCCGCAAATTTTCCGCTGTCAGGATCGGACTCTGCCAGTAGCTTTTATCGACGTGCCAGCTGTTTAGCAGAACGATCCGCTTTACTCCCATGGCAGTTATGCCTTGCAGGACACGCCTGAGAACCTTGGGCCGCGGCAGTGCCATGATGAGAGTGGCCGGCACAGCATATGGAGGCTCCTGTGTCAGGATGACCGTCAGTTCTACCGCGTCCTTGGCAACGAGAGAAACGGTCCCTGTGCCGATTTTCCCGCCGAGCAGACCAACCTGAAAACATTTCCCCGGCACGGCGGAGAGAATGTCGCGAATATGTGTAAAACGACGGCCGTGCAACCTGACGCGGTCGTCTCTTACAAAATCTTCCCTGTGCAGTAGAATGAGATTCATGCTTCTGTCTGATGTCGGAGAGGTTTGCCCAGGTCGCCGTCATGGCGGGGGCTGCCGTTGCATTTGGCCAACCTTTCGGCAGACGAGGCCCTCCTGCAGAGCTGACGGTTTAATCGAGCGGTTCCCAGTTGATAACCTGGTTCTCGAAATCAATCCGGTACGGGTGATTTTTCAGAAAATCCATGCCGAGCATACCGTCAAACGGGGGCTGCTTGCCTGTCGTGTTGATGACCATGGCAGATGCTTTTTTGATGTGGAATGGGCCGACATTGATGTGCCGGAACGTGATCCTGGTCGAGTTGACGATGCCGCCACCGGCAACCCTTGCCTTGTAAGGCCTGCCGCTTGGCAGGTCCAGTCCGCTGATCGACGCGCGGTGCAGGACGGTGGTTGATGCTCCGGTGTCCAGCAGCAGTGACAGTTCGGCGACCCGGTTGCCAAGGGCAACTTCAACGGGTATCAGCACCCGGTTGCCTTTTATGACAACGGGAGTTTGATACTTTTGCGGTGCCCCGCTTCTCGATGTTTTGTCAGATGCTTCGTCCCCCTGGATGGCCGGGGTTGTGTTTGCCTCGCCATTGTCGGGAGAATCGAAGGCCCCGAGGGCCGCGTCGCCCTCCCAAATCGATTCCGTACTGTCTCGATACTCTGCCGGTATCTTGTTTTCATCGTCGACAAAATTAAGGCGGCCATCCTGGTCGCGGTATTTGTAAATCTCGGCAGAACCGGTGAGCGGGGTTGCCAGAAGGACGAGGACGATCAGCAATGTATGAAACTGACCAGTCATAGGTCTCTCATCGGTACGGAGCCCCGGCGGGATATCGGAGTGTAAGGCTTTTCACCTCCGCCAGAACCGCGCCGGGCTTCGATCGTGGCCCCGCCTTTTGTCGATACGGTTATGCGGCCGGGTTAACGGGCCGGCCGTTGCCTGTCAGCAGAACACAGGTGCGGCTGCAACGTCTGTTTACGCACGAAACGCGTCAGCTGTGAAATCCAGAGTCCGGAAATAGTCTGCAACGGTTTCGGCACGGCGAATCAATTCAACCGACCCATCTGTGCGTAACAGGAGTTCCTTGGGACGAAGTCGGCCATTGTACTGAAAGCCCATTGAATGGCCGTGTGCCCCCGTGTCGTGGATTGCGAGCAGGTCGCCTTCATGGATCCGGGGCAGGCTGCGTTGGACAGCAAATTTGTCATTATTCTCACAGAGAGAGCCGACCACGTCGTAGACTTCCGATTTGCCCTGGCCGGTTTTACCGATTACGTCGATGTGGTGATAGGCTTCATACATCCCCGGACGCATCAGGGACGACATGCAGGCGTCAACCCCGACGTACTGCCGATAAATGTTTTTGTGGTTGATCGCCCTGGTTATGAGTGCACCGTGCGGTCCCGTGATCCAGCGGCCGCTTTCCATGTACATGCGCGGCGCAAAGCCATGTGTCGATTTGAACTCGGCGAAGATCCCGACGATCTCCTTGGCCATGGTCGCCAGGTCGAGAGGCTGGTCCTCCGGTCGATAGGGAATTCCCAGGCCGCCGCCGATATTGAGGAATTCAAAGCGAATGCCTAATTCACCTTCCACCATTTCGGCAAGCTGCAGAAGCATGCGTGCGGTTTCGACGATATAGGTGTAATCCCGTTCGTTGGAGGCCACCATGGTGTGGATACCGAACCGCTTTGGCCCCTCTTTCCTGCGCAAGCTTGTATGCGGCGACAACCTGGTCATGGGTGATGCCGTACTTGGCCTCGACCGGGTTGCCGATAATCACGTTGCCGGTACGACGTGGCCCGGGATTGTAGCGGAAGCAGACCAGCTCGGGGAATTCCGGCACTTTTGCGACCAGTGAGATATCATCGAGGTTCAGGATGCAGCCGCCTTCTGCCGCCGCCATCTGGAACTCTTCCAGGGTCGTGTTGTTGGAGGTGAACATGATGTCCTCACCACGACCGCCAACCTGACGGCTGGAGATCAATTCCGGGATGGAGCTGCAATCAAAGCCAAACCCGAGGTCCTTCATGATCGCCAGGATGCGTGGGTTCGGTAGCGCCTTGACGGCATAGTATTCGCGAAAGCCGCCAATGGCTGAGAAGGCCTGGTTAAGCTGATTACCTGTTGCGCGGATGCCGGCCTCATCATAAATGTGGAATGGAGTGCCGTAATGTTTGGCAAGGTCTTCTGCTATGGGAAACAGGCGATCCTGGAAAGACTGCGACATGGGCATGGTGAAGACTCCTTACATCAGATATTGGTTCAAGGCGAATTTAATAATTGGGGGTGCGGGTACGCACTGCGGATCAAGTTGCAAGATATAAACGATCAGACCGGAAAAGACAAGAGGCGCGAAACAATCTGTCGGTCTGGTGCGTTATCCTGGATATTTGCCAAACCATCGGCCTCGACCGATCGCGAGAAAATACCAGCAGGCCCCTGCCAGCTGCAGGATGGTCACCAGGCCGAAACTGCAGCTGTAGCCGGCCGCACTGTAGCCGCCTGAAGCGGTTTGCGGCCAGAGATCAATGATCAGGCCGATTGCCCACTGCGCAGCGAAGGCGGCAATAAAGACCAGCAGATTCAACCCGGTATTGACTCGCCCGGCGAGGTGTCGTGAAAAATTTTGCGAGAGAGCGGCATAGGGGAGAATGCACGCCGTGCCGAAGAATCCGAACAGCAGCCAGATGAACAGGGTCATGTTCACCATCTGCAGGACAATCATGCCTTGTACGACAATGAAGCAGAGCATTCCCGATGCTGCGACAGCCATCGGTTGTATGCCTCGTCGGGCCAGGCGTTCGGCAAGAGAGCCAAAAGCGAAGTAACCGGCAATCATGGCGATTGAAATCCCCATCAGCGTATTGGCCGCGGTCATCCGGTCATAACCCGCGATGTCGCGCAGCCAGGGGCCTGACCAGAGCCCGGCGATCGAAAGGTAAGCGGCCTGGGCTGCAACGGCCCACGGGGCGATTGACCAGAATGTCCTGCTGGTAAAGACCTGCCTGATCCCCTGCAACTGTTCACGCAGCGTCTCGCCCGAACGGGACTCCTGTTTTTCCGGGACAATCAGGAAAATGCATATGGCCGCGGCCACCGTCAATCCGGCGAGGATGAGAAAGACGCCCCGCCAGTCCGTGAATTTGAGTGACAGTTCGACGGGGGTTGACGCGGCGAGGGCCCCGACGCCGCCGGAGACCATCTGGATCCCGTTGGCCAGCGGCAGTTTCTCGGCCGGGAACCAGAGGGTAAAAGCCTTGAATGCTGCCATCAGACAGGCAGAGACGCCAAGTCCGATCAGGGCGCGGCCAATCATCAATCCCGTGAGCGATTCGGCACGGGCGAAGGTGAAGGCACCGACTGCCGCAACCAGCAGCAGTGCAGCCTCGACCCGCCGCGGACCGTAGCGGTCAAGTAAAACACCGAGAGGGAGCTGGAACGCGGCAAACGCTAGGAAATAGGCTGAAGTCAGCAGGCCCAGGCTGGCCGGGTCGACATTGATATCGCGAACCAGGTCGGGTGCTATGACGGCATTGACAGAGCGAAACAGGTAAGAGAGAAAGTAGCCGAGGGCGAAGGGGAGGAAAACTCTCAGAAGCATGAAGGGTCGTAAAGTCATCCGCTCTGCCTTACAGGAGTACGGCTGTGGCCGCACCGATGATGCCGGCGTTATTGCGCAGGGCGGCAGGTTTGATTTCAGCCTTGATGTGCAGGTAGGGGAAGAATTCCTCGTGGTGCTGACTGATTTCTCCACCGATGATAAACAGGTCAGGCCAGAAAAGACTCTCGAGGAGATTCAGGTAATCGTCGAAGCGTTCTGCCCACTCCTGGTAGGAAAGGTCCAATGCCGTGCGGATCGCGGCCGAAGCGAACTGTTCGGCGGCCTTGCCATGAAGTTGCAGGTGCCCGAGTTCAGTACTGGGGAACAGGGTTTGGTCATGGAATAGTGCCGTACCGAGTCCGGTGCCGGCGGTCACGACAATGGCTGTTCCGCTAAAGTCCCTGCCGGCGCCGAAGCGCATTTCCGCCAGCCCGGCGGCGTCAGCGTCATTGATGACCCTGAACTCCAGTCCGGTCCTTGCCGAAAACAGTTCAACAATATCAGTGCCGATCCAGCCAGGGTCAATGTTCGCGGCTGTGCAGGCTATGCCGTTGCGAACGACAGACGGCAGCCCGCAACCAACCGGCCCCGTCCAGCTGAAATGTTCAATGGCCTGAAAAACGACCTCAGCAACGGCTTCCGGTGTCGCAGGTTTTGGTGTCTCGACGCGCAGGCGCGCTGCCGTGAGAGTGCCACTGGCAGGATTGACGGGAGCAGCTTTCACGGCTGATCCACCGATGTCGATCCCGAGGATATCCATCTGTCTAGTGGGCCGCGAAGCCGAACCATTCGGGGAAAATCACCAGGATGCAAAGAACGAATGTCTGCAAGGTGATGAACGGAATGACGCCGTAGTAGATGTCCGTGGTTCGCACCTCGGGCGGGGCGACCCCCTTCAGGTAGAACAGGCTGAAGCCAAATGGCGGGGTAAGAAATGAAGTCTGCAGGTTCATGGCAACCAGGATCGCATACCAGATCGGGTTGATGCCAAGGTTGGCGGCGATCGGCGCGAGGATCGGCACAACGATGTAGGATATTTCAACGAAATCAATGAAGAAGCCAAGGACCATGATAATCAGCATCGAGAGGATCAGGAAGCCCCATTTCTCGCCCGGCAGGCCCGTCATGAAGTCTTCAACAATCCAGTCTCCGCCAGTGTAGGTGAAGACCATCGAGAACGCTGTGGCGCCGATCAGGATGGCAAAGACCATGGCGCTAATCTTGACGGTTTCCAGCGAGCTATCCCAGATCATTCTGAATGAGAACTGGCGATAGAGGATTGCCAGGGCGATTGCGCCGATGCCGCCAACCGATGAGGATTCGGTTGGGGTAGCAACTCCGGCCAGGATCGAACCCAGCACCAGGACAATCAGCACCAGTGGTGGGACGATGGCCTTGAGAGCCTGGAAAATCTGGTGTTTTTTAGATCCTGTCAGCTCTTCCAGGCGGATCGGTGGGGCCAGGTCCTTCTTTATTATGGTGATGATGACGATATAGGCGACATAGAACAGAACCAGTGAAAGCCCGGGCCAGAGCGCCGCTTTGAACAGGTCGCCGACCGGTTCCTGGAAAACATCCCCGAGGATAATCAGGACGATTGACGGCGGGATGATCTGTCCCAGGGTCCCGGCGGCACAGATCGCACCTGAGGCGAGTCGCTTGTCGTAGTTGTACTTGAGCATGACCGGCAGCGAGATGACCCCCATGGCCACCACGCTGGCTCCGACTACGCCGGTGGATGCCGCCAGGAGGGCGCCGACCAGGACCGTCGAGATGGCGATGCCGCCCCGGATTTCACCGAACAGGAAGCCCATCGATTCGAGCAGACGTTCGGCGAGGTTCGATTTCTGCAGCACGATCCCCATGAAGATAAAGAGCGGGATGGCCATCAGAATGGTGTTGTTCATGATCGACCAGATGCGATGGGGCATCAGGGCGAAAATCTGGGTTCCCTCTGCGAACAGGCCGAAGAAGACGGCTACGCCGCCGAAAGTAAAGGCCACCGGAAAACCGGCCAGAAGCATGACCAGTGCGACGCCGAACATGATAAGACCGATCATACTTTAATTACCTTTATGCGAGCGACCAGAGGTCGTAGGAAGCAAATTCATGATGGCAACCGTCAATCCGAGAATCACAGGATGTCATCTTCAAGGTGATGCACAGGGGGGGCTTCGAGGCCTTTGAAAACGCTGATGTTGTGAATGACGAAACCGATCGCCGAAACGATCAGGAACACAAACGATGTCGGGATCACCGCCTTGATCAGCCAGCGCTGGGTCAGACCTCCCGGATCGCCGCTGATCTCGGCCGAAGTATACGCCTCGTGCACATACCAGATCGAGCCCTCTGTGATCAGAACACACAGGGGGATCAGAAAAAGCAGAGTGCCGCCGATGTTGACGATGGCTTTCCAGCGCGGGGAGAAATTGTCGTAGAGGATATCGACCCGGACATGGCCGTCCTCTTTCAGGGCAAATGCCATGCCGAACAGGAAAACCACTGCGAACAGGTGCCATTCCATCTCCTGCATGGCGATCGAACCGGTATTGAAGAAGTAGCGCATGATGGAGTCATAGAAAACATTGACCAGCATGACGATGTTGAGAAAACCGGCGATCCAACCCATCACGTTGGAGAATCGGTCAAAAAACTTTTCCAGTTTTAGCAGCATAGGGGGCCTTGCATTGCCATAGATAGTGCTCCCGGCCGAAGCCGGGAGCGAAGGTGTAAATTATTCGAGGTTGTCCTTCAGGTAGGCGTAATCAGAGATCGCTGTCCACTTGCGGGCCATCTTCATGTAGGCCCTCTGGGACTCCAGGATCTCCTTGAAGGTTGCGTCACTGGCCGCGGCCTCCTGCCAGGAGTTCGTCGTTCGCCTTTTTCATGGCGGCTATGATTTTGGGGGAGAAGGTGCGGATCTTGACCTCCGGGTATTCCTTCTCGATCGACGCCCAGTTGACGGCGCTCTCATGGTAGGAGCGTGCGTACATGTCATAGGCGGCATACTGCATGGCGATGGTCAGGATCTCCTGCAGGTGCTTCGGCAGTGCGTCGAACTTGGCCTTGTTGACCATGAACTGCAGTTCGGTAGCAGGCTCATGCCAGCCAGTGTAGTAGTAGGGGGCGATTTTCTGGAAGCCCATGTTCAGGTCAAGAGACGGGCCAACCCATTCCAGGGCATCGATGGTCCCGCGGTCAAGCGCCGTGTAGAGCTCGCCGGGCGGAATGTTGGTGACAACAACGCCGAGCTTGGAGAGGACTTCGCCGGCGAATCCGGGGATGCGCATCTTGAGGCCCTTGAAGTCATCCAGGGTGTTGATCTCTTTACGGAACCAGCCGCCCATCTGATTGCTGGTGTTGCCGCCCGGGAAAGAGTAGACGCCATGCTTTTCATAGACTTTCTTCATCAGCTCCATGCCGCCGCCATAGTAGAACCAGGCATACTGCTCCGGGGCGATCATGCCGAAGGGCATGGTGGTGAAGAACATGGTGCTGACATCCTTGCCTTTCCAGTAGTAGGAGGCCGAGTGGCCCATTTCGTACTGGCCGGCATTGACCATGTCAAGGATGCCGAATGCCGCCTTGTGCTTGTTCGCTGAGTCGATGCGGATTTCCATCTCGCCGTTGGACATGGCCTTGACCATGTCGGCCATCTTGATGACTGCATCACCAAAGATCGGGAAGCCGGTCCCCCAGGTCTGGGCCAGTTTCCAGACGATGACCTCTTTTTCAGCTTGCTTGGCTTCCGCTTGCGGTGCCTGCTGCTGTTCGCCACAGGCTGTCAGTCCAAGGAACGCTACGAGGACTACCAACCCTGTGAGCAGTTTCAGGAAAGGCTTCAGTTGTTTCATCTCTTCCTCCTTGATGTGTAATGTTGCCGTCATTTGTCAGCCCGAAGCAGCTTCAGGCTCCGCCAGAGAAAACCCTCTTCATAAGCCTTAATATTGCCTGAAAGCAGGCAGATGTCAATCCCCGTACAATAATGTTTTCAGATGGTTGACGCCCTTTATGTGCTTGACGTTTGGGTCGATGATGATAACTTTTACGAAAACTTTGGCAGGAGGTCCGTGATGAGCAAGGCGATTCGAATCCATAATACAGGCGGTCCCGAGGTGTTGTGCTGGGAAGAAACAGAAACTGCTCCCCCGGGTGCTGGTGTAGTGCTCCTCAGGCAGACGGCGGTCGGCCTGAACTTTATCGACGTCTATCATCGTACCGGGCTCTATCCCTTGGGAGATTTGCCGGCAACGCCCGGGATGGAGGGAGCCGGCGTCGTGGTCGCGCTTGGCGAAGGGGTGGATGGCCTCGCGGTGGGTGACCGCGTTGCCTATGCTGGGCTGCCTCCGGGCGCCTATGCAGAGGAGCGTCTGATCCCCGCCCATCGCCTGGTTAAACTGCCCGATGGTATCAGCGACCGGCAGGCAGCCGGCATGATGCTGCAGGGCATGACCGTACAATACCTGTTGCGCAGCACTTTTCACGTCAAGCCGGGAGACACGATCCTTTTTCACGCGGCGGCAGGAGGGGTCGGTCTGATTGCCTGCCAATGGGCCAAGCACCTTGGCGCGACCGTCATCGGTACGGTCGGCAGCCCGGAGAAAGCTGAATTGGCCAAGGCCCACGGCTGCGACTACCCGTTGCTGTACCGTGACGAGGACTGGGTCGCTCGCGTTCGTGAAATCACCGACGGAGAAGGAGTCCCGGTGGTTTACGATTCCATTGGCAAAGACACTTTTATGAAATCTCTCGATTGCCTGCGGCCCCTTGGGCTAATGGTCAGTTTCGGCCAGGCTTCGGGACCGATCGGAGCTTTTGATGCAGGGGTGCTGGCGGCCAAGGGCTCGCTTTTCCTGACCCGTCCGACCTTGATGACCTATACGGCCAACCGGGAAGATCTCCTGGCCAGTGCCATGGAACTGTTTGATGTCGTCATGTCGGGAGCCGTGAAGATCGAGATCAAACAGACCTATCCCCTGGCGGAAGCTGCCCGGGCGCACCGGGACCTTGAGGCCCGCAGGACGACCGGATCCACCGTGCTGATACCGTAACTGCAGAGGCGCGAAGGGGGAAGTGGGAAAAACAGGAAAGGGGCCCGAAAGTTGATTTCGGGCGTCTCAGGTTGATGACAAAGTTTAGTCAGAATTCATGATAGGGAGGGCAACAGAGGGTTAATCTGTTGCCCTCTGTCATTTATTCTTGAAAGCTTAAAAGCAAAACCGGCGGGTCGCGTCCCGCCGACGCGCCATACCTTTTGTCCGGCAACAAAAGTATGCAAAAGTGCCTTCTCCTTGCGGAGGGCATCTCCTCTGCCGGATGTCTGTGAGTTCAAAAACCTGCTGTGATGGGGATCCGGCCCTGTGTCAAAGGGCCTGACCTTTCCGTGTGATTTACATGGGAAAAGCCAAAACAATCCCTACCGACGCAAGCCTCCACAGCAGGAGAGGCTCTCAAGAGCCTCGGTTCCTGCGGGGGAAGCGTAGGCTCCTGATCGGTTAGAAACATCCGGATTGAGGTCGCCGCCATTCCGCGCCAGGAGATGCCCAGCGCAGCGCAGGCCTTTTTCTGCTTACTCTTTTGTGGCCAGCAAAAGAGTAAGGCGCAGTCGGGGGGCGCGACCCCCGGTTTTGCTTTTTGCTTTTATCTTTGAATTGCAAAGACAATAGCAAAGTGCAACAGATGAACCATCTGTTGCACTAAGAATCATAGATTTCCATCTCTCAGACTTTTGACTTGTGGTAGGTGAAGTAAATTGTCCCGCCGGCCCCTTCGACCCCTTCAGCCCAGATCTGGCCGCCGAGTCTGTGCACAATCCTTTGCGCGCCTGCAAGCTTGATCGTGTCTTTTGGCAGGTTGTCATCCTGCGGGCTTTCGCGGAAGGCGTCGAAGAGTCGTTTCGCCTGGCCCTCGCTGAAGCCTGTGCCATTATCACGGACAAACAGCACTTTCTGTTCACCTCTGTGGTACATGCCCAATTCGATCCGCCCCTTGCGGCCGGCCGGGATAAAGTCCATGGCATTGCGGAACAGCTGGTGAATAACCAGTCGTATCATCTGGCGGTCAGAAACAATCGTGATCCAGGGCCGGATCGTGAACTCAAGCTCCCGCTCCGGATGTTTGTGTTCCAGTTCTTCCTTGATCTCGATAGCAAGGGTGTCGATTTTGATCCGTTCCCGTCGTGGTCGACTCACCGGCAGTTCGACGAGCGCCCGGCTTGTCTCCAGCTGCCTGCTCAGCTTCTCGTTGCAGTTGGCAATCGATTCGAGAAAGAAGAGGGTCTTTTCCTCCAGCTCGTCCTCGCACTGGGCTTTGAGCAGGGCCATGGAGGTGTTGATCTCGGAGGCTGTGTTGCGCAGATGTTGCAGCATGTCGTGGTCGAAATCTTCAACATCCTTCCTGACCAGATCCAGGTCCTCGTTGGATTGCAGCAGGTTTTTTTCTCTCTGGGCCGTGTTTGCCAGGTAATGCATGCCAAGGTAGATTGCTGCAAGAATAAAGATGCTGAACAGGAACCGATTCGCCATTTCCTGGTAGGAAGGCGACAGGAGCTGTTGCGCCACAGTGCCCTTGCCGAACAGCGCGGCACCGAGGATGGCGTCTGCAACAGTGGCGAGCGGAATCAGGGCCAGACCCCACAGGAACAGGCGGAATAAAGATTTTTGTGACAGGGTTTTCGGCAAGACGGTGCAGGTCTCCTAAAGTATAGTGGGCACATTTTAATCACAAACGGCTAATGTCGCAAGAAATTCTTCCGTGAATCGTGTGGAAGAGAAATAAAAAACGGACGCATTGAAAATCGCGTCCGTTGTGTGACTCTTGTTTGCTGGAGAGCTCAGGCCATTTCCCTTCGGCCCGGTCCGGAATAATTTGCCTGACTGTGTGATGCTTTGAACAGGAAAGCAGTCCGGGGATGGTTGCCCCGGCCTGCTTTTGGATGCTGACAAATTTCAGCCAGACTTCAATGATAGGGAGGTCAACAAATGGTTCATCTGTTGACCTCCTAATTGGAGTTTGGAACTTTAAGTCAAAGCAAACCAGAACCCGGGGGTCGCGCCCCCCGACGGCGCCATACTCTTTTACTGGCCTAAAAGAGTATGCAGAAAAGGGCCTGCGCTGCGCTGGGCATGTCTGGCTCGGAATGGCGGCGACCTCAATGCAGAACGTTCTAAACGATCAAGAGGCTACGCTTCCCCCGCAGGAGCCGAGGCTCTTGAGAGCCTCTCCTTTCGTGGAGAGCTGTGCGTCGATAGAGGTTGTTTTGGCTTTTCCCTGGTAAATCACACGGCAAGGTCAGGCCCTTTGACACAGGGCCGGATCCCCATCACAGCAGGTTTTTGAAGTCACAGACATCCGGCAAAGGAGATGCCCTCCGCAAGGAGAAGGCACTTTTGCATACTTTTGTTGCCGGACAAAAGTATGGCGTCGGGCGGGACGCGACCCGCCGGTTTTGCATTTAAGCTTTTAAGAATAAAGACAGAGTGCAACAGATTAACCCTCTGTTGACCGAGCTTCATAGAAACCGCATCTGCCAGTTAAAAAAAACAAACCCCGCATCACATGCAGGGTTTGTCAAAAATCTGCAGCAGGCCGGGAAAACCCTCCTGGCCTGCTTTTGTGAGCTTATGGCGATTGATTTCAAATAATTTTGTTCAGAGGGTATTCAACAATCCCTTCGGCGCCGAGTTCGAGAAGCTCTGAAACAATTTTGCGGACGTCGGTCTCGGACATAATGGTCTCGATGGAGACCCAGTCCGAATTGTACAGATGGGCGATCGTCGGCCGGTTGAGGCTCGGCAGCAGATTTGAGATTGCTTCAATCCGGTCGCCGGGGGCGTTCATCTTCAGGCCCACCATCCCTTCTGCCCGTAACGCTGATTTCAACATCGTGTAAATTCGCTCGATTTTGGCCCGTTTCCACGGATCCTCCCAGGCTTCCTTGTTGGCGATCAGAACCGGGACGGACTCCATCAGCTCACAAACGATGCGCAGGTTGTTGGCCTTGATCGTCGAACCAGTCTCGGTGACCTCGACAATTGCGTCGCAGAGCCCCTTGAGAATTTTCGCCTCTGTCGCTCCCCAGGAGAATTCGACATCGACCGGTATGTTCCTTTCCTCGAAGAACCGCTTGGTGAAACCGACCAGTTCCGTGGAAATGGTCGCCCCGGCGAGGTCTTCAGGTTTTTCCACGCTCGAGTCGGGACCTACGACCAGGACCCAGCGTGCCGGTCGGCGCGAGACCTTGGAATAGACCATTTCACCAACCTCGACGACGTCGGAGTCGTTTTCCCTGACCCAGTCCCGGCCGGCGATGCCGACATCGAGTTTGCCGCGCTCGAGGACTTTGGCCATTTCCTGGGGGCGCACCAGGCTGCATTTCAACTCGTCATCATCGCTGGTCGGGAAGTAGCTGCGGGATGACACCTTAATTTTCCAGCCGGCCTTGGTGAACAGCTCAATCGTTGCCTGTTCCAGACTCCCCTTCGGAATGCCAAGCCTCAGTTCATTTGCCATGATTAAACCTCGTAACAGCTGAAAGCCATAAGCTGCCAGCAGTAAGTATCGTTAAAAGTTATCCTTAGAGCTAGGCTCTGAAAGCTGACAGCTCTACCTTATTTCTTCTTGTAGACCTCATCAGGGTCGAAGAGGGGATTGGAATGTTCCACCCACTGCTTGTCTTCCCAGCGCACGTAGAAACAGCTGCGGTTGCCGGTGTGACAGGCGGCCGGGCCGTTTTGCTTTACTTTAATGACGACGGTGTCCGCGTCGCAATCGGTCAGTATCTCAACAACGTCCTGGGTATTACCGGATTCTTCACCTTTCATCCAGTACTTGTTGCGGCTGCGACTGTAAAACCAGGTCTTGCCGTCACGCAGGGTGTTGGCGAGGGTCTTCTCGTCCATGAAGGCGACCATCAGCACTTCGCCGTTTTCGTGGTCCTGAATTACGGCGGGGATCAATCCGCCCATTTTTTCGAAATTGATTTGTGTCACTTTCATGTACCTCCGGGGAAATTTGCGAAAGCCTACAACCTCGCCGGGACACTGTCAACCGTTTGCTTAAGGCTCTCTGGGTGGCCGGCCTTCCGCTAGCGAGAGAATTGCCGGAGTCGCGGACCTGCGCTTGTTACTGTTCGTGTCGGCTATAATGGTGCTGCTTCAGGAGAGATTCTGGCAATGGAGGCCGCCTTAATCGGCGGCAAAGTTGCGTTGAGGGTTATGGGATGTCCTTGCAAACGGCATGTTCCGAGCATACCACGGCACGCTGTTCTTTCCAGTTTAAGCAGTCAGAAGGGGAAGGGGGATTCCACTTAGTTCAGTCGGCACTGATGAATTGACCGTTGGCAATGCGGGCGAGATGGAGTCTCGGATGCCTGAGTTCACCGAAACGATCAAGGGCCAGGTTTGATTGCAGGCCTCTGAAGTCTTGCATGCCCAAAAGGAGGCTGCGAACCGCTTCCGGGTCGATGCTTTTCTGCATGGCCGTCAGGACCATGCGGGTTGCGTCGTATGCGTGCATGGCGGGGAAGTTCGGCATGGTACGGAAACGGTTTTCATAGCTTTTGACAAACTCCTGCATTGCCGCTCCAGGGTCCTGTGGGTCAGCGCTCTGGATAATGGTGAGCCCCTCAACGCTTTTGCCGCCGAACTGGAACAGGTCGTCGGAATATGACCAGCCTGTTGCATAGCGCGGCGGCTCGGCACCCAGCTTGGTTAGCTGCTGGCAGATCATGGCCGTGTCGACAGCATTGGCGAGGAACAAAATCCCGTCCGACTTCGCTTCCACCGCTTTGCGTGCGAGATCGAGATAGAAGGTGTCTGTGCGGATGTCGAAAGGAATCCTGGTGATCTTGGAAAAGGAGTCCTTTTCGAGGACATCCTGAAAATATTGTACCCAGTCCTCGGTGTAGGCGCGATTGCCGAGATCGTAAATGACCACAATGTGGCGAGGCTGCCCTCCGGCGCTCAAATGTTTGGCGAGGAGTTGTGCCGCCTGGGCATTGGTGTAATACACTCGGAAAAAATAATCGTCGATCCCGCTCAATTCGTTGGTGCTGACCGTCGGGCTGACCAGGGGGATTTTCAGGCGGTTGATCGCTGGGCCGATTGTGACGGCTGTCTGACTGGTCATCGGCCCGATAATCGCCGCAACCTGTGCGTTGGCAAGCTCGTGGATGGCATGCAGGGCCGTCTCCTTGTGCATGCGGGCGTCGACAACCAGCCCTTCGACCTGACGGCCATTAATCCCGCCACGGGCGTTGGCTTCCTCGATGGCCAGAAGGAAGCCGTCGCGGCCGGATGTCGCCAGGCCTGCCGCACGAGTGGTCAATTCACCAATGAAGCCGATACGCACCGGCTTTGGCTCCTCGCAGCCTGACTGCAGGGCAAAAACCAGGGCCAGGGTCATGACGATGAGTGATCGAGAAATTGAGTTCGACAGGCTCATGCAGGAAAAAATACCATCTAGCGGGATTTTGTGCAAGATACTCCCATGGTTAACCGGAGTATAGCCGCTGCTGTAACAGCGCCCCCGGTTTGCTTAGCCGGTACCGCCGTGGTCAGAAAGCCTTTTCCAGCACGATGTAGATAAAAATGGTTGGGAAAAGCGTCAGACTGACGCCGACAAGAGCATTGAGGCCCATGCAGATATTCATCAAGACCTTGTCCTTGAGAATCTCTTCGCCGGTGGCCAATTCCACATACCCGACCGGGAACGGGAACCCACAGTAAAGCCGAGACTTGCTGCCATGGTAGATGTGTGTGGCCAGCTTGAAGCCGAGGATAAAGCCTGCTGCCATCGAACCGAAGGCGAGCAACAGCAGCAGCCCTTTGAAGCCGTGGTCGCCATGCAAGATCCGGTACAGGCCGGTAACATTGAAATAGGTGACGATCAGGGCATTGAAAAGCGTTAACCTGCGGGCGGCGGCCCAGAAGTTGTAAGGACGCATCCATCGGCAACGTCGCCGCTGCAGTTTCTGCGCGATCTCTGCCCTGGTCAGGCCGCGCTCCAGAAGCACCCGGATGATCGATTCCGAATCAATATCATCGTTGTCGACCATGAGATCGAGCAGATAGCTGGAGGGCAGGTCGCGAAGCTGGTCGAGATATTTCGGTTCAGCGCTAATCACGGGTCCTCAAAAAACTCTCTCAGCACACTCTGGGCGCCACCGGGCCGTTGGCGTCGGGCACAAAGTCATGCAGGTGCTCGATCAGGTTGGCGCAGGTCTCCTGCAGGGCTCTCGGCGAGTAAGGTTGTGCCGGGAACAGCCCCCAGACAGGGTTCGGCCAGGCCTGGTCCGATCGGTAACGGACGATATGGTGGATATGCAGCTGCGGGACCATGTTGCCCAACGCTGCTATGTTGAGCTTGTCCGCCTCGAATATCCTGGCCAAGACCATGGCCAGCTGGGACGATTCCTTCAGCAGCTGGACCTGGTCGTTCTGTTCCAGTTCAAATATTTCGCGAATCTCGGCCCGGCGGGGGACCAGGATAAACCAGGGATAGCCGGTGTCGTTCATCAGCAGGAGGCGACTGAGCGGAAAGTCGCCGATAACCAGAGTGTCCTGGGCCAGCTTTGGATGCAGTTCAAACATGTTTCGCCTTCCGTGATTTACGTTGTGGGCAAAGATCCGGAGATGCGCAGCAGGAACTCTTGATCTAGTCGTTCTGTGGCCAGGATCTTCCTGGCCTGCCGTGCCGCGGCGACGCCGCGTTGGCTCAGTTGATACTTCTGCTCGAGCCAGACCATAGCGGCAAGGTTGCCCGATAGTGCCCAGCCTTGTTCCCGCTGCATGGTCTCGAGCCACTGGTCTTCCATGTCGCGCCCGAAGTCCTGTGTGGCGGCAACAAAATGGGTCGGCCAGGCAACGACCTGCGGATCAAGACTGCTTTCATACGCATGTTTGTCCCATGTGTCCAGCTCGGAAAAATCGACGGTACACCAGCTTGCAGGCCGTGTCGAAAGCAGCGCCCGGCAGGAAAGAGGCCGGATCGCGTAGATCGAGCAATTGTTCTGGCCATCGAGAAAAGGGCAAGGGCCGACAGATTGACGATGACTTTTGAGATAGCCTCGCAGATCATTCACCGTCTGGAGCACTTGCTTCAGCCGACTGATATAGGCCGATAATTGCGTCGTCTGTGCTTGAGAGAGCTTGCCGGCGATCCGAACCGCCTCGGGAAACGTCGCATGCACTGCCAGCAGGCAGCAGCCGGCGCAGCCCGCGCGACAATAGATCGTCTTGCCGAGAGCACTGTAGTCTGTGAGCCACTGGTCAACGAACCTGTTGAATTGCCGATGTTGACGCACGCGAATTCCTCCGATTGCAATCTGGTCTGGCGGGCATTTTGGCAAACGTCTGGAATATATGCTTATCCGTATTTTAAGTTAAGGAGAAAAGAGGTCAATAGGTGAAGTAAAAATCTCCGGTTTTGCCTGAGTCCTCGCGTAGCCTGTGGACTTAACCCTTGCAATTGGCCGAATAGCTGGTTTAATTAGGAAAATATCTCAGAAGTCTGTATCCGGTTATTTGGTTTGAAAAACAAGTTGAACAGATAGCTTTGATGTCGCACCGCACAGGCAGTCGGGCCCGTGCGGTATTCTTGTTTTCAGGCAGGCTCTCCGGATACACCCAAACAGAGCTCAAAGGCTTGAGCAGAAAAAGGAGACGCAGCATGGCTGAAGGTACTGTGAAATGGTTTAATGATGCTAAGGGGTTCGGGTTCATTTCCCAGGATAATGGGCCGGATGTTTTCGTTCATTTTTCCACAATTCAGGGGGATGGTTTCAAGTCTCTGGCTGAGGGTGAGCGCGTCACCTTCGACGTTGAAGACGGCCCCAAGGGGCTACAGGCTTCAAACGTTAAAAAAGCCTGAGCTTGTTGACCAATCAATTGAACGGGCCGCGCAGAGTTCTGCGCGGCCCGTTTTTATGCCAGCCTTTTCAGTCAGGTAAAAGCTCCGCCCGTCGCCATTTCCGGACCGCATTGACCAGGTAGATACGGGCCGATTTCCCCAGGTCTTCTCTGCTGACAAGCTCTTCCTTGATTACCCCGCGCCGGAGCAGAAATCCGCGATAAGTCCCCGGCAACAGGCCGCATGTCACCGGCGGTGTAACCAGCGTGCCATTTTTTTCAACGATCAGGTTAGCCGTGCTGCATTCAGTTACCTCTCCCCGTTCGTTCCAGAGCACGACTTCATCAGCATCATCCAAGCCGGCCAGCGAGCTTTCGTAAATCTCGCGTCGGGTGGTCTTGTGGAAGAGCAGGATAGCTTGTGAATCAACAGCGTGCCGTGCGAAGCGTAGTTTTAGTGAGGCGGGCGGGACCACGTCAAGCGGCGTGCATGTTCCTTCCAGGCGCCCGTCCGAATGCAGCAAGAGCCTGACTCTCTGCGGTGCAGGAGGGAAGCCTTCGGCCAACTTCTGCAGGGTGCTGTTGACTCGTTCGGGTGAGCAGGGGTAACCGAAATACTCTGCGGAAGCCTGCAGGCGCGCCAGATGCTCAGGCAGGACAAAGTAGCCCTTGCCAGGGGCCCAACGCAAGGTTTCGATCAGGGCGAAATCCCGGTTCGGATGCGACAGGACGGCTGCCTTGTCGAGGCATTCCCGGTATTCGTCATCGCCAACTGAATCCCAGGTGATACCGGCCCCGACACCATAGCTGGCCCGTCCGTGCTGACGGTCGAACAGCGCGGTGCGGATGGCAACGTTGAAGCGGGCCTGCCGCCCCGGTTTCAGCCAACCGATGGCCCCGGTGTAGATGCCGCGCGGTGCGGATTCGATGGCTGCGATGATCTCCATGGTCTTCGCCTTTGGTGCCCCGGTGATTGAGGCACAGGGGAACAGCGCCCGAAAAATCTCCGCCAGTGAGGCCTCGCTGCGAGCTGTTGCCGTGGACGTCATCTGCCAGACCGTGGGGTACTTTTCCAGGGTGCAGATCGCCTCGGTGCGGACCTCTCCGGGCAGGGCCAGCCGTCCCAGGTCATTCCGCACCATGTCGAGGATCATGATGTTTTCCGCCCGGTTCTTGGCCGATTTGCCGAGGGCTATGGCTTGCAGGGCATCCTCTTCGGAAGTTCGGCCACGGCGCATGGTCCCCTTCATGGGCCGCATCGTCAGCTGTTCGCCGTGCCTGGCAAAGAACAGTTCCGGTGAGACCGAGCAGATCGCCCAGCGGGTACTCTGCAGGAAGCCTGCGCCGCCGGCTCCCTGACCCCGGGCGAGTTGGAGAAAAAACTGCCATGGGTCGCCACTGAATTCAGCAGACAGCGGAAAAGTAAGGTTGACCTGGTAGGTTTCGCCGCAGGCTATGGCGGCATGAATTTTATCGACTTTCGCGTTAAACTCTCCGGCGTCTTCTGGCGCCTGCCAGTAGAGCGGCTCCAGGGCTTTTTCCTGTGTCGGCAGTTCGATCGCTTCAAGCGATGCAAACAGACCAAAGCGCAAAAGGGGGAAATCCTCCGGAGCCCTGGTCCGCAGGGCGTCATCAAATGCCGCCGCAGCCTCATAGCTGACGAAGCCGGCGGCGTAGAGGCCCTCTTCCTCGACGCGTTTGTCGAGGTAATCGATGGTCGGCAAGACCTTGTCCAGCGCGTGAACTTCGATCTCTTCAAGCAGATTGCCGAAACGCAGCCATTTGTCTGATTCAGGATCATAAAGAACTGCGAGCGAGGGCATGGTGATTATTCGAACTGGGCCCTGAATTTACGAAACTGCTGGCGAACCTCTTCCAGCTCATTGCGCAGTTCGGCAACCTCTGACGCAAGTCTGGCAAGCCTGTCGTCTTCGGCCTGGACCTGGATGCGTGCGGCTTCCGGAGTCGGGGGCGCGGCCTGCCCGATGTCCGGCTCACCGGCCAGCAGGTGCGCATACCGGTGTTCCTTGCGTCCCGGCTGACGCGGCAGGCGCACGACCAGCGGTGCCTCCCGGTCGGCAAGGTGCTGCAGCAACTCTTCGACCGCTTGCAGGTCGCCCACGGTACACATCCGCTCGGCACGGGTGCGCAGTTCGCCGACGGTCTGCGGGCCGCGCAGCAGCAATTCGGCAAGAATGGCCTGTTCCTCAGGGTCAAGTCGCAACAGGCCATCCAGGTTGTGGCAATACTTAGCGGCACGCACGCCTTCAGCGGACTGATGGGCCAGCTGCTTGCGCCTCAGGTTGTCGAGAGCGCGGACCACGTCGGTTTCCGCCATTTGCATGATCGGGTCGCGGTTGGATTTCTGGTTGCAGGCATTGGTCAGGGCGTTGAGTGTCAAAGGGTAGTACTCGGGGGTGGCAAGGTCTTTTTCCACCAGGCAGCCGAGGACCCTGGCTTCGGTCTGGGTCAGGTCGAGTTCCATGTTGTTGTCCTTGTTAAAAACCGATGTTGAGTGCCCGTGCGTTGAGTGCGATTGCGCTTTTGCAGGATATGCAAGCCCGGCCCTGGTTGCAAGCCTGTTCGGTGCTGGTGCGTGAGCTTGCAGACGAATTCCGCACGGGTGGCAAGGGTTTGCTTGACATTCATGCGGTATTCCTGCTACTGTCCGTCAACTGTTGTCAATTCTTATGGCTTGTACCGCCGACAACAGAATGCTGTTCCAGGATTATAACGTAGTTATCGTACGCCCCGGACTGTTTCGGGGCGTTTTTTGTGCGCCATACTTTATCGAGAGCGCCTGAGCCCGTCAACGATGACCTGTTCCCCTGCCACGGTCCACTTCAATCCCGACGGGTTTTAAGTACAAGGAAGATATGCAATTCACAGAGTTCAATTTCCATCCCAAGGTTGCCGCCGGAGTTACGGCTGCCGGTTATGTTTCACCGACTCCGATCCAGGCTCGCGCCATTCCGCCGGTTCTCGCCGGCCGTGATGTCATGGGCCTGGCCCAGACCGGCACCGGCAAGACGGCGGCTTTTGCGCTACCGATCCTGCATCGCCTGATGAACGGCAGCCGCGGTCATGTGCGCGCCCTGGTTGTCGCGCCAACCCGCGAGCTGGCAGAACAGATCCACACCGCAATCAGTGAGCTGGGTCGCGAGACCGGCCTGCGCAGCATTACGGTTTACGGCGGCGTGGGAATCAATCCGCAGATCGCCCGCCTGAAAAAGGGTGTCGAAATCGTCATCGCCTGTCCCGGCCGACTGCTTGACCACCTCAACCAGAAGACTATCGATCTGAGTCGTCTCGAAGTGCTGGTCCTCGACGAGGCCGACCAGATGTTCGACATGGGATTCCTGCCGGACATCCGCAGGCTGCTCAAGCAGCTGCCCGCACAACGCCAGACCCTGTTGTTCTCGGCGACCATGCCGCAGGAAATTCGCAACCTGTCCAAAGAGGTGCTACGCAACCCGGAGACCGTCCAGGTTGATCTTGTTGCCCCCGCGACAACCGTCAGCCACGCGCTGTACCCGGTCGAGGAAGCCCGCAAAACGGACCTGTTGTTCTCTCTTCTGAAAGACACCGGGACCGGCTCGGTGCTGGTTTTCACCCGCACCAAGCATCGCGCCAAACGCCTCGGCGAAAAACTCGCCAAGACGGGCTACCGCGCGGCTTCGCTGCAGGGCAACCTGTCGCAGAACCGCCGGCAGGCCGCCCTCGATGGCTTTCGTGACGGCAGCCACCAGATCCTGGTAGCGACCGACATCGCCGCCCGCGGCATCGACGTCAGCCAGGTTTCGCATGTCATCAACTACGATATGCCGAACACCACCGACGCCTATATCCATCGCATCGGCCGGACCGGGCGCGCAGCCCGTAGCGGTGACGCCTTTACGCTGGTGACCGCTGACGATCGGGCGATGGAGAGGGCTATCGAAAAAGCGCTCGGTCGTCCGATTGAACGCCGCACCATCGAAGGCTTCGCGATCAGCACGGATAGCTCTGCCGCCAGTGCACAGCCATACCGGGCGAAACAGCCCGGGGGGAATGCGAACCCGGGTCGGACCAAGCACAACCGTGGCCGTCGCTTCTCCGGGCGTCCGGCAACCCCGACCGCTGCCGCGAGCAGGTAATGCTTCCGGCCCGCGCGGCCAGACCATCTGCAAGGTAAAAAACACCCTGGACGGCGTATGCCATCCAGGGTGTTTTTGTATGCGGGGTCCTAACCAGGAGGCTTATGTGCCACGTCGTTTTCGTTTCACCGCTCCCTTGCGTGAAACCTTCCTCGGCCCGCGTGGGTGTTTTGGTCAAAGCTTTGCTCGCGCCAAGCAGTCGCGCGCGGTCCGCTTCGCGGCCGGTCCGTCGCAAAGCTTCAAGGACCGCCGGGCGCTGTTCGGGGAGGTGATAGAGGAGCAGCGCCTTTTGCAGGCCCTTTTCCACCGGGTCACGCGGCACGTGAACGGCTTTACCCGTATCGGGGTCGCGTCCGGTGTGATAGATGCAGGTGGCAAGGCTGCCGGGCGTCGGCGTGAATTCCTGGACCTGCTCGATGCGCAGGTTGTTTTCCTTGAGGAAGAGCGCAACGTCGATCATGTCGTCCAGGGTGCAGCCGGGGTGGGCGCTGATGAAGTACGGGACAACCGCCTGCTGCTTGCCGTGCGCACCGCTCTGCTGGCGAAAGCGCTGCAGAAACTTTTTGAAAACTTCCGGGCCAGGCTTGCGCATGACCCTGGTCACGCTGGCGCTGGTTGATTCGGGGGCCACTTTCAGCAGGCCGCCGACATGATGCTCGAGCAGGTCGGCAAAATAATCCGGCTGCCTGTCGAGCAGGTCAAAGCGGATCCCCGAGGCGACGAACAGATGCTTGACGGCCGGTTTCTCGCGAAGCTTGCGCAACAGCGTTACGGCCCGGTTGTCGCGGGTATCAAAATGTTTGCAGATCTGCGGGTAAAGGCAGCTCTCCCGGCGACAGGCTGCACGCGCCTCCGGGTTGCTGCAGCCCAGAGCATACATGTTTGCGGTCGGACCGCCGACGTCAGTGATCGTGCCGCGGAATTCCGGGTGGTGGCTCAGCCGGTCAACTTCATCCTCAATCGATTTGACCGAACGTGACTGGATGGCTTTGCCCTGGTGATGGGTGATGGCGCAGAAGGCGCATCCGCCGCCGCAGCCCCGGTGGCTGGTGATGGAGAAGCGGATCTGTGCATAGGCCGGGATTGTTTCCGTGTACATCGGATGGGGCTGTTTGACAAACGGCAGGGCGTAGATCCGGTCCAGTTCTGCCTCTGCGAGGGGCATGGCCGGAGGGTTGATCACGACCAGGCGCCCGGCATGAGGCTGCACGAGAATTTTGCCGCTGTACGGGTTGGCCTGCTCGGCGGCCAGCTTGAAAGCCCTGCTGTAAGCTTCGGTGCTGTCGGCGACACTTTCGTAAGCGGGCAGTTCAACGGCTTCTTCGGGGCGCTCCCTGGCGAGGTATGCCGTGCCGCGGAGATCGGAAATCTCTGCGATGGTTTCGCCGGCCTGCATTCGTCTGGCCAGGCTGACTATGGCAGATTCCGCCATGCCGAAGAGCAGCAGGTCCGCTTTACTGTCCACCAGGATCGAGCGCCTGACCTTGTTGTCCCAGTAATCGTAATGGGCCAACCGCCGCAGGCTCGCTTCAATGCCGCCGATAACGGTCGGCAGCCCTTTGAAGGCGCCCTTGACCGCCGCCGTGTAGGCGATGACCGCACGATTCGGCCGGGCCCCGGCGCGGCCGCCCGGCGTGTAGGCATCATCGTTACGGACTTTTTTCGCCGCGGTGTAATGGTTGACCATCGAGTCCATGGCCCCGGCGGAGATCGCGGCAAACAGCCTTGGTCGGCCCATGATTTTGCAGCTCTCGGGATTTTGCCAGGCGGGCTGGGCGATGATGCCGACCCTGAAGCCTGCCGATTCGAGCAGGCGGGCCAGCAGGGGGGTGCCGAAAGACGGGTGGTCGACGTAGGCATCTCCGGTTATGAAGAGCACATCGAGCTCGTCCCAGCCGCGCCGGGCCATCTCCTCGCGGCTGCAGGGGATGAACATGTCTTTCGTCTCAGTCAAGGTCTGCTCTACTTACCGTTGCGCCTCTCCTATCACCTCATAAACAGCCTCGGCCATCAGGCGATAACCGGTCGCGTTGGGGTGAATGGGGTCGCTTTTCATGTCGCTGTCGCCGAGCAGTTCGAGAAGAATGCTGCTCTCGTACGGCACCTGGTTCTGTTCTGCAATGGCCGCGTAGAATTCCGGCACGTCTAGACCAAAGCCGAGTTTCGGTACGCCGATCAGGATGATGTCCGCACCCCGTTCGCGGATCAGGCCGATCATGCTGCCGAGGTTGCGCTTCGTCTCCTCCTGGTTATGGCGGCGCAGGAAATCATTGCCGCCATGGCAGAGGATGACCAGTGTCGGGTTGTACTCGTCCAGCACCGCGGGCAAGCGTTTGAGACCTTCGGCGGTCACCTCGCCGGGGATCCCAAGGTTGACGATGCGTTGCCCAAGCATCCGGCCCAGGACCGCCGGGTAGGATTGCTCTGCCGCAGCTCCGGTGCCGTGGGTCAGACTGTCGCCGAAGGCAAGGATGACAGAATTCCGGTCGATCGGTGTGATCCCCGGTCCGGCATCACAGCCGGTAAGCAGCAAGCCGGGAAAAAAGATCAATGAGATGATGAAAATGTTTCGAAGCATATGCCTCTCGTGTCAAGATGATGAAGTCGGCAACTCACTACATAATGGCATATTTACCCGGTTAAAGGAATGCTCGCATTTGGAGTCGTGGCTGCTTGAAAATGGTTATCCGGCGCTGTTCCTGCTCAGTTTCCTGGCATCAACCCTGGTGCCGCTCGGCAGTGAATGGCTGTTGGCCGTTCTGCTGATCAACCATTTCGACCCGACAATCGTCGTTTTAGTGGCCACGGTCGGCAATACCTTGGGCGCTCTGGCCACCTATGCCATCGGCTTGTGGGGCGGTCCTTACCTGGTGCGTCGCGTGTTGCGCATCAGCCAGGAAAACCAGTTGCGCGCGGCAAGATCTTTCAACCGTTATGGCAGCTGGGCTTTGCTGTTTTCCTGGCTGCCGGTCCTCGGCGATCCGCTCTGCCTGGCCAGCGGGGTTTTGCAGACCGGCTTCTGGCGGTTCCTCCTGCTGGTTGCCTTCGGCAAGTTTCTGCGTTACCTGGTGGTTGCGAAACTGGTCGCGCAGGGCGTCAATTACAGCCTGCTGTAACGGAAAGACAAATACTATGGACGAAACATTCTGGCTCAGGCGCTGGGAAATTGGCGACATCGGTTTTCATAAAGAGCAAGCGCATCATTATCTGCAAAGATTTTACGCTGCATTGGATGTCGGGCCGGGGGCGCAATGCTTCGTTCCCCTGTGTGGCAAGAGTCCCGATCTGGGCTGGCTGCATGGCCGGGATCTCAAGGTAACCGGCATAGAGCTGAGTCGCCTGGCGGTCGACGCCTTTGTCAGTGAAAACCATTTAAACGGGGAGTGGACGACTTCTGCAGGGATGCCCTGTTATCTTGACCGAAGCTACAAGCTCTACTGTGGTGATTTTTTCACGCTGACGGCATCCGACCTCGGCGATGTTCGCGCAGCCTACGATCGTGGCTCATTGGTGGCGTTGCCGCCCGCCCTTCGTGATCGGTACGCGGCACATCTTGCTGGCTTGATGCCGGTCGGCAGCCGGGTCTTGTTGATCAGTTACGACTATGATCAGAATGAAACCCACGGCCCGCCGTTTTCAGTGCCATGTGCCGAGATC
>CAVQRZ010000035.1:0-15224 GCA_963715335.1 uncultured delta proteobacterium
TCCCAACCTTGGGCTCCGAACGACCCGGTCTTTCGCAATAGCGGTTGCCAACTTTTCGAGAAGGCCGCCCTCAATCACGCTAACGGGGAAGACTGAATCAACCATGAGAAACCTCTAAGTTCATGTTACCACTCTTCAGGACGTCGGCAACTACACAGGTCGGCTCAAGTCTCTTTACTCAACAGCAAGACGGCTAACGCTTCAAAAACTGCAGGGGACGGGCATTCGCCCGTCCCCTGCAGTGATTGAGTCTCTTACGCTGTAAACTTCTATTTCCTCAGCGCAGCAGCGAACTGCCTGATCTTGGCCTTGAACTCTTCCAGGCTGCCGTCATTGACAATCGTACCGTCCCAGGCGGCGTAATCATCCAGCGAGGTTTCGCTGGCATGGTTGTTCGCGCCATCGAAACCGGGACGTTCAATTTTGATGATCAGACCACCGTGCCCCTTGATGGCATTTAATTCATTCACGAAGCGCACGTCGTCGATCAGGACATGGAGCTGCTTGAGGTCGAGCTGCTCGACCTTGCGACTCCAGGCCTTGGTCCAGTAATCCGCATCCTCGGTCCGACGATATTCTGTCCCCCACCACTGCAGAATGCGACGTACGGTTACAGCTGTCTGCCCTTCCCGATCCTGTATCTCACTGTGATCAGCAACAAAATCCGCCCACTTCAGGCAGTACTGCAGTGCTTTTTGTTCATCGACGTAGAAGACCCGCACCTTGTCGTCCTGGTCACCATAGACCAGCGGCACCGATTCATCAGCGCCAACCGCACGCAGGAAGGCTTCCACCTCGTCGCGCAGGACCATCGCCATCGGAATAATTCTGCATTCTTTGTCCATCAGCGGTACCAGGTGATGAGCGGCCGTAGTCTTTCCAGTCGCCGCTTTACCAGCAAAACCTATAATCATTCACTCACTCCAACATTTGTATTCACAACTCGCCCGACAGCTCCAGACCATCGAACAACTCAAGTCGTTCCGTGGAGTGTACTTGAAACGTACCCAGGCATCAATCCCAACCTTGCCAACATGCACCTGCCACTTTCCCCTTACTCCTTTCCCTATATTTTACCAGTTGTCTATTTGCCCTCAGACGTTATCCTTGAATGCAGAGGAAGCCATGGATATCATTTACATTCTCGACTTGATCGGCACCGCCGCATTTGCCGCATCCGGAGCCTGGGTCGGAGTTCGCAAACACATGGACCTGTTCGGTGTGCTGGTCCTCGGTACCGTCACCGCGGTCGGCGGCGGCACATTGCGCGACCTTTTGCTGGGGGACATCCCGCCTTTTTCCTTGCAGGACGAAGTTTATATCTATATCGCCATAACCGTAGCGCTGGTTGTCTTTATCAACCGCAGGCGTTTTAAACTTTTCGAAAAACCGCTGCTTTATTTCGACGCCATCGGCCTTGGCACTTTTGTGGTCATCGGCACGACCAAGGCAATGGAGTTTCAACTCGGGGCCTTGGGCGCCGTCCTGATGGGCGTGATGACCGGCACCGCAGGGGGCGTCCTGCGCGACCTGCTTGCCAACCAGGTTCCCCTGATCCTGCGTCGCGAGATATACGCTTCTGCCTGTTTTGCCGGAGGGGCGCTGTTGGTTATATTGGAAATGGCCGGGGTTGCCCTGCCTGCCGCGGCATTACTCGCTGCGGGCACAGTGATCATCGTTCGCCTGCTCGCTATTCATTACGACTGGTCACTGCCAAAACCCTGAGGATCAAATCGACAGCGTCCAGATCTCAACGCAAGGAGTTTATAAATGAAATCAGAGCAGATCACTTTCCCTAACAGTCGCGGTGAAAATCTTGCCGCCCGACTCGACCTGCCCGGGGATGAGGCCCCGATTGCTTACGCCCTGTTCGCCCACTGCTTTACCTGCACCAAGAATATCAAAGCCGCCGTCAACATCGCTGCGGCACTGAACCGCGAGCGGATTGCGGTGCTCCGTTTCGACTTTACCGGCCTGGGGCAAAGCGAAGGCGATTTTGCCGACACCAATTTCACCACCAACGTCGCTGACCTGGTTGCCGCAGCGGGATTCATGGCCAGTCAATACAAGGCCCCGCAGATTATTATCGGCCACTCACTGGGTGGTGCAGCGGTCCTGCAGGCAGCCCAGGCCATTCCGTCATTAAAAGCGGTCGTGACGATAGGTGCGCCACATGATCCCGGTCATGTGGCGCGCCATTTCGATATGACGCGTGAACAGATCGAGCGAAAAGGTGCCGGCGAAGTCAACCTTGCCGGGCGAACCTTCACGATCAAGAAACAATTCCTTGATGATCTGGAAATGCAGCAGCTCGATTCACACATTAAGGCCCTCAAAGCAGCTCTGCTGGTCATGCATTCGCCCCGGGACACGACCGTGGCGATCGACAATGCAGCAAAAATCTACCAGGCGGCAAAGCACCCGAAAAGTTTTATCTCTCTCGATGATGCCGATCACCTGCTCCTGGAAGAGCAGGACTCGCTCTACGTCGGCATGATGATCGCCGCCTGGGGACGCCGCTATATTGATACCCCGGAAAACCGGGAAGCCGTCGATGTTGTCCTCGACAACCGTGTAACGACCAGCACCGAACATGCAGGCTTCTTCACCGAACTTTTTGCCAAGGGCCACGCCATGATCGCCGATGAACCAATTCAAGACGGTGGGACGGACCGCGGGCCGACACCTTACGATTACCTGCTGGCTGCACTCGGCGCCTGTACCAGCATGACGTTGCAAATGTATGCCCGGCACAAAAAATTGCCGCTCGACAGGGCCGTGGTCCGTTTGACGCACAAGAAAATTCATGCCGAAGACTGCGGGCATTGCGAGGCAACCGACGGCAAAATCGACCGCATGGAACGGGAAATCGAATTGATCGGAGAACTCAACGCAGCACAGAGACAACGGCTTCTTGAAATTGCCGAACGCTGCCCTGTGCACAAGACAATGCACAGCGAAGTGGATATCGTTTCAACGCTGAAAGAACAGGCTGACCTACAACCGGAGAAGGAGAGATAAGATGCCTTACGTCAACATCAGAATCACAAGAGAGCAGGAGCCCGTCACATCAGAACAGAAAGCTGCACTGATCAAGGGTGTAACCGACCTATTGGTGGATGTCATCAACCGCGGTCCGGCAACGACCGTCGTCGTCATTGATGAAATCGATACCGACAACTATGGCGTCGGCGGCGAAACCATTACGGTGAAGCGGAAGCAGGGGAAATAAGTGCCACGGCTCAGGTCGTTACAGCGGGCGAAACGAGGAATGCTTACTGTGGCGAGTTCGGAGCCGAACAGGTCAGTCCGGTAAAGCGGTCACAACTTGTCGTCATATGCTCCACCAGGAGTTCCTGCATCTGTCGGGACAGTCCCAGCTTGGTCAATTCCTTCTCAAGCTCCTCGGGCTGACCGTTGCAACCGAGGTAGCCGTTGACGCGTGCAACAGCAGTCGATGCGGCCAGGCTTTCCGGATCGGGATAAATTGCCAATCAGTCTCTTTTGCAGGATTATAAGTTGAACTGTTGCCGAACAGGTTTAGACTTTAGCGAGGGGTTTGAAAACAAACCATAGAAGGAGAAAAACTGATGAAAACACTTAAAGGCAAAAATGCCCTGGTGACCGGCGGGACACGGGGGATCGGAGCAGCATCGGCCCGTCACCTGGCCACTGCCGGGGCCAATGTCGCCATAACTTACAGTGCTTCGGCTGACGCCGCCGCGGCACTGGTCAAGGAACTTGAGACCCTCGGAGTCAAAGTCCGGGCCTACCATGCCGATGCCGCAGAGCCCGGGTCTCTGCCGCAAATCGTCGAACAGATCGCGGCCAACCTCGGTGGCATCGACATCCTGGTCAATAACGCCGGGACCTTTTCCGTTGGCATGATCGGCACGATTGACGAGGCTGAATACAGACGCATTATGACCATCAACGTCGATGCCATCTTTACCATGACCCAGGCGGCCCTGAAAGTCATGCCCGACGGCGGCCGAATCATCAACATCGGCAGCGTCCTCGGCGAACGGGCCAGCGCGGCGGGCCTCAGCGCTTACAACGCATCGAAGTTTGCCCTGGCCGGGCTGACCCGCAGCTGGGCCAAGGACCTCGGGGCCAGGAACATTCTGGTCAACGATGTGCAACCTGGACCGATCGATACCGTCATGAATCCGGCGGACGGTCCCAACGCCGATCACATGTGCAGCAACACGGCACTGGGCAGGTACGGCCAGCCTGACGAGGTGGCTGCCCTGGTTGCATTCCTAGCCGGCCCTGGCGCCAGCTACATCACCGGCGCCACCATCAACGTTGACGGTGGCTGGAACGCCTAGCCAGGCTTAATGCCCCGTGAAGGGCTAATATCAAGAAGGAGTTGGCGATGAGCGATCTATTGGACCAATCGGACAGCTGCGCCTGCACCATGGCCCCATGCTCTTCGATCCGATACATTCTGGAGCCGGTAGAGAAAGACCTCGGCGGCTTCTCGGTGCGGCGCCTTTTACCAGCCACGGCCGTCAGGGCGGTCGGCCCCTTCGTGTTCTTCGATCACCTCGGCCCGGCCTGGTTCGAACCCGGCAAGGGGATAGACGTCCGTCCCCATCCGCACATCGGTCTGGCCACCATCACCTACCTCTTCGAGGGTGAGATTCTGCACCGGGACAGCCTTGGTTCCGTCCAGCCAATCCGACCCAAAGCCATTAACTGGATGACCGCGGGTCGTGGCATTGCGCACTCCGAACGCACCCCGCCGGAGGTGCGTTCGGCAGGCCACACGGTGCATGCCCTGCAGCTCTGGGTCGCCCTGCCGGCTGAAGACGAGGAGTCCGACCCGGCGTTTTTTCATTACGATAAGACAGAGTTGCCGGAAACTACGGATGCAGAGCGATCGATCAGAGTCATGATCGGCGAAGCCTTCGGTCTTACCTCGCCAGTCAGGACCTGGTCCCGGACGCTTTATGTCGAGGTTAATCTCAAAGCCGGAGCAAAAATCGTTCTGCCGGAAAATGTCGAGGAGAAAGCCGTTTACCTGGTAGCAGGTGCACTGCAAAGTGGCGAAACTCCTCTGCCACGACACTCCATGGTGATCTTTGACAACTCTCCGGGAATCGAGATCGTGGCCGGTGAAGACAGCAGGTTGGTCATTATTGGCGGAGCACCGCTTGGCAAGCGCACGATCTGGTGGAACCTGGTCTCCAGCCGCAAGGAGTTGATCGAGCAGGCGAAGCGGGACTGGCAGGAAGGGGCGTTTCCAAAGGTCCCGGGAGAAACAGAATTCATTCCGCTACCCTGAAGGCCAAACCATGATTCGGCTACTCTTTACATTCCTGCTACTGACAAGTCTTTGCGCCAATTCTGAGGTCATCAATGCGGAGATGCCCGCCTACGCCTGCCAACCAACGGCGGAAGATGAAATGGGCCCCCTATACGTTCAGGGAGCTCCTGAACGCAATCAGATCGGCGCCGGCTACCTGCTGATGGGAACAGTCAGGTCCGCAGCAGACTGCATGCCGATTGCCGGCGCCAGAATCGAAGTCTGGATGGCTGGCCCGCAAGGGCACTACGGCGACGATTGGCGTGCGACCTTGTTCAGCGCCGGGAACGGGAGCTACTATCTGCTCAGCCATGTCCCACCGAACTATGGCACCGGGCGGCCGCATGTCCACATCAAGGTCTCAAGTGGTGGCTATACAACCCTCATTACCCAACACTATCCGGCCAAAGACGCCGGTGAAGGGATGTTTGACCTGACCCTTGTCCCGACAAGATAATTTCGACAATTGATGACGGTCACTTCATGACTGTCGTGGCGCGGGGGCGGATCAATGCCCCAGACGTGATGCCATCGGCACCAGGCGCTGGTAATCACCGTAGGTCAAGCTGGTCTGCCAATGCTCAGTGAGCATGCCGGTCAGCACTCCGCTGCCAAACAGCAGCAAAACAACCACAATGAAGGCGATCCCCGGGACAGGTTTTTTAATGAGCGCCATATCCAGGGCACCCCGCTCCGGACAGTTGCCGACGCAGGTCAGGCAACCGGTACATTCCGGTGAGGACACCCGGACTTTGTGCTGTACATCGATCATCTGGGGACAAGCGCGGCTGCAAGCCCCGCAATTGATGCACGTCTCTTCGCGACGGGTGATTTTAAATGGGCTGAGCATGCTGAGCAGGCCAAGCAGGGCGCCATAGGGGCAGAGGTAACGGCACCAGAAATTCCTGTAGGCAACCGACAATAACGACAGGACGCTTATGACGAGCAGGCTGGTAGTCGACATCCGGGTAAAGAAATGCAACATTTTGACATCGGCAATCGCCCAGTAAGGTGCTGCGAGATATTCCTTGAGCACAACGGCCGGCATGTCGACCAGGATCAGTTTGACGAAAAACAGCAGCAGCGCGTACTTGATGAACTGCAGGACCAGATCGAGCCCTCTCCAGATGCGCAGATTACGGCCGAACAATTTACGACCAAGCTTCCAGGTCACCTCCGAGAAGGTCCCCACCGGGCAGACAAAGGAACAGAAGGATTTCTTCGCCAGCAGCGCCATCGTCAGGAAGGTGAGAAACAGCACCAGCGCCGCCGGATGGACCGGATCAAAATGCCCGGTAAGCAGCCAGGTCTTGAGGCTCATCAGCGAACCGATCGGCAGAAAGCCCTCAACTCCTGGTGGGCGCGGATAATATCCCGACATCCCCTTCGACTCGAAATGACGCACGAACAGGCCGAACTGGATGCCGAGGAAGAGGCACCAGCCGAAGAAAAGCCACTGGATCAGTTGTCGCCAGTGGCTTGCATTGTGGAGGTTGAATAACGTCTTCATAGTGTATCGAGGATACCGTAAAATCAGGTTAAGAGATATGACTTTGGTCAAAGAATCGCGACTAAAGATCACCTTTCTTGGCTGCGGCGGGAAAAACTCACTTGTCCACCGCTGTTCAGATCTGACGCCCAGGAATTCGCAACCCTATCCTTTCCAAAGCGGACAAGGTGGTCTGATGGATGTTTCGTGCCCCGATACGATAGTTCTGAAATTCCCTCCTGAATGGGTATTGGTCCCTGAGGTGTTCAAAAGATCCAGGGGCTGCTCTGAGACTTCGGTCATCCGCTAGGATGTCATAAATTGCCAGAACGGCTTCTGCCAGAACGATCTCTTCATCCTTATTGTGCCCATCAAGCTGAATGCCCGTTGGCTCCTGCAATCCCTCCGCGGTAGGTTCCCAGTCATCGATCCCCAGACTGAAAAACCGGCTGATGGCCCTGACACTGATCATCGTGCCGTTTGCCTTGCCGTCTTTAGAATAGCCGGCAATATGGGGTGTGCCGATATCCGCTTTTTCAAGCAGTTCCAGATCGATCTCAGGTTCACCTTCCCAACAGTCGAGGACAACTCCCGAGAGAGCTCCGGAATCGATGGCCCTTTTGACCGCCCCGGTATCAAAGACCTCTCCTCGGCATGAATTGATAAGGAGGGGGGTTCTCCCCAGTCCTTTCAAGAAGCCGTCCTCAACCATGTGTCTGGTGGCGAATTCACCCGCTGAATTCAAGGGGACATGAAACGAAATAATGTCGGCATTTTTCTGTATCCGGTCAAGGCCCGTAAAAATTCCCTCCCCTTCGGCCCTTTGCCTGGGCGGGTCGTTGAGCAAGACTTTCATGCCTATGGCATGGCACAGTGCTGCCACCTTTTCTCCAACATGCCCGATACCGACAATCCCGATGGCGAGGTCGCGTAGCTTCAAGCGTTTTTTTTGCGCATAAGCAAACAGGGCCGCGGCCACGTACTGGCAGACCCCCCCGGCATTGCATCCCGGAGCATTACTCCACGCTATACCCTGCTTTCTGCAGTATTCCGTATCGATGTGGTCAGTCCCGATGGTTGCCGAGGCTATGTATTTTACAGAAGAGCCTTTGAGCAGTCTTTCGTCGCAGATTGTCCGGGTCCTGGTGATCAGGGCATCGACATCTCTGACAATCTCAGGACACGTCTCTGCTCCCGGCAGGTAGACTACCTCCGCGAAGGGTTCGAGCGCCCCCTTCAGGTAAGGGATTTTATCGTCGGCTATAATTTTCATGGTCCTGCGGCAGTGCTGATCAGCACTTATACGCATCACTTTTTAAAGAGCATTTCAGCAGCATCGTAAAGCGTTTCGGACAAGGTCGGATGCGGGTGGATCGATTTACGCAGGTCCTCGCTCACGGCGGCCATTTCCATTGCCAGGACCCCTTCGGCAATCAGTTCACCGGCCCCGGGGCCGGCGACGGCGACACCGAGGACACGGTCCGTCTCGGGATCGACGACCAGTTTGGTCATGCCGTCGTCACGGCCAAGCGTCAGAGTACGGCCGTTGCCGCGCCATGGCAGCTTGGCGGTTTTGACCTTGATCTTGCGCTCACGGGCCTCGGTCTCGGTCAGTCCGCACCAGGCGATTTCCGGGTCCGTAAAGACCACGGCCGGGATCGCGCGGGGATCGAACACCGCCGTCCTGCCGGCGGCGGCTTCGGCGGCAACGTTGGCTTCACCGTAGGCCTTGTGTGCCAGCATCGGTTCACCGGCGATATCGCCGATGGCAAAGATGTGAGATTCGGCGGTGCACATCTGGCTGTCAACTTCGACAAAGCCTTTCTCGTCGAGCTTGATCGAGGTTTTGTCGAGGCCGAGTTTTTCCGTGTTGGGCTTGCGGCCGATGGCGACCAGGACTTTGTCAAAGCGCTTTTTCGTCGTTTCTTTTTTGTTGTCGGTCATGGTCACCATAACCCCGTTCTTCTGCTCTTTGACCTCCTCGACTCTCGTGTTCAGCTTAATCGATGCAAATTTCCTGTCCAGACGCCGCTTGAGGATCGAAACCAGATCGCGATCGCAACCCGGCAGCAAACCGTCGGTCATTTCCACGACCGAAACCTTGCTGCCCAGTGCGGCATAGACTGAACCAAGCTCCAGACCGATGTAACCGCCGCCGATCACCAGCAGCGAAGACGGCAGGTCAGTCAATTCCAGAGCCCCTGTGGAATCGATGATTTTTGAGCCGTCGGCATCAAGTCCTGGCAGCATGATCGGCCTCGACCCCGTCGCGAGAATCGCCTGTTCGAAGGTCATTTCGCCGGTTTCGCCGGCCACGGTTGTCACCGTCAGTGTGTTGGCGTCCTTGAACTTTGCCAGGCCACGAACGTAGGTGATCTTCAGCTTCTCAACTTTACTGCCGAGTCCCCCGGTCAGCTTACCGACGACCTCATCCTTCCAGTGGCGCACCCTGGCCAGGTCGATCTTGGGTTTGGCAAAGGTGACACCGATATCCGCTGATTCCTCGGCCTCGGTGACCAGCTTGGCGACGTGCAGCAGCGCCTTGGATGGGATGCAGCCCCGATGCAGGCAGACGCCGCCCGGGTTCGCTTCGGGGTCGATCAGTGTGACCTGCCTGCCCAGCTCAACAGCTCTGAATGCGGCGGCATAACCGCCCGGACCGGCACCGATGATAACCAGCTGGGCCTTTTCAGGGATCTCGCTGCTCTGGCTCATGGCTATCCTTTCATGACAAGTTGCAGGGGGTTGTCGAGGGCTTCACAGATCCAGCGCAGGAAGCGGGCGCCGTCGGCACCGTCAATAACGCGGTGGTCATAGGTCAGCGAAAGGGGCATGAGCAGACGGGGAACGAACTGTTCTCCATCCCACTCCGGCTGCAATGTCGCCGTCGAGACGCCAAGAATGGCGACCTGGGGTGCGTAGACGATCGGAGTGAAGGCCGTTCCGCCGACGCCACCGAGGTTGCTGATCGTAAAGGTACCGCCCTCCATGACGTCTGGCCCGATCTTGCGCTCGCGAGTTTTCTCAGCGATTTCGTTCAACTCGAGAGCCAGCGTTTCGATCCCTTTCCGGTCAGCATCGCGGATCACCGGGACCAGCAGGCCGACCGGCGTGTCGACGGCGACCCCGATGTGGATGTACTGCTTGAGAACCAGCTCCTTGCTGGCCAGGTCCAGGCTGCTGTTGAACCGTGGGAAGGCCTTCAAAGCGGCGGCACAGACCTTGACCAGGATGGCCGTCATCGTCAAGCGGTTCTCGCTGATTGCACGACGGTTGTATTCCTGGCGGAAGGCCTCGATTTCGGTAACCTGGGCGCTATCGTACTGGGTAACCATCGGAATCGTCGACCAGGCGTAGCCCATGGCGTCAGCCGTCAGCTCCCGGACCCGGGACAGCGGCTCCCTTGATATCTCACCCCACCGGCTGAAATCGGGCAGCGGTCGCTGGGCATGCAGACCGGGAAATTCGCCATGCACGGCAGGCAGAGGGCCACCGCCGGTAATCCGCTGCATGGTCACTTTGACGAAGCCGCGAACGTCTTTTTCACTGATCCTCCCACCCGGGCCGGTGCCCTGGACCTGGTAGATATCGACGCCAAGGTCGCGCGCCAGGCGGCGCACCGATGGCGCGGCCGGAGCAACCCGGTCACCGCGCCGAACCGTCTTAAGATCAATCTGGTCGGTGGCAGCAGACGGCGGATCAGGGGCGGCAACCTTTTTCGCCGGTGTGGCTTTCTTTACTGCCGCTACAGGAGGTGAGGGCTTTTCTTCTGCCTCCGGCACCTCCTGTTCCGCCTGCGGCACAGGAATCGGAGCCTCGTCGGCCGGCGATGCCGCCGATTCGAGCAGCATGATCACGGCGCCGATCGCCACGCTGTCACCCACGGCGACCTTGATCTCGGCAACCTTGCCTTCCTGCGGCGAAGGGATGGCAATCACCGCCTTGTCGGTTTCAAACTCCAGCAGGGTCTGATCGACTTCGACAGTGTCGCCGACGGCAACGGAAATATCGACAACGGTTCCCTGGGTTACGCCCTCGGACACTTCGGGGACTTTGATCTCGTGTTTCATGTCATTCCCTAGTCATTGTGGGGATTCAGCTTCCCGGAGTTGATATCGAGGTCCTTGATCGCCTTGGTCACCACGCCGGACTCAATCTCGCCGGCCGCGGCCAGCTGCTTTAAGGCCGCAATCGCGATGTAGCGGTAATCGACCTCGAAGAAGTCCCGTAACTCTTCGCGGCCATCACTGCGCCCGAAGCCGTCCGTCCCCAGGCAATGCAGCGGACCGGGGAACCATTTTGATACCGAAGCCGGCAGAACCTTCATGTAATCCGATGCGGCGACAAAAACCCCCAGCTCTTTCGACAGCAGCTGCTGCAGGTACGGAACCCTGGCTTTCTTGCCCGAATTGAGGAGATTCCAGCGTTCGCATTCAATCGCATCGGTGTAGAGCTCCTTGTAGCTGGTCACGCTCCACACATCAGCAGCTATCTTGAATTTTTTCTCCAGCAACACCTGGGCCTTGAGTGCCTCGTTGAGAATTGCGCCGCTGCCCAGAAGGTGGGCTTTCGCCTTGGTCTTTTTCAGACTTGTCGGGCGGAACCGGTACATCCCCCTGACGATCCCCTCGCGAACGTCCTTGCCTTTCGGCATCGGCGGCATCAGGTAAGTCTCATTCATCACCGTGATGTAGTAGATCAGGTCTTCCTGGTGACAGTACATGCGGGTCAGGCCGTCATGGACGATCACCGCCATCTCGTAGGCAAACGCCGGGTCATAGGCCTTGATCCTGGTCGATGTCAGAGCCAGGACATGACTGTGACCGTCCTGGTGCTGTAGCCCTTCCCCGGCAAGGGTCGTCCGACCGGAGGTTGCGCCGATCAGAAAACCCCGGGCGCGGCTGTCACAGGCCTGCCAGATCAGGTCACCGACCCGCTGGAAGCCGAACATTGAGTAGAAGGTATAGAAGGGAATGGTCTGGACACCGTTGTTGGAATGCGCGGTGCCTGCGGCGATGAAGCTGGCCATGGAACCGGCTTCGCTCAAACCCTCTTCAAGGATCGCACCGGTCTTCTTCTCGTTGTAGTGGAGCAGGCTGCCCTTGTCGACCGGCTCGTAAAGTTGGCCGACGTGGCTGTAGATCCCGGCCTGACGGAAGAGCGCCTCCATACCGAAAGTGCGGGCCTCGTCTGGCACGATCGGCACGATCAGCTTGCCCAGTTCCGGGTCACGCAGCAGCTTGGCCAGCATGTGCACGTAGGCCATGGTCGTTGCCAGTTCACGATCGCCCGAACCATCCAGGTACTCGCGGATCAAGCCATCGGTCTGGCAGGCGATGGGGTCGTTGCCGGGGAACCGCCTGGGCAGTGAGCCACCGAGCGCCGCGCGTCGTTCTTTAAGATACTGCATCTCCGGGCTGTCTTCTGCCGGGCGGTAGAAGGGCGCCTCGGCGATCTCGTCATCACTGACCGGGATATTGAAGCGGGTACGAAATTCCTTCAGTTCGTCCTCGTTAAGCTTTTTTTGCGAGTGGGTGATGTTCTTCCCCTCACCTGCCTCGCCAAGGCCGTAGCCTTTTATGGTATGGGCCAGAATAACTGTGGGCATCTCCGTTTGGGAAATCGCATCGTTGTAAGCGGCGTAGACCTTGTCCGGATCATGGCCACCGCGGGTCAGGCGGCCGAGTTGTTCATCACTGTAGCTTTCAACCAGCTTCAACAATTCCGGATATTTACCAAAAAAATGCTCGCGAACATAGTCCCCTTTCTTCAGGGTGAAGTGCTGCATCTCACCGTCAAGCACCTCGTCCATGCGCTTGACCAGCAGCCCGGTTTCGTCCTTCTCCAGCAGCTGGTCCCAGTCATCGCCCCAGATAACCTTGACAACATTCCAGCCGGCGCCACGGAAAGCCGCTTCCAGCTCCTGGATGATCTTGCCGTTACCGCGCACCGGGCCATCGAGGCGCTGCAGGTTGCAGTTGACGACAAAAATCAGGTTGTTGAGTTTCTCCCGTGAAGCCAAAGTGATCGCGCCGAGAGACTCTGGTTCGTCCATTTCGCCGTCACCGAGCATCGCCCAGACCTTGCGCCCGCTCGACTTGCGCAGCCCCCGATCAACCAGGTAATGGTTGAAACGCGCCTGATAGATCGCGGAGAGGGCAGTCAAGCCCATGGAGACTGTGGGGAACTCCCAGAACTCCGGCATCAGGAAAGGGTGAGGATATGAGGAGAGTCCCCCTTCGGGCGCCAACTCATTACGGAACCGTTCCAGGTCTTCTTTAGTGAGACGCCCCTCGAGGAAGGCGCGGGCGTAGACCCCTGGAGCCGCATGCCCCTGGAAATAGACCATATCGCCGAGAAAATCGTCGGTCCGCCCGCGCCAGAAGTGGTTGAAACCAACCTCCCAGAGCGTCGCGACCGAGGCGTAAGTCGAAATATGGCCACCGATCCCTGATTTCTCGCGGTTGGCCCGTACCACCATGGCCATGGCGTTCCAGCGGATAATCGACTTGATGCGCCGTTCGATCTCACGGTTGCCGGGATAAATCGGCTGCTTGTCTCGGGGGATGGTGTTGATGTAGGGCGTATTGGCGGTAAAGGGGATACTGACGCCCTGTTCCTGGGCTCTGACCTGTAAAAGTCGCAGCAGCTCGCGAACCCGCTCTTCGCCCTGGGTCTGCAAAACGTAATCGAGGGATTCTCGCCATTCGGAATTTTCAATATCCAGCAGATCGTTAGTTGTTTTTTGTATATCCGTTGCCATTGATGCAACTCCTCATATCTGCTAAAGGGATAGAAATATTATTTTCGTTGTTCAACAGGTTTACTGAAAAAAACCACTATTAGAATTTACCTGATATTTGGCGGTTGACCAGAATTAAGGGTGTAAAATGTATCATTTTCCCGGGCAAATGATGAAATTGTTTAATTTTACATAAGGCTTTTAAATCTGGCGAAAAAAGCAAATATGAAACCGGCAGCACGCGACTCGCCGGTTCTGGTTTTATGTTTTTGGAAATGCGATTAAAAACACAAAGCCAATCAAAATCAGAACCGTCGGGGTTGCCCGACAGCAACGTCATTTTCTTTGTAGCGACAAAGAAAACGAAGCAAAAGAAAACTTGGCGCTGCGCTGGGCATGTATGCGCCAGTCTTGAGTTGATCCTCAAACAAAACAGCCACTTCCAGTGACCTCCCGACGACCAACATTACCTCGGCGGAGCCCCATTTTGTTGGGGCCCCGTTGCACGCCTGAGAGTGCATCCACACAAGCAACAGCTCAGCCTGCCGAAAGATTCTGCGGAAAAGCCAGAGTCCGGTTCGTAACTGTCGGTGACAAGATCTCTCATCAGCGTAATCCTTGCACCCCATGTTGAGACCAGTGCGGCGAGGCCCCATGCAACGGGCCGGCTCGTCTCCGCTGCTGTTCCTGGAAACCATGGAAAGCTGGCAAACGTCCATAGCTCTCTGCTAAGAGAAGGCACTTTTGCATACTTTTGTTGCCGGACAAAAGTATGGCGTCCGGCGGGACGACCCGCCGGTTTTGACTTAATGTTTTAGTGCAAAATTTATTGAACAGAAAAATTTAAGGGGCACTTCAAAGAAGTGCCCCGCTCATGCCACTCAAAATCATCCAAGAAAACTAGCTGGTCACAGCCCCCTTCGAAGCCGAAGAAACCAATTGGGCATATTTCGCCAACACCCCACGCGGGTAGCGCGGCTCCGGAGCCTGCCAGCGTGATCGACGTGACGCGATTTGCTGCTCATCAACCTTCAGGTTCAACACGCTACAGGCAAGATCAATCTCGACCTCATCACCTTCCTCGACCAGGGCAATCACACCACCTACCTGCGCTTCCGGGGCGACGTGGCCGATCATGATGCCGTGGGTCCCACCGGAAAAACGACCGTCAGTCACCAGCGCGACATCCTTGCCGAGACCGGCACCCATCAAGGCCGCAGAGGGAGAGAGCATTTCCCGCATACCGGGCCCGCCCTTCGGCCCCTCGTAACGGATCACGATCACGTCACCGGCCTGGATCGCACCGCCGAGAATCGCCTCAAGCGCCTCTTCTTCCCGGTTGAATACCCGCGCCGGGCCGGCAAAACGGGTCATCTCCTTGCCGCTGAGCTTGATCACGCACCCCTCCTCAGCGAGGTTGCCGTGCAAAACCCGGATGTGCTGACTGGCTGGTGCGAATGGCTTGCGAGGATGATGGAAAACGTCCTGGTCCTCCGGCCACGCTGGAGCATCAGCCAGGTTCTCTGCCATGGTTTTGCCGGTTACCGTAATGCAATCGCCATGCAGGTAGCCGTTATCCAGCAGGGTTTTCATCACCATCGGCAGGCCGCCAATTTCGTGCAGATCGTTCATCACGTACTGGCCGAACGGCTTGAAATTGCCAAGCAGAGGCACCCGCGATG
>CAVQRZ010000036.1:0-13371 GCA_963715335.1 uncultured delta proteobacterium
AGGACGGTGTTGCTCGGCTGCAAACCGTCGAAGACGATTTCTTTCCCCGGGCGATGATTACGCGTCTGCCGGTTAAAAAGCTGCTGTTCCCTCACGGAGATGCTGTCTGGAACTATCATGGCGGGCGGTATCGTGAAGTTGTCGAGCCATCATGCCTGGCGATAACCGGTGTCCCTCTCTGCGACATGCAGGCCCTCTGGTATCTTGATCGGGTCTTTGCAGAAGACGCGATCTATCAGCGGAGACGCGCCGGCATTTTCGTGGTCGGTGCACCATGTGATGCCGGAGCTGAGTGCCGTTGCGACCGCTCCCTGATGCCGATAGCCGGGGATCTCTTCATCAGTAGTGATCGGATCTGGGCGCTCTCCGATGCCGGAGGGGCTATCTTGAAGGCTGCTGGCGGCCGCGTAAATGAGCAGAAAGATTTGCCTTGGCCGGAGAGTCCGGTAGAAAAACGTTGCAAGATCACTCCGGAACAATTGAACAGTACCCGGCATTCAGGACTCTGGAGCGTAGAGGGCGAGCGTTGCCTGTCATGCGGCGCCTGCTCTGCGGTCTGCCCGACCTGCTACTGTTTCGATCTGGTCGATGTTGTCACAACAGACGGCTCAGTGAGCCGAAAACGGGTCTGGGATAATTGTTTCTTTGCCGAACATGGTCAGGTTGCCGGCGGCTTCGATTTCCGGGCTGGTCGCGCCGCACGGCTGTGTTTCCGTATGGAGCATAAACGCCTGGGGTTCGGTGATTTGCGCGGCCAGGATTCCTGCGTCGGATGCGGCCGCTGTCGAACTGTCTGCCCGGTCGATATTGACCTGGACAGGATTGCAGGGCAACTCGTGGCGGAGGTGCCCGATGTATGATTCGTTGCAGCCTGTTGCTGCCGTGCTGGAGAGAGTCCACCCGATGGTCGAGGACAATCACGTTTTCACCTTCGTACCGGACCTGCCATTCAATGTGGCCCCAGGGCAGTTTTTCGAAGTCAGTCTGCCAGGGGTCGGCAGCTTTCCGGTTTCAACCTGTCACCTGGTGGTGAACGGGAGAATTGAATCGTGTATCCGGCGCGTGGGGCGAGTCACGGATGCCCTCTACCGCATGGTCCCCGGTGCCCGGTTGGGACTGCGTGGCGCTTTTGGTAACGGTTTTGAACTGGAACTGTTTGCCGAACGGGATGTCCTGATGATTGCCGGTGGCCTCGGTATGGCGCCGTTGCGTTCACTGTTGATGGCCCTGCTTGCCGATGAGCAACGAAGCGGCAGGATTGTTCTGCTCTACGGCTCACGTGAGCCAAAGGCTCTGCTGTTTCGCGAAGAGCTGGTCGAGCTGGCCCGGGCGAAAAAGATCGAACTCAGGTTCTCGGTTGATTTTGCTGCTGACCTGCAGGGGCCTTTCAGCGGTGTCGCCTGCCGGATTGGTCTGGTGAATGAACTACTGGATGACCTGAGGTTCGAGCCGCAGCAAACCGTCGCTGCCGTATGCGGTCCTCCGGCGCTGTATGGCTGCATTCTGGACGAACTGTCCGCAACCGGTATTCCGGAAAACCGGATTCTGGTCACGCTTGAGAGGCGAATGCGCTGTGGCATCGGCGAATGCTGCCATTGTGTGGCCGGTGGCCGTTACATCTGCCGGGACGGGCCGGTCTTCTCGCTCGCCGAGTTGCGCTTGATGCCGGGGGCCATATGAAGCTGCGGCCGCCGATTCAAATTGCCTTCACCCGCTTCACCTCCTGCAGTGGCTGCCAGTTGATGCTGCTGAATTGCGAGGAACATCTGGCAGCGCTCTCGGCTCATATTGCGGTCCAGGAATTCCCGCTGGCCTCCTCATCGCGCGACTTGCCCGGGCCGATCGATCTGGCCCTGGTTGAGGGTTCCATATCGACCCCTTCCGAACTGGAACGCCTCCTGGATTTGCGTCGCCGGGTCAATCTGCTGGTTGCGGTCGGCAGTTGTGCCATAAGTGGAGGTGTCAATTGCCTGGTATCCGGAGAACGTGCCGACGCTGTCGATGAGGTCTACGGCCAGGCCCAGGCTGGCATGCACACATTCCCTCCCCAGCCGTTACATCGGTTCGTGACGGTCGATTGCCAGGTTCACGGGTGCCCTCCCGAGCGGCACGATCTGCTCGAGGCCCTGGCTTCACTGGAGTGTGGCGGATGGCCGGGACGGCAGCTCATGCCGGTCTGTATGGAGTGCCGAATTCTCGAGAACCGCTGCCTGTTGATTGAGGCCGGACAGCCCTGTTTGGGGCCAGTCACATTTGCCGGATGTCATGCCCGCTGTCCCAGCCTCGGAGTCGGTTGCGAAGGGTGCCGTGGTGACGTGGCCGAGGCCAATCAAGGAGAAATGTTCCGGTTGCTGCTCGAGACGGGCCTGTCGGAGCGGGAAGCCCAAAGGCGCCTTGCGCGCTTTGACAGGGGCAGCCGATGAACAAGGTAATTATCGATCCATTGACCCGTGTCGAGGGTCATGGCCGGATTGAGCTGATTCTAAAAGACGGTAGGCTGGATGACGTACGGGTTCGTATGCTGGAATCCCCACGTCTGTTTGAAAAGATAGTGGTCGGCCGCAAATTTGATGAAGTCGCTGACCTGGTCTGCCGTATCTGTGCGATTTGTTCGGCAGTGCACAAGCTGACGTCTCTCGAAGCTCTCGAACAGGCCCTGGGGATCGAGGTTCCGCCCCTTGCAAAAGCCGTACGGGAGCTGCTGCTCCTCGGTGGGCATCTGCAGAGTCATGCCCTTCACCTGTTCTGCCTGATCCTGCCGGATTTCAGTGGTGCTGTAAGTATTGTTGAGCTGCTTAAAAAAGGCAACCCGCTCGCCGCTGCCGGCCTGGAATTGAAGGCTTTTGGCAACCAGATTCAGGAACTGGCCGGTGGCCGGGTCATCCACCCGGTTAACCCGGTTGTCGGTGGGGTGATCTACCGACCGCAGCGCCAACTGCTGCAGGGCCTGGCTGCGAATCTTGAAGCCTGGCAGCGGAAATGGCCAGCATATGCCGGGGATTTTATCTCCTCCGCCAGATTCCCCGTTGCAAAAACCGTCCGTGGGATTCCCCTGGCGACCGGCCAGACCGACAGCTTCTCCCTCTGTGGAAACAGTCTCTGGACAGACAAGGGTCAGGCGTTCCCGGCTTCAGATTATCGACAGATCCTTCAAGAACTGCCGGATGATGGGTCTTACGCCAAGTCCTCCTGCGGTGATGCCGGCCCTTTCATCGTCGGGGCTCTGGCGAGGACCCGTTTGGCCACTGCAAGAGGTTGTACGCAAGTCGCTTTACCGACGACAACCGATATCTATGCCAATAATATCGCCCAGGTCAATGAAATCGGCTGGGCCCTTGAGCAGGCCCGGAAATTGACAGAAACAATATTAAGTGCCGAGGACGATGCCTCCTTGCGTGTGGAGTCAATTCAACCACGAGGGGGGATCGGTACAGCCGTAAAGGAAGCGCCGCGTGGCCTGCTGGTTCATCATTATGTTGTCGATGAGTGGGGGTATGTTGCTGCCGCTGATGTTGTCACGCCTACCGCGATCAACCAGCTCACGATGAAACAGCAGATTCTGGATGACCTCGCAGGGGTAGGGGATGTAGAACAGATGCGCCTGGTTACGGAACAGATCGTGAGGGCTTTCGATCCTTGCATCTCATGTGCGGTACATCTGCTGAAGGTTTGATCTCTGCAGAAACTCTAACATGATCTTCCCGGCCGGTTACAAATCCCCAGGGCATGTCATGAAATCGAGATCACCGGCTTGGCAGAGACATGAACCGGTCAGCAATCTGTTCGCCAATACTCAGGGAGGCGGTCGCCGCCGGGGAAGGGGCATTCAGGACATGGACCATGCGCCCTTCGCTGATGATGTGAAAATCATCGAGCAGTTGTCCCTGGTCGTCAACTGCCTGCGCACGAACGCCGCTCCCTCCCGGTGCCAGGTCGTCGCACCGGATCTCCGGTATCAGGCGCTGCAGGCTCTTGACGAACAGGGCTTTTGAAAAAGACCGCGCGTATTCCTCAATCCCCAGCCGCCAGAAACGTGCAGACAGCTTCCAGAATCCGCTGAAGGCCAGAGTCCTTATCAGGTCGGAGGGGGAAATATCTCTGCGCCGGTACCCTTCTCGCTGCATGGCCAGTACGGCGTTTGGTCCTGCTTCGACCGTATCGTCGATCATGCGCGTGAAATGTACGCCGAGAAAAGGCATCTGTGGATTGGGCACCGGGTAGATGAGATGTTTTACCAGCCGGCTGCTTGCCTTTTTGAGCCGGTAATACTCGCCGCGGAACGGGACGATCTGTACTGGCGGACGCAATCCGGCCAACCGGGCGATCCGGTCGGCGTGAAGCCCGGCACAGTTGATCAGGGCACCGGTTCTGAAGGAGTTGTGTCCGGACTGGAGGAGGTAGCTGTCGTTCTCTTTAAGAATCCTCCTGATCGGCGTATCGAGGTTAATATCTCCACCGCGGGAGCGAAAAATTTCGGCCATTTTCCTGGTGACCTGCACATAGTCGACAATACCGGTCTGCGGAACGAACAGGCCATCAATGCCACTGACGTGCGGTTCACGCTCGTTCAATTCTGCCGGTGAAAGCCGCTGTAACCCCTCCAGGCCATTGGCACGGCCACGACGCTCAAGCTCTTCGAGTGCCGGCAGTTCGGATTCGTCCACGGCGACGACGACCTTGCCGCAACGATGGTGAGGAATGCCGTGCTCAATACAAAAACGATACAGCGCTTCTCGCCCGCTGCAGCAGGTTGTTGCCTTGAGTGATCCGGGCCGGTAGTAAAGGCCGGCGTGAATCACACCGCTGTTGTGCCCGGTCTGATGTCCGGCCAGGTGCGATTCTTTTTCGAACAGGGTGATTTTTAGCCCAGGGTTGCGCGTAACGATCGACAGGGCTGTGGCGCAACCAACTATGCCGCCACCGATGATGGCCAGATCGGAAAATCTCTCCATGATATAAAGCCCTTCGGGGGAAAAGATAAAGCCAGGGCGGGACCTCGCAACGTCGCCGTCGATATGCAGGGTCTCGCGAGACACTCATATTGTACACATTTTTTTCAGGATGGCAGGATGTTTGACTGTCAAACGTTGGTGCTGCATCTTTTCTCATTGTGCAAGGACCTGATCTATGGCAAATGACAGAAAGCACCCCAGAAAAAAAGAGGGTTCAAGCTGCTGACAAAGTTCAGCTTTGATGTTTAGAAGGGCAACAGATGGTTCATCTGTTGCCCTTTGTCTGTTGTTCTCTGGAAAACAAAGACAAAAACAAAACCCGGGGGTCGCGCCCCCCGACTGCGCCTTACTCTTTTGCTGGCCCAAAAGAGTAAGCAGAAAAAGGCCTGCGCTGCGCTGGGCATGTCTGGTTCGGCAAGGCGGCAACCTCAATTGAGAGAAGTCTATTCCTGACACAGTGTCCACGCTTCCCCCGCAGGAACCGAGGCTCTTGAGAGCCTCTCCTTTCGTGGAGGGTTGCGTCGGTAGAGGTTGTTTTAGCTTTTCCCTGCGCAAATCACACAGAAAGGTCAGGCCCTTTGACACAGGGCCGGATCCCCATCAAAGCGAGGTTCTATGACAGTCACAGAACATCCGGCAAAGGAGATGCCCTCCGCAAGGAGAAGGCATTTTTGCATACTTTTGTTGCCGGACAAAAAGTATGGCGTCGGGCGGGACGCGACCCGCCGGTTTTGCTTTTAAGCTATTTCTAGGAAAGGAAAAAGGGCAACAGATTAACCATCTGTTGCCCTAAAATTCATAAAACTCCACCTGTCAGCAACCTGAAGCATCCCCAAAAGGCGATACCTCATGATCAGCGATATGTCCCAACACCGTTACTGTCTGGCTTGCGGCAGAATCAGATTCAGAAGTACACCGATGATGCCGGCCAGACCGATTCCACCAAGCTTGACGACAGCCAGGTCGAAGCTCATGCCGCCGATACCGAATACCAGGATGACTGCGGCGATTGTCAGGTTGCGAGGCTGCATCAGGTCAGTGCCCGCCCTGACCAGGGTGTTGATGCCGATCACGGCTATGGCACCGAACAGCAGGATCATGATGCCGCCCATGACCGGCACCGGGATGGTGTTGAGGAAACCGCCAAGCTTGCCGATGAAGGCCAGCAGGATTGCAGCGATGGCAGCCCAGGTCATGGTAAACGGGTTGAAGGAGCGGGTCAGGGCCACGGCGCCGGAGACCTCGGAGTAGGTGGTGTTCGGTGGCCCGCCGAGACATGCGGCCAGGCTGGTGGCGAGACCGTCGCCAAGCATGGTCTTATCAACCCCGGGGTCGTCGACGTAATCTTTGCCAGTGATGCTGCCGATTGCCAGAATATCGCCGAAATGTTCTATAGCCGGAGCAATTGCGACCGGTACGATAAAGAGGATCGCTTCAAGGTTCCAGGTCGGCAGAGTGAAGTCCGGAACGGCCAGCCACGGCGCATCAAGAACCGGCTGCATCGAAACCAGCGTCGGTCCGGTCCAGTTCTGCAGGGTCCCCGGGTCAAAGGTTGCCTGGATGGAACTCGAAATTCCGATCAGATCGAGGCCCAGGGAAGCCAGGTAGCCGGCGACAACGCCGCAGAGGATCGGGATCAGCCTGAACAGACCCTTCCCTAGCAGCGAGACGAGGACGGTGACGATCAACGCCACTCCGGCAATCATGTAGGCGCTCGGCTGCGGGACCAGCCAGGCAGCGCCGTCACCGGTTCGGCCGGAAGCCATGTGCACGGCGACCGGGGCCAGGACCAGGCCGATGACCATGATCACCGGGCCGGTTACGACCGGCGGCAGGATGCGATGCAGGATGTCGGAGCCGAATACCCTGACGCCAATGCTGATAACAACGTATAGCAGACCGGCTGCAGCCAGGCCGCACATCGTGCCGGGGATACCCCACTGCTGCACCCCGTAGATGATCGGAGCGATAAAGGCGAAACTCGAGGCCAGGAACACCGGGACCTTGCCGCGCGTGACCAACTGGAACAGCAACGTGCCGGCACCGGCGGTAAAGAGCGCGACGTTGGCGTTCAACCCGGTCAACAGCGGAACCAGGACCAGCGCGCCAAAGGCGACAAAGAGCATCTGGGCACCAATTAGGATTTGCTTGGGGTGGAGGCTAAATCGGTTTTCCTGAAGTTTCTCGGACATTATATATTCTCCTGGCCTGAATTTTATGAATGCCGGTTCGTAACAGCCGGGTGGGCGTCGCGTTGTTTTATGGGCTAGCTACTTGGTGCCGAAAATCTTGTCTCCGGCATCGCCGAGGCCGGGCAGGATGTAGCCGACTTCGTTGAGTTTTTCGTCAATTGCCGCGACATAGATATCGACATCCGGGTGTTTCTTTTGCAGGGCGGCAATGCCTTCCGGGGCCGCAACCAGGAACAGCCCCTTGATTTTTCTGCAGCCCGACTCCTTGAGCATGTCGATTGCTGCAATGACGCTGCCGCCAGTCGCCAGCATCGGATCGAGTATCATGGCAATGCGATCTTCAATCTGGCTGGTGAATTTTTTGTAGTAGGCGACAGGCTCCAGGGTCTCTTCATTGCGGTAGAGGCCGATGACGCTGACCCTGGCGCTCGGAATCAGGTCGAGGACGCCGTCCATCATGCCGAGCCCGGCACGCAGAATTGGTACGACGGTGATCTTCTTGCCTTTGATCGTGTCAACCGAGACCTGCCCGGCCCAGCCATTGACGGTCTCTTGCTCCGTCTCCATATCACTGGTCGCCTCGTAGGTCAAAAGTCGCGCAACCTCCGAAGCCAGTGCGCGAAAATCCTTGGTGCTCACGTCATTGCGGCGCATCAGGCCGAGTTTGTGTCGAACCAGGGGGTGCTTGATCTCATAAACGGACACGATTGACTCCTGCGCAGGGTTGTGTTGAGAAAAAAATCACGACAAAATATCATGATCGATGACTTGCAGCAAGCAAATGAAAAGATTCAATACATCATTAATTACGGCATCATTATTGGCTTTGTCTGCGATGAACTGTTATCGTGAGCAGTATGGAAGCCGAGCGTAACACTGAGCAGACCGGAATGCCCTTGTTGGTCACGGCTGCCGTGATCTTTGATGGTGGGAAAGTCCTGATAACCAGGCGTCCGGATGACGCACTTCACCCAGGTTTCTGGGAATTCCCGGGCGGCAAGGTTGACCCCGGCGAAAGTCCCGAAGAAGCTCTGCGGCGGGAGATTCGCGAAGAGCTTGATGCCGAGGTCCGGGTCGTTGGTATCTACGACGTCGTCTTCCACCGCTACGACTGGGGCCCGGTCCTGATCCTGGCTTACGAATGTCAGCTCCTGACAGATACGCTGCGCGATCTGGGCGTGGCGGAGCACCGCTGGATTCATCCGCGTGAAATGGTAAACTTCGCGATACTCCCTGCAGACCAGCCAATCATAAATCGACTCAACACCTGAGCCCTCATCCGGTCGGCAGCTCTGAAGCGACTATTAATATTTTAGAACGGTATTTTTCCGATTCTAGAGGCTTGTTCCAAGGGTCTGCTAAATATCTTATTTAATGCTTTATATCCCTTTTTAAAGGAATTTAACACCCAATAAGTGGGATTTTTTACACCCTTCTGCTTTGCCTTTTTGGAACTTTTTTAAGCAAATCATTGACAATAATAAAACAGCGTATTATTTTGTTTGACGTAGCCTTGTTTTGTTATTTTTCTGCGATTCCATAAGGAGTTACCCGTGCCCTCCAGAGATAAGGAATCTTATTCTATACAAGCCGTTGAAAACGCCCTCGATGTTCTGGAAGCTCTCAGTGAGATTGATGACGATGTTCGTATAAGCCAACTCAGTGAAAAGCTTGCCATGAACAAGACCAGCGTTTTTCGTCTTCTGGCGACATTTGAAAATCGTGGTTATGTCGAACGTGAGGAACAGTCCGGGAAGTACCGTCTCGGGCTGTCTGCCTATGAAATCGGTCAGAAGTTCCTGTCACGCATGGGCTTGTTGAGGCATGCCCGTCCTGTTGTGGAACGTTTGGCCAGAGGCTGCAATGAAGCCGTCTATATCGCGGTCCGACGTCGCAAGGAAGTCCTTTTCCTGGACATGATCGATACTACCCAGAAAGTCAAGATCGTTTCCCTGGTCGGCAAACGATTCCCTCTCGAGACAACCGCCGCCGGACAGGTCCTGCTGGCCTTCAACAAGGGGCAGGGAAAGGCCGGCTCCGAACCGGGCAGCCCAGCTGCAAGCCAGTTTACTGCAATTCGCAGTCACGGTTACAGTCAGGACAATGGTGCCTTGGGAGAAGGTATTGCCAGTATAGCCGCCCCGCTGTTTGGCAGCGGCGGCAAACTGCATGGGGCAATCTGCGTTGTCGGCCCGGAATACCGGCTCAACAACGAAGTCATTCAAAAGCAGGTCCTGAGTCCACTGCTCGACACTTGTGGGATCGTCTCCTCCAAGCTAGGGTGGCATTCCCCCTACATCCCGCGGGATTTGACCTGATCCCTGGAGCGACGGGCGCAGTCAGCTTGCACTGATTCGGCTGCACGTCGCTCAGAACCATCCTCGTTGATAAATCGTCGAAAAATCTCCTGCCGACGGCTAAAGCGTTTGCCCGTCCATGCGATTAATGATAAATTATCCCCGAACTTGACACCACACATCGTTTTTTGAGTTAGCCTGCGCAACGTTAATACCTATGCCGCTGATCAAACATCTACAGGAAACCGAGCCTTTCGATCAGCTTCCCGAATCGGCATTCGAGGAGCTGAAAGAAGCCGCGATCCAAAAGAAATTCCCCGCTAACGCCTATATCTTCCAGCAGAATGATCCGCCGACCGGGTACCTTTATGTGATCAAGGAAGGGCTGGTGACGATCACCCTGTTTTCGCCGGGCGGGATTGACATGGTGGTCGATTATCGAAAGGAAGGGCAGCTGTTTGGCGGGTCTCCGGTCTTCACCGGGGAGCCTTATGCCGGCGGGGCCCGTACCGTGAAGCCGACGGTTTGCTACCTGATTCCTTCGGAGGTTCTGCAGAAGCTGCAGAATGAGTATCCGCAGCTGAGTAGGTTCTTTACCCGCAGCGTTCTTTCCAGGGTCCGCAAGCTCTATTCGGAAATCGTTTCCGAACATTCCGGCGCCGCCCTGATGCAGATGGAGGCTTACCCTTTCAAAAAACGGCTTTCAGAGATTATGTCTTCGCCCGTGGTCACCTGTACACCTGATACAACGGTGAACGCCGTGGCACGGCGTCTGACTGAGCATGGTATAAGTTTCCTGGTGGTCGTCAATCCGGAAAATGAGCCGGTCGGTATCATCACGGGCAGCGATCTGGTCGCCAAGGTCCTGGCTCCGGAGAATGTCGACGTTCACTCCCTGAGAGCACGGAACATCATGCGATCACGGCCGCATAGCATGACGCCCGACACCTACATGTATGAAGCCATGGCGTTTATGACCAGCCACGGGCTCAACCATCTACCAATCGTTGACCGCAACCAGCTCGTCGGGATCGTTACGCCGCGGGATCTGATGAGGTACCGTTCGCAGAAAGCTTTGTTGCTGCTCGGGAGTATCCGGGAAGAGACCTCTTTTGAAGGGCTGGCATCAGTTCGCCGGGAAACAGTGGGCGTCGCCCGTGCCCTGATGTCGGAAACCCGTAGCACTCCGGAGGTCATGGAGATCCTGTCGCATATCCATCACGCGATCATCCGGCGTGTGTACCAGTTGTGTCTTGATGAAATGACTGCGGAAGGGCTGCAGATGCCCGGTGTCCGACATTGCTTCCTGGTTATGGGCAGCGCCGGGCGCCGCGAAATGCTGTTGCAGCCAGATCAGGACAACGGATTTATCTTCGAGAATTTTCCTGACGAACGGCAGGGCGAAGTGGACGCATTTTTTGTCCCTTTCAGCGAAAAGCTTAATATGGCACTTGACCGGGTGGGCTACCCGCTCTGTGAAGGTGATGTTATGGCCCGCAACAGCGAATGGCGCGGCCGACTGGTTGACTGGCAGGAGCGCATCAACAGCTGGCTGCTCGACCCGGAGCCGACCCATGTCAGGAATTCATCGATCTTCTTCGATTTCCTCCCCTTGATGGGTGATGTTGAACTGGCCCATGATCTGCGGGACATGGTTGTCAGAGGGATCGAAACACACCAGGGATTCCTCTATCACATGATGACCCTGGACTTGCGCTACAAGGTTCCGCTTGGCTTGCTGGGGCGATTTTCTGTGGAGAAGGATGGGGATAATGCCGGAATGCTCTCGGTCAAGTACGGCGGTTGTGTCTACATCGTCGACTGCGTCAGGATGTTCGCCCTGGAACGCGGCATCCAGGAGATCTCCACCATGGGACGACTTCAGGCCCTGGTGGCGCAGAATGTCTTTGCCGTGGAAACCGCCGAGCATATCAGGGCGGCCTTCGAGGCTCTGGTTTTCCTGAGGCTCAGACATGAAATCAGCATGATCGAATCCGATCGCCCGCCCTCACATTTCCTTGACCCTTTCGCGCTCAGCAAGACCGAGCAGGATCTCCTTAAGGAGTCGTTCCAGGCTGTGTCAAAACTACAGGATGCGACGAAGAGGCACTTTTCCCGCACACCATTCTGATTTGCGTTGAGGTGCCGTTGCCAGTGCTTAGGTTATTGCCGGCCTCGGCAGGATCGTGACTTTGCGTCTGCTGCTGATCCACACTCCACAGAAAACCAACCCACAAGCCAGCCACTGTTGAGGGTTGAGCCTGTCGCCAAGAATCAGGATGCCGAGCAGCACCCCGAAGACCGGGATCAGGTTGACAAAGCCCGCCGCCTGGCTCACTGGAATTCTGCTGACTCCGAAATTGTAACAGGCGTAGGCACCAAAAGTGATGAACGTGCCAAGGTAGACGACGGCCAGGAATGGGGTCCTTTCCAGGTGACTCGGGAAGCCGATATCCGGCACGAGCAGAAAAGGGAAGAAAAAGACACTGCCGAGAAACGCCTGGAAGGCCGTCAGGAAAAGTGGTGGGTAATGATCGGAAAGATGTTTCAGGGCAACCGTGTAGCCAGCGGCACAGACCATTGCCAGGAATTCACAGGCGTTGCCGAGTAGCGGGTTGGGCGCGTCCACGGTTGTCTCGCCGGCAAGGCTCAGCCAGCAGGCACCAAGGATCGCCAGGATGAAACCGGTCAAGGTCCGTTGTGAAATCTTCTCCTTGAGGACGCACCATGCCAGGATTGCCACCAGCAGCGGCAGCATTGCGGTAATCATGCCGGCTTGTGAGGCGCTGGTCAGTTCGAGGGCCCTGGCTTCGAAGATAAAGTAGAGGCAGGGTTCGCAGATGGCCATGATCAACAGGTATTTCAGATCGCGTCGCCGCCACTTGATTTTACGAAAGGCCGGGATGAAGACGACGAAGCAGAGGCTGGCGATGAACATTCTGCCGAAGATCACCTGCATCGGGTGGTAGCCGCGGAAGGCCAGCTTCAGAGCGACAAAAGAACTGGCCCACAGCAGCATGGCCAGGATGAGGCTTAAAAATGGCAGCATTTGCCTGGTTTTTTCTGTCACGATGCCACTCTTGTCCTGACGGGTCGTTCAAGGTCTGCGGTAATGGACGTAAATTTGCGCCTCGCGGCCAGGTTGCGGGTCCGTCTTTGTGTGCAGGATGATGAAATCTGCATGCAGAGGAATACATGATGGCTACACTTATGTAAAGGTTCTCCTGCTTTGATGCTTGCCGGAGGGACTCATGCGACATTTTTACTGACAGAAACTCGGTCAGCGTGTTACATAACCGGCGGTTCCAACTGACAGGATTTGATAAAAAATGACCAGACTCACCGAAAAAGGTCGCGGTATCCGCGATATGTTCGACCGGATCGCGCCACGCTATGACCTGCTGAACCGGCTCCTGTCGTTAGGCATAGACCAGCGCTGGCGTCGCTTCGCAGTCAGTCAACTGGTTGTGCCGGAAAACGGCAGGGTCCTGGATATCGCGACGGGGACTGGTGACGTCGCTCTCGAGATCGGGCGACAAACAGCGCAGGGTGTCAAAATTGTCGGTTCCGACTTTACCCAGGGGATGCTCGTGCTTGGTCGTAGGAAAATTGCCGAATCCCCCTATCGCGACCGGATTGTCCTGGTCAATGCTCCCTGTGAATCGATGCCGCACCCGGACGGCATCTTCGATGGCATCACGATCGCTTTCGGCATCCGCAACGTGGTTGACCGCCAGAAGGGTCTGGCTGAAATGGCCCGTGTTCTGAAACCCGGTGGGCGGGCAGCGATACTGGAATTCGCCACCCCTCGCAACAGGTTCTTCCGGGCTGTCTACTACTTCTATTTTCTGCGTGTACTGCCCTGGTTGGGGGGCTGATTTCACAGCGCAGCGCTTACCAGTACCTGCCTGACACCGTGCTGGAATTCCC
>CAVQRZ010000037.1:0-15644 GCA_963715335.1 uncultured delta proteobacterium
CGGTGACATGGCAGATATGACGCACAAAAATCATGCCGCGACCAGTGTGGAACCGGGTGGGCACGTACATCCGGTCCAGACCGAGGACAGCACAGCCAAGGTTGGTCTCGATGAAAAACTCGGCACCCGCATCCCCCTTGACCTGACCTTTCGCGATGAGCAGGGCAAGCCGGTCAAGTTGGTCGACCTGGTCACCATGCCGACGATTATCGCCCCGGTTTATTACCGCTGTCCCAACGTCTGCCATTTCCTGCAGGGCGACCTGGCCCGTGTTTTGCCGGGTCTCAAGCTCAAGGCCGGAGCTGACTACCAGGTCATCTCGTTCAGCTTCGATGCAAAGGAACAACCCGAGCTGGCCCAGCGTAGCCGGGACACCTACTATGCCGCGATGAAAAACCAGTACCCGGACCAGGCATGGCGTTTCCTGACCGGTGACATGGACACAATTCTCAAGTTGACAGATGCGGCCGGCTACCGCTTCCAGAAGGTCGGAACTGAATTCCTGCACCCCGTCGTATTTTTTGTTGTCTCCTCAGACGGCATGATCGTGCGCTACCTTCACGGCACCCACGTGGTACCGAAGGACCTGACTTTGGCCCTGTATGAAGCCAAATCGGGGCAGGTCGGCACCACGATCCGCAAGATGGTGCAATACTGTTTCAGCTTTGACCCGGAGCAAAAGACTTATGTTTTCAACATCTTGCGCGTCTCGGCAACAGCGATTCTGACAACCCTTGCCATTTTCGCAGTCTACCTGGTCTTCGGCGGCAAAAAGTCTAAAAAGGATAAGAATTTATGAGTGATGTAACGACCTCGGCAACCAACGATCGCGGCTTTTTCGGAGAAGCCAACTACCCGGGGATTTTTGGCTGGATATTCTCCACCGACCACAAACGCATTGGCCTGCTTTACTTCTGGTCCGTCACCATCTTTTTCTGTGTCGGAGTGCTACTCGGCCTGCTAATCCGCCTTGAGCTCTTTGCTCCCGGCGAAACGATCATGGGTCCTCAAACCTACAACGCCGCGTTTACTCTGCATGGCGTGATCATGATTTTCCTGTTTATCATCCCGGGTATCCCGGCGGCCTTCGGCAACCTGATCATGCCGATCCAGATCGGCGCTCGCGATGTCTCTTTCCCGAAGCTTAACCTCTTCTCCTGGTATCTTTATGTTTCTGGCGCAGCCCTTGCCGTCGGATCGCTGTTCACCGGTGGCGGCCCACCCGACACCGGTTGGACTTTCTACGTGCCCTTCTCGGCCCAGACCAGTACGAACGTTTCAATGGCAGCAGTCGCGGTTTTCTTCCTCGGTTTCTCGTCGATCCTCACCGGACTCAATTTTGTGACCACCATTCATCGGCTGAAAACCGAAGGCATGACCTGGATGCGCATCCCGCTCTTTACCTGGTCGCTCTATGCCACCGCATGGATCCAGATTCTCGCCACTCCGGTCATCGGCATCACCGTTGCCATGCTCTTCGCCGAGCGGGTCCTCGGCACCGGCCTCTTTGACCCGGCCCAGGGCGGCGATCCGATCATGTTCCAGCACCTGTTCTGGATTTACTCCCACCCGGCAGTCTACATCATGGTGCTGCCAGGCATGGGAGTGGTCTCCGACATCGTTCCGGTCTTCTCTCGCAAGCCAGCCTTTGGCTACAAGGCAATCGTTGTCTCGAGTATAGCTATTGCCTTTGCCGGTTCGCTGGTATGGGCCCACCATATGTACACCAGCGGCATGTCAGACATGGCCGTTTTGATCTTCTCCTTTTTGACCTTCATTGTCGCCATTCCATCGGCAATCAAGGTCTTTAATTGGCTGGCGACCCTTTACGAAGGCTCAATCTTGCTCGATCCACCGCTCCTCTATGCCCTGTCGTTTATCCTGCTCTTCACTATTGGCGGACTAAGTGGACTGGTGCTTGGTGCGGCAGCAGCAGATGTACACGTGCATGACACTTACTTCGTTGTCGGCCACTTCCATTTCGTCATGTTCGGTGGCACTGGCATGGCCTTCTTTGCCGCCATGCACTATTGGCTTCCAAAAATCTACGGCCGCATGTACGACAAAACCATCGCCACTGTCGCCTGGGCAGTGATTTTTGTCGGGTTCCTCGTCCTCTACATCTCAATGAAGGTCGTCGGGATGCAGGGCATGCCGCGGCGCTATTACGACTACGTCCCCGAGTTTACCGGTCTGAACCAACTTGCCACCGTCGGCTCATGGATTCTGGCGGTTGGCCTGATTCTGATGTTTGTCAACATCTTTCGCGGCATCTTCAAAGGAGACCCGGTCGGAGCCAATCCATGGGGCGGAGCCAGCCTCGAGTGGCAAATACCCTCGCCGCCACCAACTGAGAATTTCGGTGAAGAGGACCCGATCGTCACCCACGGCCCCTACGATTTCAAGAAGGCAGGCATACTATGAGCGGGCATGTGCACAAGGACTATACCGGCGCCAAGTTCGGCATGTGGCTCTTTCTCTTCACCGAGGTTTTGCTCTTTGGCGGGCTCTTTCTCCTCTACGCAGTCTACTTGGCACGTTATCCCCAGGAATTCATTTCTGCCGGCAAAGAGCTCAACGTGTGGTTTGGCGGAGCCAACACTCTGGTACTCCTGACCAGCAGCCTCTTTGTTGCTATTTCGATCACCGCCCTGCGCCGGGGTGCAAAGCGACTCTGCCTTGGACTACTCAGCGGTACAGTTGCCTGTGCAGCCATCTTTATGATCAACAAGTATTTCGAATGGGGCGCCAAAATTAATCACGGCATCTATCCTGGCTCGGCACATCTGAAAGAGATGCAACCCGGTGAAATGATGTTTTTCAACCTCTATTACCTGACCACCGGTCTCCACGGTCTGCACGTGATTATCGGCGCCCTGATTCTGGTCTGGGCCATGTTCCTCATCAAGTGTGACAAGGTAAATGCCAACGACTGGGTTATCCTCGAGAATGCCGGCCTCTACTGGCACCTGGTTGACCTGATCTGGATTTTTGTTTTCCCGCTTTACTATTTGATTTTGCATTAGGGGAAAGGAACGAGGTACGCGGTACGTGGGCCGCGGAAAAAAAATCTTTAATCGCCCGCTCGCTGCGTTCACTCAAGACGCAAAAAAGCTAAAGAGAACACCAACGCTTTGCTTTTAAACAATTAGAAATTTGACTTTCTCTGCGCCTTTGCGCCTTTGCGTTAAATATGATTTTCACATGAGGTAGTTATGTCCGAAGAACATGCCCATATCGTCCCATATAAAACCTTCACGATTGTCTGGATCGGCCTGCTGGCCCTCACCGGAATAACCATTGCTGTGGCCCAATATGACCTGGGTGCATTGAATGTCTGGGTGGCCCTTGGCATTGCCATACTTAAATCGGGTCTGGTCGTGGCTGTCTTCATGCATATGAAATATGAGAGCCGCCTTTTCAAGCTATCGCTCTTTGCGGCGCTGGCGATCCTGGCGATTTTTATCGGGTTGAACTTTTTTGATGTTCTTTACCGCTGAGGAGGGCCTGTGAACACCCAACCCTTGATCACTACCACTGAAGCTGTCGACAAGGTCTTCTATGTCATCTTTGGCATCAGCGGCATCGCCCTTCTTGGCATCACGATAGCCACTGTTTATCTTTGCTGGCGCTACAACCGCAAACGGTATCCTGTGCCGCTCAGTCAGAAGGACCACAACGTCTGGCTTGAAGTCACCTGGACGGTTGTCCCAACGATTCTGGTCGGTATCATGTTCTGGTACGGCTGGGAAGGCTACTTGTCGCTACGACGAGTTCCCGACAATGCCATCCCGGTCCAGGGAACAGCGCGCATGTGGTCGTGGCTCTTCACCTACGAGAACGGCAAAACCTCCGACAAGCTTTATGTCCCTGTCGGGCAACCGGTAAACGTCAGGCTCAACTCAGTAGACGTATTGCACGCCTTTTATGTCCCGGCGTTCCGAGTCAAGCGCGACTGCGTGCCGGGGATGGAGACCTACGCCTGGTTTGTTGCCGAGGAACCAGGCAGCTACGACCTGTTCTGCGCCGAGTATTGCGGCGTCGCCCACTCCGCCATGATCACCACCGTGGAAGCGATCCCGGCGCCCGAGTTTGCCGCCTGGCTCGAAGATAAGCCGGTCGCGGCAGAAGCGGGCAAGGCCTTGTTGCAGAAACACGGCTGTCTCGGCTGTCACTCCGTCGATGGCACACCGTCGGTCGGCCCGACCTTCCAGGGGATCGGCGGCCGCCAGGTAAATGTTGTAACCGACGGTTCAAAACAGACTCTGACAACCGATCGTGCTTATCTGGAGAAATCCATACTTGAGCCGAATGCCGATATCGTCGAAGGCTTCCCGCCGGCCATGCCCCCTTATGCCGGCCGCATTCCGGAAGAAGACATGACCGGGATCCTGGATTACCTGATGGAATCAAAAGACGGCGAGGCCCAGGCTGAACCTGCAATAGAGGAAAAGCCGGCCGCTCAATCGTCTCCGGAACCGGAGCCTGCAAAACAAGAGGCGGCCAAACCGGTAGAGACGACTGCTGCGCCGGCTGACCCCGTCGAGCGCGGCAAGTCTCTGGCTGGGCAGAATGGCTGCCTCGGCTGCCACAGTACCGACGGCACCCGCAAAGTCGGTCCGAGTCTCAAAGGGCTGATCGGCAGCGAGCGTCCCGTTACCAGGGATGGTCAATCGGCCAGGGTCCAGGCTGACACGGACTACCTGATCCGGGCTATCCGGGAGCCGGGTGCAGAAATTTCCGAAGGCTACCCGGCGGCAATGCCGCCCTACCCGGGTTTGAACGATGATGACATCAAGGCGATACAAAGCTGGATGGAAACGTTGGAATAAGCTGTGCCGCAGAGGAACTTAACTCGCCGCCAAGACTTCAAGACACAAAGATGTCCTCTGATTGGTGTTATTACGGGAACGGCAAATTTTTCTTTGAGCCTTAGTGTCTTTGTGGCAGACGAATCATGACCCGGATCGACAGAACCAATAATGCATGCCTTCTCTAGTACCATGACGAACCTGACGGCCCTGAGCCGCCTGGTCCGCCTGCCGCTCTCAGCGATGGTCGCGCTCTCGGCGCTGGCCGGGGCTCTGGCCGCGAGCCCTTACCTGCCCTGGCTGAAGCTTTGGGGGGTTGTCTGGGGGATATTTCTGCTGAGCGCCGCCTGCTCGGTCCTCAACCAGGTCCAGGAGCGTTTCACCGACACCCTGATGCGCCGCACCTGCCACCGGCCACTCGCTTGTGGTGACCTGGCACCGGGAGCCGGCACGACGGTGGGGCTGCTTTTGGCCAGCGGCGGACTCGGTGTCCTGCTTGCCACCTCTGGCAGCGCGGCCACTCTGCTTGGCCTGGCTGCAACCGTCTGGTACCTGGCGGTCTATACGCCACTGAAGCGGATATCTTCCCTGGCCGTGATTGCCGGCACCCCCTGTGGCGCTCTGCCGCCCCTGATCGGCTGGGTTGCTGCAGGGGGTGATCCGTTCGACCCCCGGCCACTCTCGCTGGCCCTGCTAATGGTGCTCTGGCAGGTCCCTCATTATTGGCTGCTGGCCATCCCCGACCGTGAGGAACTCGTGCGCGCCGGCTTCAAGGTCCTGCCGGCCAGGATGTCGGGGCACCAGTTGTTGGGTGTCAGCCATTTCTGGATTCTCGGCATGATCACCGCCACCTTGCTGCTGCCACCCTTCAAACTGGTACAACTGCCGTTGCTCCAGGGTCTGGTTGCCGGTCTGGCAATCGTCTTCGCGGTCTGGACCACCCGGGTCCAGCACAAGACCCTTTTCATCGAAAAAACCGCGCAAAAACTCCGTATCGGCCTGCATCTCTATCTCGGCCTGGTGTTGGGCACCATTCTACTCAGCGGACTATTGCTCCGATTCATCTACTAAACCAAAGACCTCGAGGGGCAATCTTTTCAGCGGACGCTGATCAAATTTGATCAATGCGGATCGTCATATTTTTAATTATTATTTTCAGTTTTGATCAGCAATCGGGTCTCTTGCGATCACGTTTCTTATCCCCCTGCTTGCGCTTGGCATCCAGGCGCCTGGCAATGACGGCCTTGCCGGGGCGGGTCTTGATTCTGGGGCGCCGCTTTTTCAGGCGGACAGCGAGCCTCTCCTCAAGGCGCGCAGTGGCACGCTGCAGGTTCATATGCCGTGAACGCGATTCGGTGGCCGTCGCGACGATTCCCGTGGGCAGATGGGTGATGCGCACCCCGGTTTCGCTGGTGTTGCGGTGCTGGCCGCCGGGCCCGGAGCCCCGGTAGTAATCAATCTTCAAATCCTTGGGATTCAACATATCTCAAACCGTTTCGGGTACGTGGTGTACGGTGCGTGGACAATCAAAAACCGCGTGCCAAGAGTCTCAATCCTCGAACCTAAAAGTAGAGTTTATTGGCAGATGTATGCTAGAAAGATAAAGTTATTCAACCATTGTGTCAAAGAGGGAGTCCGCCATGAACCATTTCGCCCTGACTATCGTTGGCCGTGACCGCCCCGGGATCGTCTCCCAGGTGACCGAGATTCTGTTCAAGCAGGGCTGCAATCTTGCTGATTCGAGCTGCTCGATTCTCGGTGGCCAGTTCGCCATGATCCTGATTCTCGGCCACCCGGAATTCACCGACCGGGCGAGCTTTGGTGACGCCTTCAAGCCCCTGGAAGATTCTGATCTGTCAGTTGCCTTGCGCGTTCTCAAGCAGGGCGGTGAGATTCGCTCACATATCGAAGGCGACATCTGCATGATCTCCGTCTACGGCTCCGACAAACCGGGGATCGTTTACCGGGTAGCCAATGTGCTTGGTGAAAAAAAGGTCAACATCACCGACCTGAACACCAAGCTGGTCGGCACCGAGGAGCGGCCCGTTTACGTGATGGTCATCGAGGCTGCCCTGCCCGACGGGGTTGATGAGGAGGATGTCGACAACTGGCTGTCACCGATCCGCGATGAGATGCAGGTCGACATCAACGTGCGCAGCATCCCGACCGTGGAACTCTGACCATGGCCGTACGTCCCATCCGGGTTTATCCTGACCCGATTCTCAAACAGGTAGCCGATCCGGTTGAGCAGATCGACGAGAGCCTTGTCGAGGTCGTCCAGGACTTGGTCGACACCATGCTCGATGCCGGTCATTCGGTGGGCGTTGCCGCGCCGCAGATCGGCGTACTGCAACGCGTAGTGGTAGTCGATGTTTCCAAAAGCAAGCTCGGCAGGAACAACAATCACGGCCTGCTCGAAATGGTCAATCCGGAAATCATCGAAAGGTCCGGCAGCAAGACGATGCGCGAAGGCTGTATGAGCGTGCCTGACTACACCGGCAATGTCACCAGGGCCGAGCATATTGTCGTAGAATTTACCAACCGCAAAGGCCAGCTTCGCGTCATCGAGGCGAGCGATTTTGAAGCGGTAGCCATCCAGCACGAAATGGACCACCTCGACGGGTTGCTGTTTCTTGACCGGGTATCGAGTCTGAAAACTGACCTTTATCGACGTAAGAGCACATAAGACAGGCTGAACCGTTGAATTGGGCTATGTCAGTTGAAAGTTTTAGCATCACCGCACTTCAACAATCGAAAAAAACATTTAACGCAAAGACGCAAAGTTAAAAGAAAGTGTTTTTAATTCCTTTTTGAAAAACTTTTTCTTTGCATCTTGAATCACACCTTTGCGCCTTTGCGTTTCAAATTTTTGTTTTTTGGAAAGATAAACATCTATGACCTCTCAAAAAACAGCTCTATTCATGCTCCCCGGCCTCGACGGCACCGGCCTGGTCTTCGAGCCGCTACTTAAACATCTCCCCGCAACCATTGATCCGGTAATCGTACGCTACCCCGGTGACAAGCCCATGTCCTTCCAGGAACATATCGATTTTGCCAGGGCCCGGCTGCCAGGCGACAAACCCTTTGTCATGCTCGCAGAGTCCTTTTCCGGCCCGATCGGTCTGCAGCTGCTCGCTGTCCCCCCGGCAAACCTGACCGGGGTCATTTTCGTTGCAACCTTTGAACGCTACCCGAAACCCTTTCTGCTCGATGTGGCCCGCCTCCTGCCCCAGGGCCTGCTTCTGAAACTGTTCGCGACGAATCTGCCCTGCCGCTTGTTCTGCCTTGGTTCTGCGGATCGCAAGGCCGTAGCCCTTTTTCAAAAAGCCCTGGCGAGCGTCAGGCTGCCCGTCCTCTCACAGCGACTGAAAATTCTTGCCGAACTGCCGCCCCCGCCGGAAACGGGCTTTAGCGGGCCGTGCCTGTACCTTCAGGCCGGTCACGATCGCCTGGTCCCTGAACGTGCTGCGGGCAGGCTCCAGAGACACCTTCCGCAAATGCAGCTGGAGCAGATTCCCGGTCCGCATATTATCCTGTTAGCCGAGCCGGAAGCGGGTGCCAGGGCAATCGGCAACTTCATCGACAGTCTGTCGGAGCAAGCGTGCACGAGTTGACCGCAGAACAACTGAGCGAGCAGCACCGGGCTTTGCTCAAACTGCGCAAGGAGATGCAAAAGCAGCTCGAAGACTCCCGTGACGGGGCCAAACCGGTCAGTCTCGATGAACCGATCGGCAGGCTCTCGCGCATGGATGCCATCCAGCAACAGAGCATGGTGCAGGCCAACCGCCGCACCGCCCGAACCAGGTTGACGCGCATCGAAGCCGCCCTGCGTCGATACGACAACGATGCATACGGGCTGTGCATGGAATGTGAAGAAGAGATCGGCTACGCCAGACTTAAAGCACAGCCGGAAGCAACCTTCTGTATCGGCTGCCAAGGGAACAGGGAGGCGCGAGATGCCTAAATCTTTTTTGTTGTTTCCCCGTACCTCGTTCCCCTAACCCCGCACCTGCTTTTATGAACCTTTCCTCGAAAAACCGATTGACTGACAAGGAGCTGTTTCTCTTCCCCGGCGACACCCTGTTCGACAAACTGGGACGAGCTGTCTGCGAAGCCGGATGCCTGCCGCGCAAGGAACTTTTTGAAGCGTGGGAAGTCGCCCGGCGGGTAAGACGTCGGTTTCGCGGCGGGCGCGTCGTCGACCTGGCGTGCGGTCATGGTTTGACTGCGACCCTGCTCCTGCTGCTCGACGACACCTCGCCGGAGGCTTATGCAGTAGACCGATCGATCCCGGCCTCTGCCCGCAAACTGCATGAGGTACTGGTGAAGAGTTGGCCAAAACTGGAGGGGAGGATTACTTTCGAAGCAAGGCCTCTGGCAGACTTTCAGCTTTTAACGCGCGACCTGGTCGTCTCCGTGCACGCCTGCGGCGGTCTCACCGACCTGGTCCTGGACCGGGCATCAACTGCCGGAGCACGTCTTGCCGTATTGCCCTGCTGTCACAACCTGGATGAATCGGACAAGGGCAACCTGGATGGGTGGGTCGATGGCCCCATGGCGGTAGATATCAGCCGGGCCAATCGACTAAAAAGTAAAGGTTACCGTATCTACACGCACACCATTCCGGCAAATATCACACCAAAGAATCGACTCTTGATGGCTGAACCGTCCAAAGACTAAAATTTTCGCGTCCCCCGTCCCGACTTTAAAAAACCCAGCCATCATCCCCCTCGTCCAGCCACAAATAGTCGGCAATCTTCACATTGACATTGCGACGGTCGAGACGACCGACAACCTCGGGGAGAACCACCCGATAGCTGATGTCGGCCTGCTCGACCAACTGCCGGGGAATGCCGAATTTCCAGGCATGGCCGCTGCCGGCCATGACCACAACCCGGTAATCCGGGTTTTCCTTGAGGAAGTCAATCAGGTTCCTGGCCATCACGGTGTCCCAGAGCAATTGTGCTTCGCAGAAATAGAGGTACTGGCTGCCGTGGCCGCCATGGCCGCCCATGGCCTGTCGTATAAATTCGCCATAACTCTGGTTGACCTCACACTGGACATTGCCAAGCAGCAGGCGTTCCTGATTCGATAATGATTTGTAGCCGTTTCTGGCGACCTTCCTGGTAATAGCGCTCGGGATATTCAGGCCAACCATCTTCAAATTTTCATTACGGGCATGCATGAATATCCGGCTGTATGCAGGCCACATGGCCCAGTTCTCTCTATAGACTTCCATGAACTCCACAAGGGATATTTTTCCGGAAGTCCAGACATCGAGATCTTCCTGGCTGTCCCGGCGAAACATCTCCAGACCGATCGCCAGGGGTCTTTCGTCATTATCGAGAGCATCGATGATGGAAAGTTGAGCCTGGTGGTGGCCATGGTTGTCATGGAGTTCACCAACGAAGATGACCTGTGCCTTGCGCAGATCATCAAGCATGACATCAGGGGCAACTTCGACTTTTTCCTGCACATCCAGCAGATGCGGGTGAGCCAGCGCGGCAGCGGGTGCCATCCATGCAAGGCATGCCAGCAGGATCTTCAGCGTCACGATACTTGTGGGTTTCATCTCGTTACGTCCTTATGAAAAAGTGTCTTCAAAGGGGCATTAGCAGGCTCCCAGGTTGCCTTGATCCGGTTTTGGCCGTCGCGGAACACGAGGTAGCTGTAACGTCCATAGTGCGGGATGCGATGGGCCGTGTCTTCTGCAGCAGCAATCGAGCCAGGCAGGAAGTAGGCGACTACCTGATCGGCTTTTGCCATTTTCCTGACCATAAAGAGGACATCCCCGTTAGCGTCGTTCAGCTTGCCGCTGACGGTAAACTGTTGTGCAGATTCAGTGACTTCAGGCGGCAGGTCAGGTTGCAATGTCTGGCTTCGCGGCCAACCCAGAAAGAGGATGTCCCTGCCGGGCGAAGGCGCGGCCAGATACATCTCTTCGTTGATGATTGCCGACTGGTGCCATTGCAGGCCACGCAACAAGTTCCGGGAGGCCTCGATCAACTTTTCAGAGCCCGAGGCGACCACTATCAAAGGGCTTTTAGAAGCTCGCAGGTCATTGACGGTGGCTGGCAGCTCTGCCGGATCGAGCCTGCGGAAGAGCCGGCTATCCTGGTCAACGGTAAGACTGACCGGCTGCTCCGTAACGGTGAAGACGAAGCATTCCTGGTTACCGGCGAGGTCGACCACCTGCTCGTAGACCAAGCCCTCCGTAACCAGTTGCAGCGGAACGGCAAGCTGGTAAACCGGTCCATCCTGACTGATATTCCCCGAGATCTGCCAAACCGGCCCGGTATTGGTGACTTCGACGCCGGAAAGGCTCAGGTACGGCGCGCCTGGTCGCTTGACCCATTGGACGAAGAAGGTGTCCAGATCGACATCGGAGACCGCTCCGAAGTGCCGCTGCAGATCGGCCCAGCCGTATTCCTTGCCAATGCCATCGCGAGCGATACTCTGCAACCCTTTCCAGAAAGCTTCATCACCGATCAGGCCCCGCAGCATATGAAAGACCATGGCGGCCTTACCATAGCCGACCGCCTGGTCACGCCTGGATGCCCGGCTGCGGAACGCAGAAAGTGGCAACGAGTCCTCTTCAGCCGCCAGCGAAGCATAATCGCGGAGGATTTTCCGGCGATACTCGAGAGCTTCCTGCGGATCATCGCGTTCCTTCAAATAGTAGTCGGCGACATATGTAGCCAGACCTTCAGCCCAGTTGCCTGAGGCATAGTCGACCTCTATCGCATTGCCCCACCAGGCGTGAGCGATCTCGTGCGGCAGGCTGGTCGTGCGAATAAAGGGCAGCCGGACCACGCTGCTACCGAGCAGCGTCCACCCCGGCAGACCGTAGCCGGTGGGGTAGAAGTTTTCCACCACGGCAAATTTTTCGTAGGGATAAGGGCCGAACAGCTCCTGGTAGAGGGACAGGTACTCGCGGACCGATTCGAGGTAGCCGGCAGCCAGGGGGAGATTGCCCTCGCTGAAAAAAGCCAGCAACTGGATCTCGCCGAGGCTGTCGCGCCGGAGCTGATAATGGCCCGCAGCCAGAGACATCGCAGACGGTTGCAAAACGGTTTGCCAGGTTGTCACCGTCTCGACTGCCGTCTTGGTAATATTCATCAGGCGACCGGATGTCACACCGGTCAAATTCACCGGTCCGGTGATCGTGATTGTGAACCGCTGGGGAGTATCAACCGCATGGGGATACCAGCCGGACGCAGCAGACAGGTAAGTGCCCTCCGGCATGATCGTCGCCCGGACCCCATAGGAAGGGTCTTCAATGCCAACCGTGTCGCTGGGGACGGGATCATCGAACACGACCGTGTAACGGATCGACAGTGCCGACCACTCGCCAGCAGCGGGAATCCGTAATTGCCCGCCGTTAAAATCAAACGCCAGGGGTCTGTCATCCACAGCGACCGACTCGACCCTTGCCTGGGGGGCGAGCAGAAAGAACCCGGGCCACTCCTGCCTGTCGCCAGCCAGGGTGATGGTCGCCTCTGCTGTGAGCCGATGCGCCGCCGGCTCGAGCCGGATGGAGATCCGTTGCTCAATGTGACCGGCAGCCATCACCTCGAAAGGCAGTATGCTGCAGAAGACCAGGGTCATGGACAAGGCAATTCGGTACATGCGGATAAGTATATCATTAAAGATTGTCGAAGTGTGAACATGGCTCGTCTGCAACCGGTTGCGCTGCCCGATTGAACAAGAGCGTGCCGGCATCGTCCTGATCATCGCTGAAGTTACTGCGATCCGTAGACCACACCGGGCAAACTCGTGCATACTCTTGAAAGGATTGCCATGCATGACCCGGAAAAGATACAATCCGACGAAGTGCTGATCTTGTGACAAGACAGGAAGATTAAGTGGCTAACATCTATATCCACTCATTCCGGTTCGGAGACAACCTCCATCTAGTCGATAAAGCCTCGTCCCGTCTCTCGGGCGAAGAGCTGGTTCGCGCAGGCAGGTTCAAGGTTGAACCCGCCAGAAAAAACTTTCTTATCTCGCATTATCTCCTGAGGCAGACACTTTCCCGATACCTGCAAACAGACGCCAGTTCGATCCGCTATCGCTACGGAGAACATGGCAAACCGCATCTGGCCGCTGCCGATGAACGGACCCTGCAGTTCAGCCTGTCCCACAGCGGCAACAGACTCCTGGTTGCGGTCTGCCGTGATGGCGAAATTGGCGTAGATATTGAGTTGATTCAGGAAAGCAGCAACCCCCTGCAGCTTGCGCGTCATTTCATGACCGGGGACGAGGTATTACAATTATCCGGGCTTGAAGACCCGGCGACGCAGCGGGAATTCTTCTTTACCCTCTGGACCCGCAAGGAGGCATACGTCAAATCACTCGGCAAGGGGCTCTTCCATCCACTCAGTGAAACCGTCATGACTGAGGTCTCTGCAGGCGTCCACGCCCCAAGCTCAGAAGACCATCGCGATTACCGGGTGGTCGACCTGGATATCGCCGAGGGTTACAAGGCTGCGGTTGCGATCCATATGGATGGCGACAACGATTCAGGCACAATCGGGATAAAGGTGTTTGAACAATAAAAAAAGCGATGCTCCCAGACAGGATGAGCATCGCTTTAGATTTAAATATCAACGGAGAACTCCTACATAGTCTCGGTCGGCGGTCGAGACGGGCCACCCAACGCAAGTCTTGAACTCAGCTGACCTGCTTGACCGGCCGGCCTTCGAGAACCCACTTCTGGACACCACCATCGACCATGACAACATCCTCGTAACCTTGATCAACCAGGTATTTCACGGCCGTAGGGGCGCGGTGGCCCTTCAGACAGATCACCACGACCTTTTTGTCTTTGGGTATTTGCGGCAGGCTGACATTCAATTCATCGAGGGGTATATGCACACGTTTGGCATGATCAATGTAGAACTTGCTGGCATCTTCCTTGAGGTTGATGTCAAGCAGAATGATATCATCGTTATCCAGCATGGCGGCCAGTTCCACTGTCGATATCTGTCTGACCTCAATATCCGGCAGCGGCCTGACAGTGACCAGGGGATATCCGGCCCTCTCCCAACCTGGAATCCCCTCGCGGAACGCATAGACGTTCTTGTACCCCATCTCAACGGCTTTCTCGGCAGCCCGCCATGAAGCAACGCATTTGATTCCCAGGCAATAAAAAACAATATTTCTTTCTTTATCGTTTGGCAGCTCATATTCCAGCATGTCCATAACGATATTGACGGAACCTTTGATGTGCTTGTTGTCAAACTCTATAGGACTGAGTGGGAAAACCACCAGTGCGCCGCCATTATCCATCAGCGCTTTCGTACCTGCCGCATCGATGTCCTGGTAGCCTTTCTCAGCGAGCGCACAAGTTGAAGTTAAGAGTACGGACATAGTCCCGGCCATCAGAATCAACAGTAGCTTACGCATATTCTTGACCTCCCAATAGAACCATAGGTTAGAGAATTAGCACGTGCTAATCATACATGAACTACGAGAAAAAACCTATAAAAATACCGCCAGGAATGCCTTTATTGACTTGAATAATTGCGTCTATTGACGATAGGGGTGCTTCATTAGCCGGAAGGGCGCGTGTAATTTCTGCCAAGATGGGACAGTAAAAGGCGGATCCGTTACCCTCGTTTATTGTTTGGTGTTTAAAATCAAAGATCAAACCGGCGGGTCGCGTCCCGCCAGACGCCATACTTTTGTCCGGCAACAAAAGTATGCAAAAGTGCCTTCTCCTTGCGGAGGGCATCTCCTTGGCCGGATGTCTGTGACTTCAAGAACCTGCTGTGATGGGGATCCGGCCCTGTGTCAAAGGGCCTGACCTTTCTGTGTGACTTACAAGGGAAAAGCCAAAACATCCCCTACCGATACAATCTTCCACAAAAGGAGAGGCTCTCAAGAGCCTCGGCTCCTGCGGGGGAAATGTAGACCCTTGATCGATAAGAACCCTCCGGATTGAGGTTGCCGCCCTGACGAGCCAGACATGCCCAGCGCAGCGCAGGCCCTTTTCTGCATACTCTTTTAGGCCAGTAAAAGAGTATGGCGCCGTCGGGGGGCGCGACCCCCGGGTCCTGGTTTTGGTTTTGGTTTTATCTTTGAATTTCAGGGGGACAAAAACAACAAGGGCAACAGATTAACCATCTGTTGCCCGTTGAACAATCTACTAACTATTCGATTTAATAAACTCAATCATCTCATCGAGAACGTTTTCCGCCTGTTCATACGGAACCTGGCACGTACCGACGACTTTGTGCCCGCCCCCACCGTATTTGAGCATCAGTGAACCGACATCGGCTGTCGCCGTCCGGTTGATGACACTGTGACCGACAGAAATGGAAACGAATCCCCTGTTTTTCCCGTCCATCATACGGATCGAGATATTGGCTTCAGGGTAAAGGGAATAAACCAGGAAACGATTAGAGGGGGGAGCCATGCCGATGATACGAAAATCCGAAATGACGATCGGTCCGTCTGTCCAGGAACAGTTCTTATAGAAAGTTTTGGCCTTTTCAGTATTCTCGAAGTACAGCTCTGTGCGCTCAACAGTGTCCGGATCAGCCATGATCTCGTCAATGGTCATGGTCCTGATCATCTCGACCAGGTTAAGACAGTATTCAAGGTTGCTGATCCTGAAGTGCTGGTAGTAACCAAGGCCGGTCCTTGGGTCAGCGAGAAAGCCGAGCAGGACCCAGCCGGCCGGATCAAGAATCTCTGCCTCGGTCAGTTGCGCCGAATCGATCTTGTCAACCTGCTCAAGGAGTTCATCAAACCTGGCAAACTTTGCTGCACCGTAGTAGTCACTGATAACGCGCGCCGTGCTCGGCGCCGATTTGCTCAGCCCTTCAT
>CAVQRZ010000038.1:0-15474 GCA_963715335.1 uncultured delta proteobacterium
ACTGATTTCGATCGTTGTTGGCCTCGGCCTGCTGGTCTGGAGCGCCGACCGGTTTGTCGGCGGGTCCGCCGCCGTGGCCCGCCATTTCGGTATGCCGCCGCTGCTGATCGGCATGGTGATCGTTGGTTTCGGCACCTCGGCGCCGGAGATGTCAGTGTCCGCCCTCGCCGCGTTGCAGGGCAACCCGGCGCTTGCTCTGGGCAACGCCTATGGTTCGAATATTGCCAATATCGCCCTGATCCTCGGACTCGCCGCGCTGGTCAGCCCGATTGCCGTGCATTCCGACGTGCTGCGCAAGGAGCTGCCGATCCTGACCCTGATCACGTTTCTGGCCATCGGTCAACTTTGGGACGGCCGGCTGTCGCGGGCCGACGCCTGGGTCCTGCTGCTGGTTTTTGCCGGGCTGATGGGCTGGACGATCTGGCAGGGGATACGGCGCAGGGACGATAACCTGGCCGTGGAAGTCGAACAGGCGTTCGCAGCCGAGCCTATGCCCCTCAGCCGCGCCATTTTCTGGCTGGTTCTCGGCCTGGTCGTGCTGGTTGCCAGCTCCCGGGCCCTGGTCTGGGGGGCTGTGGCCATAGCCCGCGGTTTCGGGGTCAGCGACCTGGTGGTCGGCCTGACCATCGTCGCGGTCGGTACGTCCTTGCCGGAGCTGGCGTCTTCGTTGATTGCCGCGCGCAAGGGTGAGCACGACATCGCCCTGGGCAACGTGCTCGGCTCCAACCTCTTTAATACCCTGGCGGTGGTCGGTATCGCCGGGACAATCCACCCGATGGCCGTGCCTGGTGACGTCCTGTCCCGGGACCTGCCGGTCATGGCGATCCTGACCCTGTCCCTGTTTGTGTTCGGTTACGGCTTTCGCGGTCCCGGGCGGATCAATCGCCTGGAGGGCGGCCTGCTCCTGGCAGGCTTCCTGATCTACACCGGCTGGCTGGTTGTCAACGCCGGGACCGTTTCCTGACCTAACCTAATAGATCTTCCTCTTGGAAAAAGTCGAGCCGAGGACGCTGAAGGTGTTCTCAACGATGAACAGCGAATAGGGGTCGTTGCTGAAGACGATTTCTTCCAGGCGCTTGAGCTGGATATTGTTGACGACGATCAGCAGGACGGTTTTCTTGATCTTTTTGTAGGCCCCGACCCCGGGCAGCATGGTCGTGCCGATTTTCATGTCCTGCATGACCTGCTCGGCGATCTCGTCCGGTTTCTCGGAAATCACCAACGCCATTTTGCGCTGATTGAACATGGACAGGCAATAATCCAGGGTCATCGAGGTGATGAACACGGCGATCATCGATGCAATGACCAGGTCGTTGTCGAGGGTCAGGAAGCTGAAGCTGAACAGGCTGCAGTTGAAAAAGAAGAAGAATTTGCCCAGGCCGATATTGAATTTCTGGTAGAGGATCACGCCGGCGACGTCCAACCCGCCATTCGAGCCGAGCGAGCGCAGCACCATGCCGGCGCCGGCGCCGATGATCACGCCGAAGGTCACGGCAGCGTAAAGCTGGTCCTCGATGTTGATCCGGAAATTGACCAGCATGAAGAACAGCGACAGGGAGAGCATCGCCAGGGCGCTGTAGCCGAGAAACCTTTTCGAGAGGTAGATGTAGCCGATGATGAACATCGGGATATTCAGGAGCATGTAGATCATCCCGGTGTTCAACCCGCCGAACAGGTAATGAATCAGCGTCGCTATGCCGAACAGCCCGCCGGGGACAAACCCCTGGACCTCGCCGAGGGCTTTGTAACCGATGGCCTGGATGAAGGTGCCGACTACGATCAGGCCGCAATTCCATGCGACAGAGTAGGGCAGTTTATGGGCGGTTGCGTTCATGGTGAAATCTCCGTTGGCCGAGCGTGGGAAAATGATGCGTATCGCTATACCCGACAACTCCGGTTGTCAAACTAATTCGTTATCCGGACAGTCAGGAAAGATTGCTGAGGCGATTGAGGAAAGAAGAATAACACATAGGAAAAGCCCGTATGGTGAATACGGGCTTTTTTTCGGAGGAGGCTTTTTACAGTTAAGCGATCGTGTGCCGGACAATCTCCCCTTCATTGAGGTAGATCACGTCTTCAGCGATGTTGGTCGCCAAATCGGCGACCCGCTCGAGATGGCGTGAAATGGTGAGGTAGTTGAGTAGGATGTCAACCAGCTCCGGTTCACGACGGATGTGGCTCTTGAATACCTGGTAATTCTGGCTATGAATAGTGTCCACCTCGTCATCCATAACGAGAACCTCCCGTGCCAGATTGACATCAACATTGACAAGGGAGTCCAGTGCCTTTTCAAGCATGACAATGACCTTGTCGGCCATCTCATCGATATTCAGAGAATTCTCAATTTTCTGGGCCTCGCAGATAGCAACAGCCCGTTCCGAGATGTTGACTGCCTGGTCGGCGATACGTTCCAGGTCGTTATTAATTTTCAGGATGGCGACGATCATACGCAGATCGTTGGCGACCGGCTGATGCAGGGCAAGGACTTTAAGACATTCCTCCTCGAGTTCGACCTCCATGCGGTTTACCTGGGCATCGTTACCGATGATTTTGTTTGCCAGGTCGTAATCACAAGTCTCAAGAGCCTTGATGGCCTGCTGCACGTTATTTTCCACAACGGCAGAGAGTGTGAGCAACTGTTTTTCAAGCCTTTTCAGTTCGTGTCCAATCAAATGCATAATATTCCCCCTAGCCGAAACGGCCGGTGATGTAGTCTTCGGTCTGTTTATTCTTAGGTTTCATGAACATCTTGCCGGTTAAACCGAATTCAACGAGGTGTCCTTCGTAGAGAAAAGCGGTGTAGTCGGAAACCCGTGCCGCCTGCTGCATGTTGTGGGTGACGATGATGATGGTGTAATCATTGCTGAGGTCCCCGATCAGTTCTTCGACGCGTGCCGTCGATTTCGGGTCAAGGGCACTGCACGGCTCATCCATCAAAATCACTTCAGGATTGACGGCAATCGCCCGGGCGATGCAGAGGCGCTGCATCTGGCCTCCCGAGAGTCCGAGCGCGGAGGTTTGCAGGCGGTCCTTGACTTCATCCCACAGGGCCGCGCCCTTTAAGCTGCGCTCAACGGTTTCGTCGAGAATCGTTTTGTTCTTCACGCCTGCGATACGCAACCCATAGATGACGTTCTCGTAAATCGACTTGGGGAATGGATTGGACTTCTGGAACACCATGCCGACCCGGCGCCGTAGCTCGATGACGTCCATCGATGAGGCAGTTGATTTCCGCGCCGTTCAGCAGAATGCTCCCTTGGATCACACTGATGTCGATCAGATCGTTCATCCTGTTGAAGCATCTTAGCAGGGTCGACTTGCCGCAGCCGGAAGGGCCGATCAAAGCCGTGACCTTGCGTCGCGGAAAGTTCAAGCTGATGCTGTGCAGGGCCTTGACGCTGCCGTAGTAAAAGTCGAGGTTCCCCACCTCGATGATCGGATCTTCTGTCTGCAGGCTTGCTGCGTCACTCATTGCGTCATTTCTCTCTTAGAATGTTCCGAAAGTATAGCGTTTCTTCATCTTGTTGCGCAAATAGATGGCGATGCTGCTCATGGTCAACACGATCAGGACCAGCAGCAGGGTGGTGACGAAGACCATCGGCTTTGCGGCCTCGACGTTCGGTGACTGGAAGCCGATGTCATAGATATGAAAACCGAGGTGCATGAACTTGCGGTCCAGATGCAGATACGGGAAGTTGCCGTCCAGTGGCAATGCCGGGGCCAATTTGACCACCCCGGTAATCATAAGGGGAGCGACCTCGCCGGCGGCCCTGGCCATGGCCAGGATCAGGCCGGTCAATATCCCTGGGGAAGCCATCGGCAGCAGAATGCGCGTCAGGGTCTGAAACTTGGTGGATCCGAGAGCCAGCGAACCCTCGCGGATTTCGCGGGGGATGGCCCCAAGGGCTTCTTCCGTCGAAACGATGACGACCGGCACGGTCAGCAGGGCCAGGGTCAGGCTGGCCCAGAGGATGCCACCGGTACCGTAGGTCGGCGTCGGCAGGAACTCCGGATAGAAGATGCTGTCGATCGTGCCGCCGATGCCGTAGATAAAGAAGCCCAGACCGAAGATGCCGTAGACGATCGATGGAATCCCCGCCAGGTTGTTGACGGCGATCCTGACAATACGAACAATCGCTCCTTCCTTGGCATATTCGCGCAGGTAAACAGCCGAGATGACCCCGAAAGGGAAGGAGAACAGGCTCATGATGAAGATCATCATGACGGTGCCGTAGATCGCCGGGAACAGTCCGCCTTCGGTATTCGACTCGCGTGGTTCACTGAACAGCAGTTCATACAGCTTGACGAGGTAAAAGCCGCATTTCTCAATGGTTGACATCATGTTTGGTTGATAAACCTGCACGATATCAACAAGGGCGATCTGTTTCTCGCGGCCGTTTGCATCGATGAACGTCGCCTTGTAGGCTCTTAACTGTTGTTCGATGCTGACCTGCGTGTCGAGGCGGTTATTGAAGTCGTTTTGCAGAACAGCCTGCTCCCGCAACAGTTTCTTCACCTCGGGCGCATTTTCCGGCGTCCCTTTGTAGTCGGCCTTGATCAGGCTGTGCCGGATATCTTCAAGTTGATAACTGAGCGTGGATAATTCTTCGGCAAGCTGCTTCAGGTCATCACTACGGAGTTCAATTTCCCCAAGGGCCGATTGCAGCGTGGAAATCTCGTCTGTCGAGTTGCTCTCATGCAGCAGATCGCTTATTTCAAGCTTTTGGAGGTAGCCAAAAAAGTTGCCGTATTCGTGCCGTTCAAGGACCAGGGCTGTTTGCGGAACGCTGCGTGACGCGATGCTGTTTTCATCGACCCAGCGAAAGTCGAGGCCGTAAAGGTCCCGGTTGCCAATCTTGAACTGCAGGCGGTCGCCATCGGAATCGGGGACTTCTTCTTTTTTGACAATCTCGCCGAGCAGCAGCGAGCCGTCTTTCAGCTCTGCCTGGACGAGCTCGGCAGGCCAGAAGACGCCCAGGCCGTTGACCAGGATGACGACCAGCAGGGTTGCTGCGATCAGCAGTGTTATGGCCAGGGCTGCGCCCGTTCCCCAGACGCAGGGTTCTCCGATGCGCCAGAATGCTCTTTTCATCAGAAACGTCCGTATTTCTTGCGTAGCCGCTGACGGATTACTTCGGCCACGGTGTTTACCACGAAAGTCATTACAAACAGGATGACCGCCGACAGGAACAGGGTTCGGTAGAGAGTCCCGTCTACGGGGGCTTCGGGGATTTCAACCGCAATATTCGCGGACAACGGCCGCATGCCGTTGAAGATGCTCAAGTCCATGATCGGCGTATTGCCCGTTGCCATCAGGACGATCATCGTTTCGCCAACTGCACGACCGAAACCGATCATGGTGCCGGCAAAGATGCCGGGGCTCGCCGAGGGCAGGATGACGCGCCACACCGTCTGCCAGCGGCTCGCACCGCAGGCCAGGGAGGCGGCCCTCAGCGCCGGAGGGACATTGGACAGGGCGTCCTCGGCAATGGTGAAGATGATCGGGATGACTGCAAAACCCATCGCAAAGGCAATGATGATGCAGTTGCGCGGGTCATAGCGAACGCCATGCTCTGAGAACATCCACTGGGCCATGTCGCCATCAAACAGGGCATTCTCAAAAGTCGGCCCGAGCGTTGCTGCTATGGCAACCATGAGCATGATGATCGGGATGATTGCAAGGAATTCAAAACCTCGCTCGACCTTGAGCAATGCTTCGTTGCGGCGCAGCCCCTGCCAGACGAGGATCGCCAGGATCAGGCCTGCAGGCAACATGATAATGCTGAGGAACAGCGCGCCGAGTGAAGCTTTTATCATCGGCGCCAGCCACAGGGCGGCAAGGAAGCCGATGATCACGGTCGGCACGGCGGCCATGACCTCCACCATCGGTTTGATTATTTCACGCAGGCGTGGACGGCAGAATTGGCTCGTGTAGATCGCGCCAAACAGGGCCAGCGGTACGGCGAAAAACATCGCGTAAAAGGTTCCCTTAAGGGTACCGAAGATCAGCGGGGTCAGGCTGAGCTTGGGTTCGAAGTCATCCGTTGCCGCAGAAGATTGCCAAACAAAGGCCGGTTCGTCGTAGCCTTCGTACCAGACCCTGCCGAACAGGGTTTTCCAGCTCACCTCGGGATGTGGATTGTCCAGTCTCCAGACGATGTTGGCCCCCTTGGCCGTCATGCCGATGATGCTGTCACTGCGGCCGGAGAAGGCGAACAGCTCCACGGGAGAGTCATTGCCGAGTGAGAGCAGGTGTCGCTCGCTGGTCATATGGTCCAGGTTCAGCTTCCCGGATCTGCCAAGGCTCAGAATCGACTTGTCGCGCAGGCTGTGACGTATGGCAACGACGGCACTGTCATGGCGGCTGAGATCGTGAATGCGCTGCAGAGAACGCTGCGAGCTGTCACTTTCGGTCCTGACCGGAAACCATGCTGTCACGTAACCCTGTTCGTCGCCCACCGCCAGCGAGTAGTCTCCGAAAACCATGCCGAGAGCGGTAATGGCACGCTCGTCGGCAAATGCTTTGATGTTGTCAAGAAACTCGGCCCCACCCGGTTCCTCGAGATTCCAGCGCAGCAGATGCCCGTCACTGGTGCCGGCATAGAGGGCGGTGCCTTTTTCGCCGGTCGCCAGCACGGTCACCGGAATATGCCCGTCCTGGTTCAGGACTTCTTCGAAGGTCTCCACGTCGCCGCCACCGAACAGTGACTGCGTCTCGACCAGTTGGATTATTGTTATGCGGCCATCGTTGTGCAGATCAATGCGGGTTTTACGACCATCGACGTTGGCCCTGGCCAGGGTTATGACAGATTGCTCGTTGTTGGGCAGGGGCGGAAAGTCGAATCGACGCTGGACTGTATGCTGAATGGTCCGAAGGTTGTTTCGGGTTTCATCGAAAAAAGGTTTGAAGCTGACCTGCTCGATGGTTACAGAGCTGTCGCTCCATACCAGGGTATGTTCAAGCCTGCCAAAACTCTCAACGCGGACAACCTTTGCAGACTCATCATACGGTGAGTGCAACTGCACCGAGTCCGTCTCGCGGCCATGCAGCGTTTCGAAGAATCTCAGCTGCCCGGATGATTCAAGCATGTACCCGGTTTCAAGGTAATCGTCAACGCCAAGCGCCAAGGAGCCAGCTTCTCTATCTCTGGGGGCCTCGAACGTGGCAAAAATTTCAGCTTTCGGTTTTTGGAACAGCGGTAAAGTGACTTTTGTGATCAGGACAAGGATCAGGATGACACTGAAGATGACCGCCAACCCGGTCAGGGTAATAACCCACTTGGCAATACGGTCGTTGCGTTTGGTCCTGCGACGGAACAGTTCATTCATCTTGCGAATCCTGCCGTGGTGTTAAAAAGCTGGTCCCGCCAGCCGACAGTGGTTTCGGATGGCGGGACCGAGGGTTTACTCTACCGTTCGGCTGAGGTGCTGAGCTCAACCCTTAATCAATCATCTTGCGCATCTTGTCGGCGGCGGCGGCGGTCAGCGGCAAATAGCCGTCCTTAATCACGACCTCCTGACCCTCCTTGGACAGCACATACAGCAGGAACTCTTTCTGCAGGGTCGGCAGCGGCTTGTTCGGTTCTTTGGCTACGTTGATGTAGAGAAGGCGACCGAGCGGGTATTTACCGCTGAGCACGTTTTCGTAGGACGTTGCGTAAGCCGTTTCGCCGTCCTTGCCGGCCAGTGCGAGAGCCTTGACGCCCGACGTGACATAACCCACACCCGAGTAGCCGATGCCGGCCTTGTCCTCGGTCACACCGAGCACTACCGAGGCTGAACCGGGCTGCTCCTTGACGGTGTCCCTGTAATCGCCCTTCTTCAGGGTGTGTTCCTTGAAGAAACCGTAGGTGCCCGAGGCAGAGTTGCGGCCGTAGAGGCTCATCGGCTTGTTGGCCCACTCGCCGGCCAGGCCAAGCTGGCCCCAAGTGGTGATGTCTTGACCGCCGCGCTTCTGGGTCTTGGAGAAGATCGAGTCGACCTGGGTCATTGACATCTCGCTGATCGGGTTGTCCTTGTTGACGAACACGGCCAGGGCATCAAGGGCCACGCCGATGGTGGTCGGCTTGAAGCCGTACTTAGCTTCAAAAGCTTCCACTTCCTGCTGCTTCATTTCTCGGGACATCGGGCCAAGCTGAGAGACGCCCTCAATCAAGGCCGGGGGCGCGGTGCTGGAGCCCTTGCCTTCGATCTGGACATTGACGTTCGGGTATATCTTGCGGAAGCCTTCCGCCCAGAAGGTCATCATGTTGTTCAGGGTGTCGGAACCGACGCTGTTCAACGTTCCGGCGACACCTTCGATCTTTTTGTAACTGGGCAGCTTGGCGTCAATCTGGATCTGCTCGGCAAGGCTTGCAGATGCGACAAAGCTCATGTTCAGGATACTCAGGCCCAGCACAAGGGCCAGTTTCTTGATGCTGTTTTTCATTGTGTTATCTCCTTGATGTCTAACGAACCGTGTATTTTGTGCCGGGACCTTCCCGGACGTACCGTCAGATAGCCTGCTGAGAAGAATCGTCCTGGTTCGTTAGAGGCATGTTAGCGATCTGTAAGGAGTTAGTGAAAACGCTGATTTAGATTCTGTATTCAAAAACAAATTCATTTACATCAATCAGCCCTGAGAGTGATAACTGTCTATTGTTAGGATTGTGTTAGGGCGTTGTTAGGAAAGATGAGACGATCAGTGGTGGGGGCAGTGTGTTCCAGGAAGTGGGTCAGCGGTTCACTGGCAATTCGACGGTAAACACGCTCCCTTCACCGAGCGTGCTCTCAACGTGGATCTGCCCACCATGTGACTGGACTATATGCTTGACGATCGCCAGACCCAGGCCAGTGCCACCGAGTTTCCGACTGCGGGCTTTGTCAACTCTGTAGAAGCGTTCAAAGAGCCTGGGGAGGTGCTCCCTGGCGATACCCGTTCCCCAATCCTGGACCCGGATGGCGGTCATCGATCCTTCAGTTTTGGCTGAAAACAGAACCCGGCCGTTCTGGTTGCTGTATTTGATGGCGTTGTCGACCAGGTTGACCAGGGCTTGCTCGAGTAGTGGGGCGTTTATCTGCACTTCTATGTCGTCAGGGCATTCCATCTCAAGCACAACCTGCCTCTCTTGCGCTTTGATCATGCAAGCCTGCACTGTGCTGAGAAAAACTGTGCGAAGCTGATTCGTGGTGAGTTCGATACCGTCAATTTCTTCATCCCGTTCGATGCGCGACAGAGCCAGCAGGTCTTCGATGATGGCGTTGAGACGATCAGACTGGCGTGTGATGATATCGATGAATTTTTGGGCACTTTGTGAGTCTTCCAAGGCGCCAGCGAGCAGTGTTTCGGCAGAACCCTTGATCGCCGTGATCGGGGTCTTGAGTTCGTGCGAGACATTCGCAACGAAGTCGCGGCGGATATTTTCCAGGCGTTGCAGGCGCGTCATATCGTTGAGGACCACAACCACACCAATTTCCTTGCCGCCGGAGTCTCGCAGCGGGGTCCCGTGAGCCTGCAGAAACAGCTCGTTGCCTCGAATCGCTAGTTTTACATCGGATTCAATTTGCTGTTGGCTTTTGAGTGCCTGGGTAATGAAGTTTTGCAGGTCTGGTTTGCGGATGACCTCCTGGATGAGGCGGCCGGTGCATGTCTCCGAATCGAGATTAAGCAGGTCGGCGGCGCTCTGGTTGATACGCAGGATTCGTTCATCCTTATTGACGGCGAGAACACCTTCCATCATGCTTGCCAGTACAGCCTCCTGCTCGTTGCGCTGCCTCAGGACGGTACGGATGCGGTCATCGAGTTGGGCTGCCATCTGGTTCATCGCCTCGGCCAAGCCTCCCATTTCCTCCCCACTGTAAATAGGCAACCGTCCTGCAAGCTCTCCACGGGCAAATCGCTGAGCGCCGCGCTTCATCTCTTCTAGCGGGCGGCTGATACGCCGGGAAAGCCACAGGCTGATCAATGCGGCGACCAGGGCGATGGCCAGACCACTTTTCACAGCCGGATAGAGGGCTGATTCGAAAGTACGGTTCAGGGTATTTAGCGGCAACGCAACTCTGACGCAACCCACGATTCCGTTGTTTTCGAGTACTGGCAGGGCGGCATACATCATGTTTTGCTGTAGCGTGTTGCTGAAGCGGGTAGCCACTCCGATTTCCCCGCGGAGCGCCATGATGACTTCCGGACGTTTGGCGTGATTGTCCATGCGCACGGCATCCTCGACGGAATCTGCAATGACTCGGCCATCAGGGAGGATGAAGGTCAGACGGGTTCCTGTTTTGCTGCCAAGTCTCTTGCTTAGAGCGTCAAGGTAAGCGGTATGTTGACTCTCCATAACACCTTTAGCCTGGGGGATGACCAGCTGAGCCCGGGCAATCAGGTCCTTCCTTGTCTCCTGGCTGTAGAAGGCGTCAAGGGAATGGCTGAAGGTCCACGTGACGCTTATTAGCGCAATCAGGATGATCAGTAGAAAAGGAGGATATATTTGCCAGACAAGGCGTTTTGAGGCCATTAGAAAAAACTCAAAGCTTTATGCTGTAAGTTGTAAAGAAACCAGCCGGGAAATATTATCAGTTATTACAGGTTGTGACTATAGGTTTTTGCGCCCCTCTGATTACGTACTTTTACATCATTCCTTAAGCCTGTAGCCAACTCCGCGTACGGTCTCGATGTAATCTCCACAAACGCCGAGCTTTTTCCGAAGTCCGACGATCTGCACGTCAACGGCACGGTCTGTGACCGCGTAGCCTTCACCGTGTACGGCGTCGACTATCCTGGAACGACTGAATACCCACCCCGGTCGCGAAGCCAGCAAACAGAGTATTTTGAACTCGGTATAGGTAAGCTCCACGTCCCGGCCGTCGGCGACGACCTTGTTGCGGCCCGGGTGGATATACAGCTTGTGAACCTCGATCGGCGGCTCCTGCTTCCGATCGGTTGCCGTTTTGGTCTTGCGACGGAGGACGGCATGAACCCTGGCGAGAAGGACCTGGGTGCTGAAAGGCTTGGGCAGGTAGTCATCAGCCCCCAGTTCCAACCCTTTGACGACATCATGTTCTTCCCCTTTGGCCGTCAACATGATGATCAGGCAGTCTTTCGTTTCCGGGGCAAGACGCAGTTTTCTGCAGACGTCGAGGCCATCCATCCCCGGTAGCATCAAGTCGAGAAGAATCAGTCCAGGATTGATGTCCCTGGCTTTCTTTAATCCGTCTTCCCCGGTTGTCGCACATTCCACGCGAAATCCTGCCTTGACCAGGTTGAAATGGATCAAGGCCAGAATATCTTCCTCGTCTTCTATGACCAGTATCTTGTCTTTACTCATTCGAGCGTCTCTATGTTTGGAAGTGTTTTCCTAGTAGCTACCGATCAATTGTTAGGATTTTATTAAAGTACCTTCTTTTATCACCTTTGGCGACGATTTTCCCACTTTTCTGGACGGAATCACACTCCTTAAACTCTAGAGAAAATAACAAAACTCTGACCGTTTGCTAATAAATCTGTGGCGCAATAGTTTTAAAACAGCAGATAGATGAACTGAGGGAAAACACATGATGACACCAACAACTAAAATACCTTCACGACGGGCAACTGAAAACGTGTGCCCGGAATACGAATGCGGCAGAGTAGTCTGCCTCGCAGCAACAGGGCTTATGATACTCAGCCGCCATCAGCAAAAGCGTTACTGTGCTACCTGTGATTACGACAATTGTCCGATCTATCTTGGTAAAGCCCTTCGGTCCTCACGAGGTCACGGCTACTTCGGTGAGACGCTGGTCAACAGTGGAAAATGATCTGACTGACAGCTGACTTCTGAAGGTACACCAACAAAAAGGTCGCACGCTTGTGGCCTTTTTGTTGTCTGTGCCGAAGCCTGGCTTGCTTGCGGTCAAGGAACAACAAAATACCCCTGTCGGCCGGTGGTCGGCAGAGGGCTGCATGGGTCAGGCCGAATCGTCACAGCAAAGAGAGCTGCGACTAGAGGATGTAACAGCCGATCGTCAATCCGACACTGCCCCCAAGGACAGCGCCGACGAGGACATCCGTTGGGTAGTGGAGGCCGAGGAAAATTCTCGATAAACCGATCAGAGTTCCGATCACCAGGTAAACATGGCTGAGCATGGGCAGGCCGACACACAGTACGCCCCAAACGGCGAAAGCCGTCATGGTGTGTCCTGACGGGAAGGAAAACTTGTCTGGCGGAGCCATCAAGCAGGTGACGCCTACCCATGCTTCGAATGGCCGGGGTCTGCCGATCAGGTTTTTGATGCACATGAACAGCAGTATGGAGAGACCCACTGACAGAGTCGCTGCAAAAGCAATCTGTCGAGCGTATCCGCTATTGATCGCCAGCAGGCCTGTCCCGGTTGCAACCCAGAGCGGTCCGTCTCCAAGGCGACTTGCAGTTTTGAAGATCCAGGTGAGCCAGGGCAGTCTGCGTAATGAGCAGAAACGTTCCATCACAGTCACTTCAAAAGCCGTTATGTGGCTGGCGTAATAAAGCGACAGGTTTTTTAGGGAAACGGGTCGGTTCAAGATGTCACCCCCTCTAGTTATCATGACAGCGAGGGTATCGTGGCCTTGTTAGGTACAGGTTCGTAGGTTGTTTATTTTTGATGAATATTTGATGATGTAATGCTGGAGTGAATGATCACGCAGCTGATTTGTCCGTTTGAATCAAACCCGAAGATTCGTTTGGCAAAGAGGCTGCGAGATCGCGATATCGATTACGTATGCCGCTCATAATTTGCTCCCATGTTTGACCCTCAGCGTAAATCCTGGCCTGACGACCCATTCTGCGTCTGGCGTCGGTGTCTCTGAGTATCCCTTGCATCGCCGCAGCCAGCGCCTGGAAGCTGGTCTCACTGACCAGCCGCCCGGTGACCTGATCCTCGATGATGTCTTTCGGCCCTTGCACATCATAGGCAACTACCGGTAAGCCTGATGCCATTGCTTCAAGAACGACATTGCCGAATGTTTCACTCAATGATGGAAAAACAAAAAGGTCGCTGGAGGCGTACATTCTGGCCAGTTCCTCGCCATAGCGATAGCCGGCAAATATCACCTTTGGCGCGTGTCGCGATTCGAGCCTCGTCCGCAGCGGGCCGTCGCCGATCAGAAGCAGGTGGCAGTTGTCGCAACCAGCCAGCTCCTGCCAGGCATCGAACAGCATTTCGAGGTTCTTTTCGTTGGCGAGCCGGCCAGTATATGTGATCAGGTGGTCTTCAGGTTCGACGCCGAGTGCTTTACGTAGTTCATTATCACGTTTCGCCGGGTTGAAGCGGTTATTGTCGACACCGCGACTCCAGATGCCGACATTCCTGAAGCCTTTGTCTTCGATCAACTCCCGGGTCGAATCCGACGGGCAGAAGGTCGCCCGGGTGTTGTTGTGAAACCAGCGCAGGTAACGCCAGCAGATCGGTTCCAGGAAACGGGCATTGTACGTTTGCAGATACTGCGGGAAGTTGGTGTGATAGGAGCTCACAATCGGCACTTTCATACGTTTTGCCGCACGTAATGAAGCCCAGCCGAGCGGCCCCTCCGTGGCGATATGAACCAGGTCGGGACGAAAGTCGCTCAAAGCCCTTTCAACCATGCCGACCGTGACCATCGGCAGGACCACCTCCCTGTAAAATGGCAGGGGGAGAGACCACCATTCACGTTTTTCCACATGGGCCGAGAGCGGTGTGGAATTTTGATCGTAGCTCGGCAGCAGAAGCTGGATTCGGTCGCCTCGTTCGGAACAGTGGCGAACCAGTTGATCGAGGGTCCTGGAAACGCCGTTGACCTGGGGAAAGTAGGTCTCGGTGACCAGGCTGATACGGAGATTGCGACTCATCTGCATTGCCCTTGATAAGATGTCAATTGATCGCCTGTAATGGAAAGGAGACACGAAAGGAGCTGCCATGGCCCGGCGCGCTCTCGACAGTGGCCTCACCGCCCATCGCCTTGCTCAATATGCTCACAGCATGCAAGCCGATGCCGCTGCCCCTGACGTTGTCCCGGTGCTGCGCGGAACGGTAGTATGGCTCGAAGATCTGCTGCTGATCTTCCAAAGAGATACCGGGGCCATGGTCCTTGACGATCAGCTCAAGGCGGCCTCTCGAACGGCTGCAGACCAGGGTGATGGTCTGACCGTTCGGACCGTATTTGATCGCGTTGTCAACCAGTGCCGAAACAATAATTTTCAAGGCGGTACGATTCAGACGGACGAATTCAGAACTGATCTCTTTAATATGGTTCAGCGTCATGAACTTCTGTTTTGCCGGGGCTTTGTACACCTTTACGATTTCGTCGATCAGGTCGGATGCGTCGAAGGCTTCCGTGTGCAACGGCAGCCCTCCGTTTCCAACCTGGCGAATCAGAAGGACTTCTTCCGCAAGCGTCTGGAGGTAGCTGGCGCTGCGATAAATGGCATCCCTGCAGGTTTGAAATCTGCGGTGGTCCGGATCCTTGTGCAGCAGTTCCGTGTACCCGTTGAGGATCAATAGCTGGTTGCGCAGCTCATGAAAGAGCAGGTGATGCATGTCGAAAGCTTGCTGCTCCTTGTTCTGCAGCGCCTTGATGCGTTTCCCCAGGGCAACGGCCTGACGTCTGCGCCGAATCAGGTTGCCTGCCTGCAGAAGGACTTCGCGGATCGCATAAGGCTTGGGCAGAAACGCATCGGCACCGAGCTCGAGACCGCGATACTTATCGTGCGGAGAGTTCAGTGCCGTGAGCATGATAACCGGGATGTCCGAAACGTTGGGGTCGGGATGTTGCCGAAGCAGTTTGCAGACCTCCCAACCGTCCAGATCGGGGAGCATGATGTCGAGCAGAATTAGGTCCGGGTGCTCGCTGCCAATAGCCCGGCAGGCGGTCAGGCCGTCTTCGGCTCGCAGGACATTGTAGCCCGCTTTCTGCAGAGAGTGTGCGAGGGGCTCGAGGATCTCGGGTTCGTCTTCGACAACCAGCACGCGATCGGGAACTTTCGGTGTCGTTCCCAATTTTTGTTCATTTCGATCGGACTCGCCTGGTTGACCGGTCACAGCGGCCAGAGTGCGATGGTTAATCCTTTTCATACTGCTCGACCAACTTGCGGGCGGCAAGCCTGGCTTGATGGTAGTTGAAGATACCAATAGCGATTAACACGACAAGATACAGAATCAACATTACGTAAGTCATTGGTTCTCTGGACCTCCTGTTTTTTATTAAGAATAATGATGCAGGGGTGTTTCTGCTTTGTTATGAAATCAATGATGTTGTGTTAATTGTGTCGCCTCAGGACACTGAGTGTCGTTGGGGGGTAGCAGATACGAAGGATTTTTTTAAGATTGACGTATGAGGATCCACCGGTTGTGCAGCTTAGGCGCTAGAGATCTGCCTGCGGACAGATAGACTGTGAGGATAACGGTGAAAATGCATGTTATAATTCCCTGTATGCTAGCTATGTGATTGGCATCTATGGAGCCTGGTCATGTTCTTCGAAGCCCCATTGCTCGGAAATTACGCAATAG
>CAVQRZ010000039.1:0-24200 GCA_963715335.1 uncultured delta proteobacterium
TCAGGTTTTTTCAAAAAAGATTTCTGACACTCTAACTATCTAATTCTAATCAAGAAAATAACCCTGGAAAACGCATCTTGCCCGACCGGACAAGGGCGCTCCTGATGGCTATCGCCTTTGCCTGGGTGACATATATTATAAGCCCCCCCCTGACACCACTGATCTCAGTGGCGCTTTGACCAGGGAAAAACTACAGCCTGGGGGGATGCAATGCCTCAAGCGAAATCACACGGCTTCAATGATTGTGTAATTTTTCTTGCCCTTCTGTACCACGAGGTATGATCCATTGATCAGGTCCGCCCCGGTCACCAGGTATTCCTGGTCGGTCAGCTTGGCCTTGTTCAGGCTGAGCCCGTTCCCTTTAATCGTCCGGCGCAGGTCACCCTTGGACGGGAAAGCTTTTGTTTCCGTGGCAAGCAATTCTACGACCGGCACACCGGGGTCGAGCTTGGCTCTGTCGACTTCATAGGTCGGCACTCCTTCAAAGACTGACAGGAAGGTCTCCTTATCCAGTTTTGCCAGGCTTTCGGTCGTGGCATTGCCAAAAAGAATCTCAGAGGCATCTACTGCCTTGCTGTATTCGTCTTCGCCATGGACCATGCAGGTGACCTCTTTTGCCAGACGCTTCTGTAATGGTCGCAGGTTCGCTGCGGCTTCCTGCTCCTTGACCAGCCCCATCACTTCTGCTTTGCTCAAAAGCGTAAAGATTTTAATGTACTTCCCGGCATCGGCGTCAGAGACATTGAGCCAGAACTGGTAGAATTTATACGGTGTGGTCAGCTTCGGGTCGAGCCAGACGTTACCGCTCTCTGTTTTTCCGAACTTGCCGCCATCTGCCTTGGTGATGAGCGGACAGGTCAGGGCAAAGGCCTCACCGCCTTCCTTGCGGCGAATAAGCTCCGTACCGGTCGTGATGTTCCCCCATTGGTCCGACCCGCCCATCTGTAACTTGCAGTTCTTCTCTCGGTACAGATGTAAAAAATCGGTCCCCTGAACCAGCTGATAGGTAAATTCGGTAAACGACAACCCGGTACTGGCTTCTTCACCTAGTCGTTTTTTGACACTGTCCTTGGCCATCATGTAATTGACTGTAATATGCTTGCCGATGTCGCGGATAAATTCTAGAAACGTGAAATCTTTCATCCAGTCGTAATTATTGACCAGTTCGGCGGCATTGGCGGCATCAGATTCAAAGTCGAGAAACTTCGCCAGCTGTTTTTTCAAGCATGCCTCGTTATGACGAAGGGCCTGCTCGTCGAGCAAATTGCGCTCGGCCGACTTCCCCGACGGATCGCCGATCATCCCGGTCGCCCCGCCGACAAGTGCTATCGGCTTATGGCCGGCGATCTGGAAATGCTTGAGCATCATCACGCTGACCAGGTGGCCGATATGCAGGGATTCCGCTGTCGGATCGATCCCAACGTAGGCCGCTGTCATTTCTTTTTGAAGCTGCTCTTCCGTCCCGGGCGTGATGTCGTGGATCATGCCGCGCCAGGTCAGCTCTTCGACAAAATTCATTTTCAATACCAACCATTCAGTATGTTTGGGTTATATCTATACCTTGGCTGCATCCGCAGACAGGCAGACACCTCAATCGCGCAGCACCGTGGCACGCTCTATCCGCAGCGATCTTTCCTAGCCTTCAACTTGAACCCGCTCTATGCCAGTAGCCTTGCCGCTCACCTCGTCAACGGCAATGACAACGCCACACAGGACCGGGTCCTTCTTGGCGATCTCGTAGCGAACCGGCATCTGCGTCATGAACCGCTGGATCGAAAGTTCCTTGCGGATTCCGATTACCGAGTCGCGCGCGCCAGTCATGCCGGCGTCACTGATGAAAGCCGTCCCCCCCGGCAACACCCGTTCATCAGCAGTCTGAACATGGGTGTGGGTCCCGACAACCGCGCTGACCCGTCCGTCCAGATAGGCGCCAAGGGCCCCTTTTTCGCTGGTGGCCTCAGCGTGAAAATCAACCAGGATGATCTTCTGGCCAACGCCGAGCCCCGCAAGCAACTCATCCGCCTTGCGGAACGGGCAGTCCAGCCCTCCCATGAACACGCGACCCTCCAGGTTGATCACAGCGACAGACAGTCCCGCCGCGGTGCGGAACACCCCGACACCGTGTCCAGGCACTCCCGGGGGGTAATTCGCCGGACGCAGCAGGGCCGGCTCCTGGTCCAGACAGATAAGGCCGTCCCGCTTGTCCCAGACATGGTTGCCGGTCGTCATGACGTCGATGCCGACATCAAACAGTTCAAAAACGACATCCGGCGTCAAACCGAAGCCGGCAGCTGCATTTTCAGCATTGGCAACGACCAGGTCAATCATGTGCCGGTCAATCAGACGCGGCAACTCGTCACGTACCAGTTGACGGCCAGGTCGGCCAATAATGTCACCGATAAAGAGGATGTTCAAAACAACTCCAAACCACTTAAGAGGGGAAGTGAGCTAGACGGGGAGATGGAATCATCCACCTCCCCAAATTCTAACTCGCTATTTACCTGTTTTCTATTTCGCGTAATCGGTCGCCCGTGTCTCACGGATAACATTGACCCGGATCTGCCCCGGGTACGTCATCTCGGTTTCAATCTTGCGGGCGATATCTTTCGCCATGACATGCGACTGGTCATCCGAGACGATCTCGCTGGAGACCATGACACGGATTTCACGGCCGGCCTGGATCGCGAAGCAGGAGGTCACACCATTAAATGACGTGCCGATCCTCTCGAGATCCTCCAGTCGCTTGACATAGGTTTCCAGCATTTCGCGCCGTGCACCCGGGCGTGCGCCCGACAGGGCGTCAGCCGCCTGCACGAGGATGGCCAAAACGGTCTCCGGCTTCTCTTCTTCATGATGGGCCGCAATCGCATGGATAATTTCAGGGGGTTCGCCGTATTTCCTCGCCAGGTCGGCGCCGATCAGGGCATGGGACCCTTCAACTTCATGGTCAACGGCCTTACCTATATCGTGCAGCAAGCCGGCACGCTTGGCCTGCTTGACATCGATACCAAGTTCAGCGGCCATGATCCCGCAGAGGAAAGCAACCTCTATAGAGTGATGGAGAACATTCTGCCCATAAGAGGTACGATAACGCAGGCGGCCTATGACCTTGACAATTTCCGGATGGATCCCGTGCACACCGACGTCAAAGGTAGCCTGCTCCCCGGCTTCGCGGATCGCACTGTCGACTTCCTGCTCGGCCTTCTTGACCACTTCCTCGATTCTGGCCGGATGAATTCGACCGTCGGCAATCAACTTCTCGAGGGCGAGGCGGGCGACTTCCCTGCGTACCGGGTTAAAGCCAGAGATAATGACCGCCTCCGGCGTATCGTCAATGATCAGATCAATCCCGGTCGCGGCCTCGATGGCCCTGATATTGCGTCCTTCACGACCAATAATCCGGCCCTTCATCTCGTCGCTGGGGAGCGCCACAGAATTGATGGTTTTTTCGGCGACATAATCGCCCGCAAATCGCTGAATCGCCAACGACAGGATTTTCTTCGCTTTTTTGTCAGCGACTTCCTTGGCCTCATCCTCAATCTGCCTGATACGCTTGGCAGCATCGTGACGCGCCTCACTCTCCATGGCGGCCATCAACTGCTGCTTTGCCTCTTCCATGGTGATGCCCGAAATGTTCTCCAGTTTGATGCGCTGCTCAGCAACCAGGGCTTCCGCTTCTGCAGTCTTTTTCAGCAGGTTGCGGTCACGATCCAGCAGGGATTGTTCACGACGGGACAGGTCATGCTCTTTCTCGTCGGCCAGGGCGACCTTACGGTCCAGGTTCTCCTCTTTCTGCAGCAGACGCTTCTCCTGGGCATGAAGTTCCCTGCGGGCTTCCCGCACCTCGTCTTCCCAGGCGGCTTTCGCCTTGAAAACAACATCCTTGGAGTGGATGTCAGCTTCCTTGGTGATTGTCTCCGCTTCTTTTTTGGCGCTTTCAATGATCTTCGCAGCTTCACGTTCGGCGTTCGCAATCTTCGATCCGGACGCCTTGGCCCGCATGATCGCGCCGATGAATCCGCCGACGATCAAGCCGGCAAAGGTCAACAATAAAGTCAGTTCTATCTTCAAAGCCGTTACCTCCTTATTGGCATTATTTTTAGTGTGACACCCGGACTTCAATTAAGTCAGCAGGCGGTAAAGTTCAATATTTCTTGCTCTGTGATGAGTACGGACAAGGTCCGGTCATGCGCTTCGACAATCGGCAACGAGTCTACAAGCTGAAAGCCGTACGCGAAACCGACCTTTTTGCAATCCGGGCGGCACCCACCCAAAGCTCTGTCATAATAGCCGCGACCGTAACCAAGACGGTGACCGGACCGGTCAAACACGATCCCCGGTACAACGACCAGATCTAAGACAGCCAGCGACAGCCGATCACCACCCGTCGGCTCGGGAACACCGAAAGAGCCAGGGGCCAAATCTTCAGGGCCGGAGATCTCGAAGAATTCGAGAGCCTCCCCGGCTACGCGTGGATAAGCAACCCTCTTACCAGCCTCAAGGGCGCAACTGGCGACCATCTCTGTCAGCACTTCATTGTGAATGGCGCTGTACAAGGCCAGAAATTTCACATCAGCAAACAGGCTCGACCGGAGAAATCTCCTTTGAATCTGCCTGCCAAGTTTGCCACGCTGGTTTTGCGAAAGCGATTTACGTTCAGCCAGAAGCTGTGCCCTGATTGCTCGTTTAGGCATGAGCAGAGACCCCGTGATTCGAGACCTCCGGACGGTAGGATGGATAGATCAGATAGAAGGTAGGGTATACGGCACGAACTGCCGCATCAGATTATACCTGCCGAGCGCTCCTCAGTACAGCTTTGCCGCAGTCCATTCGGGCCGCAGGCAGGGCTGTTCATAATATTCTGGAGTTCCTGGTTTTATAATTTTGATGCGCATTCTGCGTCGTCTTTTCTAAACGCCCTCTGCGGGCGGCAATACCGTCAGCCAATCTATCTTCAAATCCCCGTTCGGAGATACTTTGTGATTCTGCAACACCCGGGGTTTCGGCCTAACCGAATATTTATCCCCCCAGAGTGGCTTCGATCTTCTCTATCAACCGGCTCAAACGCCGTTCCTCATCTGCGCCACCAGAGTTACTCAGTGCAGGAGAGCCTTCCAGATGAGCCGCCGACACGTTGAGCAGGGCCAGAATCGCGGCCTGCAGTGAATCAACCGTACGACCGCTTCTGGTTACCTGGCTGATCTGATCCTCGACAAACCTGGCGACCCGGTGCACCTGCTCGGGGGGAGCATCGCTCCTGAGGTTAAACTGCTGGCCCAGAATCGAGACCTGAACGCTCTGCTTCATCAACTCTTCCCTTCGAGGCGTCCCAGTTTGTCAAGCAGTTTATCCAGTTCGTCGCTGACCCGGGTGCGGTCCCGGACCAGGCGATCACACTCTCCGGTGAGAGCCCGATTACGCTCCTGCAGATCAATACGCTCGGTCAGCAACCGATCTACAAGTTCTTCAAGCCGCGCAATCGCTTCCAAAGACACGTTCAGCTCCCTCTTCTTATTGCTCTCCAGACTAGGTCAAAGATCGCAAAAAGTCAAGCGATCTCAATTGTTAGCAAACAGCGCCGCAACAAATTCATCGGCGCTGAAGGGCCGCAGGTCCGCGACACCTTCGCCGACGCCGATCAGGCGTACCGGTAGATCGAGTTGCGAGTTGATTGCGACGACGATACCGCCCTTGGCGGTGCCATCGAGCTTGGTCAGGACAATCCCGGAGACCTCGACCGCCTCCCGGAACATTTTTGCTTGGACCAACGCATTCTGCCCGGTCGTCGCATCAAGGACCAGCAGGGTTTCGTGCGGCGCACCGGGCACTTCACGGTCAACAACCCGGCGCACCTTTTTCAGCTCTTCCATGAGATTAACCTTGGTATGCAGGCGACCAGCAGTATCGAGGATCATGACATCGGCCTTGCGCGCAACGGCGGCCTTGACCGCATCGAAAGCTACCGCACCGGGATCAGAGCCCTCCTTGTGACGAATGACGTCAGAACCGGAACGGGCTCCCCACACTTCCAGTTGTTCGGCCGCTGCAGCACGGAAGGTATCCCCTGCACCAAGCACGACTTTCTTGCCCTGGTCGGCAAACTGTTTTGCCAATTTGCCGATCGTCGTTGTCTTGCCGACACCATTGACGCCAACGACCATGATCACCAGGGGCCCGTTCTCCGGGACAGGCCAATCCGACCCGCCGTCTTTCAGGCGAGCACGGATCTCTTCAGCCAGGATTTTTCGCAGTTGCCCGGGATCATTCTGGGTGACGTCCTTCAACCGCCCGGTCAGAGCCTGCACCAGCTCCTGGGTTGCTTTCATGCCGAAGTCAGCCGTGATCAGAATATCTTCCAACTCCTCGAGAAAATTTTCGTCCAGCCGTGGATGTGTACCAAGCAGCGCGTCCACTCTGCCCACCAGCGAGCTGCGGGTCTTGTTCAGTCCGGCACGCATGCGCTGGAACAGGTTTGCCGACTCTTCACCGGCCGGCACCTCTGCAACGGGGAGAGCATCAGGGGCCACAGGCCCTTCACCGACAGCCGCTTCTTCAGCCTTCTCTCGGCGAGGCCGAACTTCTGTTGACGCAGAAGGTTCGACCTCGTCATCGGCCTCGACGCCGGCATCCGTCGAGCGCAGGTTGCGCCTTAACAACACGATCACAATCAACAGCGACAGCAGCGTCAGGGCGAGGTAAACCAGCGCCAGAGCGGCCATGGGTCCATGTTCGGCAGGCACACCGGCATTAACGAGAAAATCGGCTATTTTATTCAACCAGGCTTCCAATTCCATATTAACTTCCCAATAAAGCCCCGCAGCATCGCAGCGATGGGGCTCAAGGGCTTGCAGCTTTACAGCCACGCAGCCCCTTTCTAAACGATCTCCTTGTGCAGGGCCTGAATACAGCGCCGGGCTTCGAGCAGGGCACGGCCGAGCATGTCTGAGCGGTCCAGGGTCAGCACCAGATAGTATTCCTTGGTCACGGGGAGAATCAGGATTTGTGTCTGCCGGGTGGTAACGACGATCTCCCGCAGGTCACCATCACCCAACCGGTCGACCACCTCGCGCATACTGTGCAGGATAACGCCTTTATGCGCACCAATCACCTTGAGGTCATAGTCATCCATGATGCCGACCTGATCGACGGACTCCCCTTCCCAGTCAGCGATAATTGCGCCCTGGGCTCCCGGCACACGTTCAACCAGCGCATTCAGCAGTGTCTTGAATGGCATCCTTACGCGACCTCTTTCATGCAGACCGAGACAAGTTTTGACACGCCGGGTTCCTCCATGGTGATGCCGTACAGGTTATCGGCGATCTCCATGGTCCGCTTGTTGTGGGTGATGATAATAAACTGGGAGGACTCGGACATCTCCTTGACGATTTCGTTGAATCGCCCGATGTTCGCGTCATCCAGCGGGGCGTCAACCTCGTCGAGCAAACAAAAAGGTGACGGTTTGATAAGGAAGATGGAAAAAATCATGGCGACAGCGGTCAGGGCCTTTTCCCCGCCTGACAGCAACGTGACGTTTTGCAGCTTCTTGCCGGGAGGCTGGGCCACCACCTCGACCCCGGTCTCCAGCAAGTCATTCTCGTCAGTCAGGCGCAACTCTGCCTGACCGCCGTTGAACAACCGTGGGAAGAGCTCCTGGAAAGTGGCGTTGACCTGGTCGAAGGTCTCTCGAAAACGCTTTCGGGTGGTCCGGTTGATCTTGGCGATCGCCGACTGCAAGCCATCCAGCGACTTTTGCAGGTCCTCCTGCTGCTCGGTCATGAACAGGTAACGCTCCTCGAGTTCCTGGTATTCGTCGATCGCCATCAGGTTGACTTCACCAATTTCGTCGATCCGTTTATGCAGGTAGTCGCAGCGCTCCTCAGCGGCGGCTTGATCAAATTCTTCGTCGTACTTTTCTTCGATCTCAGGACTTGAGAGGTCAATCCGGTAGCGCTCCTGGAAAGCCTGCAGCATGTGCTCTATCTCCAACTGCAGCTCACGGCTCTGCATCTGTCGCGACGAGAGTTCGTCGCGCAGCTGCTGTGTCTGACTGCGAAGCTTTTTGAGGTCTGCTTCACGTTTTTCAATATCCTGTCGACTTTCCTCAAAGCGCTCACGCAAACCGGCAAGAGCCTGCTCCTGTTCGACTCGCCGGCGATAGAGGGCTTCCATCTGCACCTTGAGTTCTTTAGCCTCATTGCGCAAGTTGGCCTGCGTTTCAACAGCCTCTACAGCATCCTGTTTCAGCGTTTCCTGGCGTTGATGCAGCTCCTGGCGAAGACTTACCAGGCGCTCCAGGGCCGAGCGGCTGCCTTCTTCCCGCTCCCGCAGACTCGCCAGGTTTACTTTCAGGCCGGTCACCCTCTGGCGCGACTCGCTGGTCCGTTCGCGCAGAGACAACAACTCATCCTGCATGCCTGCCACAAGGTCTTCAAGCTCGCACTTTTCCCTCTCACCACGTTCACGCGTTGTGGAAGAAGTCTGCAGGCTCTGTTGCAGGACTGCATGCTCCTCGTGGAGTTGCGCCTCTTCCAGGCTCAGGACCTCGACTCGCTCCTGGAGGCGGGTATCCTCCTGCATCAAACCGTCGAGATCCTTGCGACTGTCCAGAACACGGATTTCCTGCTGGTGCAGGTCCTGTTCCGCCTGGCGCAGGGCGACATCAGTTGCGATGGTCTCTGCGCGCAGCTTGTCACGTTGCTGATTCAGTTTGGCAACTTCGGCGTCGAGTGACTTGACCTGCTTCTGCAGATCCTTCATCTCACGCTTTTTGTGCAGTAATCCCTGGTCGAGCGCCTGGCGACCGCCGCCTGTCACTTCACCGCGGTAAGTCAATACGTTGCCTTCTTCAGTGACCAAAGTGATGCCAAAAGGCAGTTTTTGTCCAAAATAGTCTTTCAGGTCAGAGACAAGGCATGCGCCGGCAAGCAGCCGGGAAATCATCTCCTGGAACCCGGAGCGTGCCTGCAGGAGCCCCGCCAGGGGGGTCCCTCCAGCAATCTCCGGGGCAGCGTCGATCGGACATTCCGGCAACATAAAAGTACAACGGCCTTCATTGTCTCGCAGATATTCGAGGGCATCGACGACATTGTCAAGGTGTGCCGGCAGAAGAGCCTGGATTCGCTCGCCCAGGACGGCTTCAAGCGCGGCTTCGAACTTCGGCGGGACATCGAGGATATCAGCGACCAACCCCTTCATGTGCGCCTTGTGACGGTCGTCAGACAGCAGGGTTTTGACACCACGGGCATAGCCCTCGAGATTGCGCTCCAGCTGTTCGAGTGACTCGAGCCGTGAACGTTGCCGGCTGAGTTCCTCCCGGCGCTGCAGGAGTTGATTTTCAGCCTGCTCAACCTGCCCCTTCAGACTGATCTGGAGTCCCTGCATTTTTTCACGGTGAGCGATAAGGCCCTCTCGCGTCTTCTCTATCGAGTCCAGGGTCGAGCTGAGGCTGCTGCTGCTATTATGCAGACGCTTGAGCTGTTCGGACACCGCAACCGCTTCATGACGATTGCGCTCGGTCAGGTCGCCAACAACGGCCATCCGCCGAGCGGCTTCCTCCTGCTGGCTGCTCATCCGGCTCAGGTCGGCCAGGAGCTGATAAAGCTTCTGGCGGGTCTGCTCCAATTGGCGCCCCAGGCGGTCTTCCTGCTCAGTCAGGTCCAGCAGGACATCTTCACTTTCCCCGAGTCGCGCCTCTTCCTCGGCAAAGGCCCTGGCGTGCTCTTCGCGGGCCTCGCGCAGCGCGGCCTCTTCTTCATCGGCGGTTGTCAGGCGACGGTCAATTGCAGCCAGTTCCGCTTTGATTCGTTCCTGGTGGCGATCAAGAGACTCGATCTCGCGATCGCCGAATTCGAGGCGACTTTCAATGCGCTGGATGTCACCCGTCAACTGGAACACGCCCTCTTGGCCGCGGGTTGCCTCCCTGTCCCGTTCGTCATGCTGCAGCCGGGCCTGCTCGAGCCCCAGTTCGGCCTGCTCAAGCTGGCGGGTCACGACGTCGACCTGCCCGGTCTGCTGGTCTGCCGAACTGCCGGCCTGTTCTGCTTTGACCCGAAGCGCCGAGTACTGGCGCAAACCGAACTGCAGTTCCAGCCCGCGCAGCTCTTCCCGGAACTCGCGAAAGCGCTTGGCGCGTTGTGCCTGGCGCTTGAGGTTGTTCATCTGGCGTCGTACTTCGCTGATAATGTCACTGAGGCGCAGCAGGTTCTGGCGAGTCGCTTCGATCTTGCGCAAAGCGGTCTTCTTGCGGGCTTTGAACTTGGTTACCCCGGCGGCTTCCTCGATCAGCGAACGGCGATCTTCGGGTTTGGAATTGATGATCATGCCGATCTTGCCCTGTTCGATAATCGAATAGGCACGTGTACCGACACCGGTGTCCATGAAGAGTTCCGTGATGTCGAGAAGCCGGCAGGGGGTTTTATTCAGCAGGTATTCGCTCTCACCATTGCGGTAGAGCCTCCTGGTCACCTGGATTTCAGCATACTCGCGGAATGCCGCGGGGGCCAGCCCGGCGTTATTGTCCATGATCAGGTTGACTTCGGCCATCCCGAGTGGTTTACGGCTTTCGCTGCCACCGAAGATGACGTCTTCCATCAGCCTGCCGCGCAGGTTACGGGCACTCTGCTCCCCCATCACCCAGCGGATAGCATCAACGACATTGCTCTTGCCGCAGCCATTAGGGCCGACAATCGAGGTTATACCGTCGTCAAAATCGAGGAACGTCCGCTCGACAAACGACTTGAACCCTGTAATTTCAATACGTTTTATTTTCATGAGGGGTCGTCGCAGAAACCACGACAAAACGGCCATGATTCTCTGCTTAAGTAACCGGCGATGTTAGCAAGCTATGTCAACGCTGTAAAGCAGATTTAATACCTCGAGAGCTGCAGTTTTGAATCATCGGGGTTGCTCTTGAATGTCGCAGCCGCTATCTTGTTGTTACGATTATGACAGAGTGGCAAATCAACATCAGAGAGGCAGGTCTTTGCCTGCCCGAAGCAATCGCTTTGAGGGTGCCGTCGGTACCGATCGGCTTCGCCCGTCAACTATGCAGAAAACAGCGGGTTGCAGTCGATGCCGCGATCGGCAACGTAGACAGGACTGTTCAATACGGAGAACATATCTGCGTAAAATCATCCAGTCGCTGGCTGGAGCTGCTGCAACGATCGCCCGTTCATCCCGCCGACGTTCTCTACGAGGACACGGAATGCCTGGTCATTAACAAACCGTCCGGACTGGCGGTACACAACGCCCAGGGACACAACGACAATCTGAAATCCCGGTTACAGGGGTATCTGCATCTGCGCAGGGAGATGTTCCGGATCGCACCGGTCCACCGGCTTGACGCGGGCACATCCGGGGCCATATTGTTTGGCAAAGGGAAGAGGGCTGCCAGCCAGCTGGGCCAGGAGCTGATGGCCGGGGGAATGAGTAAACGATACCTGGCACTGGTGCGGGGTGTTGTGGTCGGGGCAGGCGAGCTGACCACGCCGGTCCTCGCCAAGGGCAGGATGAAATCCGCGCTGACCAGATTCCGGCCAATCGACAACAACGGTCGGACGACACTCCTTGAGCTCGAGCTGGTCACCGGTCGGCAACACCAGGTCCGCAAGCAGCTGGCCGAGGCCGGCTGGCCGATCATCGGTGACAGCCGTTATCATCACAGGTCCATGCTCGCAGCAAAGCGTCTCCTGCTGCATTGCCGCTTTCTGACCTATCGCAACCCGATCAGCGATCGCTTGATTGAAATCGACAGCCCATTACCTGAAGACTTTATCGCGGAACTGGGCAGGCTAGACTTCCCCACTTACGGGCTCTCGGCATTTATTCCGCAAAAGACTGCCACATGACTGTAAATACAGGTATAATGTCGTACGAAGCAGAGACCTTCAACCCTAGACAGATGGCACATTACTCCGACCATGCCAGTAGCTGACCGACATCAAAGGACAGCCCTGCACAGGCGCGCCGCGGTAAAGACCGTCGCCTTTTATGCTCTTGTCGCCTGCCTGTGGATCTATTTATCCGACATGCTCCTGGCGCTGTTTATCCAGGACCCGCACCAGCTGACCCGGGCGCAAACCATCAAGGGCGCACTGTACGTTTTCGTAACCTCGGCCCTTCTTTATCTCTACCTCAACCATTGCCTGCAGGCCCTGCGCAAACAGGAAGATGCGCTGAAAGAAGAGCAGGAACGTGCCCAGCAGGAAGTCGCGAACCGCTTCCAACAGCTCAGCACCCTGTTCAACTCGATGAATGCAGTCGTCTATGTCGCCGACCTGGAAAGCTATGACCTGCTGTATGTCAACAAGTGTGCGATTGAGCATTTCGGCCCGGACTGGCAGGGGGGCAAGTGCTTTCACTATCTCCAGTCGGGTATGGAAGAACCTTGTGCCTTCTGCACAAATTCTCAACTCGTCAGCAACGGTGCAGCCGGCGATACGGTCACATGGGAATTTAAAAACCTGAAAAACCAGCGCTGGTATGAATGTTTTGACAAAGCCATCCACTGGACCAACGGCCGGCTTGCCCGTCTGGAAATCGCTTTCGATATCACGGAGCGCAAGGAGCTCGAAAGGATCAAGGACGAGCTCCTCTCTTCCATTAGTCATGAAATGCGAACCCCGCTGACGGCGATCAGCGGGTTTGCCGAACTGCTGCTGAATGAACAAGACCTGCGACATCACCACAAGCATCTTGCAATCATCTTCCGTGAGGCGGAAAAGCTGACCGCTCTGGTCAACAGGTTCCTCGATGCGCGGCGGCTGAAAACTGACCGGTCACGGATCAATTACAGGGATCTTCCCGTCGCAGAACTGCTGGAGAAAGCGCGGCAAGGCACCCGGGACTGTAAAGCAGAGCACGACATCCAGATCGACTGCCAGGCAGACGTCATGGTCTTCGGCAACCACAAGGAGCTCATTCAGGTTTTCTCGCAACTACTTGACAATGCCTGCCGCTACTCTCCCGAAGGGAGCGAAATTACAGTCCGGGCAGAAACCCTTGCCGGCGAAACCATTATCTGTTTTTCTGACCAGGGCCTCGGCATCCCGCAGCACGAACTGGGCAAGATTTTTGAGCCCTTCCACCGGCTCGATACGGGCAACAGCCGCCGTACGGGAGGCGTCGGGCTCGGGCTGAGTGTGGCAAATGGGATTATTTCGTTGCACGGCGGCGAGATCCGTGTCGAAAGCGCCCTGGGCAAAGGCAGTACATTCAAGATCGTATTGCCCCTGCCGAAACGGGGCCCTACGGTTCCTGAGCCGAAAAGTTCCAGGCCCAGTCAGTCATGACGAACAATTCACCAAAACCCACAGCCGGTGGACGCCGGCGGCTGTTCATCGGCCTGCTGGTCATGTTCATCCTGGCGGGGTCCTGGATTGCTTATTTCCTGATCAACTTTGACCTCAATGACTACCGGCAATATCTGGAAGGGGAACTTTCCAAACAGCTCTCCCTGCCCGCCCGGATCGACAGCATCCACTACAATTTTCATGAAACCAATCTTGCCCTGCACCTGAACGGGCTGCAGCTGGGCGACGAAAAATCGCAGGTGCAAATCAACGCACCGGATACCATGATTGCACTGCAATGGCGGGGGCTGTTCGTGCAGGAATTCAGGTTCATCCGGATCAGCTTGACCCAACCGGAGATATGGATCAGGCGCACGGTAGAAGAAAACGACAGTTCAACGAAACCGCCGGCGCCGCTGACCAAGGGCTCGGCCATCCTCTACAACACCAGTATTGGAGCTTTCGATATTGTCGACGGCACAGTACACATCGACACGCCGGATTCGGCACCGGTGCAGGCACAGATACTGATCACCGGACTTCGGGGCGAGTTGACTAAAATCCGCCTGAACCAGCTCTCCAGAGTTGTTCTCGAAGGAGAGATGCAACTTCCCGGACAGAGCGGTCCAAGCCCCTGGAAATTACTCGGCGGGGCCGCGTTGAATCTGGATGAGAGCGAAGGCTTGACCACCGACATCGATCTGAGCCTGGATATCAAACAACTGGATCTCAAAGCGCTCAATGCGGTCTTTGCCAGCAAAACCAAAAAAATTCACGTTGCCGGTCACTCTGACCTGCAGTTGCGACTGGATGGCACTCTCGGGGAGTCTGTCGATTTCCAGGCCTCATTGTCGTCGGACAGCATCGAGATCCTGCCCGGCCCTCTCTATACAAGGCCGGTTACCTTCAGGAACCTGGTTGCCAGCGGTCAGCTTCTGACAAATGAAAAACGACATGGCGTCAAAAATCTGTCCCTGAACATAGATGAAGCTCTCCTGTCGGGTGAAGTCGAATGGTCTCCACCCCAGCAGCCTTTCTCTGCCCAATTTTCCCTGGCCAACAGCCGCCTGACCGTGCCACAGATCAAACAATGGCTCCCCGATATACATGGGCCATGGCGCGCACTTGTGGAAAATCTCCGCAACCGTGGAGAGGTGCAAGTTGAAGCCTTCGTATTCCGCCTCCACGATGAAAAGGATGCCCGTGGAATCTGGCATCTGGACAGGCTGAAAGGTGAAGTCAATGCCGTCGCATGGCAGACTGCAGAATCCCCGGAACTGGAGATCAGATCACTGCCATTTGATCTGGATAAAGGCCGCTGGAAGATCAATGACAGCCTCTTGCATATGGGCTCACTGGATATCTCGGCCAGCGGCCATGGTGAATACAGTCAAGACAGTTTCACAGTCGCATCGCTCGATTTCACCGGAGAGGCTTTGCCCGAACGGCTGCTCAGTGATTGGTATATACCCCAGGGAGCCTTGAAAACCGCAGGGAAAGCTGCTGTCAGCGGACACCTGCAAGGGCCCTACGACCAGCTTGCCTTAGACCTGCAGGCAGATTTGTCCCGTCTCTACCTGAACCATCCGGCCGGGCTAAAGCTGGCCCCTGACCCGCAAGACAAGTTGAGCCTCCACGCAACCCTCTCGCCAGGGCAAATCAAACTGGACCACGGATCGATCAAGTGGTCGGCAGCAAAAGGGCATATTACTGGCAATTATCTTACCGGAGATCCTGACAGTCTGGCTCTCGACGCCTTGCTGACTATCGACGATTTGACCAGGTTGGCTGAGGCGTTGCCGCTGCTGGACAAGCTGCAGCTGCACGGGCAGGCCGACTTGAGCATTTCTCAGCGGGGCAGACGTGAGGAGAACCGGCCGACGATGACCCTGACTCTGCGCGATGCCGGCCTCAGGGCGACCAGGCACATTGCTGACCTCAAATTGATCAATGGACGCATAAACGTGTCGCCGGATGGACTGGACACGGAAAACCTGCGTGTCCATCTCGGTGAATCGCCAATTACCGTCAAAGCCGTACTTGCTGACTTCACCAACCCTCGCCTGTCACTGGATGTCAAGGGGCCGACCGTACGGGCAAAAGACCTGGTTTTCTACTCGGATAAAGCCCTGCTGCGCGACGTCGAAGGCCATCTGGAAATCGACAGAGATGGACTGCTTTTTGCGCCAGTTGACGTGCGTCTCGACGGTGGCACACTTGCCTCGGTGAACGGCACGATCGACTTCAAGCCCCCGTATCCGGTCATGCTCGACATCACGTCAGACTTTGCCCTGATCAGTGAAGTGATCAATCTCTGGGCCAAGCAGTCGGAAACCAGGCCGCAGACCGGGGCCACGGATAGTTCAGTCTCCGCAACCGGGCAACAGGCAGAGATAAGAATCACCGCCCACGTCAAGGCAGGCGATCTCTACGGCATGAAATTTCACGACGCCTACGGTGTTATTGTGCCGACCCGGAACCGACTGATGATCCACCCTCTCGACTTTTCGGTTGGACAAGGATATTGCAACGCGCAGGTCCTGACAGACTTTGTCAGCGAGGGGGCTGCCCGCTTACGGATTTCCGGGCACGCGGAGGACGTGGACGCGCTGGAGGTCTACCGGGAATTGTTGAAACAGAAGAACATCGTGCGTGGCGCGTTGCGGGGAGACTTTTACCTGACCGGTGAGATCGGCAGTAACTTCCTCCCCTCTTCTTACGGGAGATTCAGTATCCAGATCAGGGATGGGGTCCTTCACCAGTTCCCATTTTTGAGCAAGGTATTCTCCCTGCTGAACGTGTCCCAGATCTTTGCCCTGCAGCTGCCGGACATGGACCTGGAAGGAATGCCGTACCAGAATCTGACCGCTAATTTTCAATTGGATAAAGGGATCCTCAAGAGTGAAGATCTGAAGATCCAGAGCGAAGCGATGAACCAGTCCTATGCCGGGCAAGTCGATCTGGTAAACAAGGAGATCGACATGGCCATGGCCATCCATCCGCTCGGCACGGTCGACAAGATCGTTTCACGGGTTCCGCTAGCAGGCTGGCTGTTGACCGGTGAAGACAAGGCTTTATTGACCGCACACTTCGGTGTCAGTGGGGAGATCGGCGACGTCTCGGTCCGGATCATGCCGCTGGACACGCTCACCGAAACGACGATCGGACTGCTCAAACGAACCCTAGGCCTGCCCTTCAAGCTGATGGAAGATCCCCAGATCCTCTGGGGTGGGGACTCCGACAAGGACTAAATGAAAAACTGGCCGGATCAGGCTGTGCGTGTCCCGACGTGGACGGCAGCAATACCTCCGGTCAGGTCGTGGACCTTGACATCTGCAAAGCCGGCCAGTTCCATCATCGCTTTGAAAGTTTCGCGATCGGGGAATTCCAGCACGGAGTCAGGCAGGTACTGGTAAGCGCTGCGCTGTGAAATCAGACCACCCAGCCAGGGCAGTACACGCAGAAAATAGAAGTAGTAGACAGCCCGGAAGAACCTGTTGCGAGGGGTGGCGAATTCCAGTATCGCTGCCCGCCCACCGGGTTTCAGAACACGGGCCATTTCAGCCAGACCCTTCTGGCGGTCAACCACGTTGCGGATGCCGAAAGCGATCGTGATGCCATCGAAGATGCCGTCCGGGTGCGGCATCGATTCACAGGGAGCATTGACCAGGACAATCCGGTCGCGATAGGGGGATTCGGCAATTTTCCTACGACCAAGCACGAGCATCCCCTGGGTAAAGTCGGAACCGACAATTTTGACACCCTGCGCTGTTTGTCGCCCGATCTCGAGAGCGACGTCACCAGTCCCCGTCGCGATATCCAGGACCCTGCCGTTTTCCGGCACAACCAGTTGACTGACTGCGAAGCGACGCCAGCGCTGGTCTATGCCTAACGACAGGAGCCGGTTCAGCAGGTCATAGCGTGGCGCGATCCGGTCGAACATATCGCGGATACCGCGACCTTTTTCGGTGAGTCTGGTCATTTTTTATCAAATCCTGTCAGTTGGAACCGCCGGTTATGTAACACGCTGACCGAGTTTCTGTCAGTAAAAATGTCGCATGAGTCCCTCCGGCAAGCATCAAAGCAGGAGACCCTTTACATAAGTGTATCCATCATGTATTCCTCTGCATGCAGATTTCATCATCCTGCACACAATGGCGGACCCGCAACCTGGCCGCGAGGCGCAAATTTACGTCCATTACCGCAGACCTTGAACGACCCGTCAGAATAAGAGTGGCATCGTGACAGAAAAAACCAGGCAAATGCTGCCATTTTTAAGCCTCATCCTGGCCATGCTGCTGTGGGCCAGTTCTTTTGTCGCTCTGAAGCTGGCCTTCCGCGGCTACCACCCGATGCAGGTGATCTTCGGCAGAATGTTCATCGCCAGTCTCTGCTTCGTCGTCTTCATCCCGGCCTTTCGTAAAATCAAGTGGCGGCGACGCGACCTGAAATACCTGTTGATCATGGCCATCTGCGAACCCTGCCTCTACTTTATCTTCGAAGCCAGGGCCCTCGAACTGACCAGCGCCTCACAAGCCGGCATGATTACCGCAATGCTGCCGCTGCTGGTGGCAATCCTGGCGTGGTGCGTCCTCAAGGAGAAGATTTCACAACGGACCCTGACCGGTTTCATCCTGGCGATCCTTGGTGCCTGCTGGCTGAGCCTTGCCGGCGAGACAACCGCGGACGCGCCCAACCCGCTACTCGGCAACGCCTGTGAATTCCTGGCAATGGTCTGTGCCGCTGGCTACACGGTTGCCCTGAAACATCTTTCCGATCATTACCCACCTCTTTTCCTGACAGCCTTCCAGGCGTTTCTCGGCAGTGTCTTTTTCTTCCCTTTTCTGCTCGTGCCGGATATCGGCTTCCCGAGTCACCTGGAAAGGACCCCATTCCTGGCCGTCGTCTACCTTGGCACGTTCATCACTTTTGGTGCCTACGCCTGTTACAATTTCGGAGTCAGCAGAATTCCAGTGAGCCAGGCGGCGGGCTTTGTCAACCTGATCCCGGTCTTCGGTGTGCTGCTCGGCATCCTGATTCTTGGCGACAGGCTCAACCCTCAACAGTGGCTGGCTTGTGGGTTGGTTTTCTGTGGAGTGTGGATCAGCAGCAGACGCAAAGTCACGATCCTGCCGAGGCCGGCAATAACCTAAGCACTGGCAACGGCACCTCAACGCAAATCAGAATGGTGTGCGGGAAAAGTGCCTCTTCGTCGCATCCTGTAGTTTTGACACAGCCTGGAACGACTCCTTCAGGAGATCCTGCTCGGTCTTGCTGAGCGCGAAAGGGTCAAGGAAATGTGAGGGCGGGCGATCGGATTCGATCATGCTGATTTCATGTCTGAGCCTCAGGAAAACCAGAGCCTCGAAGGCCGCCCTGATATGCTCGGCGGTTTCCACGGCAAAGACATTCTGCGCCACCAGGGCCTGAAGTCGTCCCATGGTGGAGATCTCCTGGATGCCGCGTTCCAGGGCGAACATCCTGACGCAGTCGACGATGTAGACACAACCGCCGTACTTGACCGAGAGCATTCCGGCATTATCCCCATCCTTCTCCACAGAAAATCGCCCCAGCAAGCCAAGCGGAACCTTGTAGCGCAAGTCCAGGGTCATCATGTGATAGAGGAATCCCTGGTGTGTTTCGATCCCTCTGACAACCATGTCCCGCAGATCATGGGCCAGTTCAACATCACCCATCAAGGGGAGGAAATCGAAGAAGATCGATGAATTCCTGACATGGGTCGGTTCCGGGTCGAGCAGCCAGCTGTTGATGCGCTCCTGCCAGTCAACCAGTCGGCCGCGCCATTCGCTGTTGCGGGCCATAACATCACCTTCACAGAGCGGGTAGCCCACCCGGTCAAGTGCCATATTAAGCTTTTCGCTGAAAGGGACAAAAAATGCGTCCACTTCGCCCTGCCGTTCGTCAGGAAAATTCTCGAAGATAAATCCGTTGTCCTGATCTGGCTGCAACAGCATTTCGCGGCGCCCGGCGCTGCCCATAACCAGGAAGCAATGTCGGACACCGGGCATCTGCAGCCCTTCCGCAGTCATTTCATCAAGACACAACTGGTACACACGCCGGATGATCGCGTGATGGATATGCGACAGGATCTCCATGACCTCCGGAGTGCTACGGGTTTCCGACATCAGGGCACGGGCGACGCCCACTGTTTCCCGGCGAACTGATGCCAGCCCTTCAAAAGAGGTCTCTTCCCGGATACTCCCGAGCAGCAACAAAGCTTTCTGCGAACGGTACCTCATCAGATCCCGCGGCGTAACGATCCCGACGAGCTGGTTGCGGTCAACGATTGGTAGATGGTTGAGCCCGTGGCTGGTCATAAACGCCATGGCTTCATACATGTAGGTGTCGGGCGTCATGCTATGCGGCCGTGATCGCATGATGTTCCGTGCTCTCAGGGAGTGAACGTCGACATTCTCCGGAGCCAGGACCTTGGCGACCAGATCGCTGCCCGTGATGATACCGACCGGCTCATTTTCCGGATTGACGACCACCAGGAAACTTATACCATGCTCCGTCAGACGCCGTGCCACGGCGTTCACCGTTGTATCAGGTGTACAGGTGACCACGGGCGAAGACATGATCTCTGAAAGCCGTTTTTTGAAAGGGTAAGCCTCCATCTGCATCAGGGCGGCGCCGGAATGTTCGGAAACGATTTCCGAATAGAGCTTGCGGACCCTGGAAAGAACGCTGCGGGTAAAGAACCTACTCAGCTGCGGATACTCATTCTGCAGCTTCTGCAGAACCTCCGAAGGAATCAGGTAGCAAACCGTCGGCTTCACGGTACGGGCCCCGCCGGCATAAGGCTCCCCGGTGAAGACCGGAGACCCGCCAAACAGCTGCCCTTCCTTTCGATAATCGACCACCATGTCAATCCCGCCCGGCGAAAACAGGGTGATCGTCACCAGCCCTTCCTTGATCACATAAAGGTACCCGGTCGGCGGATCATTCTGCTGGAAGATATAGGCGTTAGCGGGGAATTTCTTTTGGATCGCGGCTTCTTTCAGCTCCTCGAATGCCGATTCGGGAAGCTGGTCGAAAGGCTCGGTTTCCTGTAGATGTTTGATCAGCGGCATAGGTATTAACGTTGCGCAGGCTAACTCAAAAAACGATGTGTGGTGTCAAGTTCGGGGATAATTTATCATTAATCGCATGGACGGGCAAACGCTTTAGCCGTCGGCAGGAGATTTTTCGACGATTTATCAACGAGGATGGTTCTGAGCGACGTGCAGCCGAATCAGTGCAAGCTGACTGCGCCCGTCGCTCCAGGGATCAGGTCAAATCCCGCGGGATGTAGGGGGAATGCCACCCTAGCTTGGAGGAGACGATCCCACAAGTGTCGAGCAGTGGACTCAGGACCTGCTTTTGAATGACTTCGTTGTTGAGCCGGTATTCCGGGCCGACAACGCAGATTGCCCCATGCAGTTTGCCGCCGCTGCCAAACAGCGGGGCGGCTATACTGGCAATACCTTCTCCCAAGGCACCATTGTCCTGACTGTAACCGTGACTGCGAATTGCAGTAAACTGGCTTGCAGCTGGGCTGCCCGGTTCGGAGCCGGCCTTTCCCTGCCCCTTGTTGAAGGCCAGCAGGACCTGTCCGGCGGCGGTTGTCTCGAGAGGGAATCGTTTGCCGACCAGGGAAACGATCTTGACTTTCTGGGTAGTATCGATCATGTCCAGGAAAAGGACTTCCTTGCGACGTCGGACCGCGATATAGACGGCTTCATTGCAGCCTCTGGCCAAACGTTCCACAACAGGACGGGCATGCCTCAACAAGCCCATGCGTGACAGGAACTTCTGACCGATTTCATAGGCAGACAGCCCGAGACGGTACTTCCCGGACTGTTCCTCACGTTCGACATAACCACGATTTTCAAATGTCGCCAGAAGACGAAAAACGCTGGTCTTGTTCATGGCAAGCTTTTCACTGAGTTGGCTTATACGAACATCGTCATCAATCTCACTGAGAGCTTCCAGAACATCGAGGGCGTTTTCAACGGCTTGTATAGAATAAGATTCCTTATCTCTGGAGGGCACGGGTAACTCCTTATGGAATCGCAGAAAAATAACAAAACAAGGCTACGTCAAACAAAATAATACGCTGTTTTATTATTGTCAATGATTTGCTTAAAAAAGTTCCAAAAAGGCAAAGCAGAAGGGTGTAAAAAATCCCACTTATTGGGTGTTAAATTCCTTTAAAAAGGGATATAAAGCGTTAAATAAGATATTTAGCAGACCCTTGGAACAAGCCTCTAGAATCGGAAAAATACCGTTCTAAAATATTAATAGTCGCTTCAGAGCTGCCGACCGGATGAGGGCTCAGGTGTTGAGTCGATTTATGATTGGCTGGTCTGCAGGGAGTATCGCGAAGTTTACCATTTCACGCGGATGAATCCAGCGGTGCTCCGCCACGCCCAGATCGCGCAGCGTATCTGTCAGGAGCTGACATTCGTAAGCCAGGATCAGGACCGGGCCCCAGTCGTAGCGGTGGAAGACGACGTCGTAGATACCAACGACCCGGACCTCGGCATCAAGCTCTTCGCGAATCTCCCGCCGCAGAGCTTCTTCGGGACTTTCGCCGGGGTCAACCTTGCCGCCCGGGAATTCCCAGAAACCGGGGTGACGTGCGTCATCCGGACGCCTGGTTATCAGGACTTTCCCACCATCAAAGATCACGGCAGCCGTGACCAACAAGGGCATTCCGGTCTGCTCAGTGTTACGCTCGGCTTCCATACTGCTCACGATAACAGTTCATCGCAGACAAAGCCAATAATGATGCCGTAATTAATGATGTATTCGAATCTTTTCATTTGCTTGCTGCAAGTCATCGATCATGATATTTTGTCGTGATTTTTTTCTCAACACAACCCTGCGCAGGAGTCAATCGTGTCCGTTTATGAGATCAAGCACCCCCTGGTTCGACACAAACTCGGCCTGATGCGCCGCAATGACGTGAGCACCAAGGATTTTCGCGCACTGGCTTCGGAGGTTGCGCGACTTTTGACCTACGAGGCGACCAGTGATATGGAGACGGAGCAAGAGACCGTCAATGGCTGGGCCGGGCAGGTCTCGGTTGACACGATCAAAGGCAAGAAGATCACCGTCGTACCAATTCTGCGTGCCGGGCTCGGCATGATGGACGGCGTCCTCGACCTGATTCCGAGCGCCAGGGTCAGCGTCATCGGCCTCTACCGCAATGAAGAGACCCTGGAGCCTGTCGCCTACTACAAAAAATTCACCAGCCAGATTGAAGATCGCATTGCCATGATACTCGATCCGATGCTGGCGACTGGCGGCAGCGTCATTGCAGCAATCGACATGCTCAAGGAGTCGGGCTGCAGAAAAATCAAGGGGCTGTTCCTGGTTGCGGCCCCGGAAGGCATTGCCGCCCTGCAAAAGAAACACCCGGATGTCGATATCTATGTCGCGGCAATTGACGAAAAACTCAACGAAGTCGGCTACATCCTGCCCGGCCTCGGCGATGCCGGAGACAAGATTTTCGGCACCAAGTAGCTAGCCCATAAAACAACGCGACGCCCACCCGGCTGTTACGAACCGGCATTCATAAAATTCAGGCCAGGAGAATATATAATGTCCGAGAAACTTCAGGAAAACCGATTTAGCCTCCACCCCAAGCAAATCCTAATTGGTGCCCAGATGCTCTTTGTCGCCTTTGGCGCGCTGGTCCTGGTTCCGCTGTTGACCGGGTTGAACGCCAACGTCGCGCTCTTTACCGCCGGTGCCGGCACGTTGCTGTTCCAGTTGGTCACGCGCGGCAAGGTCCCGGTGTTCCTGGCCTCGAGTTTCGCCTTTATCGCTCCGATCATCTACGGGGTGCAGCAGTGGGGTATCCCCGGCACGATGTGCGGCCTGGCTGCAGCCGGGCTGCTATACGTTGTTATCAGCATTGGCGTCAGGGTCTTCGGCTCCGACATCCTGCATCGCATCCTGCCGCCGGTCGTAACCGGCCCGGTGATCATGGTCATCGGCCTGGTCCTGGCCCCGGTCGCCGTGCACATGGCTTCCGGCCGAACCGGTGACGGCGCTGCCTGGCTGGTCCCGCAGCCGAGCGCCTACATGATTGCCGGAGTGGCGTTGATCGTCACCGTCCTCGTCTCGCTGCTAGGCAAGGGTCTGTTCAGGCTGATCCCGATCCTCTGCGGCGTTGTCGCCGGCTACCTGGCTTCCCTGGGCCTCGATCTGATCGGAATTTCGAGTTCCATCCAGGCAACCTTTGACCCGGGGACCCTGCAGAACTGGACCGGACCGACGCTGGTTTCGATGCAGCCGGTTCTTGATGCGCCGTGGCTGGCCGTTCCGGACTTCACTCTGCCGACCTGGAACCTTGAAGCGATCCTCTTTATCGTACCGGTCGCAATTGCTCCGGCTATAGAACATTTCGGCGATATTCTGGCAATCGGCAGCATCACTGGCAAAGATTACGTCGACGACCCCGGGGTTGATAAGACCATGCTTGGCGACGGTCTCGCCACCAGCCTGGCTGCATGTCTCGGCGGGCCACCGAACACCACCTACTCCGAGGTCTCCGGCGCCGTGGCCCTGACCCGCTCCTTCAACCCGTTTACCATGACCTGGGCTGCCATCGCTGCAATCCTGCTGGCCTTCATCGGCAAGCTTGGCGGTTTCCTCAACACCATCCCGGTGCCGGTCATGGGCGGCATCATGATCCTGCTGTTCGGTGCCATAGCCGTGATCGGCATCAACACCCTGGTCAGGGCGGGCACTGACCTGATGCAGCCTCGCAACCTGACAATCGCCGCAGTCATCCTGGTATTCGGTATCGGCGGCATGAGCTTCGACCTGGCTGTCGTCAAGCTTGGTGGAATCGGTCTGGCCGGCATCATCGGTGTACTTCTGAATCTGATTCTGCCG
>CAVQRZ010000040.1:0-8112 GCA_963715335.1 uncultured delta proteobacterium
TATCGGCGCTTGCGTTGTTTGCCACTGCAGCAAAAAAGGCCGTCAGATCTGCAACTTCACCTTCACTCAGGGGACGTTCAGAAAAAATTGCCGACATACTTGCAAATGCGGCGGGGTCATCCAGAACGGCCGTGACCCCTTCTTCGCCGTAATTCTCAAACAGCGAGGTCAGGTCTGGGCCATAAGTGGCGCCGGCGGCATAACCCAACTCGTGCCCGGCGATCCCGTGACAAGCCAGGCAGGGAGCTCCACCCGCAGCGAATGCGATTGAACCGACAAACAGCGCTTCGCCGCGCAGCGGATCTCCGGCCTGACTCCAAACTGATACCGGAAGCAGAAGGAATCCCGCTACCAGCAACAACAAGCAATTCCATAGTCGTCTAGTCATCGGCTCACCTCACCCTTATGCAGCGCTTCTCCGTGTTCAGTTTTCGTTATCGTGCAGTGGAAAAATCAGGACGCTTGGCCCCATGTGTCACCCGAAAAATTCAAAATTCAACAAAGCCACAAATCTCTGTAGCAACTCTAACAACAACCCAGCGACCGTCCAGAGCTTGATACCAAAATAATATGCTGTTTTATTTTTATAATTGACGTACGTCAAAAACACGCAAAATTAACAACTTGATTTTATTTCAAGGCTTTATATACTGGGCTCGCTATGCAATATTCGCACAACGAAATTCACATGGACACAACCGGTGTTTTACTCGCTGGCGGGGCCAGTAGACGGATGGGGTTTGACAAGGCCTTTGTGCCGATAACTGGCAAGGCCCTCTATACTCGTGCGCTTGATTTTCTCTGTCGATATTTCAAGAACGTTATTATTGCCGGAGACAGGCCGGACCTGGCATGCCCGGATATCCCTGCGATTCCGGATATATACCCGGGGAGCGCCCTGGGCGGGCTGTTCACCGGCCTATCTGCGGCAAAGACCGACTGGATCTTTGTTGCCCCCTGTGACATGCCATATCCCGACCCCCGCATACTCGAACAACTCCTTGTCTTGCGTAACAGGGCCGATGCCGTGGTACCAAGGACGCCGGTGGGATTTGAACCGGTCTTTGCCCTTTATCATAAGAACTGCCTGCCTCACATGGAGGCCATGCTGCGCAACAGCCAGTTCCGGATTTTCGATTTTTACCAGAAAATCCGTGTGCAATATCTCGACTGGCGCAAGATGCCTGGAGATTGGCAACGCAGCCTGTTGAACATCAACACCCCTGAGCAGCTTGCGCAGTTGCAGAGAGGTCAAAAATGAGCCCGCCCGCTGTTTCCATCGTCGCCAAAAGCGGTACGGGGAAAACAACTCTGCTTGAGAAACTTATCACCGAGATGAAGCGACGAGGTTATAAAGTAGGTGTGATCAAACACGATGCGCATCGTTTTGATATCGATCACGAAGGCAAGGATTCCTGGCGGCTGACCCGGGCTGGGGCGGACACAATGCTGATCACGTCGCCGGACAAACTCGCCATGGTCAAAAAATATCCTCCGGAACTGGAACCGGACTTGGCGGAGAGCATCGCAGCCTATTGTGCAGATGTTGATATCGTCTTGACTGAAGGGTTCAAAAAAAGCACGATGCCCAAGATCGAGGTTCATCGCCGGGCCCGAAGCGACAAGTTGCTTTGTCGCGACGAGGGCCACGACCCGACCCTGATTGCAGTTGCTTCCGATAGCAAACTGGAAGTTGATGTACCCCTGTTCGACATCAATGATGCGCCAGGACTTTGCGACCTGATCGTAGAGCGATACCTGTCATGAGCAAGTTACGGATACGCAGCAAGGTATGGCTGGAAGTCGATGGCAAGCCTTTTCTTGGCGATGGTCGTCACCGGCTGCTTGCGGCAATACAACGTAACGGTTCAATCAGCTCCGCAGCTCGTGAGTTGAACTTGTCTTATCGCAAAGTCTGGTCTCAGTTGCAAGCCATGGAAGAGACGGCACCCTTCTCCCTGCTGGAGCGCCGGGTCGGCGGCAAGGACGGCGGTGCAACCCATCTCACGCCTGAGATCCTCGAACTCATGACACAGTTTGAGAAAATGCGCACAAGCGTCAATGCTGAAGCAGACCGTTGCTTTCTTGAGTGCCGCGCCTCGGCAAAAAGGTGATGGTCATGCGTAGCGCTGTTTTTATCGCCCTGTTGCTCTTGGTTGCCGTTCCGACATGCGTCGGCGCAAGCCAACCTATTGTGATCTTTGCAGGTTCTGCATCGCAGCCACCGCTGCAAGAAGCTGTCGAAGCATTTAAGGCAAAGACCGGCATTCCGGTAACTTTTCACATGGGCGGCTCTGGAGCGATGCTCAGCCAGATACGGTTGACCGGACAGGGCGACCTATACATCCCGGGATCGCCAGACTTCATGACCAGGGCACGGGAGTTTGAGTTGATTGATGGTGAGCCGGTGATTCTCGCCTACCTGGTTCCAGCAATCATTGTTGCAGAGGGAAACCCTCTGGGGATCAGAGGTTTACAGGATCTTGGCAGAACAAATCTACGGGTCGGGCTTGCCGAACCGGCAAGCGTCTGTGTTGGCCTCTACGCCGTTGAAATCATCGAGCACAATGGGATGACGGACATGATCCGTCCGAACCTGCGCGGGATGGTGGAGAGCTGCGCCAAAGCTGCTGCGATGATCCCCCTCAAGTTAGTCGATGCAGTGCTCGGTTGGCGAGAATTCGCCGCCTGGAATCCTGAAACGATGGATACCGTTCTGCTCGCTCCGCATGAAATCCCGCGTCTTGCCTACATCCCGGCCGGTAAATTGCGACACGCCAGGAACCCCGGTGGAGCTGAAGCGTTCATCGCCTTCCTGAAATCGGCCGAAGGATCGGCGATTTTCCAGAAGTGGGGCTATCTGACTGACGAAAACGCTGCACGCAAGTTTGCTCCTTCGGCGAAAATCGGTGGCACCTATACACTCCCGGAGGGATGGTGATGCTGCAGCGCGACACCGTCTTCAAGCTCAGCATGCTCCTGCCGCTGGCGATCCTTGCCGGTTATTTTCTGCTGCTGCTCCTCAGTCAGTCGACGTACTTCAATCCTGCGAGTTTCATCACACAGCTATCACAGCCCGACATCGTTTCGGCTATTACCCTCAGCCTGATTGCCGCAACGGCAAGCAGCGGAGTCGCAATCGCCCTGGCAATTCCATCTGCTTACGCGCTGGCCCGCATCGACTTCCCCGGCAAACGCCTGATCGATACTTTTATTGATCTGCCTATGGTTTTGACACCGATCGCGCTCGGGACCCTGATTCTGATGTCGTGGAATACGGCATTCGGCAGAATGCTCACCGGTTTCGGGCTGACCCTGCCCTTTACCATGGCCGGCGTCATCGTCGCCCAATTCACTGTTGTCGTCGCCATCAGCGTACGTATGCTCAAGGCAACCTTCGAACAGGTCAACCCGCGACAGGAGCAGGTCGCCCGACTGCTCGGCTGCTCGGCCTTCGGCAGCTTTTTTTATGTAACCCTGCCTCTGGCCAAACGTGGCATTCTCGCCGCAATTATCCTGACCTGGGCCCGCGCCGTTGGTGAATTCGGGGCGACTGTCATGGTCGCAGGCACTGCCAAGGGACAAACGGCCACGCTGCCGAGCAGCATCTATCTTGCCATGTCGATGGCCGATCTGCCGAGGACCGTCACCCTGGTCATCATTCTGATCGGGATCTCCCTGCTGGTCCTCTTCGGTGTGCGCGTGGTCCTGGAGCGCCGACAATGATCAAGGTCGAACAACTCATCGCAAAGCGGGGAGATTTCAAACTGGGGCCGATCGATCTTGATCTCTGCAACAACTCCTACCTGACAATTCTCGGTCCATCCGGTTCTGGAAAAACCCTTTTTCTCGAAACCTGCATGGGGCTGATCGCACCGGAAAGCGGCCGGGTCTGGCTCAGCGGTCAGGATGTCACACAGATCGCACCGGAACAGCGTCACATCTCCTACCTGCCCCAGGACCTGGCCCTCTTCCCCCACCTCACTGTCCGCGACAACATTATTTTCGGAGCAAAACGTCGCCAGTTGAATCAGGCCCGTGTGGCGTCACGGCTCACCAATCTACTCGGCTTGCTTGAACTGCACGTGATCATTAACCGCAAAGACGTGGCTACTCTTTCGGGAGGAGAGAAACAACGCGTTGCCCTGGCCCGGGCACTGCTCCCGGAACCACGCATTCTGTTCCTTGACGAGCCTTTTTCAGCCCTGGATGCAACGATCAAGCGACAACTGCAGGTCAAGTTGCGCGAGATAAACAGGCAACTGGACGTCACAATTCTCCATGTCACGCATGACCAGGAAGAAGCGTTCATGCTGGGAGAACAAATTGCCGTTCTGATCGACGGCCGACTCCAGCACGTTGGTTCCCGTGATGACGTCTATTATCGGCCTGCCTCACTTGATGTCGCGCGGTTCCTGCGCAACCAGAACATTTTCGATTTGACTGTCGAGACGGTTCTGCCTGATGGCTCACTGCGGCTCGGCAACCACCTCAGTCTGAAATCTCCAGGGTACGCAGGGGCTCAAAAAGGGCACCGACTTGCAGTCGGGATTCGTTCGGAGGAAGTCGTTATCATCCGGCCCAACAAACCGATTGGCCCGGAATTGCAGGACAACCTGTTTCATGCCACCGTCAGCGATATTCTTGTCTTCGGTGGGACTCATACGCTTTGCGTTAAATTGGACAACAGTGATATCACCGTCGATGTCGAACTACCCAATTGCGCCATGCGTGATCTTGGCTACGCGATAGGTGATGCCTTGCAGATCTGCCTGCGCAAGCGAAGCCTATGGACTATTCCGCAGGCGAAGCTTGCAAGCCCGATAGAGGAGCATGATGATCGGCTACGATGAGGCATTGCAACAAGTGCTCGAAACCGTTTCGCCACTGAAGCCGATCGAGATCCCTCTTGATCGAGCGCAAGGTCTCGTCCTGGCATCGCCAACCTTTGCCCGCTGGGATATGCCGCGCTGCGATAATTCGGCGATGGACGGCTTTGCGATCGGCCGGGCTACGGAAAAACCTGCAACAGACCTCAGGATTATCGGAGCTTCATTTGCCGGCCACCCTTGTTTGGCTAAAGTCATACCCGGACAAGCGGTTCGCATCACAACCGGCGCAAAGCTGCCGGAGGGTACAGACACCATTGTCCCAAGCGAAGATATCGATGAAAGAGACGATCATATCCATCTGAGGGCTATCCCGAGAACCGGACAGCATGTGCGATACCAGGGAGAGGAATACCGCACCGGTGACACTCTGATTGAGAAGGGGGCCATATTGCGCGCCGGAGAAATTGCTCTTCTCGCCAGTGCTGGCATTACAAATGTCAATGTTTTCCCCCGCCCGAGAATCGCCGTGATTTCAACGGGGGATGAATTGGTCGAACTCGGACAGGTGCCAGGACCGGGCCAGATCATCAACTCAAATCTGCACCTGTTAAGATCGCGCTTGGCAGAGTGTGGATGCACGCCAGTGTGCTTTGAAATCGGCGCTGACGATCCCGACACACTTGACCAGCTCTTCAGACGGGCGGCCAGTGCCGACGCCATTATTTCCACCGGAGGAGTCTCCGTTGGTGAGAGAGACCACATCAAGGAGACTCTAGGACAGCTGGACTTCAGAGAGGTGTTTTGGAAAGTTGCGATCAAACCGGGCAAGCCGGTACTGTTTGGCATGCTTGAAGGCAAGCCGTATTTCGGCTTACCGGGCAATCCTGCGGCAACGGCGGCGACCTTCGAGCTGTTGGCCAAGCCGGCTCTGAGGAGATTGGCGGGAAAGACCAACGTACATTCTGAGAAAAGATCGGCGACCTTGACCAACGAAATCGTTGCTAGCGGCAAGCGCCAGGCTGTTCTCTGGTGTCATCTCAAGTGGGACAAGGACGGCTACACGGTCACCGTCTCACAACAGCAAGGCTCTGGCCAGAACCGTTGCTTGACTTCCATCAACGCAATCCTGACGGTACCGGTTGGCACTGAAACACTGGCTGTCGGGGAGAAGGTCGAAGTTTTGTTGCTGTAGGATGTAGTTTGTCAGCATAACAAGAGTTTCTGACGGCCGCAGTCGCCCCGGACCTGGTTCTCGTAGAGCCTTCAAGCTTAAACTACGGTGTTTTGCGTTGTAATCTGCACCACAATTTGTTACACATTTATGGTTCGATGATGCTTGCGAAAACCTTTGAGAATGTAAGGTCAGGGCCTCCGGAATCAAGAGGCGGAGAAAGAGCACATCTGCTCCCGCCAATTATACCCAGATGAGATGAAACAAGCCTATGCTCAACCCGAAACAACATAAAGCCTACTGCGATTTCTATGACTCTGTCCGCGATACGGAGCATCTCGATTCCCGCACTGCGGCCATGATCGGACTGGCTGCAGCCATGACCCGGGAGTGCCAACCATGAATCGAGCACTACCTTGGCGTGGCCAGGGAGCAGAAAATCACAGACCAGGAAATCGGCGCCATCCAGGGGATCGTCATGGCGGTCTCGGCCGGCAAGATCAATGCCCTGATGCGCGAAGCCACCTCTCCCTCGCGGGACTGATCCATACCCTGAAATTTCCAACGGCAATCTCTTCGGAGGTGATCCATGTCTGATCGCCGTGCACTCCTGCGCACTCTTCCCGCTATCGACAAACTCTTGGCAACGACTCGTCTGACGGAATTGGCGAAGACTCAGCCTCACCTTCTGATCGTAGATGCTGCACAAAAGACCGTAGATGACCTGCGGCGTCAGCTTCTTGACGAAAAGGCACCCTTGCCGGATGTTGCGTTGGAAGTCGTCGCCCAAAAAGTCGCCGCCAAAACTGCAGAGATGGCCAAGCCGTCACTGCGCAAGGTGATCAACGTCACCGGCACACTGTTGCACACCAACCTCGGCAGAGCACCTCTCTGCACTGATGCACTACGAGCCATCACCGATGTCGCCCAGAGCTATTCGAACCTCGAATATGACCTCGATGCAGGCCAACGCGGCAAACGCTTCACCCATGTCGAAGAGCTGATCTGCAAGTTGACCGGCGGGGAAGCAGCGACCGTAGTCAACAACAATGCTGGCGCCGTGATGCTTTGCCTTGCTGCCCTGGCCGGTGGGCGCAGCGCCATGGTCTCACGAGGCGAGCTGATCGAGATCGGCGGCTCCTTCCGCATCCCCGACATCATGGCGGCCAGTGGCGTCAAGCTGGTTGAGGTCGGGACCACCAACAAGACCCATCTCAAGGATTATGCAAACGCCATCAACACAGAGACCGCACTGGTTCTCAAAGTTCACACCAGCAACTACCGCATCCTCGGTTTCACCGAAGCAGTCAGCGGTGAGGCCCTGGCAGAGCTTGCCCATCAACATCAGATACCGGTGCTTGAGGACCTCGGCAGCGGCCTGTTGATCGACCTGACCGGTTACGGGCTGCCGAAAGAACCGACTGTCCGTGAAGCGCTGAAAACCGGCATCGACCTGGTCACTTTCAGCGGCGACAAGCTGCTGGGCGGGCCCCAGGCAGGCCTCATCGTCGGCAACCGGGAGGTTATCGACAAGGTCCGCAAGCACCCGATGGCGCGGGCCCTCCGCATAGACAAGCTGACCCTGGCCGCTCTCGAAGCGACTCTGCGGCTTTATCTCGATCCGCACAAAGCCCTGCAGGAGATTCCGACCCTGCGGATGCTCTCAACTTCGAAGGAGGAGCTTCGACAGAGGTGCGAGAACTTGCTGCCAAAGTTGCAGAACGCTCTCGGCGACACCGCCGACCTCAGCATCTGCGAGGCCAGTGCCACCGTCGGTGGCGGCGCGCTACCCCTTGCCGAACTGCCGGGATGGGTGATCTCCCTGGCGGCAAAGCAGATCTCGCTGAACGCCATGGCCGGCCGGCTGCGCAGGCGCACCCCACCGGTGGTTGGCCGCATCCAGGATGACCGGTTCCTGATCGACCCGAGGACGCTGAGCACTCAAGAGGAGGAAGGTTTGCTGCAGGCATTAAGACAAGCATTGGTGTAAAACATTAATTTTTAACGCAAAGGCGCAAAGACGCGGAGAGAAAACCTAACAACATAGGCTCCTAATAGTTTTTGATTTTTAACAATATATTATTTTTTTCTTCCTTTGCGACTTCGCGT
>CAVQRZ010000041.1:0-43836 GCA_963715335.1 uncultured delta proteobacterium
CCACCACGTTAAAATCATAGTGTCCAATACCTTGGACCAAAAGATATTTAGCTTGCCGTGTACTCAGGTTGACAACTCTGTGCACCCGTTTGACAGAAACATCACAGTGCTGGCCATTGACGAGTTCGATACATGCGTCGGGGTTGCGGAATTCAACGGCAACAGGCCCGTCCAGGCAGAACATGCTGTCCGTTACCTCGGTGTGATAATGCCACGCCGTCGCCGCGCCGTTTTCGAGGGACATGATGCGGACACGGACGTTTTCGGTTTCCAGAACAATCTCATTTCGATCGGTCATCTTATCGTCCTGACAGTTCGTAACCAGTATTGACACTTCATGATACACCGAAATCGATGATCAGGACAAATCCAGGCAAAACACCGAAACCCTGAGATCTGCACATGTGACAGTCCGTCAATTGACGGCCATGTGCCCCCCGAGAACAGTAACAACTCCATTATTTCAGCATGTTACACGGAAAGGCTCGAAAAATGCACAAACGTATATATATCGTGTGCATTGGTATGGGGAATATCGCCGTGAAAGTCACTATCTTCGACAACGACAGATCAACCCTGGAGAGACTGAAAACCCTCCTGACCAATCATGGTCATGAAGTCCGGGCCTTCCCCGAACCACACATCTGTTCCTTCAATCTCCTCGGCGACAACCAGTGCCCGTCTGGCACAGCTTGTGCCGATGCGGTCATTGTCAACATGAAGAGGCCCGCTGCCTCCGTCGTCGAAGCCCTGACCGGTTTGACTGAAAATGGCTGTAAAATTCCATTGTGCAGCAAGGCAATCATGAGCAGCACCATGACCGATGAGGAGGAAACACAGATCAGGGGAGAAGGTCTGCATGTGCTCAGAAAACCTTTTCGACTGACCGATGTGCTGGAATGGGTGGAACAGGTCGGGGCTGTTGTCGAGGCAATCAGTTCTGTCGACCAGCCAGGTGCGCCGGTAGAATGTTCCCGGCCGGGCTGACATAACGGACTTCACAGTCAAGGTCGAAACTGATTCTTTCCCTGACCGTCCGACGGATATGACTGATCAGGTCGAGCACGTCCCTGGATGTGGCCCCGCCACGATTGACGATGAAGTTGGCATGTTGACGCGAGACTTCGGCATTGCCAATGCGAAAGCCCTTCAGAGCCGCCTCCTCGATAATTTTCCCGGGCGGGCCGACACTCGCGTGCATTTCACTGGTGCTTAAAAAGACCGAGCCGCAATTCGGCTCCTTGCGTGGAAACTTGCGTCGACGCTCGCGCAGGTCATCAAGCATCATGCGACGGATTCGTCGTGAATCCAGGCGCTCGCATTCCAGTTCAACCTTGACCACCACGGCGCCGACCCCCTGCAGGGCGCTCTTCCGGTAGGAGAATACACACTCCTCGCGGTTCAGCTCGCACATCTCACCCTCGCGGCTGACAAACTGGACCCGGCGCACATTCTCCCCGATGCCCTTGCGTTGACTGCCACCGTTCATCAGGACCAGCCCGCCTATCGTGCCGGGGATGCCGACTATGTGCTCGAGCCCGGCCAGGCCGGCCAGCATCGCCTTGCGCGCCAAGCCCGGGACCCAGGCCCCTGACTCGGCGGTGATGTGGTTTCCTTCGATTTTGATGGTGGAAAAATTCTCGCCCAGCTTGAGCACGACGCCGCGCAGGCCGGCATCGTCAAAGAGCAGATTGGTCCCCTGGCCGATGACGACCAGGGGAATCCGGAATTGGCTGGCGAAGCGAACAACCGCGACCACCTGCTCAGCCCGGTCGGGCTCAACCAGCAGATCGGCAGGGCCGCCGATCTGCCAGCTGTTGTGGCCGGACAGCGGCACGTCAAAAGCGTATTGCCCGACGTCCTGTGTGACCAGCTTGTCGAGCAGATCACGGTACGTTTGACGAGAACTCAGCGTCATCTTCTCAAGCCAGGACTACTGAGCCTGTTTCAGGTACCTGTAGTAGTCTGAGTCGGTGGAGATCACCAAACGGCCGTTCTCCTTAATCGACTTCTTGTAAGATTCGAGTGTCCGCAGGAAAGCATAGAACTCCTTGTCCTTGTTGTATGCCTCTGCGTATATTGCTGCAGCCTCGGCATCGGCGGCACCGCGCACCTCGAGCACCTTGCGGTAGGCTTCGGAACTGATAGTCTTGAGCTCACGCTCCATCTGGCCGAGGATGTCGGCCTTCTCGCCCTCGCCTTCCGAGCGGTACTGGGCGGCGACCTTCTTGCGCTCGTTGATCATGCGCTCGTAGACCCGGGTCCGCACCTGCTCGACATAGTTGATGCGCTTGATCACGACATCGAGCAGTTCGATGCCGTATTCAGGAGTATTGGCTCGGGCCTTTTCGAGAATCCCGGTCATGATCTCCTCACGGCCAACCAGGTTCTCCTTGGCAATTTCCACACCTTCAACCTCAAAGCGCTCTTCTCCTCCACCCGCCTGGGACTGGTAGTCGCGACCACGGACCAGTTCCACCAGCAAGCGCCCGGAGACGGCATCACGCACCACGGAGTCGATGATATCGTCGAGGCGGCTCATGGCGCCACGCTCGGTGGCAACCGTGGTGTAGAACAGGAGCGGATCATTGATCCGCCAGCGTGCCGTGGTATCGATCCAGATAAAGCGCTTGTCCTTGGTCGGGATCTGGTTCGGGTCGCCGTCCCATTTCAGAATGCGTTTTTCAAAACGGGTGACTTTCTGTACGAAAGGGACTTTCAGATGCAGCCCCGAGCCGGACACATCACCGACCGGCTTGCCGAACTGGGTGACGATCGCCTGCTCCGCCTCATTAACCACGTAAAGGCCATCCATGCCGACAAAGATCAGGGCAATGACAACAAAAAAGATCACAGGTGCTTTCATTGTTTGGCCCCTCCTTCCATTGCCTTGCGCAGCGGCAGCAACGGCAGCAACCCGCCGGTTTTGTCGTCCATAACGTAGATTTCCTCGAGTCGCGGCAATACCTCTTCAAGCGTTTCAAGGTAGATTCGGCTGCGGGTCACCGAGGGGGCCTTGCGATATTCAGTGAGCAGCGCCAAAAACCTGTTGGTCTCGCCTCGCGCCTTGTTGACCCGCTCAACGGCATAGCCTTCCGCCTCCTGCAGGGCTTGCTTTGCCTCGCCACGGGCACGCGGAACTTCGCGGTTGTACTGCTCGCGCGCCTGGAAAATCAGGCTCTCCCTCTGTTGTTCAGACTCGTTGACCTCGTTGTAGGCCGCCTTGACCGGGTCAGGCGGGGTCACGTCCTGGAATTTGACCGTAACGATCCGCACACCAATATCGTACTGGTTGAGAGTGGCTTGCAGGTCTCGTTCAATGTCACTCGCAAGCTGGGCACGCTCGGTGGTCAGGACCTCGGTGACGTTGGCATTGCCGATCGCCTTGCGCACCATCGCTTCAGAAATGTCACGGATGGTATCAACCGGATCCTTGATACGGAAGATAAACTTGAAGGGGTCGGAAATCTGGAACTGCACAATCCACTCGACATCACTGACGTTAAGATCGCCGGTCAGGGTCAGGGATTCCTCTTCCAGACCACCCTTGGTGAAAGTCGAACGGATATCCGGCGTGACCGTGCGGAAACCGAACTCTTCCTTGAGGACGCGACCGGTCTGCACCAGGTACACCCGGTCAATGCCGAGTGGCAGCTTGAAATGCAGCCCGGGTTCAGCGAAGCCGGAAAACTTGCCGAAGCGTAGGACGACACCGGTCTCTTCGGTATCGACTTCGTACATGCTGGTGTAGGCGCCGATAACGACCAGGACAACGACGACCAGTATCGGCAGCAAACCCTTTTGCGGGTTGAACTTGTTCTTGAAATAGTCCCTGATCTCGATGACCTTCTTTTCCAGGTCGTCGCTCGAGGGACCCTGGCCCCAATCCTGCATGTTTTCCTCCCTTTTATTGGTTTGCAACGGTTAATTCAGTCCGGGTTCATTGTAGCGCAATTCAGAACCCCTTGCAGGCACAGTCAGTTATAGCAGGTTTACCACGGCAAACAAAGGGTAGTTATGGCGGTTGCCTATTTCTCAGCGGCTTTGAGACCGGCCAGGTAGCCGGTCGACCAGCAGACCTGCAGGTTGAAGCCGCCGGTGGGGCCGTCCAGGTCAACGATCTCACCGGCAAAGAACAGGTTTGAGATTTTCTTCGAACGCATGCTGCGCATGTCGATATCCTTGAGTGAAACGCCTCCGGAAGTGATGATCGCGCGCCGAAAGCCTGCGCAGCCGGTCACTTCTAGATCCATCTCCTTGAAAAGCTTCAGCAGGCGCTGTCGCTCCGTGCGGGTCACCGAATGGCATTTCTTGGCAGGATCGATTCCGGCCAGCCTGACAAAGATCGGGATCAAGTCGCGAGGCAAAAGCTTGCCGAGGGAGTTACCGAAATCCAGGTTGCTGTGCTCGGCCAGTTCCCGCTGCAAACGCTTGTCGAACAGCTCGGCGACGACAGCCGGTTTGAAATCGAGCTGCAGCTTTACCTTGCCCTGCTTCAGTGCATCGCGGATACGACTGCTCAGGTCGAGCACGATCGGGCCGCCGATACCTGAACGGGTAAAAAAGGCTTCGCCGAAGCGTTCGTCGACCTGCTTGCCGTCAACAAACAGGGTAATCCGGACGTTCTTGAGGTTAAATCTGCTGACTTCGGAGGTCCAGTTTTCTTTCAGTTTGACCGGCATCAGGGCCGGCCCAGGCTTGACCAGCTGGTGGCCGCAATCCTGCGCCCAGGCGTAGCCGTCTCCGGTACAGCCGGTTTCCGGGTAAGACAGCCCGCCTGTAGCAAGGATGACCTTGTCCGCGGCGAAATTACCGTCGGAGGTCTCAATTTCGCGAACCCGCTCTGCGTCGACCAGGAGACCTTTGACCTCGCACCCCGTGCGGATCTCAACCCCCTCGCCACGCACAAAGTCGACCAAGGCCTTCTGCACGTCTTCGGCAAGGCCGCTCTCTGGAAAGATGCGCCCGCCGCGCTCAACCTTGAGCGGGACTCCATGACCGGCAAAAAACTCGACAGTCTCCGCGACCCCGAAAGCATAGAGTGCGGTCAGTAATGCCCGGCCATTGCGACCGAAGTGTTCCACGAACTTGCGCGGATCCTGCTCATCGTACGTGACGTTGCAGCGGCCCTTGCCGGTTATCAGGATCTTCGCCCCGCATCGCCGGTTCTTCTCCAGCAGCAGAACCCCGGCGCCCTGTCGGGCGGCAAAGCCTGCAGCAAAAAGCCCTGCAGGTCCGCCGCCGATCACGATCACATCATATTGTTTCATGAATTTATTCCGTTCAACGGCACTATCATCGGACAAGGTTGCCGTATGCAATCACAGTTTACCTGCTAGCCATCATCTTATGCCATGACAGGGATAATAAACATGCTTATAATGACCACATCCAATGATCAGGAAAGGCAACCTAATGAGTGACGAAACCTTTGAAGACCAGGAGATGAACGGGGAAGGCAGCTTTGCCGAAATGCTGGAGCAGAGCCTGGTTGGCAAGACCCAGTTGCAAGCGGGTCAGAAAGTCGATGCCACGGTACTGCAGATCGGCGAAGAGTGGGTTTTCCTCGATGTCGGCCAGAAAGGCGAGGGCATTCTCGACATCAGGGAGCTCCTCGACAACGAGGGGGAATTATCCGTTGCCGTCGGCGCTACGGTCAGCGCCTATTTCCTGTCCCGCAAGGGCGGCGAGCTGCGGTTCACGACCCGCCTCGGCGGCGGGTCATCCGGAACCGCACAACTCGAAGAGGCCTGGCGCAGTGAAATCCCCGTGGAAGGCCGCATCGAGAAGGAGATCAAGGGTGGTTACGAGATCAAGTTGCCGGGGAACGTCCGCGCCTTTTGCCCCTTCTCACAGCTCGGCCTGCACCGGCAAAACAACACGGGAGAAGTGATCGGCACCACCCGCGACTTCCGCATTACCCAGTTCGAGGAGCAGGGTCGCAACATCGTCGTCTCCCGCCGGGTCATCCTCGAGGAAGAACGTCGCCAGCAACGCGCCGAACTGATGGCAAGCATCAAGGAAGGGATGGTCGTTTCAGGGACGATTACCAACATCCGCGACTTCGGCGCATTTGTTGATATTGGCGGGCTGGAAGGCCTGCTGCCGATCTCTGAAATCGCTTACAGCCGCGTTGAGAAGATCGAGGACGTCCTGCAGGTTGGGCAACAGATAGACGTAGCCGTGAAAAAGTGTGATTGGGAAAATGAACGGTTTTCCTTCAGCCTTCGCGATACCCTTGCCGACCCCTGGGCCAAGGTCAAAAGCAATTACCCGGAAGGCTCAAGCCACACTGGCAAAGTCTCCCGACTAGCCCAATTCGGCGCTTTCGTCACCCTGGAAGGCGGGATCGACGGGTTGCTGCATATTTCGAAGATCGGTGGGGACCAGCGCATCAAGCACCCCCAGGATGTTCTGACCCTCGGCCAGGAGCTGCGGGTCACTATTGAAAAGATCGACCTCGAGGAGAAGCGCATCTCACTCGCTTTGTTCCGTGATAAAGCCGAAGACCCGGCAGAAACTTCTTACGAGGAAAAACCCCCCGAGGGGATGGGGACCTTTGCGGATCTCTTCAAAAGGGCGCAAAAGAAGAAGTAGTTTGGCATGCCGGGGATCAGGCTCCCTCACTAAATCAGCAGACTTCGGCCAGGAAAACATCCTGGGAACCTTGCGGGAGGGTCAATGCTCTGAGCATGACCCTCTCGGGGCCTGGTAATAATTTGCGGGTCAATTTACACACTCAAGACGATGTGGGATGAGACAACGAGAGGATATTTGGCCTCTGTGAAGGGGCCCGGATTATGAAAAAGAAGATATTGTTGATAGATGACAGTCCATTCTTTCTCAAGGTTCTCAGTGATCTTCTCATTGAAGACTTTTCTATCGTGACAGCAGACTCAGGAGAGAGGGCGATCGAGCTTCTCAGGGCGTCAGATTACGATACGCTCGACCGTTCGGAACCATTTGACCTAATCATAACGGACCTTATGATGCCCGGACTAAGCGGCTACGATGTTGCCCAATTCGTCAAAGGGAAAAACCGGAGCAGTAAATTTACTCCCGTCATTATGGTCTCAGGGGTGGAACTCGACAAGGAAGAGGCAAGGAGCCATGGTTGCGCAACCTACATTCCAAAAACCAACCTGAAAAAGATCGTCTCAATGGCTCGAATCCTTTTGCTAAGGTGATTTCTCCTGGGTTCTCCTGCAGTTTCACTGCTTAACGTGACTTGTGAAGGGTCGCTGCAGCGGCGGAAGATTCGAACGCCGCACCGGCCCGGTGGTAATGATCAATGCTTCCGTTCTCAAGTTGTCAGGCTATGCGCAAGGGGAAAAAAACTATTTTAACCGTACATATTTTTCCGCTTCCCCTTGTTCTGAAGTGAGGATCATTTGATTGCCAACAAATTCAACTGCACAGGCAAAGTTTTTAGAACCGCCCGAGGTTGATATTTCAAGGTGAAGTTTGCCGTCACCTGGCATGCTCCACCTTCCGCTGCCTGTTTGCTCACCATTTTTCGTTACCAGGGAACCATCATCCAGAAACTCTACAATCTTGCTTTCATCTTCTTGCATTTGCCAGCCCCCCGCTATCACTTTTGCAGGGTCATCCGCACAACCGATTAACAAGCAGGCCAACAAAGCGACGGAACCGATTAAAAACGATTTTTTCATGATAGACCTCATCTTCCCAAGGCTTTAGATTTTTTCAGTTTCACCGTTTGTGAGTTGAGCACTTCCATAAAACGAAAGGGGCCAGGCGAGAGCCACAAGCAAAGACCGCTATCCGGCATGAAGCCGACAACATCGGTCGGCGATTGTCCCAAAGTTACTGCCTGCATGGTGGCCGTTCCAGGCTCGACAAAGCCATGGCATTACTATCGGCCAATATGCCAATGGCAGGCAGACCAGTCAACCGGATCTTATCTAGAGCCCCCCCGAATGACCGTAAGAACGCAGAGCAAACCCCGATCAACCTGGTGCGGCAGAGATCTAAATCGTGCCCCGGGGCCGGGTAATTGGGCTGCAGCCCAAGCTCACCGGTTGCCGTTATCAGCCTTCCGGCCGGTGGTCTCCTCGGCGCCGGCCCAGCCGTCAATGACTTCCCGCAGGATCTCGCGGTAGGCTTTGCCTCCTGCGACCATCCCGTTGTTGTGGTCGGCGCCGTCTATCCAGTGGATCCGTTTCCGGTCGACTGCATGGGCATACAGCGCTTCGGCCATAACTGGAGGGCAGATAGTGTCATTCCTGCCGTGGATTAGCAGGACAGGGCTCTCAAGATTACCGATTTTGGCCAGGTTGTCGTACTTCGCATTGAGCAGCCAGCCGAGCAGAAGGTTGAGCAGCGGGTAATGGTATCGCCCCATAGCGGGAATGGACGTGAAGGCCGCCTCGATGATCAGCCCTGCCGGCGGGATCCGCAGCGCGGTCTCCAAGCCGACAGCGGCGCCGAGCGAACGGCCAAAAATGATGACCCGGTCAGCTGCCCAGCCGCGCTTGTGCAGAAATGCCATGGCCCCCGCGGCGTCATGATATAGACCTGCTTCGCTGGCTTTGCCCTTGCTCCGGCCATACCCCCGGTAATCGAAGATAAAGGTTGCGACCCCCAGTTCGTGCAGCAGCTGCAATGTCTCCAGGCGATGGGAGATGTTGCCGGCGTTGCCCATACAGAAGAGGACCAGCGGCGAGCCATCCCGACCGGCGACCAGCCAGCCGGTCAGCTGCGTCCCGTCTGTGGCCGAAAAATCGACTTCTTCATAACCCAGGCCGATGCTGGCCGGTGTCGCCTCATGGCGGGGGACCGGAAAGTAAAGGAAGTGATGTTCGAGAGCGCTGCGAAGCGGCATGATCAGAACCAGTGCTGCAACCGGGTAAAGCAGGAGCCGGTAGCAGAGGTTTTTATATCTCGCTGGTTTGGCTCTGACAGACATACTTGGATCATTTGCGCCAGAAACTCGGGAAGACCAGGACCAGCACGGTAAAGAGTTCCAGTCGTCCCAACAGCATGCAGAAAGCGAGCACGAGCTTGCCGAAAGCCGGGACATGGGCGAAATTGTCAACCGGCCCTACCGAGCCGAGGCCCGGACCGATATTGCTCAGGGTAGCAATCACCGAGGCCGCCGCAGAAGTCAGGTCCATCCCGACCCCCGCCATGATAAAGGACGCGGCAACAAAGACGCCAAGGTAAACCGCGAAGAAGCCGAGAATCGACTGCATGACTTCCTTGTCGACGGGCCGGTCACCGAGCTTTACCAGGCGCACAGCGCGCGGATGGATCAGGCGGTAGATCTGGACATGGGCGTGCTTGAACAGGAGGAGAATCCGGGCAACCTTCATGCCGCCTCCGGTTGAACCGGCGCAGCCACCGATGAACATGGAAAACACCAGGAGATACTGACAGAGAACCGGCCAGAGTTCATAGTCGGCAGTGCCGAAGCCGGTCGTGGTCATAATCGAAACCACCTGAAAGGCACTGAAGCGCAGGTTGTCGAAAAAGTCCGGATAGGTGCCACCCATGTTGAGCAGGGCAATCAGGATCGTGCCGACCATGGTCAGGCCGGAATAGAAGAGGAACTCCTCGTTACGAATGAAGTCGCCAAGCCGCCCTCGCAGGGCCAGGTAGTGCAGGGAGAAGTTGATCCCGGCGAGGAACATGAAGAGGGTGATGACCCAATCAATAAAGGCGCTGTCATAGGCGGCAACGGAGGCATTGCGGGTGGAAAATCCGCCGGTGGCCATGGTGGCGAAGGCATGGTTGAGACTATCGAAAAAACCCATACCGCCGACCATCAGCAGGATGACTTCGGCACCGGTCAGGAGGACGTAAACGCCCCAGAGGAGTTTGGCCGTATCCTGTATCCTCGGTTTCAAGCGATCGGCTGTCGGGCCCGGCACCTCGGCCTTGAACAACTGCATGCCGCCAACCCCGAGCATCGGCAGGATCGCCAGCGAGAGGACGATGATGCCCATGCCGCCGAGCCATTGTGTCAACGAACGCCACAGCAGCAGACTGGGGGGCATCGCCTCAATGTCGGTCAGGATCGTCGAACCGGTAGTCGTAAAGCCGCTCATTGTCTCGAAAAACGCATTCAGGTAGGAAGGGATTGCCCCGGAGAGGACAAAAGGCAGAGCTCCGAACAGGGCAAAAAGGGTCCAGCCGAAAGAGACAACGGCAAACCCCTCGCGAATGGACAGGTCGGTTTCCGAACGGAACTGGCTGTAGAGCAGTCCACCGCAACCAGACGAAATAATGGCTGAGAGTAAAAACGCACCGGCCGCACCGTCACCGTAGAACAAGGAGAAAGGCACCGGAACGAGCAGTGCGACGGCCAAAAACAGCAGCAGCGCACCAAGTATGCGCAGGGTCAGGGTGATGTTCATCTATTCGAAGAACCTTTCCACCTTGGCGAGCGCTTCGGGCAGGGCGAATACCAGCACCCGGTCACCGACCTTCAGACAGTTTGCACCGTCCGGAATCTCATAACTTTTTTCATGGACTATGGCACCGATGATCGCACCACGCGGGAAGTGCAGATCCTTGAGCGGGGTGCCGATGATCGTACTACCTTGCTTGACCTCGATTTCGAGGACCTCGGAATTGCTCCCCTCGATCGTGGCGAGGGAGATGACGTTGCCCCTGCGGACGAACTTCAGGATCGCCCCGGCAGCGGCAAGTCTTGGCGAGACGCAGGCGTCGACACCCAGGGATGGGGCCAGGTCGAGGAATTCCGGCCGGTTGACCAGGCTCAGGGTGCGATGCGTGCCGTGGCGCTTGCAGAGAAGCGAACAGAGGATATTGGTCTCATCATTCTCCGTTGTGGCAATGAAGACATCGGCGTCGGCGACTCCTTCGTCGAGCAAAACGCGAATGTCCGTGCCTTCCGCATGAATGACCATGGTCTTTTTCAGTTTCGCCGAGAGTTTTTCGCAGCGCAACTGGTCACGCTCGATGAGACGGACGTTGAAATTGCGTTCTTCGAGGTTGCGGGCGACACGCAGGCCGATCCGCCCGCCGCCGAGGATAAAGGCCTTTTTCGCGCCGCGCCTGGTCTCCTCCTGGATCTTCAACATGTACTGGATTGCCGGCAACTCTTCCTTGTGGGCAAAGATAAAGATGCTGTCGCCAACCTGGATGGTGTCATCTCCACGTGGAATGATGGTATGACCGCGCCGCGTGATGGCAACAATGACGAAGCGGTAAATACCGCGGATTTCGCCGAGTTCTTTCAGGGTCAGATCGCACAGGGGGCTCTCTTCGGTGATACGGTAGCCAAGGAACTGGATCTGGCCGCCGACGAATTCAGCCACGTCAAAGGTCCCGGCGCGCCCGGCAAGGTTGGCCAGTTCATCGGCAACCGCGTCTTCTGGGTTGATCATCAGGTCGATGCCGAGCTTGTCCTTGGAAAGGACCGCCCCTCGGCTCAGGTAATCGATGCTTTTGACGCGGGCGATCCGTTTGCCGACGCCGTACTCCCTGGCCAGCAGGCAGGCCAGGATGTTGACCTCGTCAAGGTCGGTGACAGCCATGACGAGGTCCGCAGACTTGATCCCGGCCAGTTCCATAATTTCGGCGCTGGCACCATTACCGTGGATGCCGAGCACGTTGAGACGATCCTGGGCGTCATTGAGATGATCCTGATCACGGTCGATCAGGGTGACCTCGTGCCCTTCCAAAGAGAGCCGTTCGCAGAGAAAGTAGCCGACCTGGCCGGCCCCAACGATGATAATGTTCATCAAATGGTCCTTGGCTAAATGCAGTAAAAATCGAGTATCAAGGATACAGAATCAAGAATCCAGGATAAAGTCATCAACGATGAAAACCGGAATTACAGCTTCGGTTTGGTCATACCCGTGACTGAAGGACTATTGATTTTCTCCTGTATTCTGAATACTGAATTCTGTATGCTTTTTTCATGAACTTCTTCAGCGATATCTCCGAGGAGCAACTGCGCCGTGAGCGGCAGAAAGCCCGCGAACTTCGACGCACCCAATGGTGGAGCAACCGGATCGCCACCGGCATCTGCCACTATTGCGGCACCAGGAATGCTCCCGGCGAACTGACCCTGGACCATGTCGTGCCTTTGGTCAGGGGCGGACGCAGCAGCCGTGGCAACTGTGTGCCTGCCTGCAAGGAATGCAACACGCGCAAACGCGACCTGCTGCCGACCGAGTGGCAGGAGTATCTCGACACCCTGTCCCGTTCTTAAGTCCGTTCCAGGTTAGAGTTCCTCGTCCAGGTCCTGCTCGTCATCTTCGACGACATTATCCGGTTCGTCATCGTCCAGATCATCGAAGTCTTCATCCATGAAACGCTCGAGAAAGCGCTGGTTGCTACGCAGACGCCGCTGGATTTTCTCCTCCAGTTCAACGAGCTCTGGAAAACGCTCCCGTCCGGTTTCCGCCTCCGGCGCCTCCGTTACCTTTGGTTCCGGGTTATCGGTGTTGTCCTGCTGATCGGTCATTGGGATTCCCTCGTGCACATTCGGTAGAGATCGACGTATTCGCCGGCGGCCTGCTGCCAGGACATGTCCTGGTTCATCCCCTGCAGCATAATGGTCCGCCATGCATCAGCTTTTGCATAAGTTTCGAGCGCACGGCCCAGGCAGCCCAGGAGGCTGTTGTGCCGGTACTCGTGAAAGACGAAGCCGTTGGCCCGGCGCGCCGGGCCGAGCGGGTCACTGATCGTGTCAGCCAGGCCGCCGGTCGCGTGGACCACGGGAACGGAGCCATAGCGCAGGGCAATCAGCTGCCCCAGGCCACATGGCTCGTAACGGCTCGGCATCAGGAATATGTCGCTGCCGGCGTAGATACGCCGCGACAGGGTATCGTCAAATTTCAGCATAACCGCAGCCTTGCCGGGATAGTAACTTGCGGCCTCGACAAGGCGACGTTCGAAATCGGGGTTGCCGGTGCCGAGGATCACCAGTTGCAGATCGAGCCTCATCAGCTTGTCCCAGCTCTCCAGCACCAGCTCGATCCCCTTCTGAGAATCGATTCGCGTGACCATGGCGACGATCGGAGCCTTTGGTACGACCTTCAGCCCCAGTTCCTTCTGCAGCTGTTTTTTGCACTCTCGCTTGCCCGATAACTTTTTCGCGGAGTAGCAGCTCGCCAGCGCCTCGTCCTGGACCGGTGACCACAAGTCGCCATCCAGGCCGTTAAGCAGCCCGTGCAAGTGATCCCCTCGCGAACGTAAAAGCCCGTCCAGCCCCATCCCCTGTTGCGGAGTCTGGATCTCCTTGCAATAGGTAGGGGAGACGGTATTGACGTGGGTTGCAAAGCTGATGCCGGCCTTCAACAGGGATATCTGCCCGTAATATTCGAGGCCGTCGGGGCCCAGCAAGAGATCGTCGAGATCGAGGAGGCGTGCCGATGCCAGGGGAAAGACGCCCTGGTAGCCAAGATTGTGAATGCTGAAAAGGCTGCCGGTGCCGGAGAAAAATGGATCGCGCCAAAGATGCCGGTGCAGGTAAACCGGGACCAGACCGGCCTGCCAGTCATGAGCATGGATGACGTCCGGAGCAAAGCCGATTTGCCGGGCGAGCTCCAGGGCCGCCCGGCTGAGCAGACCGAAACGTTCGGCATTGTCGGGGTAATCCCGCCCCTGTTCACCATAGAGTTCCGGGCGGTCATAAAATTCCGGGAAGTCGAGGAAATAAACCGGCACGCCCCGGTTTTCGCCGGTGCGCCAGGAGACCTGGTAAACCCGGCCGCCCATGGGGATCGCGAGTTTTTTCCGGCCGGACCGGAGATTGCCGATGGCTTTGCGCACGGAACGATACCAGGGGATGATCAGGCGTACGTCGTGACCGAGAGCGTGCAGGGCCGGTGGCAGAGAGCCGACGACATCCGCGAGCCCTCCGGTTTTGGCGAAGGGCGCTGCCTCCGATGCAACCATGAGAAGTTTCAGGGGTGACTCAACCATTATGATCACTGTTGTTCAAGAGGGTTATGACAGGCGGGCATTCTACCCCAGGTGCAAGAATTTATCCAGTCGGTAGCCTACGGCCGCAGCACGTGCCAGGCGTTCACGCAACCGTTCAGGGACAAGAGCGGTCGTGACGTCCGGCTTTTCGATGGTGTCCGGGGACAACAGGGACATCAGGGCGGACTGGAGCGCGACGGCCCCCGCCAGGGCTGCCAACCCTTCCTTGGCGAACCAGCTCTGGCCGGCGTGGTGGTTGATGCCAAGCAGGCCGGCATTCTGAGGATCTGTGAAAATTTCTGTAAAGACCGGGTCACTGATGGCCGGGGAGACTGGCAGCGCTGACACCTGCATCAGCAGCATGCCGAGAAAGACATCCCTGGTCTGCGCCTGGGAAACAGCGCTCTCCTGCCAGGCAAAGTCGAGACCGAAGCTGCGAAGCAGGGCCAGGCATTGCCGGTCGTTGTCCAGCCCCAGTTGCCGGCCCAGGTCGTGCAACAACAGCCAGCTGAGCAGGACGACGCCCAGCCCGGTGCGGTCGCCTTTACCCAGCCACATCTCGCCCAGAAGCTGCTCTGGCATTTCGGCATTGGCCATCCCTTTGAACCATCCGGGCAGCTTCTGAACAAGGCTTTCCAGCCGGCAGGACGATGGCGCCGGGCCCTGAATCTCTGCAGCGCCCGCAGTTCAGAGGCCAGCGAATCGAGTTCCAAGAGCAGGGTTTTGATAACTGCCTTGATCGGTTTTGGTCGCGTTACCACATCCAGGCTTGCGGTCAAGGCATGCAGTCGCTCCGGGTCGAGAAGTCGGGTCAGCGCATGCCAGAGCGGCTGGTATCGCAGGCGCAGCCGCTCCCGGTCGAGGTTGTCCACGGGCTGGCCCTGTAGTTTCTGATGCAGGGCCAGCCAAGCGCCGTCCTGGTCGTCGAACATCCGGAAATCCAGGCAAACCCGATATTCATAACCGTTCAGATGCAGTTCCAGACCGTCGGTCAGCTGATCGATATGCAGCAGGATACTCATTGTCCTGCAGGGTACGATAACGACAGAACTGTCCTTGCCCGGCGTCCAGGCCCAGCTCCTGGCGGAGGGCGGGCATGGCGTGCGCGACCCCTTCATGCGCTGCGGACGCCTTCGGCGTGGCGTGGTGCAACCGGCCATGGGTGGCATTCAGGGTATTGTTGTACACGACGAGAATTTTCTGCCCGGGCGGACCGTTGCTGAAAGCAAAGACGTTTTCATCGACACCATAATCTGTCGCGAAGTCATACATGGAAAAATGCTCGACACCGGAGAAGCTCCGGCGCCGACGCAACAGGGGAAAAATCTGCTTTTCATGATGGGCAACGAAACCGCTGTCCGGTGTCTCCGACCAGTAGGCACGTCGGTACTCCATGCCATATTTTTCCCGAAAGCCTTCGATCTGGCCATGCCCGAACATCGGCAACCCCGGCAGGGTGGCGAGCAGGGTGGCGACACCGAAATACTTGTCGCCTGTACCGAACTGTTCGACGGCGGTCGCTTCGTCCGGGTTGTTCATGAAGTTCACGTAACGCTTCATGATCTCCGGGTTGTAGGCGAGGATGTCCTTGAGAATCTTACGGTACTTGGCATTCTCCTCGCGCTTGAGCATGTTCATGAAAGCGCTGTTGTAGACCCTGTGCATGCCCAGGTTGCGTACGAAGTAACTCTCCATCAACCAAAAGGCCTCGGCGATCAGCAGGGTGTCGGGAACTTCACGGTTGATGCGATCAACGACTTCCCTCCAGAATTCAACCGGAAAAGCCTCGGTAAAGTCTGCATCAGACATCCAGAAGGCAGAGCGAGACGGTACGCCGGCACTGCCGCCCGGGGGTGGGAACCAGAGCCGGCGGAAATGTTTGCGCGCCAGGGTCATGGCGGCGTCGAAACGGATCATGCTGAAGCGTCGGGCGATATTGATGATCAGGTCGCTCATGGCCTGGCGCACTTCCGGCAGCAGGAAGTTCAGCTGGGCCGTGTCGTTCCACGGCATGTGCGTACCGTCATTGCCATGGTAGATGTACCGACGGCGGTCCGTGTGCCGGTCGTGGTGTTCGCAGACCACGGCCGCATCACTGTGGTCCCAGTAGCCATCCTCGATGCGGATGCTGATGCCTTCGGTATCGCAGAGGTCCGGGCCATTGAAACGATAGCCCGGATAGGGTGGCGATTCAGCCTGTAAAAACCAGTCCGGGTGCTGCAGGACCCACTCGGAGTCGATGCCGGTGTGGTTGGGGACGACATCGCAGGCGAGGCGGAGACCGTGCCGGCGACAGCGGGATTCCAGTTCCGCCAACGCCTCATCGCCGCCCAGGTCCATGGCGACGCGATATGCATGCAACGCGTAAGCCGAAGCTTCCGCTTCCGGGTTGCCACACAGTTGTTTGATCTTCCTGGAGGCCGAGGAGCGCTCCCATATCCCGATCAGCCAGATGGCATTAAAACCCCAGTGAGCCAGTCGCTTCAATTCCTCTTCAGGGATGGCGGCAAGGGTGGTGATAGGGCGCTGATAGCGATTGCTGAGCTGATCGAGCCAGACATAGATCGATTTTGCCAGCAAAACGGCACTGGACATCCAGTCGATATCGGCGCTGAATGCTGCAGGAGAATCGCTGCCGTCTTCCCTGCCGAACAGAGGCATAGGTGCCGGGCCAGGGCCAGACAGGCGAGGCTGACTCTCTTCGATGCTGATCGCCCTGGCGACTTGCAGTTCGGCAACCAGACCTGCGGGCAACCACGATGACCAGTGTTTGATGATGTAGTCAACCTGCCCTGCCAGGTTGAAAGGCGCCGCCCGCATCGGGCTTTTCAGGAGTTCGGAAAGTTTTTTCTCTGCACAGAGAGGCCCCAGCCCGGGTTGCATGAAGCCGTCAAGCTTTGCAATCAGGGCGTGATAATCGAACCGTTCACAGAGCGCCGCATCGTCAAACAGAGCCCGGAAGGATTGCGCAGCCGGGTTGTCTGCCAGGGTCTCGAGGAGAAACAGTTCAGCGAGCAGCCGCAGCCTGGAGGCCTTGCGGGAAGGCGTTTCGTCGGGCTGTTTGGCCTGGTTCAGTTTCCGGTTCGGATAGCTTTCGGGGAACAGTCGGTAAATCTCTGCAAGCTCCGGTGTCGCATGACTCCGACCGGCAATCTTGACCAGGGCAACTCCGGGATGCAGACCCAGGCGAGCAAAGTAATGCAGGGCCGTTCGCCTGGTTGCCGAGTTCAACAAGGCGAAGAGATATACATCGACGCCCGACTTGTTGTTCCACAGGGCAAACCGGCGCGCCGCGTTGATGTCACGCAAGCCCTGAGCCAGTTCGGTCAGGCCTGCTCTCTGCAACTGCTGCTGGGAGTGTCGATTCAGAAGCAGTTTATTGTCAAGACGTTGAGACATGTCAGTGGGTGTTGCCCTCTTGAGGATGCGGGTGGTCGTAAGGCGGTCAGAATCTCAGGTCCGGATCAATGGCACGCAGGAATGCAGCCGCATCTTCAGGTGGCAGAGGGTTGATGAAGAAACCGCTCCCCCATTCAAAGCCGGCGATCTGGTTGAGGCGCGGGACCAGCTCGATGTGCCAGTGATAGTCTCGGGGGAGAGTCTCCCAGTTACCGGGCTTACTGCTTTGGGCTTTGATCGGCGGTGCCGTATGCAGAATGAAGTTGTAGGGTGGGTCCTCGAGCAGACTGAAGAGTCGCCGCAGCATATTCTGCAACGCTTTGGCGCAGGACAGGAGCTCGGCATCGCTCTGCAACGCGAAATCGTGGTTATGCTGGATCGGGTAGAGGCTGAGTTCGAAAGGGAAACATGAGGCGTAAGGCGCCAGGACCAGGAACTGACCATCGTTATAGACCACGCGCCTGCCATCTGCAATTTCCTGGGCCAGCAAATCGCAGATCAGGCAATGCCCGGTTGCGAGGAAATGCCCCCGACAGGTGTTTAGTTCCCGACGCATCACCGGCGGTGTAATTGGTACGGCCATGAGCTGCGAGTGCGCATGAGGGAGCGGTGCGCCGGCTTCAACGCCGTGGTTTTTGTAGATTTGCAGGTAACGGAAGCGTAGGTCCTGCCTCAGGTCAAGCAGCCTGGCGCGATACGCCCGCAGGACACCGGCCGTTTCCTGAATTTCCAGGTGCGCGAGGCTGCGATGATGGTCCGGCGTTTCGATGATAACCTCGTGGGCGCCGACGCCGGGGATATTGCGGTATAAACCGAAATCGTGCTGCTGCAATTCACCCTCGATTCGCAACACCGGGAATTTATTCGGCACCACCCTGACCTGCCAGCCCGGACTGTCAGCCTGCATGCCTTCCGGCCTCAGGGCGAAAACTTCCGCGGGGGTTTTGCTCTCCTGTCCCGGACAGAAAGGGCAGACCGTAACCGGCGTCTGCTGACGTTCGATTATGAACTCGCGTGGATGACGAGTGCGACGATTCTCAGTAATGACCCAAGCCCCCTTGAGGGGGTCCCATCGAAATTCAGACAATTTCAAGCCCTTCCGGATATGAGATTAGTAATGCCATGCGCCCGTTTGAGCGGGTTATCCCGCCGAGAGTTCAGCCAGCCAACCAGACACCTTGCCATGGTAGTGATCGCTTAAAGCGTCAGCATCGGCAGTCTCGACCGCTTCAACATAGATATGGACGACAGAACGATGCTGGTCAGGGAGGACCAGAACCCAGCCCCGTTCCGTATCGATCCGTACCCCGTCGGTAAAAGAGGCCTGCTGATCCACGGCATCCTCGCTGATGCGCCGCATCAGGCCCCCCTTGCTCTCCCATGGGCAGGGCAGCTGCAGATGGTGAGAGGTGTGCCTGGGGAGCTTGGCAAAGGCCTCATCCAGCGACAGGCCGGACCGGGCGCTGAGCTCCATTATCTTGGCCGCGGAAAAGAGACCGTCAAAGTGCGGATGGAAGCCCGGGAAACCGAAACGGTCATCCATCGAGGCAACCAAGCGGACATTGCGGTTGCTGGCCGCCTCCACCAGTGAGTGGCCATCGGAGCGCGTTCGCTGTACGGTCAACCCCTTGCCCCTGGCAAAATCGTCCACGGCCTGGGGTGCGGCGACCGGTACAACCAGGCGGCCCTCATCCTCTGCACCACAGACCAGAACCACCAGGGTACTCAACGCCTCGCGACTGGAAAAAACCCGGCCGCTACCACTGACCAGGCGAATTTTCTCTCCCGAAGGGCCGATCCAGAAGCCGGCATCGGCGTCGAGGGTCTTGACAATCCTGCTCAGACGGTCCAGTGCTGCATTGAGTTCGTCTGCGCTGATATCCTTGGTTTTTTCATGGACATGGGAATTCAATTCGGTGGTCTCAAAGCCCAGGTCGCTGAGCAGATCGGGCAGGAGGTCAGCGGCAGGGGAGTGGTTGAGATCGAGGACCACCTTGGGCGCCGTTTTCATTAACAGATCGCGATCAAGGCTGCGCAGGAACCCTTCGCGATAGAAATCGTAGATGCGCGGCAGTTCTTCGATCCCACCGGGCTCGGAATGGTGGGCACGACGAAAGTTTTCCTTGAAATAGATACGTTCCATACCTTTTGCGGTGCTTGACGAGATTTCGTTGCCGTTGGCATCGAAAAAGATGATTTCCGTTGCGGCCTGGTCTTCAGGCGACTGGCGGAAATGGATGCCACCAACCTCGCCGAAGGTGGTCAATTTGTAACGCAGCACCGGCAGGGAGATCATCTTGACGTCCCGGACACTGACGCCCGCAGAGAGCAGGCCGCCGACGAAGGAGCGTTTGAGCATGCGTGATGAGCGTATCGCATCACGACCGGCCAGGACATAACTGCCCTTGGGCAGAGTCGACCCGTAGGCTGCACCGAGCCGGGCCGAGAATTCCGGGGTCATCTCGATATTGGTCATGCCGCGCACCACGGCACCTTCGAAGAGGCTTTTACGCCACTTCTCACCCCAGATCATGTTCCCGGAAACCGTCGAGCCGTTCTCGATGACCTTGCGTGGCCAGATCTTGACATCCGGACGGATGTTGACATCATCCCCGACCGTGGTTTCATCGGCGATGACCGCCCCTTTCTCGATCACGGCCCGCTGCCCGACCCGCACCCGGTGGCCGAGGTTGGCACCGGTCACCCTTGTGCCGGCCTTGACATAGACATTGTCCCAGAGGACGGCATCCTCCATGATGACCCCGTCCTCGATCAGGCAGTTGCGTCCGATGACGGAGTTGGTGAGGCGTGCATGCCCCTGGATCGTGGTGTTGCCGCCAAGGACAACCATGCCGGTGAGCGTTGCCCGTTCGTCAACCTCGGCATCAGGACTGACAAAGATACGGTCCCTGCCGGTAACCGGCGGCTCCGATATTTGTACAGAAACTTTGTCGTGGCAAATGTCCCGGCACGCTTCGAGGTAGGCTTCCGGGTTGCCGATGTCGGCCCAGTACCCCTGCATGTCGCAACCATAAAGGGCCGAGCCGGCGTCGAGCATCCTGGGGAAGACATCCTTGGCCCAGTCCCGGTTTTCTCCTTCAGGAATCAGGTCGAGGACTTCCGGCTCCAGAATGTAGATGCCGGTATTGATTGTGTCGGAAAAGACTTCCCCCCAGCCCGGCTTCTCTAAGAACTTGGTAATGCGGGCATCCTTGTCGGTTATGACCACTCCGAACTGCAGGGGATCTGTCACCGAAGTCAGGGTGATCGTTGCCTTGGCCTGTTTCCGGCTGTGAAAGTCGATGACTTTAGAAAGGTCAAAATCGGTCAGGAGATCGCCGCTGATGATCATGAAGCGCTTATCCAGGTGACGTGCTGCTGCCTTGACAGCCCCTGCAGTGCCGTAATCCTCCAACGGGGTCACATAGGTGATGTGAGCTCCGAATTCGCTGCCGTCACCGAAGTATTTCTTTATGATCTCGGGCTGGTGAAAAAGCAGCAGGACCAGGTCGGTGATCCCGTGGCGTTTCAGCAGGTTGACGATATGCTCCATGATCGGTCGGTTGATCAACGGGATCATCGGCTTGGGCAAGCTAATGGTCAACGGGTGGATGCGGGTGCCGAAGCCACCCGCCATGATGACAGCTTTCAATCAGAACTCCTCAATAGTCCAGGAACAGTATCAGTGCTGCGCAAGAACGCGCCGGACTTCTTTTTTCAACTCATCAAGATCGGAGCTTTTGACCACGTAGGCATCCGCCAGCCATGAAGAAAAGTCGTCTTTGTAGCAACTAAATGCGGTACAGAGGACAACCGGTATATTCTCCTGCTCCCTGGTAATCTGCTGCAGCAATTCCAGACCACTTTCCCGGTTAAGTTGAATGTCGAGAACGATCAGGTCAAAGGCCTGGCTTCTCAGCTGTTCCATGGCTTCCTGACTGCTGCCACAGGCAACAACCGTATGGCCTTCGTCTTCAAGCTCAGCCGCGTAAAGGTGGCGGATGTCACCTTCGTCGTCGATCACCAGCAGGTTTGCCATGGCACACTCCTTTGGGTAAAATGGACCCAGTCAATTATACCAACCAGGAGGGGGGCTGCAATCGCGAAATGACTTTGTCCGGTTGCACTTGAATGGCGGCGATGGCATAGTCCTCCTGTTATGTCAGTTAAACCTTACCAGCTTTTCTCCGAACACTTGAAAAAACATTTCGGTGTGCGTGTGCACAAAGTCTCTGTCGATGCCGGTTTCGGCTGCCCGAATCGCGCCGGAGGACGGACCGGGCCGGGATGTCTCTTCTGTGACCCGGATGGCTCCGGAGCCGTCGGCATCGAGCGCCAATCAAGTGTTGCGGTGCAGATTGAGCAAGGCAAGCAGGTCATGAGCCGCAAATACAAGGCCGTTAAATTTATGGCCTATTTTCAGCCTTTCTCCAACACTCTCGCCCCGGTCGGCCAGCTCCGCGAACTTTATGACCAGGCCCTGGCCGTCGACGATGTTGTCGGCCTTGCCGTTGGAACCCGTCCCGACTGTGTCCCCCCGGACGTCCTCGAGCTGCTCGGCGAGTATCACCGGAGCACTTATTTCTGGCTCGAGCTGGGGCTGCAGAGCAGCCATGACCGGACCCTCAGCCGGCTGCAACGCGGGCATGACTATGCTGCTTTCGCAGACACCTATCATCGGGCAAAATCACTCGGCCTGAACATCTGCGTGCACATAATCCTCGGTCTCCCCGGCGAGAGTCGTGATGATATGCTGGCAACCGCGGATATCCTCGCAGACCTGCAGGTCGACGGCGTCAAGCTGCACCTGCTTCATGTCCTGGAAAACACACCGCTCGGCCAGCTATATGCCGGGGGGAGAATTGAGCTGTTGGATCAGAATGAGTATATCGAGCTGGTTGTTGATGTCGTGGAGCGATTGCCTCGTCAGACGCTTATCCACCGCCTGACCGGTGATGGCCCCAGAGCCCGGTTGCTAGCGCCACTCTGGTCGCTTAAAAAGTGGGAAGTCCTCAACGCGATCGATGCCGAATTCGCCCGGCGCGGCGCGTCACAAGGTGACCGCTGCAAAAGACAGTGACCACGTCAAAGCTTTCCGTAAAAAGGCAGGGTATTAATTGAAAACGCCTCCTGGTTTCAGGAGGCGCTTTTTACAATTGGTGCAGGCTGGGCCGCTGTCTCTGATGGATCACTCCACGAGAGCAGCAACAGGCTGGCCCAGATAATGCCGACAAAGAGAATCACGAAACGGAACATGGCGCGGAGCATAACCGAGCGCAGGCAAAAAATCAAGCGGGCAAATTGTGCCGCCGAAGATTTTCCAGCGACCACTGAGGCGTTCCGCTTAAAGAAGCAGGAATATCGTTATGGCAATAACCACCGCAGCGATAATGATGCCGAGCGTTATCTTGCCGCTGCCTCCGGGAGTCTGGATCGACGCTTCCGGTTGAAGGGTGCCGACCACGGGAAACCGCTCGACAACCGCACGCACATGTGGCGCCGTGGCCAGTTCTTCAGTCAAGTCCTGTCCCGCCTGGTGATCGGGTGGGTGCAGACCATTCTGCCAGCGAGGGCTTTCGGTGACATCGTAAATTGTGCCGTTGACGGCAATATATGCGGGCCTGCCGTCCCGACCGTTGTATTGTGCAAGTTCAGCGAGGGTCATCAGGTCTTCTCCATGAGTAGCGGTTGAATGTAATGTGGCTGGCGCAGTTATTTCAAGTCGCGTCTCAAATATTACTGTTTATTCATCAGTCGGCAAGCTCTCTTGTCGTTGCGAGCCGGTCTTTTTGCAAAGAGTTGCCGACACCAGGCCCTGCTGCAGCAGAAATTCCCGACTTGGGCCCGTTTGCAATATTTTCACTACATGTGCATTTGCACAGTGTCCGGCATTATATTCTATGTTATTTTCTGCTGATGCGACTCGCTTTGAAGCACCAGATAATAATGGCTCCAGCAGCGGTGCTCTGCCTGATGACCCTGTTGCTCGGCTTCCTGCAGTTCACCTACTGGGATATTTCGGTCAAGCGGCAGAAGGCCAGGGACCTCCGGACCGCGTTCATCGCCCTGGCCGAGGCCGACATGGCCAGCCAACGCATGCATGGCGTGGTCGGCTTCTTGGCTCAGGCCCAGTTCCCTGATCCGATAGCACTCGAGCAGATCGCGAACCTCCACCAGCACCTCGAAATGTCAATTGACCGCCTCCGGCAAACCGGTTTGATGGAGACGTCATCCCTCAACCTGATGCGACAGAGCATTGTCGACCTGAACCCTGATCATGGCATCCAGCTTGGACAATTCAATGATGCCCTCAAGGTTCTGCACCCGCTCATTATGGAGCAGCTCAGCAAGTTGAACGAGCAGCGGGACGATCTAAGCGTCCTGCATCGAGAAGATATCGACACCCTGGTCGCTGAAACCACTTTTGTCACGATCCTCGTGCTCGGGGTTGCCATCCTGGTGGGGATCCTGCTTTCGTTGACTTTCGCCCGGCATATCCTGCGCCGCATAAAGGTGCTTTCCGACGGTGCGGCCCGCATCACGGCCGGAGATTTCTCGCCGCCTCCCGCTCCGGACAAGGTGCGTGACGAACTGGACGGGCTGGCTGTATCAATCAACCAGATGACCGATCAGCTGATCCGGGTGGTCGCTGCCGAGAAACTTCTGGAAGGCGCCGAAGAGGAGCGTCGACGCATTGCGATGGACATCCACGACCAGACCCTTGCCGACCTTTCGGCGGTGACGCGAAAGCTGGAGCACATGCGCGAGGAGGCTCCCGGCAATGACGATGTAACCAATATTGAAGCTGACCTGAAGAGGGCGATGACCAACCTGCGGATCGTGATGGACAACCTGCATCCCCAGACCCTTGACATCCTCGGCTTGCCTGCAGCAGTTGAATCGCTGCTGGAGAAGATCTGCGAGGCACCCAACAGTCCGGAGTATCATTTCCTGGCCGATGATGAGGTCGAAGCACTTAAGTTGCCGCGCCTGGCCCAGGTCACCCTTTACCGTATCATTGTCGAGGCCGTTAATAATGTCATGCGCCATGCGCATGCCAATCAGCTCGAGGTGGGGATGGGGTTTCGCAATGGCTCCCTGGTAATTACTGTTGAAGATAATGGCCGCGGCTTCGATCCTGCTCCCCGGCTACCGAACCAGGCCGGCGGCAGGGGGCTGTACAACATTCGCGAACGGGCCCGGGCGATCGGCGCAGAGGTCAACTGGCGCAGCTCGCGGTTTTCGTCCGGGACGCGTTTTGAACTGGTCCTGCAGGTCAAGGATCCGAACCTTTCGCGTTAAATATTTTCATCTTGTCTTACCACAACCGTTCCAGGAGGCGACATCATGGCTCCGTATGCCCTCGTCATAGCAGAAGACAACCCCAAGGATTTTGCATTTCTCAAGCAGATGGTTGAGGACTGGGAACAGAAGTGCACGATTGAACACGCCCCCGATGGTCAGATCGCTTTCGAACTCGCCCTGGCCCATGACAAGCCTCTGGTAATCAGTGATATCCAGATGCCGAATATGAACGGGGTCGATTTTGCCAGGGCGCTCTGGGAGCGCAAGCCGCAGGCCCGGATCGTCTTCTGGAGCCAGTTCAAGGACGAGATGTACGTCCGTTCACTCGCCAAGATCGTGCCGCCGGAGACGGTCTACGGTTATGTCCTCAAATCCAGCCCCCGAGAGAAAATTTCAACCGCCATGGCAACCGTTCTCTTTGAAGACCAATGCTGGATCGACCCGGAGGTGCGCAAGGTGCAGGGTCGAACCGGACACAGCCAGACGGCACTCTCCGACATTGAATACGAGGCGCTGGTCGACATCTCGCTAGGGCTGACCGACAACCTGATTGCCCAGCGTCGTTACCTGTCGCGCCGTGGCGTCCAGAGCCGCCTGAATTCCCTTTACGGCAAACTGACTCTTGACCAGGACCAGTTCCAGAGCGACAAGGTCGGTGATGCCTTCAACCTGCGGAATCGCGCCGTAGCCGTCGCTCTCCGTCGCGGTCTGATCAACGCCTTCGAACTCGAACACGAAGAAATAGAGTTCCAGCACTGGTTGAAACGCTATAAAAGTGGCAGGGGTTAGGACAGTCTCCTAAATAAGGGGACCCCTTTTCCATTGTAGCTTTAACATTGTAACCCCCCCCTGATTATGTTAGTAAATTGGTCATACCAAATCACAACTGGAGAAAAGGCATGACCATTGTCCTCGAGCCGATTCGGCCCAAGAAAATATCCGAAGAAATCGTCAGCCAGATCAAGCAGCTGATATCCAAGGGTGAACTCAAGCCGGGCGACCGCATCCCTTCGGAACGGGAACTGGCCACCATGCTGGGTGTCAGCCGCCCTTCGGTCCGTGAAGCGATCATGGTCCTTGAAGCCATGGGCTTTCTCGACTCGCGCCAGGGCGGCGGGACTTATGTCAAAGCGTTGACCGAGGGGAGCATCATGAACCCCCTGGCCAAACTGGTGGAGATGCGTGACCCGGAGCTTTTGCGGTCCCTTGCCGAGGTGCGCATGGGCCTGGAGAGCTGGTCGGCATATCTTGCCGCCCAGCGTGCGACGGACGCTGACATTGCCGAGATGCGGCGACTCTACGAGATCATGAAGAAGGCCGCGGCAAAAGGCGGCTGGAGTCCCGATGTTGACGCCGAGTTCCATTATGCGATTACAGCGGCCAGCCACAACAGCTTGCAAATGCATGTCCTCGACTCGATCCATTCACTTTTTCACGCAACCATCCAGGTTGCCCTCATGGAATTTTACCAGCAGGAAGGCCACGTCCAACTGTTGCTGGCCCATCACCATGATATAATGGAGGCGATTGCCGCCCATGACCCTGAGCTCGCCCGCAGGAAAATGATGGAGCACCTGGCAATGGTTGAAGAAAAGATGGCGCAGCTTTTGGGTACGGAGGAATCAGGAAGGCGGGTCGGCAACTGAGATCTTGCTTGAACAGACTGCCCCGCTTCGGCAGTGCCGATGGCGAGGCTGGTTGCCGGCAGAACATTTGGGCTTTGGAGGAAGTTATGGGGAAGCTGGCTTGTTTTGTACTGTTGATGGTCCTGATGCTGCCTGGATACTCTCTTGCCGAGGGTGAGATTGGCAGCATTAAAATGTTAAAAGGCAAGGTATTCATCATCCGCGGCGGGATCGCCCTGCCAGCAGAAGTGGGTGCTGCGGTTTTTCAGGACGATCTGCTGAAAACCGGCTACGACGGAGCTCTGGGGGTGATCCTGAAAGATGACACGACCTTGTCCCTGGGCCCCGACAGCGAATTGTCTTTGCAGGAATATGTGTTTGAACCGAAGGAGAGCCGTTTCTCGGTTGTCCTGCGGATCCTCAAGGGAACCTTCGTCTACATGTCAGGAGTGATCGGCAAGCTTGCCCCTGACTCAATTCGTCTCGAAACTCCCGATTCAACCATTGCAGTTCGCGGCACACGTCTGATGATCAAGGTCGACAACTGACAACTGTGCATAGACTGGAGCTCTTCTCTATCCTGAACGGAGTCGTCTTGTGAATGGTGTTGTTCTCTTGATCGTAGCCGGTGTAGTGCTGATCGCCAGCAATTTTCAACAGAAAACCCAGGTTATCCTGATGCCTGACAGCGACGGGCAGGTCGGCCAGGTCGAAGTCATTTCGGATGGAGGCTCGCAGGTTTTGTCCGCGGCTGGCCAGATGACAGTCGTCAAGGGCCGCTCGGCCCCACCAACCGAGGTGAGTGTTCTGGACCAGAAGAAGGTCGCAAGCATGTTCTCGGCAGCGCTTGCCGTAGAACCGCTCCCCCCCGAGAAATTCCTGCTCTATTTCCTGCCCGACAGCGACCAGCTCACCCAGGAGTCCCTTGAACTTATGCCGCGGGTCATCGCGGCTATTCATGAGCGCAAATCATCGGATGTCGGGATCTACGGCCATACGGACCGGCTTGGTTCCGATACCTACAACCTGACCCTCTCCATGCAGCGGGCCCTTGCAGTTCAGGCTATTCTCGTCAACCAGGGCGTTCGCCCCGAGGATACGGAAACCGCGTCACATGGTGAAGGCAATCCCCTGATCGCTACGCCGGACGGAGTTGCCGAGCCGCGCAACCGCCGCGTCGAAGTCATCATTCGATAATACAGCCGTTTATCATCATGTCCCGTCGCATATGGAAACAAACTTCATACAGGCTGAAACCTCTTTGGGAGGGGCGCGGTGTCCTCCTCTTTTTTGGCCTCCTGTTCACTGCCCTGGCTGCTTTCGCCCTGGTCTACCCTCCCGAACTGATTCGTCTGTTAAACCACAGGACGTATGACACCATGCTGACCGGCCGACCGGTGCCAGCGGGCAGTGACGTACCGGTCTTGGTCGCTATCGACGAGCAGAGCCTGCAGGCTTTTGGTCAATGGCCATGGCCGCGCTACCGAATCGCACAAATGATCGAACGACTCAGGGACCTTGGCGCCGCAGCCATTGCTCTCGATATGCTCATGCCGGAGGTGGACCGAACGTCCCTTGACGTGATCTTCGAGGAAAGAGCACGTGACCTCGATGAGTTTTATCCTGCCTGCAGCTTTCCGCGCGGTGAGGGACAGAATGATCAGACGCTGGCCGCCGCCCTCAGAGCAACGCCCTCAATTCTGGGTTACAAGTTGTTGTTTGACGAGGTCTCCACAAAACAGCAATCCTTGCCAGAGCCCTTGCGGCAGGTTGTGGTTCGACGCATGGAAGGCTCCAAGGACAACTGGCCCAGAGCGTCCGGCATTATTGCCAGCAGAGAGCTGCTCTTTTCTTCAGCACGGGCCGGGGGCTTTATCAACGCTAAGGCAGATTCTGACGGCTTGCTGCGACGAATCCCGCTGCTGCTCAGCGGTGATCCGGGTTATTACCCGAGCCTGGCTTTGTCTGCACTGCTGATGACACAGACCGACAATGAGCTACGGATAAACCGGCTACCTGGCGGAACCAGCCTGGAGCTGAATGGCCGACAGGTCCCGTTGGATGAGCAGGGCAATCTGCTGCTCGCGTTTCGCGGCCGGCAGAAATCCTTTGAATACCTCTCTGCGGCGGATGTGCTCGCAGGCAAGCTCCCTGATAACCACCTCGCGGGGAAGATCGCTTTTGTCGGAGCCTGGGCCGCCGGGCTGGGCGATCGGCATGTGACTCCCTTCGACAGTGCTTATCCCGGCCTCGAAATCCATGCGACGGTTGTCGATAGCATCCTGACCGGCAACTTTATCTCGATCCCCGGCTGGGCTTCCGGAGCAGAGTTTTTCTTTGTTGTGCTGATCGGCCTTTTCTCCACACTGGTCCTCGTCCGTTTCGGGTTTTTATCAACCTTTCTCTTGCTTGTCTGTGTCGGAGTCTCGGTATTTCTAGGGGCAATGATGATATTCCGCGCCGACGGCGTATATGTCTCACCGGTCCTGCCGATACTGGTTCTGCTGGTCAATACCAGCGTCCTCAGCCTGCTGAAGTACGGTATCGAGGCGCAAAAGGTTTTTGTCCGGACCAGGGCCCTCGTCCATGCCCAGGACGCAACGATTATCGGTATGACCGCCCTCGCAGAAACCCGCGATGAGGAAACCGGAGAGCATATTCTGAGGACCCAACACTATGTCGAAGTCCTGGCCAGAAGGCTCAGTGCGCAGGAAAAATACAAAAAGGATCTGAATGAAGAAGTCATCGAGCTTATGTTCAAGTCTGCGCCGCTGCACGATATCGGCAAGGTCGGAATCCCGGACGGGATCCTTTGCAAGCAGGGTGATCTGACCGAGGATGAATATCGGATCATGAAAAGCCATACCCTGATCGGGGCCAGGGCCCTGGACAGGGCTTTTGAACGGGTCGACGATCCGGAGGTGCTGGCGTTTTTACACTACGCCCGCCAGATGGCGGAGGCCCATCACGAAAGATGGGATGGCTCGGGCTATCCGCATGGTTTGTCAGGCCAAGACATCCCCCTTGCCGGGCGGCTCATGTCGCTGGCAGACATTTACGATGCCGTGATCAGCAAGCGGGTTTACAAACCGGCGTTCCCGCATGAAGACGCGAAAAGAATCATCCTGGGGTTCAGGGGAACCTCTCTTGATCCTGCCGTGGTTGATGTCTTTCTGGAATGCGAAGCAGCCTTTCGGCAGATCGCCATTAAATATGCCGACCCGGACGAGCGGGAAGAGGTTCCGGTGCCCTTGTCGTAGGACGCTCCATACGGAGATCCGAGGAAAAGTTTATTCTCGGGTTGCCATCCCCAGCAGTTCCGTTACATGCACAACCTCCTGCGGCATGCCGGCCTGCTTCAATCCCCAGGCGAGCTGCAGGTGACAGCCCGGGTTGGCAGTGACCAGCAACTCGGCACCGCTTGCCTGGATATTTTCAAGTTTGCGGTCGAGGATCTGCCGGCTTTCTCCGGTGTATTTAAGACTGAAGGTCGCCGCGCTGCCACAGCACCAGCTGGCCTCGTTCAGTTCGCGGAAATCGATGCCGGGAATCGCTTTGATCAGATCCCTTGGCTGCTTGCTGACCCCCTGGGCGTGACAGAGGTGGCAAGGCTCGTGGTAAGTGACGACCTTTTCCACCGGCTTCAGTCTGTCGGTGCGCAATCCCTGCTCGGCGAGGAATTCGCTGATATCCTTGATCCTGCTGTGGAAGAGAGTCAGCTTGTCGTGTTCTGACGATTCCTCCAGCAACTCCTCGTATTCCTTGAGGGCGGCACCGCAGCCGGCGCAATCGGTGACGATCGCATCCACCTCGAGTTCCATGAACAGGTCGAGGTTGTGGCGGGCCAAGCTACGGGTTGTCTCGCGATCGCCCTCGTTGAGATGCGGCGCGCCACAGCACTTCTGTTGTTTCGGGGTGATCACCTCAAAGCCCTGGCTGGTCAGAACCTTGACCGTCTGCCTGGACACTTCGGGGTACATCAGAGTCATGATGCAGCCGAGGAAAAACGCCACCCGACCGCGCTGCTCACCTTCGGCCGGGATCACCTCCGGCAGTTGCGGGCGCAACGGCGGATGCAGCTCCGGCATCATCCCTTCGGCCTTAGCCACCCATTCCGGACCGAGCTTGAGGACGTGCGAATGGCGGACCAGCCACTGGATGCCGAGTTTCTGATAGAGTCGGGCCGGCAGCATAGACGTTTCGAGCAGGTCGGGAGATGGCAGCATGCGCTGCAGGACGAACTCGCGGAACTTGCGCACGGCTCCGGTCAGAGGGAAGGCTTCCTGGGCCTGGTTGCGACAGGCCTCCATAACCTGGCCGGCATGTACGCCGGACGGGCAGGCTGTTGAGCAGGCACGGCAATCGAGACAGAAGAAAGATTCTTCCTTGAGTGCGCCGGTAAAGTCGAGCTGGTCGTCAGCGACCGCCTTGGCCAGGGCAACCCGGCCACGCGGCGAGGAGCGCTCCCGGCCGGTCAGGACATAGGTCGGGCAGGTCGGCAGGCAGAAACCGCAGCGCATGCATTGCAGCAACCCTTCGTAATTCGGTTCGTCGGCAAGAGGAAAGTTGCCAAGACATTTTTTCTCAGCCACGGTTTTCCTCCGCTGCCTCATCGGTAAAGATCTTGCCGGGGTTCAGAACTCCGTGCGGATCGAAGCTGCGCTTGATGCGGCGCATGATATTGACGCCGCCGGCGCCGATCTGACGTTCCAGGTAGTCTTTCTTGGCCAGGCCGATGCCGTGCTCACCCGAGACGGTGCCACCCCAGGCCAGGACCTTGTCATAGAGCTCATGGTAGAAGGCATGGGCACGCTCCATCTCGTCACGATTACGCTCGTCACAAAGGACGGTCGGATGCAGGTTGCCGTCACCGGCATGGCCGAAGGTGCCGACCTTGAGGCGGAATTTTTCACTGAGGCGTTCGATCTCATCGAAGGTCTCGGCCAGGCGGCTGCGCGGCACGGTGGCATCTTCGAGCAGAGTGGTCGGGGAAACCCGCGCCAGTGCGGACAGAGCTGTCCGACGGGCAGCAGCCAACTGGTTGGCGTGCTCGGCATCGGCCGCTTCATGGATTTCAGCCGCCCCGACTTTCTGCAGAACCTGCCTTTACGCCGTCTGCCTCCTCGGCGACAACTGCCGGATGACCGTCCACTTCGATCAGCAACAAGGCTGCCATCTCCAGCGGCAGGCCGATCTTGGCGTAACCTTCGACACATCTGATCGTCGCGTTGTCCATAATCTCCAGCGTTGAAGGGATGATCTTGGCCGCGATAATACTGGAAACCGCTTGACCTGCCGTGCGGGTATCCCTGAAGTAGGCCAGCAGGGTGCGTTTGGCCTGCGGCGGCGGGATCAACTTGAATGTCGCTTCGGTGATGATGCCCAGGGTCCCTTCGCTGCCGACCAGCAGGTCTTTGAGTGCGTAACCGGCGACATCCTTGACGCTCTTGCCGCCGGTGGCAAAGGTCAGGCCGTCGCCGAGAACACCATTAAGCGCCATGACGTAATCGCGGGTAACACCATACTTGAGACCGCGCAGGCCGCCAGCGTCTTCGGCGATGTTGCCACCCAAGGTGGAGATTTTCTGCGAGCCTGGATCAGGTGGATAAAAGAGGCCCTTGGCCATGAGGGCGTTGAAGAAGTCCAGGGTGACTACTCCGGCCTGGGCCGTTGCGGTCAGGTTCTCCTCGTCAATCTCGAGAATCCGATTGAGCCGGGTCATGCAGAGGATGATCCCACCCCGTGCGGCAATACTGCCACCTGAGAGGCCGGTTCCGGAACCGCGCGGGACGATCGGCAATCCTTCCTCGCGGGCAAAGTTGACGATCTCGGCTACCTGCTCCGATTCGGTCGGAAAGACCACGACATCCGGAAGAAGCTGGATCTCAGGAGTGGCGTCGTAGCCGAAGGTGATCAGGTCTTCTTTCTCGTGCAGGACGTTTGCGACGCCCAACTTGTCGATCAGGTTCTGAATAGCTGATTTCGAAATCATGGTTATCCCAATATGTCAGTTGAGAGCCTTTCCCGGCCCGAGTTCTCGTGGTGTCATATTCCCGGTTCTGCGGAAGCTGGCGTGTGGTTCAGAAACCCTCTTCGTGGTAGCCGTCCGGGATGCGTACGACCAGTGCTGGCCGGTTTCCGCTCTACATGGTCTCGTGAGTGGTTGTGCCCCGTAACGCATCGTCCCCCATGTCGGTGTAAAGAATCTTTTTGATCTTGGGTAACACGGCTTGACCTTTCGCGGTTTAATGGCTGCGTTGTTAACTGCCGAAAAAGATTCCTGGCAACCAGGTGATGATTTCCGGGAAATACATCAAGATGGCCAGAGCGATGAGTTGAATGGCCACGAAAGGAATGATCCCCCGGTAGACATCGCCCATAGTGTACTCCGGTGGGGCAACGCCCTTGAAATAGAAGAGGGCATAGCCGAACGGCGGAGTCAAAAACGAGGTCTGCAGGTTGATGCAGACCATCATGGCAAACCATAGGGGATTGAAATCGAGGTCCAGGGCGATCGGTGTAAAAATCGGCACGACCACCAACAGGATGGCTGCCCAGTCGATGAACATCCCCATGACGAAAACAACGGCCATCATAATGATGAAAACGACGTAGGGGCTGACGTCCATGCCGAGCAGTACATCCGCAACGACATCACCTCCGCCCATGCTCAAAAAGACCACGGAAAAGAATTTGCCGCCGACAAAAAGGGCCATGATCATTGCTGTCGTGCGGGCGGTCGACACGCAGGACTGGGTGATGACCTGCCAGTTCAGCTTGCGCGTTGCGAGGGCCAGGATCAAGGCACCGATGCAGCCGAGCGCTGCGGCTTCGGTCGGCGTGGCGACACCTGCCAGAATCGTTCCCATGACCGTGAGAATCAGGCCGAACGGTGGAACGAAGTTCTTCATCGTCATGGAGACTTTTTGGCCGAGGGTTGCGGTGCGGTCTTCTTTCGGAATCGGTGGCCCCAGTTTGGGGTTCATGTAGCAGCGTACGCCAACGTAAAGCAGGTACAGCCCGGAGAGCAACAATCCCGGCAGGATGGCCGCGGCAAAGAGATTGCCGACGGACGTCTCTTTCTGCCCGGTCAGGCCGCCGTAAACAACCAGCATGATCGATGGCGGAATCAGGATACCCAGGGTGCCCGACGAGCAGATGATGCCGGCCCCCAGACCGCGATCGTAGCCCCGGCGCAGCAAAGCCGGTCCGGCCATGAGTCCCATGGCGACCACCGAGGCGCCGATGATGCCGGTGGTCGCGGCAAACACGGTCGAGACCACGATAACGGCCATCCCGAGCCCGCCGCGCAGGCCGCCAAGAACCTGGTATAACGCGTCGAACAAGCCCTCTGACACCTTGGACCGGTCCAAAATTTGCGCCATGAAGATAAACAGCGGGATGGCGACCAAGGTGTAATTGAGGAAAATCCCCCAGGCGTTGTTGGCAAACAACCCGAGCAGGCCGGAGACGTCGAAGCCGTTTTCAATCAGGCCAAAGACTGTTGCCACTGCGGCCAAGGTGACGGCCAGGGGGTGCCCCATGGCAATCGAGGCCATCAGGGTCACAAACATGAGTATGGTCAGGACTTCTACGCTCATTGGTCTCTTGTCTCCAGGTTAATCAGATCTTCAGGGCTTGGTTTTCAGGGAACGGATGTCTTGGATCAGCTTGGCTACCCCTTGCAGAAAGAACAGGATAAAGCCAAAAGCCATGAGCGTTTTCACCGGATAGATCGGCGGTGCCCAGGAACTCGAGGCATGCTCCCACTCCTGCCACGAATCGGCGGCAAGAACGCAGGCGTAAACGGTGAGCAGGCCGATCGCAGGAACGAAGAGAACGAGGTTGGAGATAATCCGCAGAATGATGCGTGGCCTCTCCGGCAATCTCGCTTCAAAGACGTCGATGGAGACGTGGGTATCGTGCTTGTGCGCATACGCCAGAGCAAAAGAGTAATGGGCGCCGTAGAGGAATACGGTCAATTCAAAAGCCCAGGATGTTGGCGCATTGAATCCGTAGCGCATAATAACCTCCCAGACCACCACCATGATAAGCGGCAATACGAGATAGGAGGCATAGAAGCCAAACTTTTCGTTGAGAGTATCGATCGCGCTGTCAATCTTGAACATGTCAACCTCTTAACCGGGAGTGTGTTGTTTGTGATCCGTTGAACAATGCGGGAGCCCGCAGGCTCCCGCAACTTTTCAGGCTTTATTGCAAGTGCTTGCCTTTGACATACTGCTCGTAAGGCCACGGCGCAACGCCGCTACGCTCCTGTCGCCAGTCGGCGAAGTCGGCCTTGAACTGGTCCTGGGAGTCCATGACCTTCTTCACGTCCGGGTATTTCGCTTTCAGGCTCTCGATGTATTCGTGGGAGGCCTTGGCAAAGTTGTTGATGGTCTCCTCGTCCATGCGGACGAATTCGACCTTTTCCTTGAACAGCTTGACCGCCTCGGCGTTAAGGTTCTCCTGCCATGCCGTCGACCAGAGCTGGGTCTCCTTGGCGGCAATGTCAATGATCCACTTCAGGTCAGCCGGCAGCTTGTCGTAGGAGTCCTTGTTAATGAACAGGGCGCTCTGGCAAGAAGGCTGGTGAACGCCGGGCTGGATGACGTACTTGGTGATGTCGTCGAAGCCCATCGGGTAGTTGATGGCGGGCGTGCTGAATTCGGCGGCATCAATGACGCCGCGCTCCAGGGCGAGATAGACTTCGCCGCCGGGCAGGGGCGAAACGCTGGCACCCAGATTGGTCATGATATCCATATACCAGCCCGGGGTCCTGACGCGCATGCCTTTGAAGTCGGACATCTTGGATGCTTTCTTGTTCGAGAACAGGCCCAACTCCTGACCGACATTGCCGCCTGGCAGGGCGAACAGGTTGTAGCGGCCGTACAGCTCCTGCATCATTTCCAGACCGCCACGCTCGTACAGCCAGATGTTATAACCTTCAGCATCCAGGCCGAAAGGGACCGACGCGAAGGCGACAAACGCCTCGTTCTTGCCTTTCCAGTAGCCCGGCCAGTCGTGGCCGATGTCGGCCTGGCCTTTGCTGACCGCATCGAAGCTTTCCATGGCACCGACCAGTTCGCCGGCGGAGAACAGCTTGATCTCCAGACGGCCGCCCGAGGCCAGGGCAACGGAGTCGGCAAAGTGTTGCGCCAGGTCATAGAACAGCAGGCCCTTGGACCATGGCATGACCATTTTCCACTTGAACGTTTCCGTTGACGGCTTGATGGTGCGCAGTTCCTTTTTGACCTCTTCGTGACGTTTGTCCGCACCGAACTTTTCACGTTTTGCGGCGAATGCGGTTGGAGCCAGGGCCAGGCTGAGAACGACCAGCAGGCCAACGATCTGTTTCATTTTCCTCATGGTGTGCCTCCTTCGTGTAGGTTGCAGGGTTGTTGGTGCCATAGGATCACTAACCAACAGCATGATAAGACCAATAAATGGTAAGACCAGTTGTTGAACGGTAACGAATGATCCTTTTCAGGTCAAGAAAAAAAATAAAACGATGTTATCTGTTATCTGAAATCGTCTTTATTACAGCTCTTTTATCTGCCTGCGCTGGCGCAAACTTTTCACTTTGCGGGCGGCGGTCGGCTGGCTCAGGCCAAAGTGCGTCGCAATCTTGCGGGTTGTCCCGTATTCTTTTAATGCCCGGATCAGCAGCGAATCTTCATATTCCTGAATCAGCTCGATCAGGGTTTTGCTCTCGGCGGTCTCAACAGCGGAGCGGCGGTCAATTGGCCCCAGCGAGTTGATCTCGCTAACGGTCGAAGTCACGATCATCCGTTCGACAACGTTTTCCAATTCCCGGATATTGCCTTTCCATGGCAGTGACATCATCTTCTCGATCAACCTCTCGGAGAAACGCCTGTAGCTGTTGTAGCGCCGGTTGTAATGATCGGTGAAATACCGGATCAGGAGCGGGATGTCCTCCCGGCGCTCACGTAGCGGCGGGATCTGCACCGGCACGACATTGAGACGATAATAGAGGTCCTCCCGGAAACGGCCAAGGCTGACCTGTGCAGACAGATCACGGTTGGTTGCGGCGATGATCCTGACATCAACAGACTGCTCCCCTCGACCGCCGATCTTGTGGAACGTTTTGTCCTGGATCACGCCAAGCAGTTTCGACTGCAGGTGAAGGGGTATCTCGGTGATTTCATCAAGGAAGATCGTGCCCCCGTCAGCCTGCTCGAACAGGCCCGCCTTGCCTTTCCGGTCGGCGCCGGTAAAGGCCCCTGATTCGTAGCCGAACAGTTCTGCCTCGATTAAGGTTTCGGGGATAGCAGCGCAGTTGATTTGCAGAAGCGGCTTGTGTCTGCGTTCGCTGGCGCGGTGAATCACCTTTGCCAGCAGGCTTTTGCCGACTCCCGATTCCCCGGTCAGGAGTATGGTTGAATCGGTCCCAGCGACCCTGAGTGCAAGGTCAATGACATCGCTCATGTTCTGGCTGCAGGTGACGATATCCTCTTCGTTCAGCATCTGGGTGCGAGCCGTATCGGCATCAATTTTCTTGCTGTACTGGACAACCGTCAGATCCCAGATCGTGTTGATAATGTAACGGATGCCACCCTGTTCGTCGAACACCGGGCGCCCCTTCACCAGCAATTTACGGCCGGTCCGGGTCGAATAGGTTGCAGTCACCGGCATTTTCTTTTCGATGACCAAAAGGCTTGCCGAGCCGGAAAAGTAATTGTCCGGGCCGACCAGGTCATAAAGTGAGCGGCCAACCAGTTCATCGTTGGTAAAGCCGGACATCTCCTCGAAGGTTTTATTGACCCGTACGGTCACACCTCTGCCGTCAACGATATAGATGCCGTTGGCGACATTGTCGAATATGATTTCCAGCAGTTCTTGATCCATGACAGTCCGCTAACAGGCGGTCCAGCCGCAATCGATGGTGAAGTCGGTGCCGGTCATGCAGCGGGCAGAATCCGAACAGATGTAGAGTACGGCATCACCTATTTCGCTCGGCTCGATCATCTTCTTGACGGCGGCTTTCTTCAGCATGATCGTTTCGATGACGTCGTCTCTCGGGATGCCGTGGGTTTTCGCCTGGGCGTCGATCTGGTTGTCAACCAGGGGGGTGCGGACGTATGCCGGGCAGATGGCGTTGACCGTGATCCCGTGCGGCCCGCCTTCCAGAGCGGCGGTCTTGGTCAAACCCATCATGCCGTGTTTGGCGCTGATGTAGGCCGACTTGAATTCCGAGGCACGCAGGCCGTGGACCGAACTGATATTGACAATGCGCCCCCAGCCCTTTGCCTTCATGTGCGGCCAGCAATATTTAATCAGCAGGAACGGCGCTGTCAGCATCAGCGCTATGATGAAATTCCATTTTTCTTCCGGGAACTCTTCGATCGGACTGACGTGTTGGATGCCGGCATTGTTGACCAGGACGTCGACAGAGCCGAACCTTCCCACTGCATCAGCGACCAGGGCTTTGCAGGCCGATGCGTCGGTCAGGTCGACTTTGACGAAATGTCCACCGATTCGGTTGGCCTGTTGGCCGCCGATCTCGGCATTGACATCGGCCATCACGACCTGGTAGCCGGCATTGGCCAGGCTCTCAGCAACTGCCAGACCGATACCGCTGGCGGCGCCGGTAACAAGTGCAACTCGTTTCTCCATGCTCATCTCCTTGATTCCGTTTCAGGCGCCTTTGAGCTTCGGCGCGATTTCAAAAACGCAGCCGGTCGCCGCGCGGATTTCATCGAGTGAAGAAAATGGTGACACCTCGAGGAGGGTCATCCCTTGCTCGGCGCTAATGCTGAAAACCCCTTTGTCGGTGACCAGCAGGTCGACAACGTTCTGACCGGTAATCGGCAGGTCGCACTGCTCGAGGACTTTCGGGCTGCCATCCTTGGCATTGTGCTCCATCATCACGACCACTTTTTTAACCCCTGACACCAAATCCATGGCGCCACCGGGCCCTTTGACCATCTTGCCCGGGATCATCCAGTTGGCCAGATCGCCGAAACGGTTGACCTGCATGCCGCCGAGCACGGACAGGTCGACATGGCCACCGCGAATCATGGCAAACGATTCGGACGAGTCGAAAAAGCTTGCGCCCGGAATCGTGGTGATGGTCTGCTTGCCGGCGTTAATCAGGTCGGCATCGACCTGGCCTTCAGTTGGGAATGGGCCGATGCCGAGCAGGCCGTTCTCCGATTGCAGGGTGATATTGATCCCTGCGGGGATGAAGTTGGCTACCAGGGTCGGCATGCCGATACCGAGGTTAACATAGTCGCCGTCAGACAGCTCCTGAGCAACCCTTTTCGCCATCCATTCGCGGGTCTCGTTGAAGCCCTTGGCCGAGATGCCTGCCCCGGATACGGTGCGCTGCTCGATCGGCTTCTCATAGTCCATGCCGAGCACCAGGCGGTCGACGTAGATCCCCGGGACGTGGACGTGATGAGGGTCGATCTCACCGATTTCGACGATCTCTTCGACTTCAGCTACGGTGATCCGACCCGCCTTGGCACAGGAGACATTGAAGTTGTTGGCTGTTTTGCGCAGAATCAGGTTGCCGGCCTTGTCGGCCTTCCAGGCTTTGACGATTGCAAGGTCGGTGGTGATGCTTTCCTCCAGGACGTAGGGAATGCCATTGTATTCCTTGACGTCTTTCCCTTCGGTCAGGACCGTGCCGACGCCGGTCCTGGTAAAAAACGCCGGAATTCCGGCTCCGCCGGCGCGCATTTTCTCAGCCAGGGTCCCCTGCGGAGTCAGCTCGAGTTCCAGTTCGCCGCTCAAGTACTGCTGTTCAAAAAGGGCATTTTCGCCAACATAGGAAGAAATCATTTTTTTGACCTGGCGGGTTTGCAGCAAAAGGCCAAGACCGAAATTATCAACCCCGGCGTTGTTACTGACGACCGTCAATCCTTTCGTGCCGGCTTCGCGCAGGGCCAGGATCAGTTTCTCGGGGATACCGCAGAGGCCGAAACCTCCCGCAGCGATGGTCATGTTATCGTGGAGCAGGCCCTCAAGGGCTTTTGCTGCGTCGGTGTAGATTGGTTTCATGTTCTCTCCTTGGGTCCAATGTCTCAGACGGTTTCAAACAGGGCGGCGACGGCTTCACCGCCGCCGATACATAGAGTGGCAACTCCGTAGCGGACGTTGCGCTGTTTCAGTTCGCGGACCAAGGTTGCAGCCAGCCGGCCGCCGCTTGCGCCGATCGGGTGTCCGATCGACACGGCGCCGCCATTGACGTTGACCTTGTCTGGGTCGAGCTGGAGTTGCTTGATTGCGACCAGCGGTACGGCAGCAAAGGCCTCGTTGATTTCAAACAGGTCGATGTCGTGTAATTGCAGCCCTGCCTTGTCAACGACTTTACGAATGGCCTCAACCGGCGCCTCGGCAAAATTGTTCGGCGCGATACTGTGGGTTGCAGAGGCGACAATCCTGGCGATGGGGTTCAGACCGTGCTGTTTCACCGCCGCGTGCCCTGCTACCAGCACCATGGCGGCTCCGTCGTTAATGCTCGACGCGTTGCCGGCCGTGATGGTTCCATCCTTTTTAAAGACCGGTCGCAGCGAAGCAAGCTTGTCAATGTTGCCCTTGCCCGGTTCTTCATCGATCTCCACGACCACGTCTCCCTTGCGGCCTCTGACCGTGACCGGCACCAGTTCGTCGGCAAAGGTGCCATTGGCCAGCGCAGAGAGGGAGAGTTGATAGGAGCGAGTGGCATACTCATCCTGGCCGCCCCTGCCGACCTGGTGTCGTTCTATCCACGCTTCGGTAATGTCACCCATATGGTTGGCGGTGTCAGGGTCGAGCAGGCCGTCGACCAGCAGCATATCAAGTATCTGTCCGTGCCCCATACGCTGGCCGAAGCGAGCGGACGGGAGCAGGTAAGGCGCCAGGGACATGTTTTCCATGCCGCCGGCCATGACCATGTCGGAATTTCCCAAACGGATCGAGTCTGCAGCGAGCATGATCGATTTCAGGCCGCTGCCGCAGACCTTGTTGACCGTCATGGCATGGGCCTTGTCCGGAATACCGGCCATGCGCATAGCCTGGCGGGCCGGGGCCTGTCCAACGCCACCCTGGAGGACCTGGCCGATAATTACTTCGTTGATCGTTTCGGCTGGCAGTCCGGTCTCTGCCAGAATAAACTGGATAACCTGCGCGGCGAGCTGGGGGGCTGGCATGGTCGCGAGGACGCCGCCGAAGGAGCCGAAAGGGGTGCGACGCGCAGAAACTACGAAAACGTCCGACATAAGGACCTCCTGAAATTATTGATCGACAGTAAGGAGCAGGACGCAAGTCCCGTACCAAGGGCGGAAAACATGGTAGAATGGGAACCTTGGCGTCTGCGTGAACGTCCCGGCGCAGGAGGGGCGAATCACAATTGAATCATCATTTGTTCAGTTGTCAAACCGCTCCTCCTGAAATACCGCAAACACCCGTTGATTCATGTATGGCTCACAAGATTCACATATGAATCAAAGCGCGCTGATTGAATCAATAATAAAATAGCGTTTGTTTTATTCCTTGACAGACTCGGGGCTAGAAGTCTACCATAAATTGGTCATACCAATAACTCGTTTTACCAAAAGGCCGAACATGCAGAATTTTATCAATGCAGCACGAAATGTCGGCGCAGACGTTCAGTCGCTTGCAAACCTGGAAGAACTCGTCTCGTACGTCAAGGATCGCATCGACGGCAGCCTGATGCTACCGCCCTGCCCAAGTCTTGTGCGCTCGGGAGTGTCCACGAAGCTTAAAGCTGCCGGCCTGGACGTGCTTGAGCAGGATTTTCGTAGTCGGGGCGCTGCCGCGGCTGCCGGTTTGACCGGGGCGAACTTCGGCATCGCCGCGACGGGTACGATCGTCCTTGAAAGCACTGATGAGGCCGTGCGGCTTGCCACCACCCTGCCGGAAAAACATTTTGTGGTTCTCGACCCGCGTAAAATCCTGGCGACCGCCGACGAAGCCGTGCCATTGCTCAACGATTTCCACAAGCAGTTGCCCCAGGCCTACCTGGCCTATATCACCGGACCCAGCCGGACCGCGGATATCGAGCGGGTCCTGACCATCGGCGTGCATGGCCCAGCTGAACTGCATATCCTGCTTCTGGAAGGGCTGTCGGAAGACTTGATGGAGAGATAAATTCAGAAGCGTGAAGCGCGAGGTGCGAGGCGAGAAAAGTTTTAAGACTTTTTACCTTTATCTTTTCACTTTTTACCAATCACTAATCACGGACTTAACATGAATAAAGCAGACCGCAGCAGACATTACCAGGACCGGGTCCGCAAGGCCATTGCGAAACCGCGCCTGCAGGATACCTTGCACCGTTTTGCAGATGCCTACGTAATTGCCCGCGAGGCGGCCTTTGCCGGGCAGGATTTCGAGGCTTTGCGTACTGCGATTGGTGAGATGAAGGACGAGGTGCGCGACAACCTGCCGCGTTACCGTGATGAGTTCATTGCCAACGCTGAAGCCGCCGGGGCGAAAGTCTATATTGCCCGGACCGCGGCGGATGCCAACAACTACATCTGTGCCCTGGCCAAAGAGCGCGGCGTTAAAACCGTGGTCAAAAGCAAGAGCATGGCGAGCGAGGAGACCCATCTCAACCAGGCCCTCAAGGCCGCCGGAGTCGAAGCTCTCGAGACCGATCTGGGCGAGTGGATCATCCAGCTGGCCGGCGAGAGACCGAGTCACATGGTGATGCCGGCGATTCATATGCTCAAGGAAGAGGTCGCCGAACTGTTCAGCAAGGTCACCGGCAAAGAAGAACCGGCCGAGATTCTGCACCTGGTGCGGCTCGCTCGTGGTCAGCTGCGTCAGGCCTACCTGGACGCCGACATGGGGATATCCGGGGCCAACGTCGCGATCGCTGAAACCGGCGGAATTGCCCTGGTGACCAACGAGGGCAACGCCCGCCTGACCACGACCCTGCCGAAAATTCATGTCGCCCTGGTCGGCATGGAGAAGCTGGTGCCGACGCTCGAAGATGCCAACCGGATCATCAACGTCCTGCCGAAGAACGCCACCGGGCAGCTGATCACTTCCTACATCACCTGGATCCGCGGCGCAGTCCCCTGTGGTGACGAGAGCAAGGAGTTGCATATCGTCCTGCTCGACAACGGCCGCTCCGCCCTGGCCGAGTCGCCGCACTGCCGCGACGCACTGCGCTGCATCAAGTGCGGGGCCTGTGCCAACGTCTGCCCGGTCTACCAGACCGTGGGCGGCCATGTCTTTGGCCACATCTACATCAGCGCGATCGGCGTTATCCTGACAGCATTCTTCCACGGCCTCGAAAATGCCTCCGAGCTGGTCCGCGCCTGCATCGGCTGCCGCTCCTGCGTCGCGGTCTGCCCGAGCAATATCGACCTTGAGAGCATCATACTGCACCTGCGCGAAGTTATCGGCGAGGAAGAAGGCGTCGGTGCCGGCAAATCAATTGTCTTCAAGAATGTGATGCGCAACCGCAAGCTGTTCCACGGCCTGCTCCGCGCCGCCAGCGTGCTGCAGAAACCGGTGACCCGGGGTGAGCGCACCATCCGTCACCTGCCATTGTTCTTCTCGGGGTTGACCGAATGGCGGACCTTGCCGGCAATTGCCGACAAACCTCTGCGCGACCTGTGGAAAGATCTCCCGCAAAGGGTCGAGAAACCGCGTTACCGGGTAGCCTTTTTCGCCGGCTGCCTGAACGACTTCGTCTATCCGGAGATGGGGATCGACCTGGTCAAGGTCCTCAATCATCTCGATGTCGAAGTGACCCTGCCGCTGGAGCAGAGCTGCTGTGGTGTGCCCGCCCTCTACTCGGGCGACAAGGACACCGCCGTCGCCATGGCCGAGCAGAATATCGACGCCATGCTCCGGGACGACCCCGACTTTGTCGTCACTTCCTGTCCGACCTGTACCATGGCACTGCAGCGCGACTTTATCGACCTGCTCAAAGACAACCCGGTCTGGGCCGAAAAGGCCCGGAACCTGGCCGAAATCACCATCGATATCTCCTGTTTCATCGCCGACAAGCTCGACGGCGCGGAAGCCTTTGGCAAGGCCATCAAGGCCGAGAAGGTGACCTATCATGATTCCTGTCATCTGAAGCGCGGCGCCGGGGTCTGGGAGCAGCCCCGTCGATTGATTGCCGACTCCGGTCGAGAAGTCGTTGAAATGGCGCACAGCGATCGCTGCTGCGGTTTCGGCGGGTCCTACTCTTTTACCAGCCACGCCGACATAGCCAAGCAGATTCTGGGTGACAAGATCAAGGACATCGAAGCGAGCGGTGCGGCCTGCGTGGCGATGGACTGTCCGGGCTGCATGATGCAGATTCAGGGCGGGCTGCAGAAGCAGGAAAAGAACGTCAGGGTCAAGCACACCATCGAGCTTCTGGCAGAGAACCTCGACGATTAACAGCCCACCTTGATAAGCAATTGCACAGGGGCACTTCCGGGAAACTTCCCGCAAGTGCCCCGCTTTATTTCGGACTTATAACCTAAAAAACAATTGGCCGCCAAGACTCCAAGACACGAAGACAAGACAACCGAATCTGGGCGGGAATCGATTCAAAATTCGCTTTATAGCTCATAGATAACTGATTCTCTTGGTGTCTTCGTGGCTTTGTGGC
>CAVQRZ010000042.1:0-15615 GCA_963715335.1 uncultured delta proteobacterium
GGTCTCTTCACCAATGCTGGAGAGGGCTTTCACGCAGGCCTTCGCCTTGCGGCTCAGCAGCCACTCTTCGGCGAGTTGACCCGGCAAGTCACGGTCCAACCGGGCGAGGAGCATCGCCCAGAGCAAAAGCGTTTCGCAGCTGAGGCCCTGTTCAACTTCACGCGCCAACCAAACCCTGACCACCGGTTGTTGCAATGCCAGGTTGCTCCAGCAGTTCCTGACCACGGCCAGCGACTCGGCAAGATCACCAGACCGACCTGAATAGACATTCCCGAACAGGTAGTTGCCGGCCAGGCTCTCGGCAAGCAGGTGAAGGCCCCTCGCGGCATCCTCACTGGCCAGAATCTTCCAAACTTCCTGGCGGATCCGCTCTGGGGCGACTCGATAGAGCGCGGTTATCTCGGCCTGCATACAATCGAGCGTGATATCCTCTATGCGAAGCCCGAGAGCCGTTGCGTGCCGGACGCCTTTGACTATACGCAGGGGGTCATTGATGAAGGTATCTTTGGAGACCATCCGCAGCACGTCCTGCTGCAGGTCTTCCATGCCGCCGACCGGATCAACGAGGGGGGTTGTCGTAAGCTCTGACGACAGGCAGAGCGCCATCGCATTGATCGTGAAATCCCGGTCAAAGAGATCGAGGTCAAGCGATGCAGCCCTGAATGGCGCAAAATCGAAGACGGGACACAGCTCGGCGTGGCTAAAGACAACCCGGCTCTGCTTGCGCTCTTGATCAAGCCAGAACCAATGTCCGCCGTGTACCTTTGCAAACGACTTTGCCAACCCTGTCGGGTCTTCAGGAAAGATCAAATCGACATCCTGGACCGGAAGGCCAAGCAGGGCATCTCGAACCGCACCTCCCACGACAAAAGCCTCTCTGTCATTGCAGAAAGCGATCAGTCTGTCGAAAAAAGGCAGGTTCTTCAGGCCGAAGGCAAGTCTGTCTGTATCAACAAGCATAAGTGCATCCCCGAGATCATTGCGCCTACTCCAAAAGAATAGAGCCCATCGCAATGCTGCGCAACTGCAAACCGGATGATTATAAGGTCGACCTTGTACGGGGAAAAGCATAAGATGTGCAGCTGTCGGAACATCACGACCCAACAACAGGATGTACGCTTTCATCGGTAGCGAAGACCATGCTCTTTATCCAAGTCATACTCCCGGTATTCCTGATAGCAGCCGTTGGATACATTTTTGAGCGCAGGTCAGAAGTCGACATCCGCTCACTGGCGAACGGCGCTCTGTACCTGTTTGCTCCGTCGCTGGTCTTTTCGGCGTTGGTTAAAAGTACCGTTGCAACCGACCTGCTGGGAACCCTTTCAGCGTTCATGCTCGCTTATACCTTGCTGATGTATGCCCTGGCTTTCTGCGTTGCCCGTTTCTGCAGGTTCGACAACGACACGACCCGCGCTTTAACTCTGACGACCTCGATGGCGAATATCGGCAACTTTGGCTTGCCCCTGGTCTTCTTCGCCTACGGTGAAGCGGCGCTCGATATCTCGATCGTTGTGTTTGTTCTGTTCAACATCCCCTTAAGCACCCTGGCGATCATCATTGCCCAGGGCCAGGGGGTAAAGTGGCATCAGGCAATTCACAACATGCTGAAAATCCCGATATTCTATGCTGTCGCTTTGGCACTACTCTGCAAGGTCCTGGGTTGGCAGATGCCCGGGTTCATTTTGCGGTCAACGGAACTGCTTGGACAGGCAGCAATCCCTGTTATGCTGATCCTGCTCGGCGTGCAATTGTCACGATCGAAAATAACTCAAGGGTGGGGGTTTTTTGGTCTGGCCACGTCGATTCGCCTGCTGGTCGGGCCGCTGGTCGCCATCGCACTCGTCTCGCTTTTCGGGCTTGACGGCCTTACGCGCAAGGTCCTGATTCTGCAAACCAGCACGCCATCAGCGGTCATGCCTCTGCTCTACTGCCTGCGCTTTGGCACTCGACCCGATCTCGTATCAGGCACGATACTGACAAGTACGCTCTGCAGTGCGTTGACCTTGACCGTTCTGCTGTACTGGTTAGGTTAGTGGACGACGCGGGAGGCGACTGACAACGTCTGGATCGGGACCTTGAGACCAAGTTCCCTGGCCACTTTAAGATTGATCACGAAGGAAATGTCATGAGGTTTGTGCATGGGGATCTGGTTGACATCCGTCCCGGAAATCACTTGCCTGGCCATTTCTGCCAGTTTTTCACCCTGCTCCAGCGCAGACGTCTCAAGAACCATGAAGGCTCCATTGTCGGCAGCACCGGCAAGCTGTGTAATCACCGGGATCTTGCGAGCATTAGTGTAGCCGAGGACGAAATCAAGCTGAGCTTGGTAATGTTCGCTACTGGCGACAAAAACCCCGTCGATATCATCCGGCAGAGTTCCTAGCGAAGACAGGTAATTATGTGAATCACCGACACCCGCGGAGAACACAACAATGCCCTTGCGTTTGCTACTTTCTTCCAGGGTACGCTTCTGCAGCAAGGCCTCCGGGCTGTGGATATCGTAGAGAATTCCCAATTTCCGCACTTCCACTGTATCGGTGAAATACTTGAACAACCCCTGAACCGGTGCATCGCCACGAATGCCGGTCATGTTGCGGCCGTTCATGGTCTTGGCGGAGATTATCTCGAGGCCAACGGGGTCATATACATCGACATAAAGAGTTGGGACCGGTGGAACTTCTGCCTGTGCGGCAATGGTTGCCAGAGGGCCATAGGCCACAATTAACCCAGCTCCCAACGCAATAGCTTTTCTAACACTGTTGCGTAGGGACATGATGTCAGCATTGGGAGTCTGCACATAAATCCGGCAATCCTTGCTACAAAAATCACTGACATTTTTGACAAAAACCGCATGGATATCATGGTAACGCGGCTGCGAATTAGCCATAACAACGGCTATCAGACGTTCCTCAGCAGCAGCTTTGGATGAGCACCAAAGCCCGCACAAACCAATGATCATCAGAGCGGACAGAAGCAAACGCCTCAAGAAGTCCCCCCAGGTTCGGTCAAGTGGAGCTGAATACATGACCCCAAAACCCTATATTAGAAATAAACGCGCCGTTGCCACGCGAACGGTTGACAGGTAAAAAATCGCACGAACACAAGCAATATGCAAGAAATGTAAAAAATTAACAATCATTCCGTAAAAATTTAGAAGAGAGTCCCAAGAACCACGCCGAGCGCTGACAGCGGACCTGTATCGCTAATGCCATCAACAGACTTTTCTACCTTATGCAGAGTGGTTTTGGCATCACGATAGAGGTCGTCTTCGTTAACCAGTTTCCCTAATGTACCCTGCCCTTCATCAATCTTGGCCGCAATACTGTTAACCCGGGCCAGGGTATCACTGAGGTTGTTATAAAGGGCGTCATCATTCATGAGCCTGCCAAGCGACCCCTCTCCCGCGTTGATCTTTGCCGTTAATTTACTCAGGTTGCCGACCGACAGGGTGATCTCTTCGTATAGCCGGTCATCAACAAAGAGCTTGCCCAGGGTCCCCTCGCCCGACCTGATCAAGTCAGAGAGGGCCGCGAGGTTAAGCATGGTCTGGTTGAGGTTGTCGTAAAGGGACGGGTCATCGATCAGTTTTCCCAGTGAGCTGTTACCGCTCTCCAGTTTGGCGAGCAACTGATTCAGTCGTGTCGACATGGCTGCCATCTCATCATAGAGGGTCGGGTTGTTTACCAGCCGTCCCAGGGTCCCTTCCCCTTCGTCTATTTTGGCAACAATTTTTTCCAGGCGGCTGATCGTCTGGGCCAGCGGTTCACGGCTCTCATCGACCAGATCCCCCAACGGTCTCAGGAACCGATCCTGGTTACGATCGAGGTTGGTGATGAGCTGGTCAATGTTTGTCGAGTCCCGGGTGTTGACAGCACTTCCGGGCGTCAGGATATTGCTCTGCGCAGAGCCGAAATCCAGACCCAGAAAAACTCCGCCAAGCATATTGGTCTGACGGATTTGGGCGAGGGAATCTTCGCGAAGGCTGTCTTCGCGGTTGACGTAAAAATCTATTCGCACCTGCTGACCCTCGATAGCGATTTTCCTGACCTTGCCGACGTCGACGCCGGCAATCCGTACCGGGTCTCCCACCTTCAAGCCAACTGCATAGTTGAAATAGGCAACGTATGAATACTGGGTCTCGAAAGGACGCCAGTCCTCGACCAGCTCTATCATCACGGCCAGCAAGATCAGGGTTGCAAGAAAAAACAACCCGACTTTTTGTTCGGTTGACACTGCCATGCTAATCCCTTTCCCCCTGGAGACCCTTGGTCGTTGTATAGATAAATTTTCGAACAAGCGGGTTCTGGCTTTTCTTGATTTCCTCTGGAGTTCCGACTGCAATCACCTGACCATCGTGCATCATCGCCACGCGATCTGAAAGGTACAGCGCAAAGTTCAGGTCGTGGCTGACGATGATAGTCGTCAGGTTGACCTCTCTTTTAAGTTCCATAATGACCCTGGCGAGTTCATCCGAAGTCACCGGGTCCAACTCTGCGGTTGGCTCATCATACAGGATCAAATCCGGGTTCATTGCCAGGGAACGGGCGATTGCCACCCTCTTCTTCATGCCCCCGGAAAGCTCTTCCGTACGCATATCCTCTTTGCTATCGAGGCCAACCAGTCGCAATTTCTCCCTGATGATGCGACGAATCCGGATTTCGCCACAAATACGTTTTTCTCTCAGCCACAGGCCGACGTTCTCGCCAACGGTCAGAGAATTGAAGAGCGCGGAAGACTGAAAGACCATACTGTACCGGAAATCCTGTGGTGCATTCTGCGACATTTCCTCATTAATATCGTGGCCATTTATCAGAATCTGTCCGCTGTCTGCTTGTTCGAGCTTGACGATATGTTTAAGCAGGACGCTCTTGCCGGTCCCCGACGGCCCGATAATCGAGAATGTCTCGCCTGGCTCGACGTTCAGGTTGATGTCCCTCAGGACATGATTGTCATCGAAAGATTTGTTAAGACCCTTGATCTCTATCCTCACCCCACGGGATGCCGTGTAACCGATCTGGCAGCTGTCGCCAGCCATTATCGACGGTGCAAAACCGTGTGCAAGCTTTGACCAAAAAGTGCCGCGTGGTTTCATCGTGTCAGCATAAGTCCTTTGTCTGGGTTGTTTCTTTAGTCACAATCATTCCTTACAGCATGAGACGGGTCAGGAGGTAATTAGCCACCATGATCAGAAGGAAAGACAGAACGACGGAGCGGGTTGTCGACTCGCCTATCCCCCTTGCGCCACCGCTCGTCTTGAACCCGATATAACAGCCGACATGGGCGATAATGCCGCCAAACACCATTGCTTTTAGCAGCCCCTTGAGAATTTCGATGTAGCTCAGCGCACGAATCATATTGTCATAGTAAACAGTGAACGGGACATCGATTCGAGGGTTTACATCGGCCACGACCCCGCCGCCAATCACACCGACTACTGTTGAGAACACAACCAGCGCCGGCACAACCAGAAGGCAGGCAATCAGTCTCGGCATGGCAAGATAACGGACCGGGCTGATTTCCAGGGTTTTGAGCGCATCGATCTCTTCGTAGACCTGCATGGCGCCAACCTCGGCAGCCATCGCCGAGCCAATGCGTCCAGCGACCAGGAGGCTGGTCATGACCGGTCCGAGTTCCTTGACCATCGACAGGCCGACGATCGCCCCGATGGCCTCCTGGGTGCCGTACAGTGCGAGTTCTGACCCGGTTTGCACCGACAGGACCATACCGACAAACATTGCCACGAGCATGGCTATCGGCAAGGTACCGATACCAATGATACTTATCTGTCGGAAGATGCTGGTCAGATTGCGCGGGGCCTCTTTGAAGTAGTAGATTGTTTCACAGAGGAGCGCCAACATCTCGCCGAGACCTTGTGCAACGTTCAGCAGTTTGCCGCCTATGAAGTTGAACACTCGCATAAAGCTGTTACTCGGCAGTAGCCACGGGTTTATCCCAGCGCAGTCCCCAGGGAAGGTAGAAGAGACTCAAGCTTTTGCCCTGCTCATCGACACGATAACTGATCAGGCCTTTGAGGAACCGAAGTCTCTTGTCGTCCGGCGATTCCTTGTAATACTCAACCAAGGGAAAGAGCTCCCATGCGATCATGTCCCCCTGTCGTTCGGACCAAAAGAGATTCCATAACAGACTGATCGCCTGGTTGCCCTGCTGGTCCCATTTCTGTTGATACACCCTCCACAACGGCGACCAGAGCCGTTCAATAGATTCGTTGCCGGGGAAAAAAGGTTCCAGCAGCGAGAACGTATGCAGAAGGCTTACACCATCTTTTCTGTAATAGCCGAAGAGCGGCCAGAGATTAATCCGCCGCATCGATTCACCGGTCTCCCACTTCGACTCCCTGGTGTCTGAGTAGAGAAAAAACAGCACCCGATCACGTCGTCTCTGAATCAGCTCTGTGTTCAATTCTTCAATTTTATATACCGGCCAAAGATACCATCTCTGCCGCTTAACATCCATCGTTTCATCGGCAAAAAACGGCAACAATTTCATGCCGTGATAGTTCTCTCCCTTGGTCACCCTGACCAGGGGCCAGGGGGCATTCCATTCCTCATAACCTTTGACACGGTCTTCTACTTTATAAAAGAACGGCCAAAGCGCCGCCCGGTATGATTTTTTTGGCGATTCTTTGCTGACATAAAGTGGCCAGGCAGCTCTAATCTCCTCAGGGTTGTCGCCGTCAAGTTTTTTGGATTCGGAGAAAAAGATGGGCCAGAGAAAAAATTTCTTGCGGTATACGCCGGCTTTGCTGCTCTGCCCATAAATCGGCCAGAACTTGTATCCTGACTCATCCTCACCGGAAATTCTGGCAAAAAAAGGCCAGAGAACGTTGTCAACCTGTCTGGTGCCGCGCTCGGTTTGACTGTAGAGAGGGAAAAGCACGAATGTAATACGGTCCCGACCGAACCAGTTATAAAGAGTGCCTCCAAGCGGGAAAAAGGCCATGTAGCTGCCCTGCTCTTCTTCTCCATAAAAAAGGAAGGGAAAAAGGTACGATCGATTATCACTGCCTGTTTCGCGTTCTCCGAAATCGTAGTTTAACAGGTGAAGGAGGTGAAAACTGGATGATTCTTTATCTCTTTTGTGACCAAACAACGGATAGAGGACATCGGTTTCGGCAACGCCTTTGTCGTCTACTGCCCGATAAAAAAGCGGCCGCAAAGCATACTCGGTTTCAACATCCTTGGTCTCGTATTTTACAAAAGGGCCCAGCAGATGAAGGCTCTGGTAGCCAGCCTGGGCGGAGGCACGGTAATCATATACAGGCCAGAAAGTAGACAACGATGCGTCGTCTGCAAAGACCGGGCTTGCAAACGTCAGGAAGAGGAATGCGAGGTAAAAGGGTAAGCCTCGTTTCATATGTCCAGCCGAAGTCGCGGTAAAGATAAAAACACCGAGATCACATATCACGGGGGTCAAACATGAAAAAAGTAGCGAGGGGGGCAGTGATTTAGGGCGTCGCGATGGTCAATCCTATGGCTCATCCTGAGATCGAGAATTGCGTTTTCTGCAATACGTCACCAGAGACATAATGCCATGGATGACGCCGAGAATCAGGATTATGAATACGACATCACCAATGCCAACGTTGTGCATGACAGCCCCCTATTAAATACAGCATAAATCTATCATGACCAGAGGAAAGTTGCGAAGCAAAACGTTGTGGTAATTTATATTAAATCAAGAGTTTCACGAGCCTGTTTGTGCTCAGGATCGATTTCCAGGGCGTTGGTCAGAGCCTCGAAAGCCCCACCCTTGTCACCGGTCTTTAAGCGGCACATCCCAAGCAGGCAGAGAAAGTCAACCGACTTGAGTTCAGAGGTAAAATACGCATCAATCTCCAACCGTTCAAGGATCTCGGTCGCCAGGGCGTAGTGTCCGGCTGAATAAAGCTGCATGGCGTCCGCAACCTTTTCCAGATCGTCGACCAGACAATGGTCTGGAAACCCGATTTTAACACATGAATCCAGGCGAGCCTTGACCTGACCCAGGACCTCTTCACTTTCTACCAACTCAAGCAGCCGGTGTAAGCGTTTGATCGCTGCAGGGTAATCCCCGAATAAAATATCGATTTGCACAACAAGATTCATTGCCGCAACGTTACCGGGGTCAAGTTTGACAAGCGCATGACCAAAACGCATGGCGTCCAGCAGATGGCGGCGAACTTGAGGCAGTTCGGTAAAAGTTATCGCGAGTTCATAAAAACCATGGCAGAGCTGCCATAACAGGCCCGTATTCTGAGGTTCAAGCAACCGAAGGATCTTCAGATAAGTCAGTTTACGAAAGGTATAAGCCGGTTCGACATCTTTCTTGTCGAGCATGACTGCGTGTGCTGCCAGGTCAGCAAGATAGTGAGGGTAGCCGTCACGCAGCAATTCTGCATAAGCGGTGTTGTGCAAACAATCTGGGAACTGGCGCAAGTAATCATAGACACCCTCACCGATAGCATTCTCAGTAGGGACATCATCCTGCTCCATATTTGTGATCTTAACCGGCAAAGGTAATTGAGGCAGAGGAACCGGGGTCTGGTCTGGCCCGATGTGGATGACAGAGCCTTCAGGTGGGACCCGGAAGATAAATTTTTGGGGGTCGAGATTATTGAGATTGATGTCCGTCACGATGGCAGCCTTGGCAATCGGAATTAAATGAGCAGAGCCTGTTTTACTAGAGTAGCTTGTAGAGGTCAACCATCAGATGCGCTGTTCAGGCCTGGCCAGGCGGGTGCTCTTGCAGAAACTTGCCAAAACTTTGATCAAAAGCCTGTACATGCTGGACCAACCAGGCCACCAGGGCCTTGTTGGTCTCTATAATGTTCATCAAGGTCGGACCCTGGCTCGAAATCTGTTGGCGAATATCGGCGAGTCGTTCCCGAAAGCTTTGATGCTTGCGCCTGTGCAGATCAAGATCAGGGAAATTGACCTGTTGCATCAGGGCCTCTTCTGCCTGGAAATGATATACCACGTACTCTTTAAGACGGTCATGAAGTTCAAGCAAGGTCTCCTTGCCTTCTCCCCTGGAGCAGCCATCTACGAAATCACCAAAAAAACCAAAAAGGGCAATATGCTGTTTGTCTATCTCTTGATTCCCTATGCTCAGGGCCGGGGTCCAGGTCAATTCCATTAGCGAGCTCCTTAAATGTGAATTTTATATCACACTGCTGATTCAGTATAAAACAAGCGTTACGAATACCGCGCAACAGATGGTAAATGCACTGGCAACAAAAACCCCGTGACTCTTGCGAGTCACGGGGTCTCTGAATGGTACGCCCAAGGGGATTCGAACCCCTGTCGTCGGCGTGAAAGGCCGATGTCCTAGGCCAGGCTAGACGATGAGCGCATGGTAACTATGCTCTCACGGGGAAAATGTTCCCCTGTTGATACTATGGCTGGGGTGGGAGGATTTGAACCCCCGAATGGCGGAGTCAGAGTCCGCTGCCTTACCGCTTGGCGACACCCCAAAAGCAGGTGCGTTTTTTAACAAAGTTGCCTTTGCTAGTCAAGCCTTTTCGTCGCCAAGAAAACGCATGATATAGTTATCAGCCGAGCGATGCAAGAGCCTTTTGCAGGCGGGACAAAACTCTCTCTTTGCCGAGCACGGCGACAACATCATAGATACTCGGGCTGACAGTCCCTCCGACCAGCGCCACGCGTACGGTCGGGCCTATTTTGCCAAACTTGAGGCCACTTTCTTCCATAACCGCCTTGAACGCGCTTTCAACATTATCGTGGCTGTATGCGGCCAATGCTCCGAGATGCCTGACAGTCAGTTCAAGTACGTCGCGTTTATCGACGGTAAGGAATTTTGCCGCAGCTTCTTCATCGTAGGATTCCGGAGCGACAAAGTAAAAACGCGCCCCTTCCGCCATCTCGACCAACGTCTTGGCGCGGTCCTGAAGGGTCATGACGACCGAGGACAGATCCGGCCCGGACGTGACATCGACGCCCTGCCCTGCAAGGATTTCAGCGACCAGGCCACTTAGGCGTACCGGGTCACCGGTTTTGATGTAATGCTCGTTCAGCCACAAGAGCTTGTCCGGGTTGAACACACCGGCCGAGCGGCCAACGTTGTCGAGACTGAACTTCGCAATCAGGTCGTCCATGGAGAAGATCTCTTCGTCGCCGAACGACCACCCCAGGCGCACAAGGTAGTTGACCATCGCCTCCGGCAGATACCCCATCTCCCGGTAGACCATAACCGAAGTGGCGCCGTGGCGCTTGGAAAGGCGTTTCTTGTCAGCACCGAGGATCATCGGGACATGAGCGAATTCCGGGACCTCATAGCCAAGGGCCTGATACATCGGGATTTGACGGACGGTGTTGTTGACATGGTCATCGCCGCGAATCACCAGGGTAATGCCCATGTCAGCATCATCTATCACGACGACAAAGTTGTAGGTCGGGTTGCCGTCGGTTCGCTGAATGATCAGATCATCCAGTTCGGAGTTTTCCACCGAGATTACCCCTTTGATACGGTCTACAAAGGCCGTCGTGCCATCCAGCGGGGTCTTAAACCGGACCACAAATGGTGCATCGGGCTGATCCGTCCGGTTGCGACAGGTGCCATCGTAACGAGGCTTGCCGCCGCTCTGCATTGCCGCCTCCCGCTTGGCGTCCAGTTCATCGGGGGTACAGTAACAACGATAGGCAAGGCCCTTGTCCAGCAGTTCGGCAACCTTGCGCTTGTAAAGGTCGTATCTTTCAGACTGATAGAAAGGACCTTCATCGTAGCTCAACCCCAGCCAGTCCATGGCTTGCAGGATGGCATCAACCGATTCCTGCGTGGATCTTTCCACGTCTGTATCTTCGATACGCAGAACAAACGTGCCGCCCTCTTTGCGCGCCAGCAGATAATTGAACAGAGCCGTCCGGGCCCCGCCGATATGCAGGTAGCCGGTCGGACTCGGGGCAAAACGAACTCTCAAATTGGACATTTAAAACTCCGGTAAGGATTTAACGCAAAAGCGCCAAGACGCGAAGATTTTATTTTAAAACCTTAAAAACAGGTTTTGGGTTCTACCTTTAACAGCGGTCGTTTTGAACTTTTCTTTGCGACTTGGCGTCTTTGCGTTGATATGAATTAAAATGTTTTACAAACAAAGGTCACCTTTCGGTGACCCCGTCTTATACCGGAAATCAAGGGATGTGGCAAGTATTAGAGACTCAGGAGATCACGACTCCTGCATAACCGACCACTTCGGACTGGTCGCCTGTCACATCACCGGAATTGCTGTAAAGAATCAGTTCGGTTGTTTCCGCGCCCAAGGTTTTTGCCGCCTGCAGCATGACCACGGTCGGGAAGACCCCGCACATCGATATGCCGTGCTCAGACACCACAGCGTAGAGCCCTTCAGGATCCAGGGCAAGCACCCTGTCCAGGGCCATGAAATCCTTCTGCCTGGCACTTTTGGCGGACTCGTAATGGGTCATATCCGTGCTCGCAACGATCAGGGGTGGCTCGGAGCCGGACGAGATGGCCCGGGCAAGTCCATCACCCATCTCAAGCAGCAGGTCGAGCGGCATGCGGCTGATGCAGATCGGCACAATGCTGGTCGCCGGCGCCTTCACCTGCAGAAAAGGTAGCTGGACTTCGAGGGAATGTTCAAAACGATGCGCAAGGGTGTCCTCTGCCGCCATCGGACATTCCCTGAGAATACGATCGGCGAGCTTTACCGAAACCGGCGTTTCCCCAATCGGGGTTTCCCAGGCACCGCTGGCGTAGACCGCGGCGACATGGCCACGGCCGTGGTGATTCGGGCCAAGGATGATGGCTTCAGAGGGAATCTTGACGCCGGCAAACGTCTGTCCGGCAACCTTACCCGAATAGATATAGCCCGCGTGCGGAGACATGAGGGCAATTGCCGTCTTTTGTTCGGTAGCTGCCGGCATCAGGGAGATGACAGATTTTAGCAGGCTTTCTCTCTGGCCGGGATAGAACTGACCGGCGACCACAGCGTTACGTAACATGACGGAACCTCCGACAGAATCAACCGAACCATGCGCTGTAAATCATCCGCAGACCGACAAACACCAGCAGGACCGCGAATACCCTGACCAGTTTATCATGGGCCGTTCTGCTGGCAACACGGACACCAAGTCGCGCCATGCCGATGGTGAAGGGTGCAACCAGGGAAAACACCAGGAAATTGACGTAACCCAAGGAAAATGGCGGCAGAAGCTCGGCATCCCAGCCATGGTGCATGTACGACAGCACCCCTGAAAGAGAAGATATGACAATCAGGGCGCTCGAATTGCCAACAGCCAGATGAATAGGGAATCTCAAGGCTATGACCATCAGGGGGACCGCAATAACGCCACCACCAACACCAAAAAAAGCGCTGAAGACACCCCCGGCGAAGCCGACCAGGAGCAGCGAGCCAAACGCAACAGAGTCGTTACGCTCTGGCGGCAGCCGAGGATGAAAGAGGAACAGCTGCGCCGCTACGAATATCTGCATGATGCCAAAAAGGCCTTTCAACCAGTCGCCACTGAGCTGAGAGGCCAGCCATGCACCGCAAATCGCACCGAAAAACCCACCCAGACACAGATATGTAACCTGGTGCCACGCAACATTGCCACGTTTACGATGGCCCATGGTGCTGCTGATGGCGGTTGGGATAATGATAGCCAGGCTGGTGCCAAAGGCTGTGTGGACCAGAATCTCCGGTGCGAAGCCTGCCGCTTCAAAAGACCAGAGGAAAAGTGGTACGAGGATAATCCCGCCACCAATACCAAGAAGACCGGCCAGAAATCCGGCAACCCCGCCCAGGACAGCAAAGAGAATTATGGTTGTGATACCGAAAGAACCCATGGTCACCTGAAAGCAGAACAGGTCAGCCATGTTTTGGCTGACCTGTTGATTTTGGAGGCTCCGACCAGATTCGAACTGGTGATGGAGATTTTGCAGACCTCTGCCTTACCACTTGGCGACGGAGCCATCAAAAAAGAGTGTCTTTGAATATCAGAGGGTATCGTATCTGTCAAGCGCTAAATCCTGTCAGGAGGGGGTTTGGATTCTATTCATAACCGAGTCAATTTTACCTTGCAAACCGTGGCTCCCGCTGTCTCGCCGGTCGTCAATTTTTATCAGGGTTGAAACCCTTTGAGCTCCCCTGCCGAAAGGGACTTCATGCATTCTTCTCAGAACCGGAAGAATTTCATCAATTTCGCCTTCGATCACGGTGCCCATGGGGGTCAACTGATAGTTCAAACCAGAATCTGCAACGACTTCTAAACAGGCGGCAACATAACTGGAGACACCCGGAGTTGCTGTTCCCAGAGGGACAACACTGATTTCTACAACAGCCATGAGAATCCTCCTTCTATCTGGACGCGGATTACGAATCAATGAGCCACGAAAACAGGGCAAAAGTCACGGGCGATCTGTCTCCCAGGGGCCGGGATCGACACGAACCCTGATAGTGTTGCCGGCAATGTCGGCCCGGGAGCCTGTTCTGAGGATTTCCCTGCCCAAGCTGCTCAAAGAGCTGTTCTGCCCGCCCAGATCATACCAGGCACCGAAGGGAAGACGAACCGTGGTCGAGAGTTCATGAAAAACGATCTGCTGCAAATCGTCGTTATCCAGGAAGGTCATAAAAGGCTGGATCTCAAGCTGGACCATCTCCCCCTGGATGTACGGAATGACTTCAAAACCGGTGTCGACGTTCACGTATTCGGTTGCTGCAACGTAGTGCGGGTGGCGATTCCAGTAATATCTCAACTCACTGGTAAATGGTATGGCACGCCCGACCCTGATGCTGGCCGGGGAACCTTCCAGGACAGAGATGGACTGGCTGATTTGCCGGCTTTCCATGACTTGTGCATTCTGGCCATGAATTCCGCCACGGACCTCCCCGGTGCTGACGAAAACCGAATCGTCCCCGGGCTTGCGCGGGCTGCCGATACCGATTTTCACTGAATCATTCCGTACCCGCACAGCAGCGCCGACATCCTGACCCTGGCTATCTGTCCGGGCACCCTGGTCAACCGTAATCCGCAGCATGCTTTGCGCACGATCGAAATCCGCGACCAGCCTGGCAACCTCTGCCAACTCCGCAGGATCAGTTCTGACAACCAGGGTATTCTGATGCGCTGCGACCTTGGCCTTTTCACTGACAATGCTTCTGACGATCTCCGCAAGTTCGACGGCAGACCTGTGCTGCAACTCGAAGATTTGCATTTCCGCAGCGGCAGGGAGGCTCCAGGCAAGAAAACAGCACCAGGCCAAGGCACAAGTCTTGAAATATTTTCTGCCCGGCAGGGTCTGCAGGATCAAGCGCAACCTGCCGACGACGGCAGCGCTGGAGATACGGGGAAAAGATGTTGATTTACACGGGAAAGGCATAGATCGTCAAATCCTTGCCGCAAGCAGGTTAAATACAGGATACCAGCTTTTGCCAATCACTGCAGGAGATCATACCTCGATACGGCTGCATAGCCGTTTTACCTCCGCCATTGAGAAATTTTACGCTATGCGTTCCACACTGAAAAAAGCGAGAGGTTGACCTGTGAAGGTCAACCTCTCGAGTGTTGCTGCGATTGAACTTGTCTAAAGTCTCAGCTATTTATTCAAGTCGTGGGCGACGCTATGACATTCCCCGCATTTCGGGAAACGTGTATGCATCGCCTTGGCATGTGGTTGACCGTGGCAGCCGCTGCATTCCGGGATCGCCTTATGCTTATCAGCGTGACACGTTGCACAGGAAACCTTGGTGTGCTTGGTTTGACTCTTGGTCAGCACGGCGGCAACCGTATCGTGACACGAAGCGCAAAGTTCCGATGCCGTGCTGTCAGGATAAGCAACGGCGAGAGGCATATGGGCCTGGTGACATGTCGAACAGTCGGTTTGAGTCATCGACTTGGAGTGTGGCTCATGACAGGACAAGCACTCAGGAATGTTGCCGTGGGTATCGGCATGACAGAAATTGCAGGCAAAGGTTGCATGTTGACTCGGGTTCGCAACCATCTGCTCTTCGGGGCCAGCGTGACAACTCACGCAAACGGTCTTCTGCTCGCCCTTGATGCTGATGTTCAGGGGTTGATGCGGGTTGTGACAGCCGAGGCAATTGTCGACCTTGTAATGTGCGCTGCCTTCGTGGCACTCGCTGCACTGGGGGATATTTTTCGCTACGCTTGGCCGATGTCCGGCATGACAGGCCCTGCAGTCGATTTCGGTTTTGTGGGACGCGCCGTTTGCCTCGATTTGTGCGGGCTGCTCACTGTGACATTTGATGCAGTCATCGGCGGTCAAGACTGCCTGCGCCGCCAGAGCCGAATGGCTCATGCAAACCACAAACGCTACAGCGAAAATTGCGACCGACAGGTTCTTCATCTGACACTTGGACACCATACTTCCTCCTTGCATAGTCAAAAAGTAATGACCCGAAAACCAATAGATAATAGAAGTGATTTTGTAACGTCTCTTGGCGGCAGGTGTCAATAGTAAAGTGGGGATCGTCCAATGTTAGAAAGAGTGGCGGAATAGCCATGCATAACGCGTTGACACAAGGTGGCTGGAAAAAAGGCCCATCCGGAGCGGACAGGCCTTTTTTCCCATCTTTAAAATTGGGATGGCAGGCATTCGCCTGCCCATTTGATTAACTCT
>CAVQRZ010000043.1:0-73656 GCA_963715335.1 uncultured delta proteobacterium
ACTCAAGTTACGAGACAGTCGTGGCTTTACCCTGATTGAGATCATGGTCGTGGTGGTCATCCTAGGCATCCTGGCAGCGATCGTTGTACCACGCCTTCTGAGCCGTCCTGATGAAGCCAAGGTGACTAAGGCCAAAGTCGATATGAAAAGCATTGAAGAGGCCCTCGGCTTATTCAAGCTCGACAGTGGTTTTTACCCCACGACCGATCAGGGGCTTAAAGCGCTGGTCGAAAAACCGACAACTGGCAGGATACCGACCAAATATTCGGTTGACGGCTACCTGAAAAAAACCCCGGTCGACCCATGGGGAAGTAACTACGTTTACCTGTCTCCTGGGTTGCACAACTATAACTTCGACCTGATCAGCTATGGTGCCGATGGCCAACCCGGCGGAGAGGGCTTCGATGCTGACATCAACAGTTGGGAACTCGATTAGCGACGGACCGCCCGGTGCGGCCAGACAGGAGCTCCTTTGCACGAAGCGACCGTCATGATCTGTGAACCGCTTATACCAAAGACCTTCCGAAACAGAGGGGGGGCCGGCTTCACTCTTGTAGAAATCGTGGTGGTGATGATGCTGGTCAGCCTGTTCATGGTTTTCAGCGTCCCCTTGTTCAGTAACATCGGTACCAGCAGCCTCGGCACTTCGGCAAGACGTCTGAGCGGCACGATAAAGTACCTGTTCAACGAATCCGCCCTGTCCGGGCTTGAATACCGTTTGATTTACGACCTGGACCGGGGAAGCTACCGTGCCCAGGTTCTGGAAGCGAACGGCGAATTGGTGGCTGCGCCTGACCAGGGAAGGGAAGCCTCCTTAAAGGGTGATGTCCTTTTCAAGGACCTGCAGCTGCCCGGGCGCGGCAAGTTTACCGCTGGACAGGTGACAACCCGCATTCACCCGAGTGGCTGGGTTGAAGAGGCGATCATCCACCTTGATGACGGGGCTGGCAAAATGCTGACCCTGCGGGTCATGCCATTAACGGGCACCACCGAGATCTTTGATGGCTACCGGGAGTTTTAAGCCCATGCCGATGTGGCCGAATGCGCGATGAAACAGGTACTCTGCACGACAAAATCACAACGCAGCGGTTTCACGCTGCTGGAAATCATGATCGCACTGGCCATCGTCAGTATCGCCATGATTTCCCTTCTGGCGCTGGCCAATCGCTCGATCGGGGTTCATGACCGTCTGCAGCGGATCACCTCGGCAACTTTGCTGGCACAACAGAAGATGGCCGAAACGGAATTGAACGCCCGCAAAGGGGCCACGGAGGGAGCTGATGTGCAGGGTGTGTTCAACGCCCCCTACTCAGCTTACCGTTGGCAGATCGCCTATGCAGATACGCCTCTGCCATCGGTGCGGATGGTGACTGTCACTGTCCTCTGGGGAGACGAAGAGCGCAATGAACTGGTCGACCTCACATCATTCATTTTCTAGCGCCGAAAGAGGCTTCACTCTCGTCGAGGTGCTGGTTGCGATCAGCCTCCTGGCCATTTTGCTGACCTCTGTTTACGGTATTTTCTCCTCGGTCAGTTTGGCCCGGGAGCGGCTTGATGCCAACAGCGCAGAATATCACCGGGCACGGGTCCTTTTCGACCGCCTGGGACGCGAACTGCGCGGGGCCTATTTCCGGGCCAGTGATCAGAACCTGGTTTTTACCAGCCGTACGGTTGACGACGGCCAGGTTGAATTGGAGCTGACCACATCAGCGGTGTCTCCTTTGAGCCAGACGGGGTCGGGCATCGCCAGGGTACACTACCTGCTCGTCGATGACCCGGAGGATGCGACCGAGGGACTGGTCCTGATGCGCAGTGAGAATCCTGTCCACGAATCGACTGATGAGGGTGCTGTCGGTATGATGCGCATGGTGCCGGGCATCAAAGCTATGACCCTGCGCTTTTATGCCAACGGCGAATGGCAGACAGCGTGGGACGGGCGAACTTCCGGTCTGCCGGAAATGGTTGAAATTGAGTTGCAGCTGAGCACGGGTGGAGAGGAGCCGATCTACTTCATCTCGGCTTTTGAAGTGCCCGAAGTGACGGTCCGATGAACAGTCGACGAGGAAACCGGGGGATGGCTCTCCTGCTGGTGCTGGTCATTGTCGCGCTGTTGACTTCATTGTTGACGGAGCTGTCCTTCTCCACCATGGTCGACATGCACCTGACCGAGACTTTCCGTGACAGCACAAGGGCTTACTACCTGGCCAAAGGGGGGGTCAACGCCGGTCGCATGATTCTCCAGGCGGACAACAATAATTACGACTCGCTGGATGAAACCTGGAGTAATGGTGTGATCAACTACCCGGTCGGAGAGGGGAGCGTCACCATCCTTATAGAGGACCTGGACGGCAAGCTGGATATCAACGGCATGGTTGTCGGAAATAACCCGCAGGCCATCGTGACTGACCGCTTTTACCGTTTGCTGGTTGCCATAGGCCTCGACAAACTGGCAGATCCGGCAGAGCTGACAGCTGCGTTGATCGATTGGATGGACACGGGCGATGATCCCTACACGGAGATTCACACCGATGATCAGAGTTTGCCTGTCTCGGGTGCAGAAGACATCTATTACCAGAGCCTGTCGCAACCCTACCGGTGTAAGAATGGTCCGCTCGAGACACTGCAAGAGCTCTCCCTGGTCAAGGGTTTTACACCTGAAATCGTCAAACGGGTCAGCCCGCACCTGGCTGTCAACGGCACATTGGCAGTCAATGTCAATACCGCCAGCGCCGAAGTGCTGATGTCACTTGACTTGCAGATCAGCCGCGATACTGCCGAAGCCATCATCGACTATCGCCAGACTGAACCGATTAAAAGTGTCGCCCAACTAGAGACAACCCTCGCGCCAGAGGACTACGTTGTTTTAAAGACCCTTAGCAATATCGGCCAGTTAGGTACGAAGAGCCATACTTACCGGGTTGAATCTTACGCGATGGTCAACGACGGCAGCCGCCGGCTGATGGCGGAGATTGACAAGAGAAACAATAAGCTGCTTTTTTTCAAGGTAAATTAATGTTATGAGCAAGCGATTAATCGGCATCGAAATTGGCAATAGTGTTCTGCGCGTTGCCATTCTCAACCAGGACAAGGGGCAGATCTCTGTCGGCTCCCTGCAGGAAAGAAACTACGCGGATGCTGTTGAGCTAACCGCCCACTTGCAGGAAATCCTGGCTGGTGAATTCAGGATCGGTGACCAGCTGGTGACCCGACTGCCGGCCCGGACAGCCTATGTCCGGCGGCTCGAATTCCCTTTCCAGGATGAGAAGAAAATCGCTGCGGCGATTCCCTTCTCACTCTCCACTCAGCTGCCGGTTGCGATCGATCAATGCGCTACGGCGATCCAGATGGGCCAGTCGACCGACCAGGGGACAGCAGTACTGGCGGCTGCTGTTCCCACTGAAAAGCTCCTGTCTCTGCTGGGCACTTTCGAAGCTGCGGACGTGCCGCTGCACCTGGTCGACCTGTCGCCGTTTTGCTATGTGGCAGGGCTTGGCGAACAGATCAGTGATAGCCTCTTGGTCTGTGCGACAGATCAAGAGACTACCGTTGCCTTGGTGCAAAATGGCCGTCTGGAAGATTACCGCGTTCTGCCGGCCATTGCGGACCCCCCCCAGGCGGCTCAACTTCAGCAATTTCTCAGGGACATCAGAGTTGTTAAGCAGACGGCCGGCGCAGAGGAGCTTGGCATCAGCCTGATGGGTGAGAGGGGCACCTCCGGATTGGCAGAAGCTCTACAGGCCTCTGAACTTAAGGTGGAAATTCTCTCTCTTGATCTCGACGGACAGCTGATAGATAGCACTTTTTTACCGGCCGTGGCGCTAGCGCTCCGGGCAAAAGCCGCCAGGGCCGAGCGGTCTTTCAATTTTCGTCGCGGCCAGTATGCCTTGAAGGGAGAATGGGCCAACCTGAAGCGCAAGCTGGTCCTGTTGGCTGCGCTGCTCGGTGTGACGGTGCTTATCTTGATCGGTTCTATGGCTTTCAAGTACAGCGACCATGCTGGCCGTGCTGCTCAGTTGCAGGCGGAGATGGTTGACGTATACCGGTCGTTGTTTCCCGAAGCCACGACCATCGTTGATGTGCCATTGCAGCTCAGGAGTGCGATCCGTGATCTACAAGAGAAAGGCAGCCTGATCACCGGAGGGCAGGCTTCGGCGCTTGCCGTCCTCAAGGAAATTTCTCGCCTGCCCAAGCTGGCCACAGTTGAACTCCAGGAATTTGCCATGAGCAACGAAGAGGTTAAGCTGACTGGACGAACGGCATCCTTCGAAGCGGTCAACCAGATGGCCGGGGCGCTTGGCAAATCACCCTTATTTAGCAAGGTCCAGGTCAGCGATGCCAAAATGAGTCTTGACGGCAGCCGGATTGACTTCCGTCTGTTGCTCTCGCTTGTCAGTCCGGGGGCCGAACAATGATCAGTCAACTGAACCCGAGGGAACGGATTTTTGTGATCGTCGGAGGCTTAATCCTCACCCTGACTCTGCTTTACTATGCAATAGTGGCACCTTACCGTAGTGCGCTGGAGCGATTCGACCGCCAAATTGCGACACGCAGCGGGCAGTTGCAGGAGGTTAAATCCCTGCAAAAAAGATACCTGGAGCTTCAGCAGCAGATGGCCCAGGTGGAAAGTCTCCTGGGAAACGGACAAAATTTCTCCGCGCTCACTTTTATTGAAAACCTGGTCGGACAAACCGCCGGACGTGAGAACCTTTTGTCCATGCGTCCCCAGTCCCCTGAACTCCGCAACGAATTCACCGTCGATTCTGTGGAGATCAAACTTGAGAAGCTGACGATCAAACAGGTCCTCGAATTGCTCTCGGGCATTGAAGCTGCGCCCACCCCCATGCAGGTCAAGAACCTTTACCTCAAGCAACGCTTCGATGATCGATCTCTGCTTGATGCTACCATGACCATTATGGCCCTGCGAAGGACGACATGAGATCTTCTGCCTGGTCACAAAAAACCAAAGGGCGCGCCGCCGCCTGGCAAAGACCGAGTCTCTTCGTGTTGGCCGGGGCTGGACTGCTTCTACTGGGCATGCTGACAGGATTCTATCTGTTCTTCCCGGCGGAAGCATTGAGACAACGGGTCATCCAGGAAGTCGAGACAAGGACCGGTGCTGAAATCCAGATCGGACAGATGGCGCTTTATCCGCTGCTGACTTTGGATGCCAGTCAAATCAGTTTTGGCGTAACCGGCTTGCCCCAACCTATGCAGATCAAGCAGTTAAGCCTTGCGCCACAATGGTCGACATTGTTGTCCAGTGATCCGGGAGTGCAGTTGCAGGCACAGTTCATGAGCGGGTTGGTTAACGCAGAGGTACTGAGAACTGGAATGATCAACGCCATGGCGACGGGCCTGCGCTTCGACCTGCCACTGCAGAAGCCAATGGCGATGAATATAACTGGAAATCTGGGCAAGACAACCGTCAATGCAGCCACCCATCTTGATCCTGAAACGAAAACGCAGCTCTCCCTGCAGCTGAGTGATGTCAGCATCAGTAACCTTGCTTTTTTTAAAGAGGACAGTCCGGGCATCGCACTCGGTGAAATAGTCCTGCAGGTCAATGGCCAGGGCCGGGCTATGAAAATTAATACGCTGACGGCAAAAGGTGGTGATTTTAACATTAGTGGTGAAGGGTCTTTGTTCATTGGTCGTACGTCTGCAACCAGCCGCATCAACCTTTCTTTACACATCAAAGCAGCAGATTCGGCGCATCCAACTCTGGTCTCCCTGCTTGAACTCTCTGCCCCCCCTGACGCAAATGGCGATCACCACCTGCGTGTCACCGGAACGCTCACGACTCCGACTATCGATCCCGTTAAATGAATTTTTTTGACCCCGATTCATAAAACAAACGAAGATTCCATTAATCATTACAACGTGTATCGTCATTTCCTTGGCATCAGCCAACCATCTCAATTTATATAAGGACTACAGTTACCAAGGAGACCTGTCGTGAGAAATGAGGGCTGTCCATCCCGGAGCAGTGGCCTAATCCTCCTACCCGGTGACCTTTATATCACATAAAAAAGCCCCACAGCCAGGAGGGGACTGTGGGGCACGGGTTTGGTTAGGAGGTAAAACATGAAGAGTATTACTCTGTTGGAATTAATCTTACCTTTTTAGTCAGGTATGTCAAGAAAAAAGTTAATACCGTTTTTTTTCAGGGATTTTTTTGTCCCGATTGACGCATGAAAATGACCAAAGCACCCTCCCCGCCATATCGGCGTGGTGCCACGCCCCACTCGACAACCTGATCATTTTTCTCACTGAGCACCCTCTCCGCCGCAGTGCGCAGGACGGGACCATCTTCAGAGTGCAAGCCCTTGCCGGTAATCACCAGGACCGTACACAACCCCCGGGAGATCGCGTTCTGCAGAAAGAACAGCATCTTGGCCGTTGCCTCGTCAGCGGTCAGGCCATGCAGGTCGAGTTCGGCTTCCGGCAAAAGCTGACCTCGCTCCACCTGTTTCATGCGTCGCGGCACGGCACGTTGTTGCGGAAGATCTTCGCACCATTCGTCCTTGAATACTTGTTCCATGGAACCGATGGCCTCCAGGAAAGTGCCCAAGTCACTCTCATCCCGATCAGTTCCGACAGCAGGCTTTGTGCCGAGGTTGACGCCCTCAGGGGAGGCAACATCGCCTTGCCCGTCTTTCTTGAGCGGCTGGACCCCAAGCAAGGCCATTTCTTCGCTAAAGGAGGTCTGCGCTGGATCGCTCACGGATTGCCTGGACTCAGGAAGTTTTTGGTTGGATTTGTGAGAGGCGACAGTGCTCTCCGCTTCAAAAGCGGCCAACCCCTTCATGCTCTTAAAGGGGTTGTTGGAGAAGTCTTTCGGTACAGATTTGTTTTGTCTGGTTTTCTTTTTCGCCATGATTACCTTCTGACGATTTTGCGCCTTCCCTGAATGGCCTTGGTGTGCTTGCGGATCAGTGCACCCTGCTTCTCCAACTGGAATTGGTACCAGACGTCGCCGTAGTCCTGCATCTTCATTTTCTTGCCTTCTTTGAGGGCCTGCAGGTTGGCTGACATCACTTCGTTGCTACCGACCTTTTTCAGACCTTTCTCCATGATGGCGAGGGCTTTATTGCGGTCACCGATCTTCTCCAGGCAGAAGGCGTAGAGGCTCCAGAGCAAAGGCTCCTTGCGGGTCACGGCAACGGCTTTGTCAAACGTGGCAATCATCTTCTTCGGCTGATTGCGCTTCATGTAGATAATGGCCAGCATCGCCATAGCCACCCAATGCCGCACGAAGCCGAGTTTGAGATAATCATAAGCCTTGCTGAAGTCACGACGCAGGTAGTAAACCATGCCGATCTGGGCGTTCATCTGCTTCTTGATGTAGAACTGCCAGTGCTCGTACTTTTTCTGCACGGCTTCCAGCTTGTGGATCGCCGCATCCGGACGGTTGGCGGCGATGTCTTTCTGTACAGTTTCCATGGCATCATTGATCCTTGCCATGATTTTTTTCAACATGATGACGTAACTAATCGAAAAAACCATGACACCGGCGATGGCGGGGACAACCGGGTGCAGGCCGGTCGTAAAGTGCAGGGCGGCACCGAACAGGGCGCCGACGGCAAGAGCTATCAATGTGGACAACATGTGACCAGGTCCTTTCAGATGCAAATGATTTGAAGCGGCGTATTCTATCAGCCTGATGCAGTGTTGTCAAAGCAAACAAACGGCTCGCAAGGTCTGGTCTACAGGTCTATCGGGGGCATGACATGCGGTCGACGCCGGGGCCGATATGCTTGGCCGGACTGGCCGTGAGGAGGTCTTTAAACAGGTAGGTTCAGCTTCAACCGCGGCTCTTGCTGCTGACGTTCAACGTCAGGCTTTCGCCCGGTTGCAGCAGATGATTCTCGGCCAGGTTGTTCCATTTACGGATCTGAGCGGTCGCAGCCGTAAATTCCCGGCCGATTGCCCGGAGAGCCTCGCCGGGGCGGACCCTCTAGACCTTTTCCTGCAACGCTCCGGCCTCTCTGACGACGGCAACTTTCTGGGAGGGTGCCGCTTTTGCGGAGACGATCAGGCGTTGGCCGGGCCGGATAACATTGCTCCAGCCGAGACGGTTCCAGACCCGCAGCTGTTTTTCTGTGACGTTGAATTTACGGGAGATTTTCCAGAGCGAGTCGCCAGAACGCACAGTGTAGTAGGTTGCGCGGGAGCGCTTGTAATCATCCTTGAGTTCGGCAATTGCAGTCGAACCGTTGGCATCGGGGTTGAGGGGTATGATCAGGTTGGTGCCGATCTGGAGGGTCCGTGCATTTCGAATGCTGTTGAGGTTCTTGATGTCCTGAACACGCACACCATAGCGTTTGGACAGGGCCAGAAGCGTGTCACCCGATCTGATCTTGTGCCGCACGTAGTTGGCACGTTGGCGTTCCGGCAATTCTGTATAACTGGCCAGGAAGGCGTCCTGGCTGCCGATCGGCAACCTGACCTGGTAATCCTTGGCCCCGGGAGGCGTGCTCCAGCGCTTCAGCTCCGGATTGAGCTTCTTGATCTCCTGGTATTCGACACCGGTCAGTCGTGCAATGACCTCAAGATCCGTACTGCTCGGCAGGGCGACGGTGTCATACAACAGCGGCTCACGATATTCAAGTTCGGTAAAACCATATTTTTCCGGTTGTTTCGCAATCAAGAGCGCAGCGAGCAGCTTCGGCAGGTAGTTCTTGGTCTCGGTTTTCAGGTACGAGCCACGGCACAACTCCCAGAAATCCCTGGTCTTGTAACGTTTGATCGCTGTGCGGAGTTTGCCGGGGCCGGCATTGTACGAGGCCACAGCTAAATACCAGTCACCGTCAAAATCGTTGTAGAGGTCCGACAGGAAACGGGCTGCCGCGCGGGTGGCCTTTTCCGGGTCGCGACGCTCATCATACCACCAGTCATTTTTCAGGCCATAACGACGGCCGGTACTCTCTATGAACTGCCAGGGGCCGACGGCATGCGCCCAGCTGTAAGCCTTGTCATTGAAACCGGATTCGACCATCGCCAGGTACGCGAGGTCCCTCGGCAGGCCGGCCTCGGCGAAAATATCCTGCATCATCGGCAGGTAATGACCGGAACGTTGCAGCCAGAGGGCAAAGGTATTTTTTGCCTGCCCGCTAAAATAATCGATAAAATAGCGAACTTTATCGTTTTCCACCACGGGGAAATCGAAGACCGGCTCCTCGTGGGCGAGGATTTCTCCGGGATCCTCCGGCGGCACCTGGTCATCACCCTGCAACACCCGGTTGTCGGCCAGAGTTTCCTCATCAAGAGGATCGGCACCGTCAACGAGGACGGGCTCGACGGACTCGACGGCACTGTCGAGGAAGGGATCTGACAAGACAATCCCCGGGATCGCTCTCTTCATCAGGCAATGCAGGAACATCGGCAGCTTCGAAATCGTCTTGCTCAAATACGACGGCAGCAAATGGCTCGGAAGATAATGAGGATGGTGGAGTGCCGGCAAAACAGCCCGTCAGAAGCGTTCCCGACAGGAGACAGATCATGAGTTGGTAAAACCGCATCAAAAAACCTCCAAAAAGGGGCTCAGCGTACACGAAATCAGTTGCAGATGTCAAATCCGCAGCATTTGCTCACCCCAGCACCGTTCTTCCATTTCGCACAACAGGTCAGAGAAGGATTCACGATTGCGGGCACTGACGGCGATCGCGTCAAAACGGCGACAGTAGGGTTCAACTTCTTCACCGGGGACCAGGTCGATCTTGTTGAAAACCAGCAGCCTGGGAATTTCATGCAACTCCAGATCTCGCAGGATACGGTCTACAGAGCGAATCTGCTCTTCGAAACGCGGGTTGGCGAGATCGACCACGTGCAGCAGCAGGTGAGCATCGGCCAGCTCTTCCAGGGTTGCCTTGAAAGCCCCGAGCAGACTTTTCGGCAGGGCCCTGATAAAACCGACCGTATCGGTGATAATCACCTCGCGCTCATGCGGGAAGCGCAGACGACGGGTCGAAGTGTCCAGGGTTGCAAAAAGCAGATCTTCTGTAAAGACCTCACTCTGGGTCAGGGCGTTGAGCAGGGTTGATTTGCCCGCATTGGTATAACCGACAATCGACACGATCGGCACACCGGTCTTGATCCTCTTCTGCCGCCTCTGCAACCTCCCCTTGCCAAGGGACTTAAGCTGTTTTTCCAGGCGGGTGATGCGGTCACGGATCCGCCGCCGGTCTGTTTCCAGCTTGGTCTCACCGGGACCGCGGCCGCCAATCCCGCCCATCAGCCGCGACATGGCGGTACCTCTTCCGGTCAGTCGCGGCAGGATGTACTTGAGCTGGGCCAGTTCGACCTGGACCTTGCCGTCCAGGGTGTGGGCACGACGAGCGAAGATATCGAGAATCAACTGGCTGCGATCGATAACTTTCAGCTCAGTCATGGCGGCAATGGTCCGCGCCTGCACTGGAGTCAGGTCCTGATCGAAAACCAGCAGGGTCGCGCCCTTGTGCAAAGCACTGATGACGACCTCCTGGAGCTTGCCCTCCCCCATCAGGGAGCGCGGGTGCAGCTTGCGCGACCGCTGCATAATGCGATCAAGGACAACCACGTCCGCGGTACGTGCCAGCTCCGCCAGCTCGTCCATGGCATCCTCGGCTTCTCTGATCGGCGCCTGGGTCACGGACAAAAGAATTGCTTTTTCCCGGGGGTCGCCAAGATCGACGGTCGCCGAGCGTGACTGTTCAAGCTCCGCATCCAGGGCGCGGATAAAAGCAGCGAAATCGATCTCCCAAGTGTGAATCGAGGCGATTGTCTGCAGCAAGTGAATCCGCCCATCCGGAGCGGGAGGGATCAGGTGGGCCATGGACACCGGGCCGGGCAGACCATCCTCGCCGACCGCAATGCTGATCATCATATCCAGGCGTAACAGCGCGAGGTCGTTGAGATCGTCCTGGGACAGGGGCTCGCCCTTGAGGTGGGTGTGGATACAGCGCAGACCGCGCAGGCCGCTGCGACCGAGGCCGTAGCCGGACAGGTCGGGAATAACGATTTCGCGGTCATCGCCAAGGATGACGTTTTTCACTTCGCCACTGCGGTCGATGATCAGGCCGATCTGGCGGCGCAGCTCTCCTGATAATTCCGTCAGGTAGCGGGCCAGTTCCGGAGAGATCACCTCGCTGGCCACCAGGTGCCTCCGGTAAATTCTCTCAAGAGCCCTGACCTGGCTGGGTTTGAGTCCTGTGGTATTGCCGTGAATCATTATCACCTCTGTGTCATCAAGGGAGGGTGGGAGACGGAGAGTGGGCGGAACACTGACTGCCTCTCTCCGGCCTTCTCTATCCTACGAGAAAAGGCCCCTCCCGGGGCCTTCTTGAAAGTTATGTTTGACGATAACTATCCCGCCGAGATATTGAAGCCGCTATCGACATAATGGACTTCCCCGGTCACACCGGAGGCAAGGTCTGACAGCAGGTAAAGACTGGCCTTGCCAACTTCCTCCTGGGTGACGGTGCGGCCCAGTGGACTACGCTCTTCCATGACATGCAGCTTGTCATTGAAATTGCCAATCCCGGAGGCAGCCAGAGTCTTGATCGGGCCTGCGGAGACGGCGTTGACGCGGATATTTCGCTTGCCAAGTTCCGCGGCCAGGTAACGCACTGAAGATTCCAGTGCCGCCTTGGCAACGCCCATAACATTATAGCCGGGGACCGCCATCACGGCCCCGAGGTAGGACATCGAAACGATGCTGCCGCCTTTCGGCATCAGGGGTATCGCGAACCGGGTCATGGCCACCAGGGAGTAGGCGCTGACGTCCATTGCCAGGGCAAAGCCTTCACGGCTGGTCTGGCTGAAGGGGTTCTTCAGATCCTCACGCCTGGCAAAAGCCACTGCATGAACGACAAAATCAATCGTCCCCCACTGTCGTTCCAGCTCTTTAAAGACCCCGGCGATATCATCATCGGAAGCGACATCGCACGGCACGATGATCTTCGACTCAAGACTTTCTGCAAGGGGACGCACCCGCTTCTCCAGCGCTTCGTTGAGATAGGTGAACGCCAGTTCGGCACCGGCGCTATGGAGTTGCTGGGCAACCCCCCAGGCGATACTCTTCTCGTTGGCAACGCCAAAAATGACGCCCCGCTTGCCATCCATCAAACCCATTTAAACATCCTCCTGAAGATTGAGTAATCGGGAGCTGTCTTATCAGATAGATCAGCTTAAGGCAAGGATTTGCCGCAATCTTTTGCTAATTGCCTGCCTTTGTATCATTTTCACCGATTATGGTCAGGATGGCCTCGGCTTTCCTGTATCCCGGCAGAACCCGCCCGTCGGGCATGACCAGGGTCGGCGTTGAATGAATGCCGAGTTCTCCGACGAGTGCGATCGTCTGATCGACGACCGGGCTGTTGCAGTTTGGCGCGGGCAACGGTTTGCCGGCAAAACTCAACTCGAGGTACTCCATCGAGTTGTTGCAGACGATGCTTTTCGAGATATCGTAGGCGTTCGGATGCATCTTCAACGGGAAAAGTTTGATCAGAAAAGCCACCTCGGGGTCGCGCCGAATGACCTCCTTGAGCTCTTCATGGAGTTTTTTACAATAGGGGCACTCCGGGTCGGTGAAAACAATAACCCTGGTCTTCGCCGATGGCTTGCCGAGCAGCAGGGCATCGGTCAGCGGGATTTTGCTGACATCAATGCTGTTCATACGCACACTGCGCTGCAGGGTCAGGTTCTCTTTATCATTCAGGCGAATGACGTTGCCGGATACCAGGTACTGCTTCGAGAAATCGATGTAGACAGGCAGTTTTTTCTGATTCTTTTCCACCTCCGCCACCCACATGCCCGGCAGCTCGGCAAATTCCACGCTGTTGACTTTATCAACCATGCCGTCGAGCAGTTGTTCGGTTTCCGCCATGGTGATGCTGTGGCATTCAGCGCAGGTCCCTGCACCGCAACCATCCGGGGACATGGCGAAGGCACCGTGCACGACCAGCATCATGCTGATGGAAACAATAAAGATCCGCATAAATCCGTCTTTCTCCGGCATTTTGACCGGCGGGGAGGTGATGCATCGAGTGCTATTCTAGCGAATAACAAGCTTATACAACAAGATTGACAGTTAAAAAACCTGAAAAAATTGACTTCCGATGCAATCTTTCGTAATAACTCGCCTCATGAACTTCTTTACAGGCACGGCAACATGGATGCCATAACCCTGCTCGGACTGGCGCTGGCGCTGGCCATGGACGCTTTTGCCGTCGCTCTCGGCACGGGCACTGTGCTGGCACGCCTGACCGGACGGCACATCTTCCGCCTCGGCTTTCATTTCGGCCTTTTCCAGGCCCTGATGCCGGTGATCGGCTGGCTGGCCGGCCAGACTGTCGTCCAGTTTATCTCGGCCTGGGACCACTGGATCGCGTTTACCCTGCTGGCATTGATCGGCGCTCGGATGATTCACGAAGCTTTAAACGACGATGAGAAACCTGATGATCGCGACCCGACCCGGGGGGCAAGCCTGGTGATGCTTTCCATTGCAACCAGCATCGATGCCCTGGCTGTCGGGTTCTCCCTGAGCGTGATCGGGGTCTCGATCTGGTTTCCGGCGTTCATCATCGGCCTGGTGGCCGGTGTATTGACCGTTGTCGGCATGCTGGTAGGCCGCCGCATTGGCGACCGCTGGGGTTCGCGGGTGGAAATTCTGGGCGGGCTCGTCCTGATTGCAATCGGCGCCAGAATCCTTTGCGAGCACCTGCTGGTTTGAAGTAGGTTCGAGCTATAGTCCTCCCCATTCTTGTTATAATTCTTATTTACGGTAATATCGATAGTAAAGCTTGCCGTCTTTAATCCTACTGGCAGGATTCGTTTATTCAATACCACAAAATACTTAGATCGGGGGGTTGATGAAACTGCATCTCGAGCCCTTGTCGGCCGAACGTCTCGAACAAGCGAAATGGGCTTATACCACGCGCCGGATCAATCGTGACCGCCCAATCCAGTTGCTCAGCGGGCCGATTATTCCTGAGGCCGGCGATCTGGTGCTGGCCAGCGTTGAGGAATTAGGGCAACACAAGCGCCTGGAGCTGGTCAGCAGTCGCCGTGCAACGCTGTTCGAAGGCGACGAGATTATCGTCGCCTATGGCAACCGGTATGCTCCGGACCAGTTTGAAGGAATTGTCCCCGATCACCTCGGGGCCTGCCGGCTGGTCGCCGCCGGAGGAGTGGCTGCCCGCCTGTTGAATCGACACGACAAGATCAAGACAGCGACCCGGATCAAGCCTCTGGGGTTGCTTGCCGACGCAGACGGCCACCGCATCAATCTCAGTTCCTCACGTCTGCCCAGAGCGGATCAGCTCGTGCCGGCTCCCCTGGTCCTGGTAGTGGCCGGCACTTCCATGAACTCGGGCAAGACAACCGCCTGCGCCAACCTGGTCAAAGGCTTTGTTCGACAAAAGATCAAGGTCGCCGCCGCCAAGTTCACCGGCACCGGCGCCGGGGCCGATTATCGTTCGCTGGTCGATGCCGGGGCCACCCCGGTCTTTGATTTCATCGATGCCGGCTATGTTTCCACCTACCGGGTCCATCGCGATGTGCTGCACGACATCGTCATGACCCTTGGTGCGGCAATGGCGGCATCAGGGCCTGACGTAATTATTGTCGAAGTGGCCGACGGTTTGCTGCAGCGAGAGACAGCCCGTCTTTTTGCAACGCCGTCATTCACCGACTGGATCGACGGTGTCATTTTTGCTGCCAACGATGCCCTGGGGGCCCAGGCCGGCATCTCGTGGCTGACAGCCCGCCAGCTTCCGGTGTTCGCGATCACCGGTGTCTTGACCTCGTCCGCTCTGGCCTGCCGGGAAGCAGAGGATATCTGCGGCTTGCCGGTCTACCATACCAATGCCCTGGCCCGCCCGAGCGTTTCAAGCTACGTCTACAAATGCCTTGAATTCAGGCGTCGCAACCGGATGGCCTCCGCAGGTAAGAGTGCCTGATGAGCGAGCTCCCCGTCATCTTTTTCCAGGCGAGACGCTGGCTGTTCCTGCGGCTGGTCGGCAACGGCACGCTCCAGGCAACAAGCATCATTGTATCGATGTTGCTGGTCAGGCACGCCTTCGATGTGCTCCTGAACCCGGAATTCGATGACCCCGAAGTTCACATGTTCAAGTTAACCCAGGTCTGGGAAATTGCCCTTTTCGCCCTTTGTCTGCTGGGCAGCACCGGATTTGCCGCCTGGCTGCGCTATATCGAGAGAATCGATGCGGAACGTTTGGGACAGGCGTACATTCACGAGGTCCGGATTGCCGTCTTCGATCGCATGAGCAGGTTCGCTCCCCGGGCTCTGAGCGGTCGCACGACCGGTTCTTCGATGCTGCGCTTTATCGGCGACCTGTCGGCAATTCGCAGCTGGATCAGTCTCGGCCTGGCCAGGATCGTCGTCTCCCTGATTGTTACGGTCATTTCGATCGGCGTTCTGGCGTTCTTCGATCTTTACCTGGCCGTCTGCGCCATTTTCATCCTGTCGCTCGGCCTGGGATGGAATCTCAGAATGGGGCCGAACATTCATCGGGTCATAACCGAGGCACGCCGCCGGCGCGGACAGCTGGCCGGGAATATCAACGAGAAGATTCGTTCATACATCGTTATTCAGGCGTTCAATCAGCGCTCTCGCGAACGCAAACGCTTCAAGAAGCACAGTAAACGGTTGAGTGAATCGATGATCGATCGAGCTGCGGCTTCCGCGATCATGAGGATTATCAACGAAGGCGCCACAGCCCTGTCCATGGCGGCAATCCTGTCAATCGGTGCCCTGGAAGTCTTTCGCGGACAGACGACTGCCGGCAACGTGGTCGCCGCAATGGCCGTTGTCGGTTTTCTCTCCAACGCCTTCCGCGACCTTGGTCGTGTTCACGAATACCTGCAGGCTTACCGCGTTTCGAAAAAGAAAATTATCGAATTCATGGACACGACACCCTTGCGTGGCCGTTCCTCGAAGCTTCCGCGACTACAGGTCAGCAAGGGTGAGATAGAGTTGCAGGAGATCAGGTTACGCGGTGTGCTCAGAAGCATCAACGGCACCATTCCGGGCGGCTCCCGGCTGGCTATAATCGGCGACAACGGTGCAGGAAAGTCAACCTTGCTGCAGGTTGTTGCCAGGCTGGTTGACCCTGACCGCGGCAAGGTTCTCATCGATGGCCAGGACATCAGGCGCTGCAACCTGGCCTCGGTCCGCGAGGCGATCGGCATCGTCAGTCCGGACCTGCCTTTATTCAAAGGATCGATCAGCTACAACCTGCAATACCGCAAACCCGACGCCTCTGACGAAGAACTTTCAAGAGTGCATCAACTATGCAAAATCGATGATCTGCTGGAACAGTTGCCAGGCGGTAAAGATTTCCGCATCAAGGAGGGGGGCACCAACCTGTCGCTGGGTCAGCGTCACAAACTGGCCCTGGCACGGGCCATCCTCGGACAGCCAGCCATCCTGATCGTTGACGAGATCGATGCAAACCTTGACCAACAGGCGATCATGGTCCTTGAAGACGTTCTGACCAACTTCAACGGGACAGTCCTCATGGTCAGCCGTTTTGAGGATCGACTGGCCATGGCAGATTATTACTGGCACCTGAAAGACGGCGGACTGGACGCTGTGACCAGGACTCCCCCGGCGACGGCCAGGATGTCATCAGAGCCAAATAACCCGTAAAGGCTAATTTTTATGACTACCAAACTTAACCGCGGGACAATCCATCACCGCACCATCGACGGCATGTCGCAACTGGAGTATTTTCTTTATATCCCCGAGACATACCAGGATGACGGCAAAATCCTCTACACGATCCATGGCATCTCCAGAAATGCGGAAGAGCATATCCGGGGCTTCGTCGCCCAGGCGGAACGACACGGAGCCGTTCTTGTTGCGCCGCTTTTCCGCAAAGAAAATTTTCCCCGCTATCAGCAGCTCGGCACCAATGTTCAGCAGGAACGCGCCGATATGGCCTTCGACCATATTCTTCAGGATGCGCACCACGGGCTGGGGGTTTCACCGGCACCGATGAGGATGTTCGGCTTTTCCGGAGGAGGTCAGTTCCTGCATCGATATGCGATGTTCTATCCGAAGCGTGTTGCCAGAATGGTGCTTGCGGCTCCAGGCTGGTACACCTTCCCGGACCCTGAACGGAAATATCCGTACGGGTTAAAATCAACCAGTGATTGGCCGCAGCTGCAGTTCTCCCTGGAAAATTTTCTACGGATACCGACCCTGGTTCTGGTTGGTGAAGAAGATGACCTTCGTGACAAGGATCTGAACAAGGATCGTGAAATCGATTCTTTCCAGGGTTTAAACCGTATTGAACGCGCTGAACGCTGGGTCAGCTCGAATCGCAACCTGGCACGTTCATATGATATTCCTGCCGATTTTCGTCTGGAAACGATTCCCAACGCGAGCCATGCCTACGAGAGTTATATGGGACATCCCCCCCTTGACGAGCAGGTCTTCAAATTCCTTTTTGAAAACCTGGCATAAAAAAAGGCCCAACCAGGATACCGGATGGGCCCGGGCACAAAGCTCAGGACATTAGAACGTCTTGCCGTCCTTGAAGTTTCGATATGATACGGTGTGCTGATGCTGCTCCTGATTTTTTTACGATGTACTTCTTGTACTCTTTGCCTTCCCGGACGATGATCCGGCACTTTTCTTCGAGCCCTTCCATCTTCAGGCAAATCCGGTCATCCTTGCTGACACGCCAGGTCCCGTAGCGCGGGGACCCATCTCTGACCTGTTCAAGCGTACCGTCCAGGGCGTAGTAAGTCAGGCTGACACGCCCTTGACTTGCGGTCACTGATTCAACCGTCTTCCCGGCAAAAAGCTCAACAAGCTCTTTCTCCCTGAGCGTACCCGATGGGCAGAAGCGGTTCCGTCGACAGTTTCTGCAGTTGGTTGCCCTGGAGAAACTCGCTATAGGACTGTTCATACTCGTGATTGCCGTCCCTTTTCGCGGCATACTGGTGATATTGATCGCCGTCCTTGATAATCACCCGGCAGTCACGGTGCTCGCCTACCAGGTCGATACATAGGCGACCATCTTCACGCACGTACCACTCGCCAGTTTTCTGCCAGTTGCCTCGGATCTCTGTCACCTTGCCGTCTTCGGCAAAATAATAGAGCTCCACCCTCTCCTTGCCGGCAATTTTTGCAGCAGCAGTTCGGCCTGTGAATTGCTGCTTGAGCTGCTCGGCATTCAAGGCCCCGTCCGGCAGGACGATCGGTGGCTCTCCGGCCATTGCAAACAGGTCTGCAGAAAGGCACAGAATCAGAACAGAAAGAATTGAAGCGACCCTTAAAGATCTCATGATTAATCCCTTCATAGTTTTTGATGATAGGTTTTGCTGATAACGTGGAAATTCTACCATGATTCCGGGGAGAAATCACGCCAGGAAAGAGATTTGGCCTCAGCGGCTCACATCCAGGCGGTAATCAGCCGGCAAGGAATTGTAGCTCTGATCTCCTCAACACAACGGTACGGGATTTTCAGGTTGCCGCGCCCGGCGCCCATGACGATCCCGTTCCTGATCGGCTGATGGAAATCGGAGCCGCCGGTCACGATCAGCCCCAGCGTGCGCGCAAGGGTAATGTAACGATCAATGTCGTCGTTGCCCGCTCCTGAGTAATAAGCCTCGAGGCCATCCAGTCCCCTGGCTATGAACTGGTGGAGAAGATCGACCAGCGTGTCATCATCGACGCCGATCAACGGCGGGTGGGCGAGGACGGTACAGCCCCCGGCGTCGTGGATCAGGCGGATCGCATCATCAATCGGGAAAAACCGTTTCTGTTCATTGCACGGGACCAGGTAGCGTTCAAAGGCGGCGTCCATACTCTGGACATGGCCGGCGGCAAGCAGGGCATGACCGATATGCGGGCGGCCGATCGTGCCCTCTGCCCGGCTTTTGATGTCGGCGGGATCAAGGGGCTGACGCCCTTCTTTTTTCAGTTGCCGGTTGATGTTTTCGACAATTCGCAGGCTGCGTCCGGCACGAAAGTCACGGAATCCGGTCAGGGCGGCTTTTAACGCCTGGTTTTCATGATCGAATCCATAGCCCAGCAGGTGCAGGTCCTGGTAATCCTGCCAGACGACCGACAGTTCGACGGCAGAGATAACCTCGACGCCTAGTCGCCGACCCGCAGCAACAGCTTCCGGAATGCCGTCGACATTATCGTGGTCCGCCAGGGCAATTGCCCGCAAGCCGATTCTGGCCGCCTCGGCAACCAGTTCAGTTGGCGTCATGACGCCGTCGGAGAAGATGCTGTGTAGGTGAAGGTCAACGAGATCGGGCATTCGGGTACCGGTCGAAATGCAGTAGATTAATTTTGACATGATAGCATAAAAACGAGGGACGAGGGACGAGGGACGAGGGACGAGAAAGGCTATCCTATCAAAGTGTGGTGTCACGCAATGTTCCACCGGCATGATTTTGATTTCCGCGTTCCCCGTACCTCTTTCCGTTCTTTTATAATTGACATCCCCAACGGGTCATGCTTCCATTCACAACATCACGCAATGCACCACGGGACATGATGAGCGCACTTCTCGAAGTCAAAAACCTGCGGACCTATTTCTTTACCGGTGAGGGCCTGGTCAAGGCGATCGCCGGGATCGACTTTAAAATCGACCGCGGCGAGACACTCGCCCTGGTTGGCGAGTCAGGGTGCGGAAAATCGATGACCGCGCTGTCCCTCCTGCGCCTGGTCCCCGAACCCGGACGCATCGTTGAGGGAGATGTCAGGTTTGACAACCTGGATATTTTGCACATGCCCGAAACCGAGATTCGTCGAGTCCGAGGCAATCGCATCGGCATGATCTTCCAGGAACCTATGACCTCGCTCAACCCGGTCTTCCGCATCGGCGACCAGATCATAGAAAGCCTGCAACTGCATCGCGGCTACGGCAAGGACAAGTCGGTGAAGATTGCTGCCGAGCTGCTGCATAGCGTCGGTATTCCTGCGGCAGGGCAAAGACTGAAAGACTACCCGCACCAACTCTCCGGCGGCATGCGCCAGCGAGTCATGATTGCTATGGCGCTGGCCTGCAATCCGCAACTGCTGATTGCCGATGAACCAACCACCGCTCTCGACGTTACGATCCAGGCGCAGATCATGGACCTGCTCGGCAAGATCAAGGCAGAGCGCAATATGGCGACCCTGTTGATTACCCACGATCTCGGTGTGGTTGCTGAAAATGCCGATCGGGTGGCCATCATGTACGCCGGGCTGATTCTCGAGACCGCCCCGGTCAAGGAAATCTACGCCAACCCGATCCATCCCTATACCCGTGGGCTCCTTGCCTGCATTCCGCGGGTCGGTGAACGCCGCAAGCGCCTGGTCCCGATCGAGGGGAGCGTGCCAAAGCCGGGGTCCGGTAACGAGGGATGCTCTTTCCTCGAACGTTGCGACGAATCTTTCGCCCCGTGCCGGGGAGAAGTCCCATCACTCAAAGAGGTGCAGCCCGGACACTGGGTGCGCTGCTGGCAGGTGCAATGATGCCGATCCTGCTCAGCGTAGAAAACCTGCACAAGGCTTTTAGAGTCAGTGCGAATCGACCGGGCGCACCGAAGTTGCGGCTGAAAGCCGTGGACGGGATATCTTTCGAGATTGAGGCCGGCGAAACTCTCGGCCTGGTCGGCGAATCTGGTTGCGGTAAATCGACCGCCGGCAAACTGCTGTTGCGCCTGATTGAGCCTGACGAAGGCATCATACGCTTTGCCGGCAAATCTGTGACCGGCATGCCGAAACGTCAGTTGACCGCACTCCGCCGCGACATGCAGATGATTTTCCAGGACCCCTTTTCTTCACTCAACCCGCGTATGCGGGTCGGCGAGATCATCGGCGAACCGCTGATTGTGCATGACATGGTCAAGGGGCGGGACACCCGCGCCCAGGTCCTCGCCCTGATGGAGAAGGTCGGACTTTCTGCTGAACATTACGATCGTTATCCTCACGAATTCTCCGGCGGCCAGCGTCAGCGCATCGGAATTGCCCGCACCCTGGCGGTGCAACCGCGTCTGGTCGTCGCCGACGAGCCGGTTTCGGCGCTAGACCTCTCGATCCAGGCCCAGATCGTCAACCTTCTCAAGGACCTGCAAAAGGAATTCGGCCTGACCTACCTTTTCATCTCACACGATCTCGGCGTCATCGAGCATGTCTGCGACCGGGTCGCGGTCATGTACCTGGGGAGAATCGTTGAAATCGCCACTGTGGAAGACCTCTATGGTCGCCCCCGTCACCCCTATACCGAGGCCCTGCTGAACGCGGTGCCGTTTCCGGACCCGAACAGGCATCGTCAGAAGCAGGTCTTAAGTGGCGAGATCCCCTCTCCGATTGATCCGCCGACAGGTTGTCACTTCCACCCGCGCTGCCCTTATGCAAAAGATATCTGTCGGCAGGAATATCCTGCGTTCTCCGAACAGGTTCCCGGGCACACGGCAGCCTGCCATTTCAGTGCAGAGGTAGGCCGTTTTCGCACAAACGTCAACCAGACTTGAAGCGATAGAGATTAAAGAAAGCCCTAAAGGAATGGAGAGATTGCATGCCGAGTTTTGATGTTGTGTTCAAGGTAGACCTGCAGGAAGTGGACAATGCCATTAACCTGGCCCGTAAAGAGGTCAACCAGCGCTTCGATTTCAAAGGGACTCACAATGAAATAGACCTTGCGGATGATGGTATCGTCATCCTCGCTGCCGATGACTACAAGCTGACAGCGGTCGTCGACATCCTGCGCGGCAAGCTGGCGCGCCGCAACGTTTCCCCCAGCTGTCTTGATTTCGGCAAGAAGGAGCCCGCCTCGCACGGTGCAGTCCGCCAGCGCATCAATATCCTCCAGGGGATCGACAAGGAAAAAGGCAAGCAGATCACCAAAACGATCAAGGAGAGCAAGCTCAAGGTCCAGGCCCAGATCATGGAGGACCAGTTACGGGTCAGCGGCAAGAAAATCGACGATCTGCAGGAAGTTATCCAGCTCCTCAAGGGGAAGGATTTCGGCATCGAACTGCAGTTCATCAACATGCGCAGCTAGAGACAGAATGCTCCCGGCAAGATCAGTCACCAGCATGGGCATGGGCATGGGCGAGGCCAAGACCGATTATTCAGTCGTGGGAATTTAGCCGTGAAGATCTTGCGTGGCCTGATTGCTACTGTTCTGTTGTTGCTGCTGACTGCTTGCCCGAACCGGGGGCCGGAGTCAGACGCAGTGGCAGAACCCTGCACGGAGACCTGGTACCGAACTGTAGAGGCAACCGTCTCCTCCGGCGATGGCATGGGTCACGGGCCGGACGTTGGCTCCGAGGAATGGCAGTCCGTTATTGAGTTTAAACTCGGGGTGCGCGGCAACCCCGACGTCCCGGATCGAAATAGCCAGGAATGGTGCCGATTTATCAATGACTTGTTATAGCAGCGATCAGCAAAGCAGTCGGGAAGGCCTCTTCCGATCATCAGGACGCGTCGAGACAACCGCCTTCACTTCGAACAAAAGGCTTTGAACGCAGCAATCACAGCCGGGATATCCGCCGCATCAAAATCGTGATGTGTCACCAGCCGCAGCTGGCCATACCCCCCGGCCAGGATCCCCCTCTCCTTGAGATAGTCGAGAAGACGTGCCTGCCTTTCCGGGTTCATGGTAACGAAGACCATATTGGTCTGCACAGCATCCATGTCAACATCAAGACCGTCGACCCCCGATAAACCCGCAGCCAGCTCCCCGGCATTGCGATGATCTTCAGCGAGACGCTCGACGTTGTTTTCCAGGGCGTGGATACCCGCAGCAGCGAGAACCCCGGCCTGTCGCATCCCGCCCCCGGCCATCTTGCGCCAGCGACGCGCACGCGCGATCAATTCGTCTGAACCGACCAGGACAGAACCAACTGGCGCGCCGAGTCCTTTGGACAAGCAGATCGATACCGAATCGTAATATTGTGCGATTTGCGCCAGAGGAACCTGCTGACTGACCGCCGCATTGAACACCCGCGCGCCATCGAGATGCAGCTTCAGGCCACGCTCTCTGGCAAACCTGGAGGCCTCAGCCTGATAATCAAGGGGCAACACCCTGCCGCCCCGGGTGTTTTCGAGACAGAGCAGGCGGGTCACGGCAAAATGGTCATCGATTGGCTTGATCGCTGTGGCGACCTTCGCCAGATCGAGAGATCCGTTCACCTCGAAATCGATCGGTTGCGGTTGCACTCCGCCGAAAACCGCGGCACCACCTGCTTCGTAACGATAGCAATGGGCCTGCTGCCCGGCAATATACTCTTCACCGCGCTGACAGTGTGACAGGATCGCCAGGAGATTCCCCTGGGTGCCACTCGGTACAAACAAGGCGGCTTCCTTACCCGCCATACCCGCAACCAGCTCCTGCAGACGGTTGACTGTCGGATCCTCACCATAGACATCATCTCCAAGTTCGGCGGCGAACATGGCCCGGCGCATGGTTTCAGTGGGTCTGGTGACTGTGTCACTGCGCAGATCGATGATTTTCATATTGATCACTTCTCCTGAATGGACCGGCTGACTGGTCATACCATAACATTTGAGATTCTCCAACGCTATCAAGCTGTACGGTTTACAGCCTTGCAGCCAGCCTTCCTGATGTATTGACACAATCGTGCCAGAAATGGCACAATCTTGCGTCACATCTACTCAAGACGACCCTGGAGAGCTATGGGCCCGATCATTACCGTCAAGGAAAACTGTCGTAAATGCTACGCCTGCATCCGCAACTGTCCGGTCAAGGCGATCCGGGTCCACCGCAATTATGCCGAAGTCATCAGCGACCGATGCATCGGTTGCGGCAACTGCGTCAAGAGCTGCTCGCAGAAAGCCAAGGTGATCGCCGACCATGTCGGCGAGTGCCGGAACCTTCTCGCTGGTGAGCAGCCGCCGATTGCAATACTCGGCTGTTCGCATCCGGCCTTTTTCAACGACATCCGTTCAGGCCAGCTGGTAACCGGCCTGCGTCGTCTAGGTTTTGCAGAAGTCCACGAAGGCGCCGCCGGCGTTGACCTGTTGCGCAAAAGCTACCTGAAGAGCGTTGAACGGAACAAGCCTTATCCTCTGATAACGACCCACTGCCCGACAATCGTCGACCTGATCGAACGACACTATCCGCAACTGCTGAAGAACCTGATCGAGCTGGTTTCGCCGATGGTGGCGATTGGCCGTTTCATCAAAAGCCGCACCAGCAAGGACACGCCGGTCGTCTATATCAGCTCCTGCATCGCCGGCAAGTTCGAGATTACCGCAGAGCAGACCGAAGGGGCGATTGACTGTGTCATTTCCTACCAGGAGCTCAGCCAGATGTTCAAGTACCGCAACCTTGACCTCAAGCGCCTCGGCGAAACGGCTTTTGACGGCATGGAACCCAAGCGTGGCAGACTCTTCGCAATTTCCGGGGGACCATTCAAATCCTTCGGCATCGCCAGCGAAATTACCAACAAGGACTACGTCGAGACCGAGGGAGAAGAGAACGCTCTGGAAGTCATTAAGGATCTCGCTGCCGGCCGAATTTCACCAAAGGTGGCGGATATTCGCTTCTGCAACGGCGGCTGCATCGGCGGTCCGGGCAAAAACAACCGCCTGACCACATTTTCCAAACGCAACCTGATCATTGACCAGCACCTTAACCAGAACCTTTATTATCGCACCAAGTCTACATACATCGCAGACATACCCTTGCCGGACTTCACCAGGACCTTCGCCAACAAGCATGAGCGGCCCAAAACTCCCAGCAGCGAACGATTGCGCCAGATCCTGCAGGCGACCGACAAGTATGAAACCAAGGACGAGCTGAATTGCGGTGCCTGCGGATATACCACTTGTCGTGAACACGCTGTCGCTGTCTACCGGGAATTGGCCGAGGGAGACATGTGCCTCCCTTACTCTTTGAAGCGCCTGGAAGAAGACCACATCAAGCTTACCCAGAAATATGAACTTGCCCAGCATGCCCTGAAACAGGAATTCGGTGAAACCGCTATAATCGGCCACGACCCCCGTACCCGGGAGGTCATCAAACTGATTCATCAGGTTGGTCCGACACCGACCACGGTCCTGATCCGTGGCGAGAGCGGAACCGGCAAGGAACTCACGGCCCGGGCCATCCATGCCCAAAGTCAGAGAGCCGACAAGCCCCTGGTTTCAATAAACTGCACGACCCTGACTGACAGTATTCTGGAAAGTGAACTGTTCGGTCACAAGAAAGGTTCTTTCACTGGCGCGGTCAATGACAAACGCGGCCTCTTCGAAGCAGCTGACGGCGGAACGATTTTCCTCGATGAAGTTGGCGATATCACCTCCAAACTTCAGGTGGAACTCCTGCGCGTCCTCGACAGCGGTGAAATCCGCCCGGTCGGCGGAAATGCGTCGACCAAGGTTGACGTCCGCCTGATTGCAGCAACCAACCGCAACCTCGAGCAGGGCGTCGCTGAAGGTTGGTTTCGCGAGGATCTCTTTTACCGTCTGAACGTCTTTACCATTACCATGCCGCCACTGAGGAATCGACTCGAGTCACTCGATGGGCTACTCCAGGCATTCATTGCCAAAGCGAGCACCCGGGTCAACAAGACCCTGTTTGGCATTGAAGACCGGGCGATTCAGGCCATGCGCCAATATCACTGGCCTGGCAACATCCGTGAACTGCAGAACATCATCGAACGTGCTGCTGTCCTGACCCGCGATGAGATCATCCGGCTGGAAAACCTGCCGGTTATTTTTGGCGAACTGGTTCTGCAGGCCCCGGGCGACAAGAGCAACGGCACCCTGCGGACACAGCGCCAAAAGCATCTGAACCAGGTTGAAAAAAACCTCATGACCCGCTACCTGCGCGAAGCTGAAGGCAATATTTCGGCGGCAGCGCGACTGGCTGGAATTCCCCGTCGCACCTTTTACCGCATGCTTAATCGCAATGGTCTCAATGGAACCGATTTCAAGGCCTGACACAAAAGTGAGACAGCTCTAAGACAAAAATTGTCATATATTAACCATGTTGTGCCATTTATGGCGCAGCTATATCGCCCATCAATACAGCGTTTTCCCCGCACGACTCAATATGATGCGCCATAAATGGCACACTTCAGGCCAAGTGGTCGCAACAGCCCCAACCACCTAAAACCGCGCCAAATCAGCTTTTCACGAGAAAGACAGCGAAACCGTAGCTCTGGCACGATAATTGCTCAGAAACTTGAGTAACTGTCTAGGGACAATAGTTTCCATTCTAAGGATTCCTGCTCCCTTTTTTGCGCCGCCACGGAACCTCTCTCCTCCGGGCGGCGTTTTTTTATCTGCCATTTTAGCCATCAGCGCGCATGGATTGATTTTTAGTTCGCCAAAAAGACTGTCGTCCGCTATCATATTAAAAACTGTCAACCACCTCTTTTTCCAAACAACTTCATGCCAAGTACGCAGAGTCCAAAAATAGGCATAACAACCCTTGAAGACATCAGTGCGCTGATTCTCCAGTCACATGATCTCGACGAGACTCTACGCAATATCGTGACACTCGTTGCGCGGCGCATGCGCACGGACGTCTGCTCGATTTATTTGCTGGACACAGACAACGTGACCCTGCGTCTGCAGGCATCCAAAGGCCTGTCTCGCAAAGCAGTGGGCAAAGTCACGCTACGCATCGGTGAAGGTCTCACCGGCATGGCGGCCCAAAAACGGCACGCCATCGCCATCGAAGAGCCGCAAGAACATCCAAGCTACCGATATTTCAAAGAAACCGGTGAAGAGCGCTTCCACTCGTTCCTGGGAATCCCACTTTTCGACCGTAACAATCCGCTTGGCGTGATCGTTCTGCAAACCAAGGAACCACGCCAATTCAACAAGGAAGAGATCAGCGCCCTGGCGACGATTGCCTTCCAGGTCTCGTCGATTGTTGTCAATGCACGCCTGCTCGACTCGATTCGGCAACATCAGGAAGAGAACCTGCGCGCCAGCGAAGCTCTGGTCAAGGCCCAGCAGTCGATGTCGGACTCTGATCGCTTGGCAGATGACTCGACAGGAAACATTCTCTCGGGCAGGATAGCCTACCCCGGGGTCGTCATAGGCCCGGCGGCCATCCTCGAAGAAAGGTTCGGTTTTGCCGACATCCTGGACGAAGAGGGAGTAGATATCCAGGCCGAGTTGCAAAGTCTCGAAAGCGCTCTGGAGAAGACCTGTATTCAAACTATTTTCCTCGAGAAACGCGTCGCGGAGCGTCTGAGCGAAAGCGATGCGGCAATCTTCCACACCCATCTGATGATTCTTGAGGATCGCAGTTTCATCGCAAAGCTGCAGGATAAAATCAAAGACGGGCACAGTGCTGCATACGCCCTGGAAAAAACCGTCGCCAATTACCTCGAAGCCTTTGCGAAGATGGACGACCCCTATCTTCGGGAACGTGCAGCCGACATGGAAGACATCGGCCGACGTATCTTGGCCAACCTGATCGGCGATGGCTCGGAGCATACCCTGCACCTGAAACATCCCAGTGTGCTGGTCGCCAGGAAGATCCTTCCTTCTGACATGGCCTCGCTCGATAATGATCAGATCCTCGGCATCATTACCGAAGACTGTGAAACCAACTCACATGCCGTGATCATGGCGAAAGCGATGGGCATCCCGGCAATCGTCGGTGCCCGCGGGGCGGTGAGACAAATTGCGCCGGAAGACGACCTGATCGTGGATGCCAACTCGGGGCGTATTTACATTAAACCGATGGAGGCGATCAGAGAAGAATTCCAGAGGCTCCTTGCGGATCAAACGCGCGAACTGTGCCGTCTTGAGCAGTACCGCGATCAGCCTGCTGAGACCTCTGATGGCGAAAGGGTCACTTTACGCGCCAACATCGGCCTGATCAGTGACATCGTTATTGCAAAACGTTTTGGCGCCGAAGGCGTAGGCCTCTATCGAACCGAATTCCCCTACATGGCCCGGGGCGATTTTCCAGACCGGAACGATCAGTACGAACTGTACAGCAAAGTCGTCAGGGAATTCGAGGGCCAGCCTGTGACAATTCGGACCCTCGATATTGGTGGCGACAAGGGGCTCCCCTACTTTAGTCCACCGAAGGAAGATAACCCGTTTATGGGCTGGCGTTCCGTGCGCGTCTCTCTGGACAACCGGGACATTTTCCGTACCCAAATAGAGTCAATTCTCATGGCCGGTTGCCACGGCCCGGTCAAGCTGCTCTTCCCCATGATCTCGAGCCTGGAAGAAACCCGAGCCTGTCTTGAAGTCGTTGAGGAAGCCCGGGCCAATCTCAAAAAGGACGGGTTGGACTGCCCAGGCAAAATCCCCGTCGGCGTCATGATTGAAGTGCCTGCCGCAGTAAGACTGGTCCCGCAACTTGCCAACGAAGTTGACTTTTTCGCCCTGGGCACCAACGACCTGATCCAATACCTGCTCGCCGCCGACCGCAACAACCCTCTGGTCAGCAAATACTACGATCCACTGCATCCTGCCGTCCTCCATGTCATCCATGAAGTCACCAGCACCGCATTGTCGAGGGGCAAGGGCGTAAGTCTTTGTGGAGAAATGGCAACCGACCCCATGACCCTGTTGCTTTTGCTCGGCATGGGCCTGAGAGAATTCTCCATGCCAGCGCCCTTCATCCCGCGGATCAAGGCTTTTCTGAAAAGCGTCTCCCTGGAAATGGCTTGCCAACGCTACGCGGAAATCAGCACCATGGACAGCAGCACGCAGATTCGTCAGCATCTGGCCGAGGTGTTGAAGGATGTTAATCTAGGGGACTAGGCAGAGCTTTTCCAGAACAGCAGAGTTCCGACGATCCACCCCGAAATGACAACGCACACACCACGTAACAAATAATTACGTGAATATCATCTGTTCGCTGCATGTTTTTCTCTTCTAGACTTCGGTATTTTGTGGCGCTTTCGGGTGGGCTGGTAGACCAGGAAGGTACAAAGGATATTGCCTGATCTTCAGAAAACGTCGAACACTATAAATCCTACGGACATGTAAGCCTCCCCCTGTGTCAGGATAGTTGTCTATGATGACTGTTCATCGTGACTTATAGGAAAGACTTCCTCTACCTGCATTTGCTTTCAAGTAAATGCGCTGCTTTATGCCATGCCGACCATGACCACGCCTACGAAAATCAGACCGACGCCTACCAAGCGTGGTTTGGAAACCTGACGCTCAATCCAAAATATCGAAATTAACACTGTAATTAAGATGCTGACTTGCCGAAAGGAGACAACGTAGGCGACTGGGTCACTGGTCAGAGCCAAAAGAATCAAGCTGTAGGAGATCAGAAAGATCAATCCGGCGAACAGGGCACGATACCGGTGGACAACTGGGTATTGTTGCTGCAAACGTAGAGTACAAACTTCCATGACTAACAGCGCCACTAGGTTTTGCAGGTACACGTAGTTGATACGGTAATAGATCGCTAGATCAATCGGCGCGGTCGGCATGTTCACAGCGGCATACTTGTCGATTACAGAAAAGAGACTGGTTGCAACCGCGGCAAGCAGAGCCCAGCAACAGCTTCGATTCAGATAATTGGCGGGAGTAAAGCCATTCGGACCTATGCTAAAACTGCCCATGGGTAGAACGAAACAGCCGACTACGACCAATACGATTCCTGCCATGCCAACAGCCGAAGGTGTCACACCCCAAAGGAAAAGAACCCAAGTTACGACCAGGATCGGGAATGAGCGCGCTATCGGGTAGGCAACTGAAACCTGGCCATACTGGTAAGCCTTGCTGAGGCAGAAGAAAAACAGCCCTACGGCAAGACCTGAGGCGATTATACAGGCTAAATAGGTTGGCGAATAATCGACCAAGAAGAAGAATATCACGAATAAGGGTGCGTAGCAGAGGGCCGAAAATCGGAGTGCCTGGCGCATAAAAGCGATCGGACCGCCACTCGACTTGGCGAGAAGATTCCAGAGGCTATGACATACGGCCGAAAGCAAAACAAACAGGATCGCGGGTAAGCTCAAGGGAGTAAGACTCCTTGGTAAGTGCTACATGAGGCCTCTTCAGAATATCATGAGGCAGGATCATCCTCAGCAAGATATTCACTCTCGCTTTTCGTTAACATATCAAACATCAAAATTTCCCAAGGACTTCTTTCGTTTGGTTAAGAGGCCATAAATTGGCTGATTCATCAGAAGTCCTGCAATGTAAGAATGGCCCGTCCTTCATGGATGGGCCATTTTCGCATCTTATTGATGGTGACCTATAGGAGCCCTCAAAATACTTACATTTAAGGCTCCTCTCATAGCTGGCCTGTTTTTAGAATTGAAAATTCAGAGTCATGGTCAGGTCTTTACGCAACTGATTTGTGAGCGACAGGTTCCACTTACGTGCGGCCTTTGTTGCCCCGTAGACGTTACCGAGATAGAAAGGCAAGCCGATGCCGCCGACGATTCCAGCCAAGGCGTAGTTTTCATCGTCAATTGCGGCAACCGTTCCAGCAATGAACAGACCGTTGACCAAGAAAGCCATAAGACCGTCTTTGTAATGCTCCGCATACATCTGCCCGCTACCAGGGAGGACAGTAGACAATGCGCCGGCCAGGGCCGGGGATTTCTTTGACCGCGCTTCGTAAGTATCGAGAAGGCTGAATGAATCCTGGATTTCGGTTGACCGCTCATCTTCAGGATAATTAACTTGGAAATTTATCAATTCGGACCGAGTTTTGGGGATGTCATCCTGTGCCGTAGCGTTCAGAATCAGACCAACATGAGCATTGACTGCGGCAGGGTGTTTTACGTCAAATAGACGGGCTCGTTCGTATGCCAGGGCCGCGGCGTCAGGCATGCCGAGCTTTTCATAACTCAACCCCTCGTAAAAAGCTGCGCTGCTGAAATAGTTGGACGCGTAGGTCTGTCGTACCTTGGCAAAGCTCTTCACTGCCGATGCGTAATCTTTACCCTTATAATAGGCCATACCAATCTCGTAGAGGGCCTCGGGCAGGCGCTGTGAATCCGGGAATAGAATGACCAATTTTTTGTATTCCGTGATCGCTCTGTAGTAGTCCCCCTCGGCCATAAAGGCGTTCCCCAAAACCATCTGGAGATCATCGGTGAGTTCAATGCCCTGTGCTGCGCTTGAGACAGGCCCTTGACAGAACAAAAGCAAAATCAAAAGGATTACAGAAAGGGAGTTCCGTTTACTCATAGCTGGCTCGGTTGGTTTTTTCGACCGGGTCGTGCAAAGACCCGTTCGGCAGCCGCGGATAATCCATGCCTGGCTCAGTCCAATAACTGCAGCGCATCAGACGATCAGCTGTCATGACGACCCCTGTGAAGGGGCCGTGTTCATGGACTGCGTCGTAGCCAAACTGGGAACACGTTGGTGAGAAGCTGCAACGTTGGCCATCGACCGGCGAAAGCCATTTCTGGAAGAATCGCACACTGCCTAATAAAGCGGAACTTAGGATTGAAGATGGTGTGTCAGGACGAGGGGGTTGAGATATCGAGACCTGAATACCCTGTGGGGATTTCATGTCACGGGTTTCCAAGTCTTGCGCCGTACAGGTTGTGCCATGCAAAAACCAGAGGACAAGAAACCCCGCACAAAAACTGGCGGGGCTTCGCATGAATAAAGATAGAGTCAAACCATGCATGGCATAAGGTAGGAAAAGTATTAAATACGGCTAGTCAGCCTTAAGAATCTTCTCTTTCGCCTTTTCAAATTCCTCGTCTGTGATAGCGCCTTGATCGTGGGCAGCCTTAAGATCCTGCAGTTGCTGCCCGGCAGTAGCACCACCACCTTCAGGAGGAGCAACAACAACGGTCTCCTTGCCGCCGCCACAGCAGCCGGCCAAAACAATCGCGATGACAAGAATGACCAGACCACTAACAAGAGAGCGTTTCATTTGTAGCCTCCTAAGGCAGATAAAATATTATGGGGAACCGCTGAGATGGAACAGACCACGACTTCCATAATAATGTGCAGTTCAATTTATGACAAGGGTTTTGGCTACCGTCCTTGGTTAGATATATTCAAAATTGTAATTTTGATGGCGCGCCCGGTAGGAGTCGAACCCACAACCCCCAGATCCGAAGTCTGGTGCTCTATCCAATTGAGCTACGGGCGCAAATGGAATTTCGATATTCTAACAGATGATGTTGTTATCCTACAAAGCACTCTCAGAAATAATAAGGCCACCATTGAAAATCAGGTAGCCATCATTTTTTCGTCTTATAAGGTCTCTATCAATAACACACCCTTTTCTGTCTCAGCAGTGGTCATTTATGCGACGGCACTGACATCTCCGCCTGTTGCCGGGATCAGTTCGTCGTCATTAGCTTTATCTCCTCCAAGGTTTGGACAAAAGTGCCCTGAAAAGGGCCACCAAGATCCACTGCACGCTGCGCAGCAGCCAGGGCTTCCTGCCATTTGCCCTGCTCCGCCAGGACATGGGCCAAGTTGTTAAACGGCATACCGTTTTCCGGTTGGACCAGGGTTGCCTGGTAGAAAGCTTCAGCGGCGGAATCAAGATCATGAAGATTGTACAGGCTGTTGCCAAGGCCTATCCAGGCGACAAAACTTTCATTCCAGCGGGTCAAGGCGGTGGCATAACCGATTGCAGAAGCCTGCCACTGCCCGACCTTTTCCAACCCGGCAACGGCAGCAAGCCACTCGTCTTCCCCGGCAACTTCCGGCAACCGGTCCGGAGGCAGGACCAGAAGGCCCCAGTATCCGCCACGTCGCCAAATATTCTTGAACGTCCATGAACTTACAACCTCGTTGGCAATCGGCCCTGAATGAAGGAGGACTTCTTCCTTGCCTTGGTCGTAACCAACGGCCACGGCATAATGCCATCGTGGGTACCAGGAGAAACCAAGATTGACCAGTACAACAACTGGATGCCCGGCAGAAATTTCAGCTGTGAGGGACTCGATGCCTGTTATGGGGTATGCAACTCGACCGTGCCTGCGGGCCGATCCGATCAGCGAGCTCTGCAGGCTGCCCTTGAGGCCGGGAGTATAAACCTCTGTAGATAAATCAGATGGGTGCAAGGCTATCCCGCTCCAGCTCAGAACCATAGCAAGCGCTGCCGGACCGCACTGCAATTCTTCCTGGGCAAAAAACGGTACATCGACAATCATGGCCTGAGACGGCCTTTCGGCAACCTGAGACAAGTAGCCGGGCCCCGATAAGCTGCATCCAGTCAGCATTGCACCCATCGCTAAACATGACAGGCCGGCAATCACCCGACTGCCGGCCTGACCCAATGCTGTATCTATTTTTCGTCTAACGTTGAGGATTAACAAACGAGAAGACATTGGTAAAACCAAGGATATCGGTAATCAATAAAATTACAAAGACAATCAGCGCGGCACCAACTACCGCACCGACCGCACTGCCGCCGGCAGGCAATTGATCCATTGCGGAGGCAACCTGGGTTAGTTCTTCACTCGAAAGGCTATCGACTCTTTTTTGTGCTTCGACAGGGTCAACACCGTACTGAGTCATGATCTGCTTGATATCTTCACGATCCAAAAAGCTGGCAACCTGGGCCCGCTGCGCTGTATCCTGCTGACTAGCGATTACAGCATCAGTCCCGACCATCTTTGCTTGGGCTGTGGGGACGTTGAAATTGAGCAGAAGAAAAGAAAAAACCAAAAAGAAACTTACTGGCCTCATGATTTGCTTTAGCATGCATAACCTCCCGGTAAATTTGGTATAAAAAAGTATATCGTACTCAGTAGTTAATAATCCTAAATGCTAAAGGGCTGTTTGGCAACGCCAAATGTCAGAAATCGTTGAGACTGTTAGGGAAAACCTGGAACAATGAATGGCCTTGCTTATACGCCTCATGAGAGGGTCGCAAGACAGAGGAGCACTTAAGATTTTTCTATGCTGTCTATGGTCGCCGACATGCCTCTATCAATAAAAAGCCTGTCCTCGTCTCAGAAGTCGTGCTACTCAGGAAACCAGCAAAGAGGGCGAACCTGCTGAGCTCTCGGTGATAAAACTCCATATGCTCGTACGTGTTTTTTCATCCAAATTGATAAATTTTACGCCGACACGATAATGTTCTTCGGTTGACTCCCCCGTCATTCTCCTGACCCAGACAACCTTTGCGAGAACAGTTATTGGTTCGTGAAATTTAGGCAATGTCATTTGCAGGGTAGCTATTGTCTTAGCTCTCAGCAGGTTATCAAACATCTCACATTCAAGAGAGGCGCCTTCTGTGCTTATATCAATTAATTTCACCGTGCTTTTATGATTGTCAGAAACCATTTGCACAGATAAGTCACGAGTCATTTTTAGCCGGAAATGGCTTCTTGCCCCCTCCAATAACTCCCTAAGAGTCAGGCAGAATTGGTCGAAACTTTGATTCGTCACGTTTGATACGGTTTTATCGTTCGCCAGCATCGTTCGCTCGGTTTCAACCTCTTTTAACAGGCTCTCGTAGCGAGAGATCCGCTTATGAAGGTCTTCGCGATGGATGGTAAACCCTCTGGTCGCTACAAACACATCTCCAACTGTCACGATCTCCTGGCATTGACTACACCTAGCAGATCTCAACTCGTTGAGAGAAGGCGACTCAATAACTCCGTTGCACTTCGGGCAACTTGTCTGCAGCATAGCTATTGTCCATTCTGTATCGCCCCTGGTCTTCAGGACACTTTCGGGGCATAAAAAAACGCTGGTCAGCTTACAGCCGACAGCAGCGGTTCGGATATCTCTTAAAATGCCCTGAAACCCTTTTGATCATTTCCATCCCCCATGGAACAAATCAAATAATCAAGCACCAATCTACAGGAGTAGGAAAAACGGGTAAAGGGTTTTTCTTATTTGTACTTCTGCCTTGCCCGGATGGAAGAGTCTTGGCTCATATCTGTCGTTCTTACCGATCCTGACAAATAAAAAAGCCCCACTCCACGGAGGGGGATGGGAGCAGGGCAAATTCCTCTGTCCTATGAGAGGGTCATAAGCCAGAGTGATATGTAAACATATAACAGCTTTTTCTGCGCTGTCTATTGTCTCCTGCATACCTCTATCAATGAGACGCCCGTTATCGTCTCAGAAGTCGTGACATTTGGGAAAAGGCCCAAAGATTCGTTTGGCATTATCAAAAGATAAAAATGTAAACCTTTTGATGGCTGCTTCGTCCAACCCCGCAAAACAATAACCTGACTTATTGAACCAATCATTCAAGGAGAATCAAATGAAACGTCGAACACTCACCACCATCGGAATTATGGCAGCGATCTTGATGACCGTCTCAGGGGCCGAAACAGCCTTCGCAAAAGGCGGTGGCGGAAGAGGGTCAGGCAGCGGGAAAGGCTCTGGCGTTAATGCTGGTGCTGGTATGTCGCAAAAGGGAAACGCATCTCAACACCAATACAAGCAACAAAACCAATATCAATATCAACACCAATACAAACAACAAAATCAGCATCAGTATCTTCAAGGCCAGGGCGCTTCCGGCGCACAGCCCGGGAATGCGGCGATTCAGGGTGACCAGGTCCAGTCGAGGACCCGAACCAGACTCAGAGACCCGTCCACTCATTAAAACGGATCGACAGAATCCTCCATGATCGACCTCTTGGTGTGTCGTGACCCTCAGAACAAAATTATGGCCATCCATTCCCGGGTGGCCTTGCTTTTGCCGTTTTAAAAGCCATTACCAATAATACGCTTGTTTTTATCTCGGCAGTCGTAACGACTGAGAGACCTGAACAGAGAACGGATGACCAAAGATGACGACCTTACTGGGCCGTAAAAACTGGCAAAAGCAGGCTACCGGCGATTAACCACATAACACCACCGATTGCGACATCGAGGATTTTCCATGCGACAGGTTTACGAAAAAGGGGCGCCAGAATTCGGGAACCATAGCCGAGGCCGTAAAACCAGCCCATTGAGGCACAGACCGCACCGATGGCAAAAGCCGCTCTTTCCCTTTCAGGAAGCTGCCCAGCAATGCTGCCAAGGAGGATAACGGTGTCGAGATAGACATGCGGGTTGAGCAGGGTCAGGGCGAAGGTGGTCGCTACTGCCCAGGCCAAGCCCTGTGCAGCGCTCTGCGAATCATCCGCGACCAGAGTCTCTGACTTGAACGCTGCAAGGAAAGATCGCGCGCCATAAAAGAACAGGAAGATTGCGCCACCCCAGCGAGCAATCAGCATAAGCTTCCGGGACGACGCGACCAGGGTGCCGAATCCAGCAACCCCCAGTAGAATCAGCAACGCATCGCACAGAAAGCAGATCGTGCAGATGGTAAAGACATGTTCCTTCTTCAATCCCTGGCGAAGAACGAATGCATTCTGACTGCCGATTGCAATAATTAAGCTGGCGCCAAGAGAGAAGCCCTGTATGAGTGGAGTTATCATTTCGACTGCCTACGCTTTATCTCTTCTTCAATAACAGGACACCGAGAAAGATCAGCAACGTCGCCGCATAATCCTCAATGCCGATCGGTTCTCCGACCAATACAGCCCCGATCAGAAGGGCGATCACAGGTGGGATAAAGGTTACAGATGACGCTGAGACCGCGCCGAGTCTTTCGACAATATAATAGTAGATTATATATGCCAGACCTGTTCCTAAAAGGCCAAGACCTACAATCAGGCCAAGCGCGGTGTGTGCGCTGGCGAACACTTTGCCAATGCCGTTGTAATCAGTGAACAGCGCCAGGACCAGAAGTCCAAGCCCCAGCTGGTAGGTTGCGAGGGCCGTTGCTGGAATTTTCAATGGAATGATAAATTTTTTCGCATAGACGAATGAGGCGCCGACGCTGAGAGAACCTGCAACCATGTAGGCCACACCCTCCAGGCTGGTATCGTTGAGATCTGCACCCGACGGCTGCCCTATGATGACCACGCCAACAAAACCGATCAAGATCCCGGCAACTTTCAGCCGGGTGGCTTTTTCCTCTTCAAGGAAGAGCACGGCAAGCACGAAAGAGAAGAGCGGGATAGCGCCGCTGACAGCGCCCGCCACTCCAGAGAAGAGCAGAGAGGTGCCTTTAGCATAGCCATAGTAGTAAATCGCCGTAGCCAGCAGGCCCATGACGAAAAAATGGCCGACATGTCTGAGGTGTTGCCTGCGCAACGCTCCTTTCAGATGAGCATAGACAACGACCGGAAGGAATCCGAACAAAACCCTGACAAAGACGATTTGCAACGGGTTGATAAGGTTTGCCGCCATTTTCATGTAAATGAAGTTGCTGCCCCAAATCACTCCCAGTGCAACGAAGGCAATGATCGGGAGATATTGCGATTTGTCCTTGGCTCTCATGGTGATCTTTCACTTGAAATGCGGCGCTTTGAGGTACGGTCTGGCAGTCGTCCGGCGATTCCCATTCTGTAATTCTTCACAACTCGGGAAGGATTTCGCGTCCATCGCCTTCATGAGAGGCCCTGGCGCGAGGCTTAATGGCGAGCCTCGCAGATGGGACGTTTTTAGCTATCTTTTCCCGACCAGTGGAAAGCTACAGTCGAATCTGGGTGAAAAGGTCCGTGAAATCATTCGGGGAGGGCTCTTGCCGTTTCAGGCCATGTTGCTCACTATTGGACATCCCTGAGCAGGGAGATGATCGCTGCAATATCCCATTGTATGCTGTGGAGCTCGGCAAGCATGGAAACGGCCCCTTGCCCCGGACACCGGCTCAGCCACAGCTATTTCAAAGCCTGGATCTTCCTCAGGCTTTCCTGCAACAGCGACAACTTCTCCTTGGCATCTTTGAGCTTGCCACGATCCTTCTCAAGGACTTGTGGCGGGGCGTTAGCAACGAATTTCTCATTTGACAACTTCCTGGTAAAGAGATCGACGTCTATCTGGACTTTGGCGATCTCCTTCTGCAGGCGCTTTTCCTCTTCGGCAACATCCACGAGACCGGCCAGCGGCAAAGAGATTTCCACATCACCGGCAACCTGGGTAGCAGATTGCTCCGGCGGAGTGAGGTTCTGACCAATGGTCAGCTCGCCGACCTTGCCAAGCACGCGGATGGCAGCGCTGCCCTCTTCGAGAATCTCCCTTGAGCGGTCGCTTTTACAGTTGAGCAAAGCCGTCACCTGTCTGCCGGGGGGGACATCCATCTCACCACGGATGTTCCGGATTGCCCGGATGACCTCCATGACCAACTCCATCCGTTCAGCGCCGGCGGTATCTGTCGGCAACCCGGCTCCGTTCGGAAATTCCGCCTGCATGATCGTCACGCAGGGGCGCTCACCAGGCAGAACCTGCCAGATTTCTTCGGTAATAAAAGGGATGAACGGGTGCAACAGGCGCAGCAGTTGCTCGAGCACGCTGAACAGAACGCTCTGCACCCTGAGCCTGGCCCGAGGATCATCTCCATAGAGATCATCCTTGGCCATTTCGATGTACCAGTCACAGAAATTGTGCCAGGTAAAGGCATAGAGCGTGCTGGCTGCTTCGTTGAATTTGTAACCGTCGAGAGCCTGGCCGGTCTGACGGATGGTTTCTTCCAGGCGAGTCAGAATCCAGCGATCAGCATCGGACAGGTCAAGTTCGTTCAGGTCGATTCCGGACGGATCGAAATCTTCGAGATTCATCAGGGCGAAACGGCTGGCATTCCAGAGCTTGTTACAGAAATTCCGGTAACCGGCGATTCTCTCAGTGGAAAGTTTGATGTCACGGCCCATGGCTGCGAACGAGGTTAGCGTGAAGCGGAAGGCATCCGCGCCGTACTCATCGATAACATGCAGCGGGTCGATCACGTTGCCTTTGCTCTTGCTCATCTTCTGACCCTGGGCATCGCGCACCAGGGCGTGGATATAGACGTCCCTGAAGGGCACGTCCTGCATAAACCTGATCCCCATCATCAGCATGCGCGCCACCCAGAAGAACAGGATGTCGAAGCCGGTGACCAGGCAGGATGTCGGGTAAAACTTCGTTAGCGTGTCGGTCCGGTCAGGCCAACCCATGGTCGAGAAAGGCCAGAGAGCCGAGGAGAACCAGGTGTCGAGGACATCGGTGTCCTGACGGATGTCTGCGCTGCCGCAGTAAGCACAAACCGTGGCATCCGTACGGCAGACCGTCAATTCGGCGCAATCCTCGCAGTACCAAACCGGAATCCGGTGCCCCCACCAAATCTGGCGGCTGATACACCAGTCCTGGAGGTTGAACATCCACTCGAAATAGGTCTTTTCCCACTGCTGAGGGACAATCCGGGTATCACCCTGCTGCACAGCCTTGATCGCCTCCTCAGCAAGGGGGCCGACCTTGACGTACCATTGCAGGGAGAGATAAGGCTCGATCACGGTCCTGCAACGGTAACATTCGCCGACAGCGTTTTCGTAGTTGTCGATTTTCTCCAGCAGGCCCTGATTCTCCAGGTCGGCAACGACGTTGGCGCGGGCCTCGTAGCGCTCCTGGCCCTGGTAAGGTCCGCCATTTTCGTTAACAATGCCTGACTCGTCGAAGATATTGATCTCCTCCAGGTTGTGTCGTTTTCCCAGTTCAAAGTCGTTGAAATCATGGGCCGGGGTAATTTTCACCGCCCCGCTGCCGAAATCCTTGTCCACGTATTCATCGGCGACAATCGGAATTTCACGATTGACCAACGGCAAAAGCACCTTCCTGCCGACCAGGTCCCGGTAACGTTCATCCTCAGGGTGAACAGCAACAGCCGCATCACCGAGCATTGTTTCCGGGCGCGTGGTTGCCACAACCATAAACCTATCGCTACCGATCACCGGGTAACGCAGGTGCCACAAGTGGCCTTGCTTGTCCTCATGTTCAACTTCCAGGTCCGACAAGGCGGTATGACAGCGCGGGCACCAGTTGATCAGGCGATTGGCGCGATAGATCAGGCCATCTTCGTAGAGACGGACAAAAACCTCCCTGACTGCCGTGGAGAGCCCTTCGTCCATGGTAAAACGTTCACGTTCCCAGTCACAGGAAGCACCGAGCCGTTTGAGCTGTTCGATGATCTTGCCGCCGGACTCTTCACGCCATTGCCAGACCCTTTCAATAAAGGGCCCGCGACCGATAGCATGCCGGTCTGTGCCCTCAGCGCCCAGCTGCTTTTCAACCACGTTCTGGGTCGCAATGCCGGCATGGTCGGTACCCGGCATCCAGAGGACTTCGCAGCCACACATGCGTTTCCAGCGACAGAGGATGTCCTGCAGGGTATTGTTGAGGGCATGCCCCATGTGCAGCACACCGGTAACATTAGGGGGCGGGATTACGATCGAGTAATGCGGCTTCTTAGAGTTTTCGTCGGCGCGGAAATAACCGCTGGCCTCCCATTCCTGATACCACCTGCGCTCGACATCATGCGGCTCATAACCCTTGCTCAACTTCTTTTCCATCGGTGTGGCATCCTTCCAATGTGACGTTGCGTGAATGTTACCCGACAAAAGGAAATGGGGATTTTAGCAATCCCCATTTCACTCGTCAATTATTGAGTCTGGCCTGTTGTCAGGCGGCAGCATCCTTGATCTTGCGAATCTCTTCTCGAATCAGGGTTTCCGCCAGGTCGGGGACCACCTCCCAGGCAACCCGCTCGAGGATCGATCCAGCCAGTTTTTCAACAACTTTGGTGACGACCTTTTCGATAACCTGTTCGATCTCGCTCTCGCTCAGGGCCGCAGCTGCAGCAGGGGCCGATGCGGTGACCGGCGCCTCGACAAAAGGCGCCTCCTCTGCAGCGAAGACGTCATTTTCAACGGCAGGCATCTGTTTTGTCGGGTCGACAAAACTCTCTTGTTCGGGGGAGGCATCACGGGACCAGGCCGCAAGCGTCTGCTCCTCAGGGACAGGTTCGAGATCTTCTGCACCGAGGATATCATCCTCACCGAGCGGCATGATCTCTTCTTCGGTCATGTCGAAGTCAGCCAGGTCGACCCCTTCGTCCGATGATGCAGTCTCACCTGTGGCGGCCTGGGCGTCTTCAGCAAAGCTGAAATCTTCCGCGAGCTCTGAACCAGGCTCTTCGACAACGGCATCAGATTCTTCAACTACAGGCGTGACGACTTCAGCTTCTGCAGCAACATCGCTCCAGTCATTTGCCGCGGCAACTGGCTCAGGAGCAAAAACCTGGGTCTCATCATCAAAAGAGATATCGCCAAACACGTCATCAGGCTCTGCAGCAATATCACCAGCCGTAGTGAGAGGCTGGTCAAAATCAGCCAGGGGGGGCTTGTCCTCAACCACCGGGCCCGCCGCGGCGGCCGGCTGCGGCACAGGAGCTGCAGAAGGGGCAGGTTTCAGCAATCCTGCAACCTTGTCGATCAGGTTCTGTGATTCAAAGGGCTTCTCGATCCAGGCGTCCGCCTGGCAACTCCTGGCCTTCTCTTCATCAAAGGGCTCAAACGAGCCAGCCAAAAGCAGTACCGGGGTATTTTTTAGAGCAGGGTCCTGTTTGATGGCAGTGGTCAACTCATAACCATTCTTGCCCGGCATATAAACGTCCGCCATGACCAGATCAGGTTTGAGCTCCCGGGCCTTGGCCAGAGCAGCATCACCGTTATCGGTAATGGTCAGATCATAATCCTCATGTGCAAAGGTGATCTGAATGACTTTCTGAATCGTAATACTGTCGTCGGCCAACAGCAGTTTCTTGCTCATGCCAATCTCCTTATTCCTTCAGCCCGCATTGCGCAAACTTCTGATGCAGCATCTGGCAAATAGCCGTAAAGGCGCTAAAAAACTATCATATTGCTTTCTCAAGTGTCAAGCTTACATGATGGGACAGGGCATAAAGTCGCAAGGTTGCAAAGCTGCAAAGCGGGAAGGGTTATTCCTACCCGGTCTCATGACCCTGAAGCCATGCAGTTACGGTCAAATCGCCTTCCACGGCTGTGGGAAAAAAAGCTTCTGGTAGAGGTTCATGGCATAGCGGTCCGTCATACCTGCCAGGAAGTCCGCCACGACGACCTCGGTTCCCTCTCCATGGGCCAGGTCGCCGCCGTAAAGTGACAACTTTTCAGGATCGGCGACGAAATATGCAAACAACTCCCTGAGCACCCGACCGGCCTTGCGGAATTCATCTTCAATGGCCCGCGCCCGATAGACATTGGCATGCAGCCAGTCCCGGAGTTCAGCCACCTGCTCAGCGATGGGAACAGAGAGCTGGATCGATTCACAGCCTGAGGCAAGGGTCGTTTCGATCAGGTCTGTGACCATGGTGTTCAGCCGCTGGGAGTTCTTGATCCCGAGGGCCGCCCGCAAATGCTGCGGCACATCATCAGAACTGATCAGTCCACCGCGGATCGCATCATCGAGGTCGTGATTGACATAGGCGATGACGTCAGAGAGGCGAACCAGCTGGCCCTCAAGGGTTACCGGGAGATCAGCCGGGTTCCGCCCCAACAGGGCTCCCCTGCCCTTGGAATGATGCAGTATCCCATCCAGGACCTCCCAGGAAAGGTTCAAGCCGGCGCCATTTTTCTCCAGTCGCTCAACGACCCTCAAGCTCTGGTTCACGTGGTGGAAGCCCCCCGGCAGGAGTTCAGCCAGGGCTCGTTCTCCGGCATGGCCAAAGGGCGTGTGCCCCAGATCATGACCCAGGGCAATCGCCTCGGTAAGATCTTCATTCAGGCGTAACGCTCTGGCCATGGTTCTGGCGACCTGGCTTACCTCAAGGGTATGGGTCAAACGGGTGCGATAATGGTCACCCTCGGGGGAAAGAAAAACCTGGGTCTTGTATTTGAGCCTGCGAAAAGCCTTGCTGTGCAGAATTCTGTCCCGGTCAACCTGAAAAATCGTCCTGACCGGACAGGGTTCCTCGGCACTCCGCCGCCCTCTCGATGCACGACTATGACAGGCACGATCGCAGAGCATGTTTTTTTCAGCGGATTCAATGACCTCTCTTATAATCATTTATCATCTCCGATGAGAACTGTTATAAACACAGCAGAGCCTTTACAATGAACAGTGAAACTACAATTATCATCTTGACAACACGTCTTGAAAACGGAACAGTTGATGTCACGATTAATATCATGTTCAGGCTTGATTATACATAAAATCGTTGTATTACTATAGTTGGCTTTCTCAAACAGCCCCGGAACATCACATTCACTAACAACTGGAGGAGAACATGGCAACAATTCTTGAAATGGCCGCAGATATCGTCGCAGCACACGCATCAACAACAAACATGACCAAAGAGGAGCTCGTTGCTGAGCTGAATGATGTCTATAATGCTCTTAACAACCTCGAAAAAGGGGCCATCAGTAATGACCAGGTTGAAGAAGAGCAGGGCCCCGCTGTCTCGCGTAAAAAAGCTTTCGGCAGAGACAAAATATACTGCATGATTTGTGGCAAAGGGTTCAAAACCCTGTCGCGCCATCTGAAAACATCCCACGAGATGTCCGCATCGGAGTACCGCAAGCAGTTCGATATCCCCCGCGCACAGTCGCTTGCAGCCAAAAACTATTCTGACCAACGCCGCCAGATGGCGATCGACCGCGGTCTCGGCGAGAAACTCGCCAAGGCCCGGGCGGCCCGCACTAAAAGCAAAACCAAAAAATAGCCCGCCCAAGAGTGTATCAGACAAAGGCCTGGAGAGCTGCCGGATTGTTCCGTTTGGCTCTCTGGGCCCGCCGCACACCCGTTCGACGGTGCCAGACTGTCCGACAGCAAGCAGCGCAGTTCGAAGCAAGGCTCCTTCAACGGACGGCCGTGGCCAGTATGGCATCAGCGACCTCCAGCGCTTGGGCAGGTGAAGCCGTCAGCGACATGCCAACGGCAAATCATAACGACTGGTTGCGCAGGATAAAATTTTCCCCTTTGCTGAAACCGTCGAATACGTTAAATTGCAGGACATTTGCATTTGCAAGTAGGGATAAAATATTTCTGTCCGTTCACTAAGGTCTCGTCGTATAAGAACAGCCTATGAAAAGTATCCTAGTCGCAGACAATCGTGCCGAACTGCTCGCAACCCTAGAACCGATTTTAAAACATTGGGGCTACCGGGTCCTGTCGACACGCAGTGCTGATCAGGTTGCTACCTTCCTGCAAGAAAGCAAACCCTGCATGCTGGTCCTCGGCGAAGGCGTACTGGCCAATCCGGACCTCGCCTTCGGCAAAAATATCATGGCAAGCATTGAGAATGGTGAGCTGCCCTGCGTTGCGCTCAGGCAGGACGGTGCTGAAAAAGTCGCCGTGACTCCGGACGAGACCATAGATGTCCCGCTCGAACTTTTCGGATTGTTCTCATTCATCCAGCGCAAGGTAGAAAAGCACCCGCGCCAGAACCTCCGGATCAAGGTGAGGCTGCCCGGCATGTACAGCATTGAAGAGGAGGACTTCATCCTCGCTGACGTATTGAGCCTCAGTATGCACGGGCTGTTTTTTAAAACCGCCACCAGGCTCAAGAAATGCGACCGGTTGACCGTTGTTTTCCCCCTGTTTGGGCAATGCGCGGAGATTGAAGTCAAGTCAACCGTTCTGTACACGATCGAACCCGAGGCAAACAATAACTATTTCCAGGGTTTTGGCGTCGGCTTCGACGACATCCCCAAACAGGACAGCGAGCAATTGCAGAAATTCATCAAGGAACGTTTCCTCAAAGAGGTGTCCTACCGCCAGGACGGGGTTGGTGAATTTGTCCAGGAGCGCCTCAAGAATTGACGATACGCGTCAAACGAGCAATCCCGCGAAGCTCTCTCCGGCCACCACTCTGGGCACCTGGAATAAATCAGCCAACGTCGCAGCAATGTCAGCGAATGACTGACGGTCTCCCAGGGCACGCCCTCTCTCCATAGTTTTTGACCAAAGCAATGCAGGAACATATTCGCGCGTGTGGTCGCTGCCTGGCGTGGTCGGGTCGCAGCCATGATCGGCACAGATCACCAGCAGGTCTTCAGATCGCATTGCGTTAAAAAGTTCCGGCAACCAGGCATCAAACTCCTCCAGTGCGCGACCGAAGCCGATAGCGTCTCTGCGGTGACCGTAAACCATGTCGAAATCGATCAGGTTTGCCATCAACAGCCCCCCGTCCATGACCGCAAGTGCGGCAACGATCTTCTTCATGCCATCATCATTGTCAATTGTTGTGACACTCCTAGCAATGCCACGTCCTGCAAACAGGTCGTCGATCTTACCCACGGCCGAGACCGTATAACCTGCTGAAGTCAGACATTCAAGGAGAGTCGTTTGCGGAGGTGGGGCGGGGAAATCCTTGCGTCGCGGAGTACGTCGGAAGCCGCTTTGGACATCCCCGATGAAAGGTCGGGCAATGACCCGGGCGATATCATATTCATCGGTCAGAACCTTGGCTGCCTGACATAAGTCATACAGCTTCTCCGGCGGCAGGACTGCCTCGTGTGCGGCTATCTGGAAGACGGAGTCGACGCTCGTGTAGAGAATCGGTCGGCCGGTCCTGATATGCTCCGCTCCGTACTCCCTGAGGATCGAGATGCCTCCAGCCGAGACATTCCCCAGCGGCCGTGCGCCGGAAATTTCGGTAAATCGTCTGATCAGCTCGGGAGGAAATCCTTGCGGGTAGGTCGCAAAGGGCTTGTCAACCACGACACCGGCCAACTCCCAGTGGCCGATAATGCTGTCCTTGCCTGAGGATCTCTCGGCAAGGCGACCATAAACTCCGGCAGGAGCACTCACGGCTGGCACTCCCGCGATCTCGGCGAGACAACCAAGGCCCAACTCCTGCATATGGGGTAAATTCAGCCCGCCGCAGGCCGATGCGACGTGCGGCAGGGTAGCGGCATCCTCATCGCCATAATCCGGTGCATCCGGAAGGGCTTCCAGGCCGACACCGTCCAGAACGATCCAGATCACACGCCCACTTTTTCGCGTCATAGCAGACCCGCGTTGTGACGCCACTGTCGTACGATCTTTACCCCGGCACTGGTACCTATGCGACTCGCTCCTGCTGCCAGCATCAGCTCGCAAGCCGGCCAGTCACGGATACCGCCCGCCGCTTTGACCCCGATTCTGCCGGCAACCACTTGATCAAGCAGACGAACATCTTCCAGGGTCGCACCCGTAGCGGCGAACCCGGTTGAGGTCTTGACGTAACCGGCGCCGCCTGCAACAACAATTTCAGCCAGTTTGCGTTTGACGGAAGCATCAAAAAGGCAGCACTCGATAATCACTTTAACCAGGCAACCCTGGGTAACGGCAACGATCTTGCTGATCTCGTCGCGCACTGTCGTAAAATCCGCGCTGCGCGCGGCGCCAAGCTGGATAACCATATCAATTTCCCCGGCACCGGCGGCGATCGCCTGATCTGCTTCGAACACCTTCGCTGCCGTGGTTTGATAGCCCAGCGGAAAACCGATTACGGTGCAGACCGCAACTTCGGACCCGTAGAGAAGTTGACTGGCTTGTGATACGAAAACTGGCGGCACACAGACCGATGCGAACCCGTATTCAACCGCTTCCTCGCAGAGTTCGGCAATTTCAGCTTTGCTGGTGTCCGGTTTTAGCAAGGTATGATCGATAAGTTTTGCCGGAGAATCCATAACCCGAATATCCGTTCAGCTTGCTCCGGTCCAATCCGGTTTATCAGGTGCGGTAAGCTGCGTTGATCTTCACATACTCATAGGAAAGGTCAGAGGTGTAGTAATAGTCACTGCCATCACCCACGCCCAAATTGACCGTCACGGTAAACTCCGGCTTTTTCAACACCTCACTGGCTATTGCTTCCTGCTCCGGGCCAAGACCGAGCCCATTTTCAACCATTGCAACATCATCAAACCTGATGCTGATCCGATCAGGGTCAACCTCGACTCCCGCATAGCCGACTGCGGCAATGATCCGCCCCCAGTTAGCATCTTCGCCGAAGAAGGCTGTCTTGACCAGTTGCGATGTGGCAACGCTGCGGGCGGCAACCAGGGCGTCGGCATCACTACCCGCGCCTTCGATCTGGATCCGCACCAGCTTGGTGGCGCCCTCGCCATCGCGGGCAATCATTTTTGCCAGATCCAGCATGACTTCGCCAAGAACCCGCTCAAACTGCTCCAGTTCACTGGAGCCTTGTACGATCACGTCATTGCCCGCGGCACCGCTCGCCAGCAGCAGGGCCATATCATTGGTTGAGGTATCACGATCTACCGTAATGCGGTTGAATGAGGCATTGACCGATTTCTTCAGAGAACCTTCCAGAAGCCCGTCGGCCAGTTCGGCATCGGTCAGGATGAATGCCAGCATGGTCGCCATATCAGGATGAATCATACCGGCGCCTTTGGCCAAGCCAAGGATCCTGATTTCAGCACCTTCGAGATGCATGGTCCGACCACTCATTTTGGGAAATGCGTCGGTTGTCATCATCGCTCTGGCAGCACCTTCAAACTGGTCGTTGCCCAGCATTCTGCACAGGGTTGCAACATGCCCGTCAAAACAGTGCATTGGCAAAGGCACGCCGATGACCCCCGTTGAAGCAACAGCAACGAATTCCGGAGCGATATCCAGGGCCCCGGCGACCAGGTCACCGCAATATTTCGCATCCTGCAGTCCCTTTTCGCCGGTACATGCATTGGCGTTGCCGCTGTTGACGAGGATCGCCTGACAGAGGCCGTGACTTACCCTGGATTCGGTCAGTTTGACCGGCGCAGCGACGACCTTGTTGGTGGTAAAGACCCCGGCGCACTCAACCGGCTGATCGGCACAGATCAATGCCATATCCAGCTTTCCGGACTTCTTGATCCCAGAACTGCAGGCTGCAGCCCGGAACCCCTTGGGAACAGCTAAGGTGGGTTCAGTCATGATTTAACTCCATTTCTGTTGCTCTGGTTGGCAGGAAGAGAGCGATGGCTGTCCCCTCCCCGCCGGCACTCGGTTCCAGATAGATTTCCCCCTGCATCTGGCGCATGATCGCCCGGCACGTCGCCAGGCCGATCCCTACCCCACTCGGCTTGTCTGCATCCAGGTCACCCAGCTGTGAATAACCCTGGAAGATATCCTCAGCATGCTCTTGTGGTACAGATTGCCCCTGGTTGAATATCTGCAGATAAACCATCGGGTTGCCACGCCGCGTCATGTTCTCGGCATTAATCGACAGCAGGCCGCCTGTCCGGTTAAACTTGACCGCGTTGTCGACCAGCGCATCAAGCAGAACCTCCAGCTTGTCCTGGTCCCCTCTGACCGACATCAGGTCCCCTTGCAGTTGAACCATGAGATCCAGCTGCTTCGCATCTATTTCATCTTCATATTTCTGCAACGCCTGTGCAAGGGAGTCTTTGAGCGAGAGCTCCTGCCATTGCCAGTCTTCATTACCGGAGTCGAGGGAAAAAAGGCGAAGCATCCCGGTCAGCAGCCGCTCCAGGTCTTTGCCCTTGTCGTAGATCCTGGCAATATATTCCTGCAGCCGGGCAGGATCCACCTGGTCATAAAAGTTGTGCAAAAGATCAGCAAAACCGAGTACCGAAGTAAGCGGGGTTTTCAATTCATGAGACAGGTTGCAGACAAAACGGGTCCGATCTTCATGAAGTTTGACGAGCGCTGCATGAGCGGACTCGGCTTCCCTGTTCTTCTCCTGAAGACGGCCCACGAGCTTCATGTTTTCAATAGCCAGTGCAGTCTGTGGAGCAATCGTCTCCAGCTCACCCCGCTGCAGTCGCGCAGAGATCCGACTCCGGGCGTCCAACAGTGCTGCTTTGTCAAGCGGCCGGATCAGGACGTCAGTCACGCCACTGCGGAACGCCGTGAGGGACAGGGGCAGAGAAGGTTCAGGCAGGACTGCGACCAGAGGCAGATCAGGATAAGCCCGTCTGAGAGACTGCATGGTCCGGAAGCCCGGGGAATCGATGGCCGTCACGTCACTGACGACCATCTGGATTTTTTCCCGCGGCACCTGGTCGACCACCCCCGGTGCCTGGTCATGAACTCTGACCGAAATCTCTGCATCTGGCCAGACCTCACGGACCGCCGTCAGACTGCCTGGCTGTGCCTCCAGAAGCAGTAATTTCAAGCCGTGTGCACCGGGGCCTGGGGCCATGCAGTCACTCCGTTTGTCTGATGCGGTCTTACTGTCCGCAACATTTTTTATATTTTTTGCCGCTTCCGCAGGGGCAGGGGTCATTCCGGCCGACCTTGTCCTCTTCACGTTTTGCAGGACTTTGCCCGGCGGTCTGCGGACCACTTTGTCGGGTCAGGGCAAGTCGTTGGCGACGCTGCTCAGCTTCCATCTCCGCCACTTCTTCTTCCCGCGCCAGCTGTACCAGGAAAAGTTTCTGTGAAACTTCCTGTCGGATCCGTCCCATCATCGTCATGAACAGGTCGTAGGCTTCGCGTTTATACTCTTCCTTCGGGTTACGCTGCGCATAGGCGCGCATGCCGATCCCCTCTTTGAGGTGGTCGATGGAAAGCAGGTGGTCTTTCCACTGGGTGTCGATAGTCTGCAACAACAGAACCTTCATCAGATGTTCCAGGACCGGTGTCGTGAAAGATTCCTCCCGTTCAGCCAGGCGTTTTGTCACCTGATCCTTGAGGCTGGCTTCCAGCTCTTCCGGCTTGAGATTTTTCTCCTGCGTCGGCAGCTCCGGCAAGAAGTTGAACTGGTTGGCAAAATCAATCGCCATGGCATCCCAGCTCCATTCGCTAACGGGAGTCTTTACCGGACAGAAGGTTGCCACCATGTCTTCAACAATTTCATCCAGTATCGTCTCGATGGTTTCGCGAATATTCTCACCGGCGAGGACTTCCTTGCGTTGCGTATAGATAACCTCGCGTTGACGATTCATGACATCATCATAATCGATCAGATGCTTGCGAATTTCGAAGTTGTGAGCCTCGACTTTTTTCTGGGCACCTTCTATGGCCTTGGAAATCATGCCATGCTCTATCGCTTCACCTTCCGGAACCTTGAGCTTGTCCATGATAAATGAAACCCGGTGGGAGCCGAATATCCGCAGCAGATCGTCCTCAAGGCTCATGTAGAAACGACTTTCACCCGGATCGCCCTGGCGGCCTGACCGGCCTCGCAGCTGATTGTCAATCCGCCTTGATTCATGTCGCTCGGTGCCCAGGATGTACAGGCCTCCGGCACCGAGGACTTCCTGTTTTTCGGCAACGCAGGTTGCCATGTACTTCGCAAGGGCCTGGGCAAAAGCATCTTCCGGATTATCGGCAGCGGCGGCTTCACGCTTGGCAAGCATTTCCGGGTTGCCCCCGAGCACAATATCGGTGCCGCGGCCGGCCATATTGGTCGCGATCGTAACCGAGCCCTTGCGCCCTGCCTGGGCAACGATCTCAGCTTCGCGTTCGTGGTGTTTGGCATTCAAGACATGATGCGGCACCCCACGTTTTTTCAGCAACTCTGAGAGCCGTTCTGAGTTCTCGATGGTAATCGTTCCGACCAGAACCGGTTGCCCGATTTCATGGCGCTCGTGAATGTCTTCAATTACTGCACGGAACTTTTCCTTCTCCGTCTTGTAGATGACATCAGCCTGGTCGATGCGAATCATCGGCTGGTTGGTCGGTATGACGACAACTTCGAGCTTGTAAATCTGGCCGAATTCGGCGGCCTCGGTATCGGCCGTACCGGTCATCCCGGCAAGTTTTTCGTACATGCGGAAATAATTCTGGAAGGTGATCGTCGCCAGGGTCTGGTTCTCGCGTTCGATTTTCAACCCTTCCTTGGCCTCGATCGCCTGGTGCTGGCCATCCCCCCAGCGCCGGCCCGGCATGAGGCGACCGGTAAATTCGTCGACAATCAGAACTTCGCCGTCCTTGACGACGTAATCAACATCACGCTTGAAGATCGCATGAGCCCTGAGAGCCTGGTTGACGTGGTGCAGGATAGCCATGTTGCCCGGCTCGTAAAGATTTTCAATTCCCAGTAGCTTTTCGACCTTCAAGACCCCTTCTTCGGTCAGAGTCGCCGACTTGGACTTTTCGTCCACGGTATAATCCCCGGTATAGGAACGAAAGGTCCGACCGATCTGGCCCTCGCGATCTTCGACCATCTCACCTTTTTGCAGGCGCGGGATAATTTTTTCGGCAGCGAAGTAGAGCTCGCTGGTTGCATCGGTCGGCCCGGAAATAATCAACGGTGTCCGTGCTTCGTCGATCAGGATGGAGTCAACTTCGTCGACAATGGCATAGTAGAGATCGCGTTGAACATAGTCCTCAAGGGCGAACTTCATGTTGTCCCGAAGATAATCGAAGCCGAATTCGTTGTTGGTGCCATAGGTGATATCGGCTTTGTAGGCGGCCTTGCGCTGCGCATCGGTCCGACCATGAATAATGCAATCAACTTCCAGGCCCAGAAAGTTATAGACTTTGCCCATCCATTCGGCGTCACGTTTGGCCAGGTAGTCGTTAACTGTAATGACATGCACCCCTTTGCCGGCCAGGGCATTGAGGTACACCGGCAGCGTCGACATGAGGGTCTTGCCTTCACCGGTTTTCATCTCGGCGATTTTGCCCGCATGGAGAACCATACCTCCAATCATCTGGACATCAAAGTGGCGCATCCCCAGGGTTCGCACCGCTGCTTCGCGGACCACGGCGAAGGCTTCGGGAAGCAGATCGTCAAGCGTTTCACCGTCTGCCAGACGGCCGCGGAATTCAAGCGTTTTCCCGGTCAGGGCGGCATCAGTCAAGGCCTTGATTTCCGGTTCCAGGGCATTGATCTGCGCAACGGTCTGTTGCAGTCGTTTCAAATCGCGATCATTCTTGCTGCCAACGATTTTTTTCAGCACACTTCCTATCATCTGGCACTCCGTAACCGGTAAGTTACCGGTGATATTATCAGTAAAACAAGAGCTGGGGCATTCCAGTCAGAATTGCGAATTTTAACACAGCAGAGATTGGGCTCACAAGGTTAAACAGGTCTGCCCGTTCAGGACTAATCAGCAGGCGTTTTTCTGCCCGGCACCTTCATGAAACAGCAATCCCCGGGAGTGAGCCCAGGGATTGCGGTGTGATTTAACAGCTGTATGGGAAATTAAACTGGCGGGTTAATTCCAGTTCCCCTTGTTGTAGCTGAAGATATGCCGGTTGGGAATAATTTTGACGACCGCAAACTGGCTGTCGTCGAATGCTCCCGGAGTTCTCGCCGAGGACTCCAGAACCTGCTCCTTGTATGAAATGATTCCGACGAACGGGATTGAAGCCGACTTCGAACGCATCACCTTGACCTTCAGGGACGAATCGTCAATCTGGTGGTAACGTGCCAGGTAAGTGCCGTCCGCCTGTTTTGTTACAAGCATGCGGCAACGGGCGAGTTTATGGTTGCGGTTTAACTGCTGGACCTTGGAATGGGCAAAGTTCTCAAAGTCGTCATACTTCTCTGCAAGCTTCTGATCCGAAGCCGCGCCTTTCTCGGTACTTGCCAACGCAACATCCATGGAGGTCGCAGGCAGACAGAATAAGCAGAGCGTAGCCACCAGTGTGATCTTTCGTGTGATGTTCATCTCGCACCTCCCGCTGGGTCATTAGTCTCTGCCTGTTACATAGCAATGACCGTACCAGAAAGGGCTACCGACAAGTAAACCATTGAATTTACTGAAGCAAGTACATTATTCCCTCTTTTCACGACAACCGGAACCAGGCCAACGAATGACATTCTTTGTCAGACGACACGGCGAAAAGGATATAAATGTCACCGTTTTTTGTCACGCAAGCCACCCTCTAAAAAACCGGCCAGGCGCATAACAGGCGCCTGGCCGGGTGTTGCACTCAATACATGGTCTTGTTACTTGGACATCATCTCGACCCTTCGGTTGAGCTTCCTGCCCTCTTTGGTTGCGTTGTCATACTTGGCTTGGGATTCACCATAACCCTTGGCCTGCAGCCTGGATTCTGCGACTCCGTTGCCGACCAGCCATTTTTTGACCGAGGCGGCACGACGTTCGGAGAGGCCCTGGTTGTAAACCTCGGGACCGGTCGAATCGGTATGACCGGAAAGGACGAAGTCGGTATTGGGCTCTTCATCCAAGATCATCTTGACCTGCTCAAGCACCGGAATCATCTCGTCGGTGATTGCCGCCTTGTCAAAGCCGAACAGCAGGTTGAAGGTGACCACTTCCTTGGCAACCGGAGCCGGTGCCGGTGCCGGAGCCGGTGCCGGAGCCGGAGCAGGGACCGGTTTCGGAGCCGGTGCGGGCATCCGTTCTTCGTAAAGGACATCCTTGGCGAACTGTGCCATGGCAGCATCGGAGGCCAGGGACTTGCCATCCGCGGCAACACTGCAGCTCGAAAGCCCGCGGATTGCCGAGATGGTCTGCTCGCCCTCCGGGGTGTCGGCATAACTGACTACGTGGATGCAGAGATTGGCACCGTTTTTAGCGTAAAGCTCTTTGGCCTGGGCGACCGCATCCGAACCGGTATTCGACACTCCGTCAGTAAAGACGATCAGGGCCGTTTTCCCGGACAGGCCGTCGATCAGGGGAGCAACTTCTCTCAGCCCATCTCCCATCGGCGTCATATAGTTGAAAGGTGGTGAAACACCTGCCGCTGCGGGCGCGAGGGTCCCCTTTCTTAAAGGTCGCCGGCTGCGTCACCGTCTTGTAGGGGGCAAACACGGCAACGGAGCTGTTGTAGCCGAGCTCCGGGGTCACCTGCTCCAGGCGCTTGACCGCATCGACAGACTGCTCGAACTTCTGATTTCCGGGCGTTGCTTTCGCCCACGCCATTGAACCCGACTGGTCGATGAAAATGACAAAGTTATCCACTTTCTTGACCATTTCCGCTGACACGTCAACCGGTGCAACTACACCGCTGACCACCAGAAAGGCCAAAACGACCATTAAATACCTGCAAACCTGTTTCATCACACTACTCCTTTTTTGTAAGTCAAGATTTCGGGAAAACCCACATTGGGTATTTTACAGCTTTTGATGACATGATATCGGAAGGTTTTCATTAGTCAATTAGCTAAATACATTATTTTTTCAGTTACTGTTAAATTTTTGCCAGGACTCTGTCTGCAGAAACTTTTTCTATCTTTTTGTGACATTTCTGTTGATGCCATGGTTGCTCATCAAAAAGACATAAAAAAGCCCGGTTATACCGGGCTTCAATTTAAGACTATAAATGCGCTGGTTATAAATATTTATGAGGATTGACCGGGACGCCGTTGAGCCGGATCTCGTAATGGACGTGGGAGCCGGTAGACCGGCCGGTGTTGCCAACGGCGGCAATACGCTCACCGCGTCTGACCCTCTGACCGACATTTACATAGTACCGGGAGTTGTGCCCGTAGATGGTGCGGTAACCGTATCCATGGTCAACGATGACGACCTTGCCGTAGCCGGGTTCCGTCTTGACACTGCTGACAATTCCGTCTGCCGTGGCAACCACCGAAGTTCCGGTCCGCGCTGCAATATCAAGGCCTTCATGCATCTTGCGTCTGCCGTTAAACGGATCACGCCGCATACCGAAACTGGAAGTCAACCAGCCCTTGACAGGCCAGCCGACAGGCTTGGCTGCCAGTAACGAGCGTTGATCGTTAAGAATTCCCTGGATTTCTTCCTGGCTTTCGCGACGCAGATCAATCTGGCGACGAACTTCGTCAATCCGTTGCTGGATATCACTGAATTCGCGGTTGACATCTTCCTGAGTGGCAGGACCACCGACGCCGACCATGCTGTCACTTTTCGGTGCCGACAATTTGGCCATGACACGCACTTTGGCATCATTCTGTGCCAGCACGACAATCTCCTGGCGCAATTCTTCCAGTTTGACCACCAGCCTGTGCAGCTCTTCGCGCTGCGAGAGGTTTTCAACCTGCAAACGTGCAAACTCGTTGCGATCGAGGTTGGTCATAAGATAATCGGCAGTCAAGCCTGCAAGCCCCAGAACCAGGGCCGCGGCGGCCGCGGCGAAACCTTTAAGTACGGACAGGCGCACAGCAAAACGGCGCACCTGGTGCGAACCTTCCGGTATAACAAGTATGGTAAACCGTTTATCAGACAATACCCCAAACCTCCAAAGAAACCCTACATTGACCCAATTCTGCCGCTAATTAATAAAGGATTGGTGAGCTCACTGTCAAGATTAAAGAGCAAATCCCCAGGGAATACACCAACTTTGCTTGTCAATCATCCCGTCTGAAGAGAAATGCTCAGGGCAATTTCATCACACTCGGGAAATTTTGCACACTTGATACAGTCACCCCAGATTTTCTGAGGGAGCTCCGATTTCTCAATTACCGTAAAACCGAGCTTTTCGAAGAACGTCTGCTGATAAGTTAATGCAAAAACCCTGCCTATTCCCAAAATCCGAGCCTCGGCAAGACAAGCTTCTACCAGGTGTTTGCCGATTCCACGCCCGGAAAAATTTTCATCGACCACCAGGGAGCGGACCTCGGCGAGGTCTTCCCAACAGATGTTCAGCGCCGCCGCCCCGACCACCCGCTCTTCATCGACGAATACATAAAAATCCCGGATCGCCTCAAAGATCTCCATCAGTGAGCGGGAAAGGACCAGGCCATCCTTGGCATACTTGAGCAACAGTCGATGGATCTGGCGTGCGTCCTGCAAAATAGCCTTGCGAATCATGGTTCCTCCAATGCAGTCGATGGGCTCATCAGCCTTCTGCCGACAAGGCGAGCAATTCCTTTGCGTGCAGGATGGTCTGTTCTGTCACCTGAGCCCCGCCGAGCATACGGGCCATCTCCCTGGCCCTTTCATCACCGCAGAGCAATTCCATCACCGCCATGGTCCTGCCATCCCTTTCCTGCTTGGTGACGCGATGGTGGTGGTTGGCAAAGGCAGCAACCTGCGGCAGATGGGTCACGCAGAGAACCTGTGCGGAAGAGCTTACCGAACGAAGCTTTCGGCCGACAGCAGTAGCGGCAGCGCCGCCAATCCCTGCATCCACCTCGTCGAAGATAATGGTCGGCACCAGACCGGCGTCCGGAGCGATTCGCTTGAGAGCGAGCATCAAGCGCGACAATTCGCCGCCGGACGCGACTTTGGCCAGAGGCATGAGCGGCTCTCCCGGATTGAGGCTAACCATGAACTCAAGGCGTTCAAGACCATCCGGGCCAGCTTGCTCCAAAGCCGTGAAGGCAACTTCAAATGAAGCCCCGGACATGGCCAGGTCGTCAAGCTCCGCTATCAGCGCCGTGGCCAGCGTCGACGCAGCCTTGCTCCGCTGATCGGAAAGAGTCTGCCCCAGCGAACCGGTCTCGCGCCGCAAGGCGGCCAGTTCCCCAATCAGGCAGATCTTGGTTTCACCGGCATTCTCAAGCTGGCTGATCTCCTGATCGTAGCTTGCCTTGAGTTCCAGAATCTCAGCGATTGTTGGTGCATACTTGCGTTTCAGCCGATGCAGCAGACTGAGCCGCTCTTCGACCGCATCAATGCGGTCAGCGTCGAATGAAACGTTGGCCAGGTAAGAGCGCAACTGTACGGCAATGTCTTCAAGCTCAAAGAGGTTACGCTGCACGGTCTCTGAAATGGTGGCCAGGTTTTTGTCAATCTCCGCAACAGACTGCAATTCCTCCGACAGGGCGCCCAATACTTCACAGACCGAGCCGTCGCCGTCGTAAAGGGCGTCATAGCCGCCCCGGGTAGCAGCCTCCAGTCGTTCGGCGTTCTGTAACAGCAGGCGTTCCGCGAGGAGCTCCTGCTCCTCTGCAACGGACAACGCCGCAGCGGCAATTTCCCTGGACTGATGCCGCAGCAAATCGAGCTGCTGCTCACGATCCCGTTCGGCGTCCTCAAGCTTCTCCAGCTGCCGCGCCACGCTCTGCATCCGCTGGTATGACTCGCGATAAGTTTTCACCTGGCCATCGAGCGACCCGAACCGGTCGAGAATTGCCAGATGGACATTCCGCCGTAGCAGATGCTGGTGTTCATGTTGGCCGCAGACCGTCACCAGTTGCTCGGCCAGAGGCTGCAACTGTGCCAGAGTGGCGAGATTGCCGTTGATGTAGGCCCTGCTGCGACCACCACCCTGCACAATCCGCCGCAACACGAGCTCGTCGCCGACGGCAAAACCGGCCCCGACGAAGGCCTGGCGGACGTCATCCAACTCGGACAGATCAAACAGGGCCTGGACAGTCGCCTCATCGGCACCGGCCCGGACCAGGTCGGGATGGGCCCGGTCTCCCAGCAGTAAGCCAACCGCACCGAGAATAATCGATTTGCCCGCACCGGTCTCGCCGGTTAAGACATTGAAACCCTCGTCAAACTGGACTTCGAGGTGATCGATAATGGCAAAATTGGTGATGGTCAGGTTGAGGAGCATAGAACCATAGAGGCGCGAAGGGCGAAGCGCGAAAAATTGAAAAATTAGTCAAACAGTAAAATACTGCCTATTACAACTATTTTGATGTTTTTGGCAAACGATATCTCTTAGGGGCATCAAAAGGCCTTTTCACACCTCGCGCCTCCCACTTCGGCTTATCTTTCCCCCCACCGCAGCTTGGTCCGCAGCACCTGAAAGTAATCCTTGCTCGGGCTCTTGATCAGCAGCGTGCAATGGTTCGACTTACGCAGTTCCACGACATCGCCGCACTGCAGGTGCATGCCTTCCTGACCGTCGGCAGTGAAGACCACGTCCTGGTCCTGGGACTTGATGCCGATGCGAATCGTCGCTTCATCTGAGACGACAATCGGGCGGTTCGTCAAAGTATGCGGACAGATTGGCGAAATCACATGGCAGTGGTTGCCGGGATAGATGATCGGCCCCCCCGCGGACAGGTTGTAACCGGTCGAACCTGTCGGCGTCGAAACGATCAGGCCGTCGGCCTTGAAGGTGGTCAGATAATCATCATCAACCCAGGTTTCCATGTCGATGATACGGGCCAGGGCGCCCTTATTGATAACCACGTCGTTTAACACGCGATAACGTGCCACCTCATTGCCCTGACGCCGGATCACGGCGAGCAGGCGCATCCGTTCGGAAACGAAGTAATCTCCGTTGACTACCTGCTCCAGGACAGGGAAAAGTTCCGGCTGGGTGATTTCCGTGAGGAAACCGAGACTGCCCAGGTTGACTCCCAGAATTGGTGTCCGCAGATCACCAATCAGGCGGGCAACGGACAGCAATGTGCCGTCACCGCCCAGGACCATAACCATGTCGACCAGCGGCGGGATCTCCTGGCCTGGATAGCCTGTAACGCCGACCATGGCATCTGCCAGAGGTTCATCAACAAAGACCTCTATTCTCCGCTCAGCCAGCCAGGCGATGACTTCTTCTGCGAGGCGGACCGCGTCCTTGTGATGTCGTTTGGCGAAAATACCGATTCTCTTCATATGAGCCCTTCCTCAAAACCCGAGCGACTTTACCACAACGAATCGTCAAAGTCCATGCCAATCAGGCACTTACAGCATCATTCGCTTGTGGGAAAAACAGTGGTATGTTAGCCTGTTGACAAGCCTCCTAAGGGGCTGGCAAAGAGGATCGAAATCTGACGCACCACGCGCAACGGTTCTGAACATGGATCTTTTTTCTTCATCGACATCCGCAAAGGCTGCGTCCCCTCTCGCCGAACGAGTGCGCCCGCAACAACTCGACGACATGGTTGGCCAGCAGCATCTGCTCGGACCGGACAACATCCTGCGCCGCCTGATCGAGACCGACCATCTCTCGTCGGCAATCTTCTGGGGCCCGCCCGGCACGGGAAAAACCACCCTCGCCCGCGTGATCGCCAACACGACCAAGTGTGAATTTGCGGCCTTCAGCGCAGTCCTCCAGGGCGTCAAGGAGGTGCGTGAGATTACCGCAAAAGCAAAGCAGGAACGCGACTACTACGGTCGCAGAACCCTGCTCTTTATCGATGAGATCCATCGCTTCAACAAGGCCCAGCAGGATGCGCTTCTGCCCTGGGTCGAGAACGGCGACATTATCCTGATCGGCGCCACGACGGAGAACCCCTCTTTCGAAGTCAATTCCGCCCTGCTCTCCCGCTCCAGGGTTTTTGTCCTGGAACCGCTGGCACCTGCAGAGATCAGACGACTCCTGGAGCGAGCCCTGGAGAATGACCTGGAGCTGATGCGCCGCAAACTGGCCGCAGAGGATACCGCGCTCGACCTGCTGGCAGAACAGGCCCACGGCGATGCCCGTATCGCCCTCAACACCCTTGAAGTCGCCGCCAACCTGTGCAAGGGAGCCCTGATCACCCCGGACCACATCCTGGAGGCGCTGCAACGGGCCCCCCTGGTCTACGACAAGGGCGCCGAAGAGCATTACAATGTTGTTTCGGCATTCATCAAAAGTATGCGTGGCTCGGACCCGGATGCCGCAATCTACTGGCTGGCCCGGATGATCGAAGCTGGCGAAGACCCCTTATTCATCGTCCGACGCATGGTGCTTTTTGCTGCGGAAGACATCGGTAACGCCGACCCGCGAGCCCTGCAGATCGCCGTGTCCGCACAGCAGGCCGTGCACTTCGTCGGCATGCCCGAGGGGCGCCTTCCCCTGGCCCAGGCCGTCACCTACCTGGCCACGGCACCGAAGAGCAACGCCGCCTATGTCGCCATAGTTGAAGCACAGCAAGAGGTTCGCGCAAGCGGCGCCCTGCCCGTACCGCTGCATATTCGCAACGCACCGACCGGGTTGATGAAAGAATTGGGTTACGGCAAGGGATATCAATACGCGCACGACCACGCCGGCGCCGTCGTCACCCAGTCCCACCTGCCTGAGCAGATCGACGGTGTGACATATTATCGCCCCAAAGAGAGTGGCTACGAAAAGACGATCAAAGAGAGACAGGAATGGCTGAAAGCTCAAAAACCGGGAAAGGGAAAAAGTAACAAGTTATAAGGGATCGGAGCTTCAACCTGCAACCTCTCCATTCTGAATTCTGGATACTGGATTCTGGATTCTGGATACTGGACACCTTGAATTTGACACGAACATGCATGATCTAACTGCTCTACAGGATGTTCTGATATTACTCTGCCTCGCGCTTGCTAACGCATGGTTGTTCAGCCTGCTGCGCCAGTCACCGATCGTCGGCTACCTGACTACGGGGCTGCTGGTCGGGCCTTACGGACTGCTCCTGATCGAAGGCGTCCATGAAGTTGAGAAGGTTGCCGAGATCGGCGTCGTGCTGCTGCTCTTCACTATCGGCCTCGAATTCTCCTACAAACGCATCATCCGCCTGAAAAACCTGCTCGTGTCAGCCGGGACGACCCAGGTCGTTGTAACCTGCATTGCAGTGACCGTTGGCAGCTACCTGCTCGGCGAGCCTCCCGTGGCAGCGGTGGTGCTCGGCATGGCAATGGCGCTCTCGTCAACAGCGATCGTTCTGAAACTTCTGCTCGAACGCGGCGAAATCGATTCTGCTCATGGTCGCATCGCCCTCAGCATCCTGCTCTTCCAGGATATCTGTGTCATCCTCTTCATCGTCGCCTTGCCACTGTTGGGCTCCCAAGCCGGCGGCTTCTCGCTGTGGGCAATCGGCAAGTCGGCTCTGATTCTCGGTGGCCTTTACCTCTTCGTCAGGCACCTGTTGAGACCGCTGCTGCGCGGGATTCTCAAGACCCGTGCACCGGAACTTTTCCGACTGACCATATTGGCCCTGGTCCTGGGCACGGCATGGATTACCGCCCAGGCCGGACTTTCCCTGGCCCTTGGGGCGTTTCTCGCCGGCCTGGCCCTGGCTGAATCTGACTCATCTCACCAGGTGATGGCCGACATCATTCCGTTTCGTGATGTTTTTTTGGCGGTGTTCTTCATCTCGGTCGGCATGCTGGTGGACATCCGCCTGTGGATCAGCAACTGGTGGGCGGTTCTGCTCGGCATTATCCTGTTGAGCCTGGCTAAAACGATTGCCGGCACCCTTGCCGGAGTCGCTTCCAGGTACCCCCTGCGAACGGCCCTGGTCGCCGGACTGATGACCTTTCAGGTCGGCGAGTTTTCATTCATTCTGATGGCCCAGGCCCACACCCTCGGCCTGGTTCCGATCCAGACCTATCAACTGGCCCTGTCGATCATTGCCCTGTCCATGATGTTGACGCCGTTGATGTTCCGCCTGGCCCAGCCATTGTCGCTACGCCTGGCCGGATTGTTCGGCTGGCGCGACTCGGGTCCGGTCAGCGGTGATCACGAGCGCACCGCCAATCTGGAAGGCCATGTCATCATTGCCGGCTATGGCCTCTCCGGCAGAAACGTTGCCCGTTCCCTGCGCGAAATGCGTCTACCCTATATCCACATCGAAATGAACGGCGAAGTGGTCCGCAAGGCGCGCAAATCCGGCGAAATCATCATTCATGGCGATGCCACAGCACCGGCTGTTCTCGAAGGCGCCGGGATCCACAGGGCACGCGCCATGGTGCTGGCCATCAACGACCCTAGCGCTCTCGCCCGTGCCGTGCCAACGGCGAGGGAATTGAACCCGGGGATTTACATCCTGGCACGCACTCATTATGTGACCAATATCAAGCCGCTGCTGAAAGCCGGCGCCAACGATATCATCACAGATGAATTCGGTGCAGGCATTGAAATGGCCGCATTCCTGTTGAAAGAGTTCCATGTCCCGGAGGGCCGGGTCCTGAAAATTCTTTCTGCATTGCGCGACGAACATCGCCGCCGCTACCAGAGCCTCGACAGTCAGACCTCCAACCTGACCGGCTACCTCTCCGTGCTCGAAGGGGGTGAAATCGAAATCCAGGCCATCCCCGACAGCTCCCCCCACATCGGCAAAACCCTCGCCGAACTCAATTTCCGGGCAATCACCGGCACAACCGTCATGGGAGTCATCCGCAACGAACGGGTGATCTACAGCCCGGCTGCCGAGTTGCGTCTGGAGACTGGGGACACCTTGATGCTCCTCGGTGAAGAAGAAAAATTCAACAAAGCCAAGGCATTCCTGCACGGACAATCGATGCAGGAGCCGAGCGGCTAATTATTGCGCTCAATAAGAACAAAAGATTATATTTATATATAATTAATATTAATTAAATATAAATATATAACATAAAAAGACGACTCTACCCCTTTGAGCTTCTAAGTCCCTCACTAATAAACGTGTTCTGACCGCAAAAAAGCTCCATTTCTCCCCGGTATTGTTATTTGTGACAATTGTCCAGCTTATGCAAATCTGTATAATCGTTCGCAAGGTATCGATGCCAGCAGACCGATTACGTGAACTTTATGTTCGGATTTTTTTTGAGCGCATGGAGAGTGCATGACTGAAAGAAAGATCAGCGACCTGAAGGTTTTAGTCATAGAGTCAACCGAAGCGGTCCGGCAACTCATGGCGACAATTCTGGAGGGGGAATACAGGGAGCTACTCTTTGCAGAGGACGCAGATGCAGGCTACAGGATGGCCCTGGCCGAACGGCCTGATGTCATCATAACCGACGACTTGCTGCCCCGGTCGGGAGAGCGTAACGTTTGCGAAAGGATTCGGGGCAACCCGGAGTTAAGCGCCACTCCCGTAATCGTCATGACCGCCTGGGGGTCATCTGTCAGCGCGCTGGCATACTTCGAAACCGGCTGTGACCAGTTGCTCAGAAAACCGTTCCGCTGCGAAGACATTCACTACGCGATCAGGAAAGCTGTCAAAAAACGGCAATCGGGGAAAACCATGATCCAGGTGTTGTTCAAGTCGGGAGATATCGACATGATCGAGGTACAGAGTCTCGACAGACTGGTCAGTGAACAGGAACTCCTCTGCTTCAGACGTCGGGACGGTGTTGCCGTCGTTGGCCGAGACGCCGTCAGAGCGAACCGTGCCGATGAATATTGCGGAATTGAACGACGCACTTGCGCCATAAAACCGGCAGAGCCTGGTCATTTCCGGGCAGGCGGATGAGCCTGTAACGCAACGCTTTATGTCGCTTCAGCATGGAGCGCATGACGCAGCAACGCTTGCACATGTTATGTTATGCAGCACTTGGACGCCCGCAGTCTTGCAACTGCGGGCTATTTTTATCCGGGGCAGAAAGAACGATCACCGCAAGCTTGCCAATTCAGGGAGCGATCAGGCAGCCAAAAACTTAGGCCGCGCCCTAGAAGGATCCTTCCCGGGCAACCTCTGCACGGGCCTTGCGATCACTCGGTTTTTCTGCGGCGGCAACCTCCACTGGCAGGATGCCGGGCGCGGCGCGATAACCGACCGCGATAGCCGCCATGATGTCATACTCGTCGACAGGCGCATTGAGGACTTCATAAGCTTTTTCCCGGCTGAAACCGGCCATGGCATGCGCATGCAGGCCAAGCTTGCGGGCCTGCAGGGCCAGCGACATCCATGCCGCGCCGGCGTCGAAGGGTGCGTGCCGGTTTTCTTGGTCGTTATGGCCGAAATTCCGCCGGCAGAGAAGGTAGATAATCAGGGGCGCGTTTTTGACCCAGGCCTGGTTCTTTTCAACCAGTGCCGGCATGAATTTTTGCCGGTCCGCTGCGCTGGCGGCGTAGATAAACAGCCACGGCTGGGCGTTGAAGCATGAAGGTGCCCAGCGTGCCGCCTCGAACAGGCTGTCGATCTGGACCTGGGTCAAGGGGATCGGCTCGAACGCCCGCGGCGACCAGCGGTCGATGAACATGCTGTCGATATCTGCGGTGGGATTGCGTGGATTAGTCCGATCAAAAGACATGAGTATTCCTTTCAGCCATCAAGGCCAACACCGGCTATCTCGTGCCGGCAGTCTTTGCAGCGATGGTCAATTAATGCCGTTTCAATGAGCCGCAGACGCTCCCTTCTGATGACCGTCTGACCGCACCCGGGGCAAAGCGTATTGCCCGCTGCAGGGTCACTGACGTTGCCCAGGTAGACATAGTGCAATCCGGACTGGCGGCCAATATCCCTGGCCTTGTACATGATCGCCAGCGGAGTTGCCGGACGGTCCTGCATCTTGTATGTCGGGTAAAAAGCCGAGAGATGCCAGGGCACGTCTGCGCCAAGCTCCTGGTAAATAAACTCGGCAATCCGGGTCAATTCCTGCGGGCTGTCATTATGTCCCGGGATGATGAGAGTCGTGACCTCGAGCCAGATACCGAGCCTGCGGTAATCCTTGAGGCATTCAAGCACGCCATCGAGCGATGCACCGGTTACTTCCCGGTAAGCACGGTCGGAAAAACCTTTCAGGTCGACATTGGCCGCGTCGAGATAAGGGGCAATCTCTTCGAGGGCTTCGGTTGTCGTATAACCGTTGGTGACGAATACGTTCTTGACCCCGGCGGCCCTTGCCGCCACGGCCGTATCGTAAGCATATTCGAAGAAGATGGTCGGCTCGGTGTAGGTGTAGGCGATGCTTGCCGATTTGCTCTCAACGGCATGCCTGACCACTTCCTGCGGCGACAAAGTCGTTCCCGGAATGCCCGAACGCTCGTGAGGCCACTGGGAGATCTCGTGATTCTGGCAGTGCAGACAATGAAAGTTGCAGCCGACCGTGGCGATTGACAGGCTGCGAGAGCCGGGATGGAAATGATAGAGAGGCTTCTTTTCGACCGGATCGATGTTTTCGGAGATCGTCTGCCCGTAGACAAGGCTGTAAAGGACGCCGCCACGGTTTTCACGCACACCGCAACGGCCCCTGCGGCCGTCGGCGATGACACACCGGAAGCGACAGAGTTGGCAATGCACCTTGCCGTCGCCGGCCTTTTTCCAGAATTTTGCCGGGTGGAGTTCCATAGCCGGAAGTATAACAAAAAAAACGAGAGGTGAGAGGTGAGAGGTGGAGGTGAGAGGTGAGAGGTGAGAGGTGAGAGGTGAGAGGTGAGAGGTGAGAGGTGAGAGCATAGCCTTGCGGCCTGTAAAAAATCTGTCAAGTTTTTTCGCGCCTCGCGCTGCGCACTTCGGGTGTTAGAACATGAACCGCCGCATCCCTACATTCAGCAGCAGGCCAACCCCGGTCATGGTCGTCACCATGCTGGTCCCGCCGTAGGAGAAGAGTGGCAAGGGCACGCCAACCACCGGCAGCAGGCCAATCACCATCCCCAGGTTGACCACGATATGCCAGAACAGCATCGCGCAGACGCCGATGGCGAGGTACATGCCGAAGCGATCATTGGAGCGCAGGGCGATATGCAACCCCCAGATGACGATCAGGCAGTAACAGGCCAGCAGCAACAGGCAGCCGATCAATCCCCACTCTTCGGCAAACACAGAAAACGCAAAATCCGTATGCCGCTCCGGCAGGAAAGAAAGTTGTGACTGCGTCCCCTTCATGAACCCAAGGCCGGTGAAGCCGCCGCTGCCCACGGCGATTTTCGACTGGATGATATGATAACCGGCGCCCAACGGATCTCGCTCCGGGCTAAGGAACGTGAGGATGCGCTGTTTCTGGTAGTCATGCAGGAGGAACCACCCGCCACAGGCAGCGGCCGCAGCGGACACACCGAGAAAAATCATCGCAGAGCGGCGCACCCCGGCGAACAGGGCCATGGTCCCGCCGATACAGAGGACCAGCAGCGCCGTGCCAAGATCCGGCTGCTTCATGATCAACAGCGCCGGAACGCCAAGCATCAGGCCGGGCGCAACCAGCTCCCGCACCGAGAAACCCCGCAGGTGCGCCTTCTCGCTGAAATACCGGGCAAGGACGATGATAATCACGATTTTCATGATTTCACTGGGCTGGACATTGATCCCCGCCAGGCCGATCCAGCGGGTCGCGCCCATACTGGTCCTGCCGAAAGCCAGGACTGCGGCCAGCAGCAGCAGGTTGACGGCATAAAAAGGGAGGCTGAGATATTCCAGGTGCCGGTAGTCGAACAGGCAGACGATCGCAACGATCGCCAGGCCGATCCCCACCCAGTAGGTCTGCTTGAGATACACCGGCTGCACGGCAGCCGTCCAGGAGGACGTCGAGCTGTACATGTTGGCTATGCCGACCAGCGAAATCAGCAGGACCAGCAGCAAGTAAGCCCAGTTGAAGTGGGTTATCAATCGTCTGTCAAACATCCATCAGTCCTTGGCGGGAACCAGCGTTGTGACTTCCTTCTGCCCGGTTTGATCTGCAAAATACGCATCGTACATGGCCTTGGCGACCGGCGCTGCCGCACTGGAACCGTGGCCGCCGTGCTCGACCACCACCGCGACGGCGATCTGCGGGTTTTCAGCGGGAGCATAGGAGACGAACAAGGCATGGTCCCGATACTGGTAAGGGATTTCATCATCCTTGACCTCCTCTTCATCATCAGCTTTTTTTCGGACCACCTGGGCCGTGCCGGTTTTGCCGGCAAACCTGACCTTGTTCAGGCGGCTCCTCCAGGCCGTGCCGCCGACATCATTGACCACCGATTCCATGGCTTTTCTGACAGGGGTCAAATACTTCGATGGCCAGGCGGTCTCACTCAGCTTTTCCGGTTTGAACAGCCATTCCGTATTGCCGTCAAGGTCGATGATCTTTTGCACGACCTGCGGCTTCCAGACCGTGCCGCCATTTGCCAGCGCAGCGGCCATGGTCGCCAGTTGGATCGGGGTCGTCAGGACGAAGCCCTGGCCAATCGCTGAAATCACGGTCTCCCCATCGTACCAGCTGGTACCGAAACGTCTTTTTTTCCATTCCCTGGTCGGGATCAACCCTGAGCGCTCAGAGCCGAAAGGAAAACCGGTCGGCTCCCCCAAACCAAGTCGCTTCGCGGCGCTGGCGATGCGGTCGATGCCGGTTTCAAGGCCGATCTTGTAGAACCAGACATCGCAACTTTCCATAATCGCCTTATGCAGATTGACCGAGCCATGGCCTTCTTTCTTCCAGCACCGGAATTCGTAGCTCCGGCTCAACTTTATGCTGCCGGTACACTGCACACTGGTTGACGGGGCCGCCGTCCCTGCCTCCAGAGCCGCAAGCGCCACGGCCATCTTGAACGTCGATCCGGGCGGGTACAGGCCGCGCAGGGCTTTGTTGGTCAGCGGATGTTGCGGGTTGTCGGTCAGCGCCCGCCACTCCTCACTGGTGATCCCGCGGGCAAACCAGGCTGGGTCAAAGTTCGGTCGACTGACCAGGGCAAGGACTTCACCGCTGTTGACATCCAGGGCAACGACTGATCCGGCGCCGTCGGCGAGGGCATCCTCCGCGGCCTTTTGCAAAACGCTGTCAATCGTCAGGTAGATCTGGTGACCCGGCAAGGGATCGCGCGTCGTCACCTGGCGCAGTTCACGACCACGCACATTCACTTCAAGGCGTTTCTGTCCCGCCGCGCCCTGCAGCCGGCCCTCGTAAGCTCTTTCAAGCGCGGTCTTGCCGATCATCGCATCGGAGCGGTAGTCGGAAAATTCAGGCTGGTTCAGATCGTCTTCGGTGACTTCGCCGAGATAACCAAAGAGGTGGGCGGCCATGTCGCCGAAGGGGTATGAGCGAAGCGGTTTGACCTCGACCAGGATGCCGGGCAGGTCTATGGCATTCTCCTGCACCACCTCCATGGCCTGGCGCTCGACGTCTTCGAGCAGGGGCAGCGGCCGGTAGCGTGGCAGCTCCTGGCCTTTCCGCCAACGTTCCTCAAGCATCTCCTCTTCGACACCCAGCAACTTCGCCAGGGTGAAGAAAAGCTGCCGGGGATCATCAACCTCCTGGCGCAAGGCGGATACGGTAAACGCCGGTCGATTATCAACCAGCAGGGTGCCGTTGCGATCGAAGACTGCGCCACGCGGCGCCTGGATCGCGACATAGCGAATCCGGTTGCGCTCGGACAAGTCACGATAGTGATCGGCACCGAGGATTTGCAGAAACCACAGGCGCAGGGCCAAAACACAGAAGACCCCGGCAACGAACACGGAAGAGATGATGAAACGGCGTCGCAGGCCGGGCGTTTCTTCCGGGGACGGGTTAATACTCATAGCGGCTATCGAGTTTGCGCAGACCGGGGAGGCTGCTGCGCGGCAAGAATGTTCGCTGCAGCCAGACGGTCAATTTCAGGAGGATAAACGCCGCGAAAAAGTTCAGCAGCAACTGTACCGGGAGCTGCCAGGCAATCTGCGCCCAGACCCCCATGTCCCGCCTGAAAAAATCCAGGGCGAAGGCAACCAGGGCCCCCTGCAAAAGGGTGCCGGCCATGACCATAAGCAGAAGCAGCACCGAGCTTTCGGTGTTCACCCGCGTCACAATGCCACGGACCGCCAGGAAAATCGCGAGCAGGACGAATCCGTAGAGACCGGGGAACGCGCCGCCGACGCCATCGAAAAACCAACCCATCAGGTACACGATCAGTCCGCCGCGCCATTGGCCTTCATGCAGGCCGAGATAAACGACCAGCAGCAGGACCAAGTCCGGCTTGTAGTCGCCCCGCAGCAGTAATGGCAAAAGGACCGTTTGCATGACGACTGCGGCCCCGGCCAGGGTAAAGTAGATCAGGGTCCGGCTCATTGCGGCCTCCGCAACAGCACCAGGACCTCTTCAAGATGGGAGAAATCGACCGCGGGCATGATTTCGATCGCCTGGAAGAGACCGAACTCCCGCCTGTCGACACTCGTCACGTCGCCAACCGCGAGCCCTTTGGGAAAGACCCCGCCCATGCCGCTGGTCACGACGCGATCACCGACCTTGACCTCTTCCTGGCGCAGGACGAAATCGAACACCAGGCGTTCCCCCTTGCCGCGACAAATGCCGCGGGCCCGGTTGTCCTGCAGGAGGCTGGCCACAGCAGAGGACGCATCGGTAATCAGGAGGACCCTGGCAAAACGGGGGCTGCTGCGGATAACCCGACCGACCACGCCTTCGGCGACGACTACCGGCATCCCCTCGACCACGCCCTGCTCGCCCCCTTTGTCGATGGTGACGGTCCGGAACCAGCTGGTGGCATCCTCGGCAATCACCCTGGCCGGCAGCGTCGCGATTTCCTGGGCTTCCTTGAAATCCAGCAGACGCCGCAGGCGCTCGTTTTCAAGACGGACCTCGTTGTTCTCTGCCAACATCGCACTCAGGTTGCGGTTATTTTCCAGGAGTGCCCGGTTTTCCTCTTCGGTGTCGACCAGGTGGAGATAATGCCCCCAGACGTCGGCGGCCCCCTGGACCACATGGTCGAGACCGGCCTGCACCGGGCCGGTCAACCTCAGGACCAACCCTTCGAGGAAATTTGTCTCGTCCTGTTGGCGCAGGTTGACCGAATACCAGAGCAGCGCCATCAGGAGCAGCACCGCACTGAACAGCAACGGTCGATTTTTTTGCCACCATTCCCACATATTCGAACACCCGGGACACAGAACTCAGGAGCCACAACTCAGGCAACGGCAAATTGTACGCCGAATCCTGGCTTCACAGAAAACAATAAAAGAGGGCGCAGAGGCCCTCTTGAATAGTTCGCGAAGATGCTGCTGCAACAGTCAGGGCCGGCTCAGGAGGTGACGGTCACCTGTTTCAGCAGATCAAGCTCGTCCAGCACCTTGCCGGAACCGAGCACCACGCAGGAGAGCGGGTCTTCGGCAATCACCACCGGCAGACCGGTTTCCTCGCGCAAGAGCGCATCAAGGTTGCGCAACAGCGCGCCTCCGCCGGCCAGGACAATGCCCTTGTCGACGATATCCGCCGCCAGTTCGGGCGGGGTCCGCTCCAGGGCGATCCGCACCGCTTCGACAATCGCATTGATCGGCTCGGAGAGGGCTTCCCTGACCTCCTGGGCGTTGATCGTGAGGGTCTTCGGAATCCCGCTGACCAGATCGCGGCCCTTGACTTCCATGGTATCCCGCTTGCCCTCTGCGGCAGAACCCGGTTTGTCGGGATAGGCGCTGCCGATCGTGATCTTGATCTCTTCAGCAGTCCGTTCACCGATCAGCAGGTTGTATTTGCGCTTGAGATGCTGGGTCAACGCTTCGTCCATCTTGTCCCCGCCGACCCGCACGCTCTTGGCGTAGACGATCCCGGCCAGCGAAATAACCGCCACCTCGGTGGTGCCGCCGCCGATATCGACAATCATGTTGCCGGAGGCTTCGGTGATCGGCAAACCGGCGCCGATCGCCGCAGCCATGGGCTCTTCAATCAGGTACACTTCGCGGGCGCCGGCGGATTCAGCAGACTCCTTGACCGCACGCTTTTCGACCTGGGTGATCCCGGAAGGGACACAAATCACGATACGGGGACGGACCAGGGCCTTGCGGTTGTGGATTTTGCGAATAAAATAACGCAACATCTCTTCGGTGATGTCAAAATCGGCAATCACGCCGTCCTTCATCGGGCGGATGGCAACAATGCTGCCCGGAGTACGGCCGAGCATGTTCTTCGCGTCGGTGCCGACGGCCAGAACCTTTCTCTGCCCCATCGAGTCCTTCTGGACCGCGACAACCGAGGGTTCGCTGACGACGATTCCTTTACCTTTGAGATATACCAGGGTGTTAGCCGTTCCCAAATCGATCGCCAGATCGTTGGAAAACATCCCCAGAATAGCATCGAACAAGTTGACCATATCGAGTGGCAACTCCTTTCAGACGGGAAATGGCCTGACCCAGGCCGGAAAATGTTGTTAACACTAGCAAAAGGACCCCAGCTTTTCAAGGGATAAAAGGAAAAACTGTTGCATTTCGCAAGGTGATTGTCTAACATTCGTCCCTATTCTTCAAAGACGAAAAAACCCCTCGAGGAGAAACTCTGACTCATGCTCGACTTTGTCCGCAACAAACAGAAATCCATCATCATCAAACTGGCCTTCGCCATCATCATCTTGAGCTTCGTCATCGGTTACGCGATGCTCAGCGCACCGGGCGGCCCGGGCGGTGATACCCCGGTAGCGGAAGCTGCAGCCGTCAACGGCAGGTCGATTGCCTATGACGAGTTCCAGAGTTCCTACAGCACTCTTTACCAGCTCTACCAGAACATCTACCAGGACCAGTTCACGCCGGCTCTCGAGAAGCAGCTGAAACTGGCTGAGAAATCGATCAACAGCCTGATCGATCAGGCGTTGATGCAGGACGAGGCGGAGCGCCTTCAGCTGGCAGTGCCCCAACAGGAACTGGTCGACGCGATCGCCAGCATCGAGACCTTCCAGGAGAACGGCGTCTTCAACAAGGCGCGCTATCTCCAGGTCCTCGCCTACCAGCGCATGAACAGCGATGAGTACGAGGCCCTTAAGCGCAACGAGCTGCTGCTCGACAAGGTACAGGAACATTTCAAGGCGAAGGTGCAGGTCAGCGATGCGGACGTTGCAGAAGAGTTCCGCAACATCAATGAAAAGCTCAACCTGAGCTTCGTCAGTCTCACCCCGGCGCAATTCGAAAAGCAGGTCAAGGTCACGGACCAGGCGCTGGAGGCTTACTTTGCCGAGAACCAGGAAACCTTCCGGGTCCCCGAAATGGTCTCACTGCGCTACCTGCAGTTCGAACCGGAGCGTTATCTCGGCGAGGTGACCTTTGCAGAAGACGAGCTGGAAAAATATTACCGCCGCCATCTCGACCAATTTGAAATCCTTGAGAAGGTCAAGGCCTCGCATATTCTCGTCATGGTCGATGCGGATGCCGACGAGAAGACCCGCGCTGAGCGTCGCGCCTACGCCGGCACCCTGCTTGAACAAGTCAGGGCCGGCAAGGATTTTGCCGAACTGGCACGGGCCAAGTCGGATGACAAGGCCAGCGCTGTCAAAGGCGGCAGCCTCGGTTATTTCACCCGCGGCTCGATGGTCAAGCCTTTTGAAGATGCGGCCTTCAGCATGCACCCGGGCGAAACCAGCGACCTCGTGGAAACCACCTTCGGCTACCATATCATCCGGGTCGAGGAATACACCGAGCCGGGGCTGCGCAGCCTGGCCGACGCCAGCGACGAGGTCAAGGAAGGGCTGCGCGCCGAAAAGGCCAAGCAGCTGGCTTTCGAAAAGGCCATGGACGCCTACAACATCAACCGCAAGACCGGCGACCTCGATGCAGCAGCCAAGGCCAACGACCTCGGCGTCAAGGAGACCGGACCGTTCGCCCGCGACGGCTATATCGACGGGATCGGCCGCAACGAGGAGATCATCAACGCCGCCCACCTGCTCGAAGACAAGGCCCTCGCCAAACCGGTCCTTACCGTGAACGGCGTGATCCTGTTCGGTGTCAAGGAACGGGTCGCCAGCCATATCCCGGAGCTTGCCGAGGTCAAGGACCTGGTCACGGCCGCTTACCGGGCGGTAGAATCGGCCAAGCTCGCAGAAGCAGCCGCTGAGCAGCTTGTCGCAGACCTCAAGGTTGGCGCGAGCCTGGCCAAGCTGGCCCAAAAGCACGGTTACAAGATGGAGGAGACCGGCGAGTTCACCCGGACCTACGGCCCCTTCGTGCCGCGTCTCGGCACCTCCAAGGAGCTGTTTGATGCCGCCTTTGCCCTGCCGGCAGACCAGACCGTCATCGGCAGCGTCTTCGCAATCCAGAACCGGTTCGTGGTTGCCGATGTCAAGCAGCGCGTTGCTGCCGATATGACGGCACTGGATGAGGCCAAGCAGCAGGAGCTTTACAAATCCTTATTCGCCCGCAAACAGAACGAAGCGATTGAGCAGCGCCTGGCCGAGCTGCGCAGCGCCGCGGCGATTGCCATCTCCCCCCGCGTCCAGGACCTGATCAACAAGGAGAAACAACTGTGAGTGCTACCGTTCTCAAAACCAACATGCCCACACTGAACCTGGTCAATCGCGGCAAGGTCCGCGACATCTACGACCTGGGCGAGCACCTGTTGCTCGTAACCTCCGACCGCCTGTCCGCTTTCGACGTGATCATGAACGAGGGGATCCCCAAGAAAGGCCAGGTCCTCAACCAGATCTCGATCTTCTGGTTCAACCGGATGGCCGATATCATCCCGAACCATATCGTCGCGACCGAGGTCAGCGACTTCCCGGCCGCGACCCACGCCTACCGCGAGCAGCTGGAAGGGCGCAGCATGCTGGTCAAAAAAGCCAAACCGCTGCCGATCGAGTGTATCGTGCGCGGCTACGTGTCCGGTTCCGGCTGGAAGGAATACCAGCAGAAAGGGAGCATCTGCGGCATTCCCCTGCCGAAGAACCTGCTCGAGAGCGACCGCCTGGAAAAGCCTATTTTCACCCCGTCGACCAAGGCCGAACTCGGTGCGCACGACGAGAACATCTCCTTTGCCGAGGCTATCAAGCTATGCGGCAAGGAGATCGCCGAACAGGTCAGCGCAAAATCGATCGAAATCTACAGCCGCGCCCGTGAATTTGCCTGGGACAAGGGGATCATCATCGCCGATACCAAGTTCGAATTCGGCATTATGGATGACGGCAGCCTGATCTGGATCGACGAGGCCCTGTCCCCCGATTCATCGCGGTTCTGGCCGAAAGCGTCTTACAAGCCCGGCGGCCCCCAGCCAAGCTACGACAAGCAGTTTGTCCGCGACTATCTCGAGACTCTCGACTGGGGCAAGCAGGCGCCGCCGCCGCCCCTGCCGGCCGAGATCGTCGCCAAGACCTCGGAGAAGTACCAGGAAGCCCTGTTCCAGCTGACCGGCATTAAGCTTTAGGCGGTACGGAAATTCCTTTAATTCTTGACGTCGATCAATGCCGGCCCGGACAACGGGTGATAAGCTCTACTCCAAACTCACTTAAGATGATTGGAGGATAGCTATGTCAGACCAACCTGCCAAGATCCATGTCGACCCCGCCAGGGCCTATGCCCTGGCCGAGATGACCCCTTACCAGGACGGCGCCGTTGTCAGCCGCACCCTGCTGCAGCATGATACCGGGACCCTGACCGTGTTCAGCTTTGACGCCGGGCAGGCCCTCTCGGAACACACCGTGCCCTTCCACGCCTTTGTCCAGGTGCTGGACGGCGAAGCGCAGATCATCATTGGCGGCAAGCCGCACAGCGTCTCAGCGGGCGAGATCATCCTCATGCCCGGCGGCATTTCCCACGAAGTCAAGGCCGTTAAACGCTTCAAGATGCTGCTCACCCTGTTCCGCAGCACCTCGGGAAGCAACAGCGAATTCAAGGACAGCTGAGCCACGGCCAAGCGCCAAAAAAGCTGTTGACACCCCGCTGGTGCTCTGTTATAAATCTGCACCTGTTCGGGGCTATA